>NZ_CAXAOU010000006.1:0-304955 GCF_963970465.1 Pseudomonas sp. RL_5y_Pfl2_69 | reverse complement strand
CGATCATCTTGATCAGACGGATAAAGATATCGCCGGCAGGTTGCAGAACGTTACTGATCCACCAGGCCTTTTCAGCACTGAAATGGTTGAGCAGCGCGCCGATTGCAATCCCGAGGACCAGACCAATCAGGATCTGCCAGGCGAGGCTAAGTTTTGCCTTCTTCATGTCATTACCCTTACTTCAAGTGGACTCGGGCAGAGGCTCAGACTAGAGCGCTCGAAAGCGCAAAAATCAGAAACCGCCACCCCCGTAGAAGGTCGCCCAAACCGAGCCAGAAAGGCTCTTTGGCAGGCGAAAAAAGGCGCAACTATTCCCATGCATGAGGTGGCCGTCTAATGCCGTAAACGCCTACCCTATGCCGAATCGGCATGGGTTTTGTCCGACAAGACCTCAAATCGCCCCCCCTGCGATTCCACAGAATAGACGACATAAGTGCCGTAGACCGGCTGTTTCAAGGTCTTTTTAGCCACGAAGGGAGTGGCATAAAGCCGCATATATCCAAGAAATATCCGACAACACAAATC
Source organism: Pseudomonas sp. RL_5y_Pfl2_69 (assembly GCF_963970465.1). Taxonomy (NCBI): domain Bacteria; kingdom Pseudomonadati; phylum Pseudomonadota; class Gammaproteobacteria; order Pseudomonadales; family Pseudomonadaceae; genus Pseudomonas; species Pseudomonas sp. RL_5y_Pfl2_69. The sequence continues at coordinate 304,430 of NZ_CAXAOU010000006.1, read as the reverse complement.
AGATATAAGTCCGGGCTATTTTTCTATTTGTCGATATACGGTCGACGTTTCGAAGCACCGTTCAGGCCACATTTGTTTTCAAAAAAATGAACCCTGATAAGGCATTACGTCTACCGGATGATTTTCTTCAGGCACAAAAAAACCAAGGCAAAACCTTGGCATCATTAAAGCCTGTAACCGGTTTCATGCCCCTCGGTCGCCGCCTGTTATTAACAGGACAGCGACCACTTCCTTAAAGGATGGGGCGAACATGCCTAGCCTCGACCGCGACGACCAAAGATGAAGGACACCACAAACATGACCAGGAACACGACAAAGAGGATCTTGGCGATGCCGGTCGCGGTGCCCGCAATACCACCGAAGCCCAAAACTGCAGCGATGATGGCGATAATCAGGAAGGTAATTGCCCAACTCAACATGGTGATTCTCCTTATTACTGTGCGAAACAGGATGATGCCGCTGGTATAGCTCGATGCCCGATCAGGGCCTCAAGGTTGTGAACACTCAAAACACCCAACGTTCCGGTGCAGGTTGAGTGTTGGCTATTTGTGTTTCGTCCGAAGCCGCCAGTTCGTAACGGCCAGCGGAGTCAGTCACAGATCCGTAAGCCTTGAAATGCTGCTGTGGGGCGGCAGAGTGCAGAACGGTCGCAACGGGCTGCGGCGCGGCTTCCAATCGGCTCCACTGTTGACCACCGATCAATGTCACCGACAAGGCAAGGCTGGCAAACAAACCCTGCTGTAGATGCAATGACGAAACACGCATGTTGGAGAATTGTTGACGATTCATGTTCAAACTCCTGCCACCCGGTGGTCAATGTGTGGATAAGTCGCAAGCCGCGACGCTCTATACAAAGGTAATTGCAGGTGCCATGCCAGTTTTCGAATCGATATAAAACCTATATAAATCAGATACTTAGTTGTTTTAAAAGGCCGCTTTTACGCGCATCCTGCACGATAGCCCCAATGCCCGTCGTGCGTTATGCACGATCCCGCTGCCACGCAAACCCCGCAGCCTCGCTCCGCGAGTCAGATGCTACGAGGGTAAATTCCCACGATCGATCAAGACCTGATATTCAGCCTATTCAGCTTTAAAATCAGCCAGTTACTCCGGGCAACAGACTGCCTTCAGTGCTAGCCTCGGAATGAATCCTGAAAAATCATGCAACTTGCCCGATTATTCCGACACTAACCAAGATCACTCATAAAGGAACGCAGGACATGGAATCAGCCAAAGAGCACCAGGGCCGCATTCTGCTGGTCGATGATGAATCTGCCATCCTGCGCACATTCCGCTATTGCCTCGAAGACGAGGGTTACACCGTTGCCACCGCCAACAGCGCGGCACAGGCAGACTCGCTGCTGCAACGTCAGGTGTTCGATCTGTGTTTCCTCGATTTGCGCCTGGGCGAAGACAACGGCCTGGATGTGTTGGCCCAGATGCGCATTCAAGCCCCATGGATGCGCGTGGTGATTGTCACCGCCCACTCGGCGGTCGACACCGCAGTGGATGCGATTCAAGCCGGTGCCGCCGACTATCTGGTCAAACCGTGCAGCCCTGACCAGTTGCGTCTGGCGACGGCCAAACAGTTGGAAGTGCGCCAGTTGTCCGCCCGTCTTGAAGCCCTGGAAGGCGAAGTGCGCAAGCCAAAGGACGGCCTGGACTCCCACAGTCCGGCCATGATGGCGGTACTGGAAACGGCACGTCAGGTCGCTGGCACTGATGCCAACATCTTGATTCTCGGTGAATCCGGCACTGGTAAGGGCGAGTTGGCACGGGCGATTCATGGCTGGAGCAAACGGGCCAAGAAATCGTGCGTGACTATTAACTGCCCGTCCCTGACCGCCGAGTTGATGGAGAGCGAGCTGTTCGGCCATACCCGCGGAGCGTTTACCGGTGCCAGTGAAAGCACACTGGGCCGGGTTAACCAGGCTGACGGCGGTACATTGTTCCTGGATGAGATCGGTGACTTCCCACTGACACTCCAGCCAAAGCTGCTGCGCTTTATTCAGGACAAGGAATACGAACGCGTGGGCGACCCCGTGACCCGCCGCGCCGATGTAAGGATTCTGGCCGCCACCAACCTCAACCTTGAAGACATGGTGCGTGATGGTCGTTTTCGTGAAGACCTGCTCTATCGCCTGAACGTAATCACCTTGCATCTGCCGCCGTTACGCGAGCGCAGTGAAGATATCCTGACCCTGGCCGATCGCTTTCTGGCCCGCTTCGTCAAGGAATACGCCCGACCTGCTCGGGGCTTCAGTCAGGAAGCCCGCCTGGCGCTGTCCAACTACCGCTGGCCGGGTAATATTCGAGAGTTGCGCAACGTGGTTGAGCGCGCCAGTATCATTTGTCCCCAGGAAGTGGTCGAAGTCAGCCACTTGGGCATGGCAGAACAGACCACACCCAATGCCCCGCGCATTGGTGCGGCATTAAGCCTGGACCAACTGGAAAAAGCCCATATCGGCGCCGTTCTCGCTACCAGCGAAACACTGGATCAGGCGGCAAAAACCTTGGGCATTGATGCCTCGACGCTGTATCGCAAACGTAAGCAGTACAACCTGTGAGCATCCGATGAGACTTGCGATCAAGCTGCGTACCCGTCTGTTCCTTAGCATCTCTGCACTGATTACAGTGGCGTTGCTCGGGCTTTTGCTTGGCGTTGTCAGCGTGATGCAGATGGCCAAGAGCCAAGAGGCTCTGATACGCAACAACTTCATCACTCTGGATCTGGGGCTCAAGCTGCGTCAGTCCCTGGGTGATCAATTGATCCTGATGCTGCGCAACAATCCAGACCCGCAGGCGCTGAAAGCCTCTACCCAGGAGTATCTGACCCTGCTCGACGAGGGCATCGAGCATGAGCGCAAAAACGATCTGCACAGCGGCTTTGCTCAGGCACGCAAAGATTACGGCAGTTTTTTGGAAGCGTTCCATCAAGCCAATAGCGCGTCACTCAATCTGAGCACTGACAACGAGCTTTCAAATCGCTTCAATCAGTTGCGCAATGGCCTGATCACCGAACACCGCCGAGCGCTGGATACCATTTATGCCGCACAGGCCGCCGCCCGTGATCGCGCCATAATCATCGCGTCCCTGCTGGGTCTGGTCGGCCTTGCGGTGCTCATCATCGGCTTTGTTACCGCCCACGGCATTGCCAGGCGTTTTGGTGCCCCCATCGAGGCGCTGGCCAAAGCCGCCGACAATATTGGCAAAGGTAACTTTGAGGTGGTACTGCCGCTCTCTTCGGCCACTGAAATGAACCTGCTCACACGGCGCTTCGGCACGATGGCCGAAGCCTTGCGCCAACATCAGGCAACCAATATCGACGAGCTGCTGGCGGGCCAGCAACGGCTGCAGGCAGTGCTCGACAGTATTGATGACGGGTTGTTGATGATTGATCAGCAGGGTCGACTCGAGCATTTGAATCCGGTGGCACAGCGGCAACTGGGCTGGGACGAAAGCCGCCTGGGCCAGCCACTGGGCGAAGCGTTGCAACGCCCCGAACTCGACCAGCAACTGCAAACGGTGCTGCGCGGTGGCAGCCTTGAACGGTTACCGGAAGACTTGAGTGTCGACATCGAGGGCGAGAACCGCCTGCTGACCTATAGCCTGACCCCGGTCAGCCAACCCAAAGGTCCGATTCTTGGCGCGGTCATGGTGCTCCATGATGTCACCGAGCAACGCGCTTTTGAGCGTGTACGCAGCGAGTTCGTACTGCGGGCGTCCCATGAGCTGCGTACCCCCGTCACCGGCATGCACATGGCGTTCGGATTGTTTCTGGAACGCGCGCGCTTTGATCCGCAATCGCGCGAAACCGATTTGCTCAACACCGTAAACGAAGAAATGCAGCGCCTGATGCAGCTGATCAATGACCTGCTGAACTTCTCTCGTTATCAAAACGGCATGCAAAAGCTGACGCTGACCCCCTGTGACCTCGGGCAGATGCTCGAAGACGCACGCGCACGCTTCGCAGAACCTGCCACCGCGAGGAATATCGAGCTATTGGTCGAGCTGCAACAGCCTCTGCCTGTGCTCAGTGCCGATCAGGTCCAGCTTGAACGTGTGCTGGATAATCTGCTGGACAACGCCTTGCGCCATACCCCCAGTGGCGGCCAGATCAGACTTCAGGCCCGGCGCCATGGTGAGCGGGTGATCATCAGTATCGAAGACAATGGCGAAGGTATTGCCTATAGCCAGCAAGGCCGTATTTTTGAACCCTTTGTGCAGGTGGGTCGCAAAAAAGGCGGGGCCGGGCTTGGTTTGGCGCTGTGCAAGGAGATTGTGCAACTGCATGGCGGGCGCATCGGTGTGTACTCGCGCCCCGGCCAAGGCACGCAGTTTTACATGGCGCTACCGCTGCTGTAGCCCTCACGGGTTTATCAGTGCTTTTGCGTGTTCAACACTTTCAAGATGGCCGCACTCTCAGCATCCGGCGTGCCATCAAATAGTGCAGGCCTGAAGTGCATCTGAAACGCGGACAACACGTGGCGAGTCGCAACATCCAGCTCCCCGGTTTGCGGCGTTTCGTAGCCCAATAGCGCCAGCTGCTGCTGAAACCAGGTAATGCTCGGCACATTGCTGGCGTACAGCGCTTGCTCACGGGCGACGGCTTGAGCATTAGGCCAGATACCAAAGCCTGCCTCGGCCAGTCGCTTCCAGGGGAAAAGCGGCCCGGGGTCCAGCTTGCGCAATGGGGCTATGTCGCTATGGCCAATGATGTTGCGCGGGTCGATCTTGTAGCGTGTCGAAATGTCTTTGAGCAGGGCAATAAGCGACTGGACCTGACCTTCGGTGTAGGGATACCAGACCCGCCCTTGCGGGGTGTCACGAAAACCCTTGTTGACGATTTCAATGCCGATGGAGCTGGAGTTCAACCATGTGCGGCCTTTCCATTGGCTTTCACCGGCATGCCAGGCGCGCTGGTTTTCGTCCACCAGCTTGTAGATCGTTGGCGGGGTATCACCTATCAGGTAATGGCTGCTGACAGGACCATGGGTCAACAGCTCCAGAGAGCGCTCCAGAGAGGTCGAGGTGTAATGAAGCACCACAAACTGCACGCGGCTGTCGTAGTTGACCGACGGATGGCGGGTGTCCATGGGAGGGCCATTGGCACACCCGGCCAGCAAAACGATGGACAAGATCAACGTTAAAAATTTCATGGGCAAAGACAACACAGCTGAAAGTTAATGATCAAGCATACCTCACTGCTCATGTCGCGCAGCTGTACCAGGGCAGCGAGTTGAAACGAGCCCCCTGCTCGCGCACGAGCAGGAGGAAAGCGGCTACTTGCCGCACACCAGATAAAAGCTTGTCGATGAGTCGCCCGACGGCCCATCGAGCCCCAGCATCAGCCCGATCACATTGACCTCTTCACGGGTCGGTTTACCCGACAACTTTGCCATGCCATAAAGCGTGTGCTCATAACTTGATTTATCATCGGCCGACACCACACAAAACTTTGGCACTTTTTGGAAGCTGTCGGACCTCAACTTTATTTTATAACTGGCTGCATAATCGGGCTGACTGGAATATTCAATACGGTCAATCCAATAAGGCGACTGCGTTGCCAGGGTTCCATCTTTGTTGATATATGCTGAATACAGGGAGGTTTTATCCGCTGCATTAACCGCAATAGCGCCCACCAGTAAAACAAGAGCGGACAACAAGGAAATTAACGTTTTCATATATTACCTTTTGAGTCGCGCAGGGCACCACACAGCCTGAACACGCAGGCATGGCGCTCTCAATAAACATCCGACCTATAAACAGATGACAGTGCTGCGGCCACCCTTAGAGCAACCTGAAACAGCCTGTTATTTCATATAAGTCGCTCACCCTTCGCACGTCAAGAATCAACAAACATCATTAAGCAATACTGTTTAAAAACCGATAAGTACTACTGGGCAGTTGGAAAGCTATTACGACCCCCAGCACGCTTTACTTAGATACTTTCAATCGACAGTGTTTATTTAAAGAATGAACTCAGTAGTTGATGGACACGGATCAACGCCATTACGCCCATTAGCCTTGACCCGATACAGCGCATCGTCTGCCCGCTTGATCACGTGCTCGCTGCGATCACCCGCCTTGAACGCCGACACCCCGATGGAGGCGGTCAGAGTCACAGGCTCGCCTTTGAAATGGAACGGACACGCCTCGATGGCCGCCCGAAGCCTTTCGGCCCGCTGCAGGCCGTCAGCCAGTGTTGTACCGGGCATCAGCAGCACGAACTCTTCGCCACCAAAACGGGCAACAAAATCGCTGGGAAGCAGGTGTTTGCGCAACTGTGCGGCGATGATCTTGAGCACCTTGTCGCCCGCCAGGTGGCCATAGCCATCATTGATACGCTTGAAGTGATCGAGGTCGAGCATGGCAATCAGCAACGGGTTGCCGTGAACTTGCCACTGTTCCACTTCAAATTGCAGGCGCTCACCCCATGCCGCCCGGTTAGGCAGGCCGGTCAGAGGGTCTATCAATGCTTTCTGGCGCTGCTCCTCAAGGTGTTCGCGGTAGTCCTGGGCCTGCTGCTCCATGTGGGTTATGCGCTCGGCCAACCCTTGCAGGTGGGCTGAAAGCTCCTGTTCACGGGCATTTCGCTGTTGCTGGTGCTGATCCATCGTACCCAGCAACCCTTCCAGGCGGTTTTCCAAAAGGTGCTTGAGGCTGTTCAGGTCAACAGCGTCTTGCACGCTGTTTTGCAAACCATCGACGTGCTCAAGCAGCCGGGAGTGCAGGTCGTCCGCGGCAGACCGTCCTTCGGCATGGCCTTCACTGGCCGCCTGAAGGTTGTTCTGGAACGACTCAAGGCGCCCGTTGAGTTGCTTGAGATACGCTTCGAACTCATGCTGGCCGCTATCGGTAATGGCCAGCATCAAGACGGCAAGATCATCGAGAATCGGCAGCAATTCGTACCAGTTCAGCCCCTTTTCGAGACGCTTGCGCATGGCTTCGGCCTGCGGCCGGTGATGTTCGGGCAGGGATAGATCTTTGAGCAGACCGAGCAGTGTGGATTCGATATGCACCGCCACCGAACTGTAAGACGGCTCGGGGCTTTCGGGCAGGGCATAGACGGCGTCAATCTCACCCTCAACCGGCTCGGGACTGCCCGCCATTTCAAGGCTGGAAGGCTCAGGCGGCACGTGGAGGACATTATTTTCAGCGTCGACCTGCGCGACAACGGACTCAAGCGCACCGCCCGGCTCCGGCTCCTCTGGCTCGCCAACAACCTGCGGCTCGGGTTCGGGCTCGGCGTCGGCCAAAGACTCCGTCTTGGGCTGCGGGGCGTTGATGTGTGGAGAGGCCACTTCAACTGCCAGCCGCGGCTTCACCTCTGGCGAAGAGGCTTCCAGTGGTTTGGCGACAACCGGTGGCGCCATGACACGTGCCGGCTGCACCTCGGGAGCTGCCGGCGCAGGTTCAAGGGGCTCGCCCTGGGTTTTATCGGCGTCGTGCCCCCCGAAAAGTCGCTGCAACAATCCCGGTCTGGGCGGTTCTGCGCCATTGTCTTGCTGCGCCAGAGCCTGTCCTTGCAAGCGGCTTAGCTCGTCAAGCAACAGCGGTATTTCACGGGCATGGGCCACCCGGTTGTCGAGCTGCTTGGCAAATGCCTTGAGCGGTTTGCTGACTTCACGGGGCAACGGCAAAGCTTGCAGTTGTGTGACCAGGGTGTTGAGCGCTACACCGACTTGCTCAACCCGGGTTTCGCGACGCTGTTCAGAGTCAAGGACTGCCTTTTCCAGGCGAGGCAGCAAGGCGGCCAGGGCAGCGTCCATCTCATTGGTGCGCACCACTTCGCGCATTTCCTTCATGCACTGATCGACGGTGCGATCAGTGCCTTCTGCCGCCAGGGTGCTGCGTACCAGTCCACGGCGCAGCAAGTCGAGGCGTGCATTCCAGCGACGCTCCAGCTTGTCTTGCTGCTCAACACTTTTAAGGTATTTCTCTTTCCAGCGCGCAGCTTCGTCACTCATGCCAGGGGCCCACTGTCTGTGGGTCGCAAGGCAATCTGTGAATCAACACCCACCGAGCCTGGCAAACGGATATCAACCGCCACAGGCAAGTGGTCTGAAATAGGCTGGTCCAGCACCTGCACCCGCTCAAGGGTCAGGCTGGGACTGAGCAGAATATGATCAAGACAGCGTTGTGGACGCCAACTGGGGAAAGTGGCCTCCATTTGCGGTGCCAGCAACCCCAGGTCGCGCAGAGGCGATGTATGCAGCAGGTCGTTGGCATGGGTATTCATGTCGCCCATCAACACTTGATGCTGATACCCGCCAATCAGCTCACGAATGTAAGCCAGCTGTCGGGTGCGGGTTTTTGTCCCCAGCGCCAGGTGCATGACCACGACCACCAATGCATCCGGGCCATCACCGAAACGCACCAGAATGGCGCCACGACCCGCAGGGCCGGGCAAGGGATGATCCTCAATAGCACTAGGACGCAGACGGCTCAGCATCCCGTTACTGTGCTGGGCCAAACGACCCAGGTTGCGATTGAGTTGTTGATACCAGTAGGGGAATTCGCCCTGTTGGGCCAGGTACTTGACCTGATTGACGTAGCCGGAGCGGTGGCTGCCACCGTCCGCCTCTTGCAGGGCAACCAGATCGAAGTCGCCCAGCAAGTCGCCTATGCGCTCCAGGTTACCGGCCCGCCCCTTGTGTGGCAGCACATGCTGCCAGCTGCGGGTCAGGTAGTGTCGGTAACCTTGAGTGCTGTTACCGACCTGGATATTGAAACTGAGCAATCGCAGACGCCGATCATCCGGCATCCCGCAGGTTGCCAGATGGTCCTCATTGATCTGCGGTTCGTGCAGACCAACGATTCGCTCGCTTTTCCAGCGACGCACGGGGGCGGGCGCCGCTTAGTTCTTGGCGCTCGCCGCGCGCTCTTTGGCGATCAACTGATCGGCAACACTCAATGCGCCCTCAGGACCGCCGGCAGTGCCCAGGTCAAAGCGATACTTGCCGTTAACGACCATGGTCGGTACACCGGAGATCTGGTAGGCCTGGGCCTTTTTCTTGGCATCCTCAACCTTGCCCTTAACGGCGAACGAGTTATAGGTGCTCAGGAACTTGTCTTTATCGATGCCCTCGCCTGCCAGGAATTCAGCCATTTCTTCCGGGGTAGCCAGCTTTTTGCCGTCATGGATCGCCTGGAAAACAGCCTTGTGAACCTTGTTTTCTACACCCATGGCTTCCAGGGTGATGAACAGTTGACCGTGAACATTCCAGATCCCGCCAAACATGGCAGGGATACGTACAAAGTTCACATCAGCCGGCAACTTTTCAGCCCAAGGGTTGATGGTTGGCTCGAATGCAAAGCAATGCGGGCAGCCATACCAGAACAGTTCGACAACTTCGATCTTGCCAGGCACTGCAACCGGAACGGCGCTGCTCAGCTCTACATATTGTTTACCCGCCTCAAGCGGTTCGGCAGCTTGAGCGGTCATGCCAAACAGGCTGGCACTGACGAGAGCGGCGCTGAGAATCAGATTACGCATGCTTTACTCCTGGGCAGATAAGGTCGTTTCAACGTGACCTGTATTCAGACAGGCCCGCGCTGACTTGAGTTCGATAGTGTAACGGTAGATGCCATGAAAAAGGGCAGCCGAAGCTGCCCTTTGAGGTTCACATTCAAGGATTAAACGATCGTTAAGATGACCAGTCGTTTCAAGGACTGTCTCCACCGATCGTAACGGCCTTAGTGCAGACCCTGAATATAGCTGGCCAGCGCCTTGATGTCCTTGTTGCTCATCTTGGCCGCAATGCCGCGCATGATCATCGAGTCACCATCGTTGGTGCGATCGCCTTCACGGAAGTCTGTCAGTTGCTTCTCGATGTAACTTGCATGCTGACCGCCCAGATGCGGGAAGCCTGCAGCCGCGTTACCCTGGCCATCCGGGGAGTGGCAACCGGTGCATGCTGGCATGCCTTTCTCAAGGTTGCCGCCGCGGAACAGGGCTTCACCCTGGGCAACCAGTGCCGGGTCGGCAGCGCCAACCGAGTTTTTCTGGCTGGAGTAGTAAGCAGCGATATCGGCAAGGTCCTGATCGTTCAGGTTTGCCAGCAGGCCGGTCATTTCCAGCACCTGACGCTTGCCGTCCTTGATTTCATGCAACTGCTTGAGCAGGTAACGATCACCTTGCCCGGCCAGTTTTGGGAAGTTTGGGGCCATGCTATTGCCGTCTGGACCGTGACAAGCGCCACACACAGCGGTTTTTGCCTGACCTGCAGCAGCATCGCCTACAACAGCGGTGCCTGCAGCCTGGGCAATACCGGTGACACCCAAGGTCAACAGCAGACTCACGAGTAATTTGTTCATCAGCTAATCCAACTACGGCTAAGGGTTAAAGAGTTATGGGCCGGGCTCACTCGCCTATCCACTGTAGGACAGATCGGTAATCCTCGACACTGCAGTCCATGCACAAACCACGCGGCGGCATCGCCTTGAAACCCTGGGTCACGTGTTGCACCAGCGCCTCCATACCTTGCTCAAACCTTGGCCTTAATGCTGGCCAGCATGGCAGACAATACAAACGCGGTTGTACACGGCTTCCGGATCCTGTGTAGCCTGAATGCTGTAACGTGGCCTCAAGACACCGGTAACTAGCAGCCATTTCGTCATAAAACGACCTTTTCAGGGTTGGGAGCTTGCTGCGTTCTAATGCGCAACCTGGTTTTTTCACTCCCGTGTTCTTCATCCTACGCTGGGACAAAGCGCACACAAAATCTGCGGCATTATATACTGGCGTCACTGAAACGGAAACGACACGCTCGCCGCGTCCATTCCTGACGCCGCTCACATCGGAAATCCCATGCAACTCAAGAACCCCATTCTAGGTCTGTGCCAACAGGCTACCTTCATGCTCAGCGCTGCCAAAGTCGATCAATGCCCCGATGACGAAGGCTACGAAGTCGCGTTTGCCGGCCGCTCAAACGCCGGCAAGTCCAGCGCACTCAACACTTTGACCCACGCCAGCCTGGCGCGTACGTCGAAAACGCCAGGGCGCACCCAGCTGCTGAACTTCTTCCAGCTGGACGAAGAACGTCGCCTGGTCGACCTGCCCGGCTACGGCTACGCCAAGGTGCCGATCCCGCTGAAGCTGCACTGGCAGCGTCACCTTGAAGCTTATTTCGGCAGCCGCGAAAGTCTCAGGGGTGTGATTTTGATGATGGATATCCGTCATCCAATGACCGATTTCGACCTGTTGATGCTCGATTGGACCGTGTCGAGCGGCATGCCGATGCATATTTTGCTGACCAAAGCCGACAAACTGACGTACGGCGCTGCAAAAAATACGCTGCTCAAAATTCAGTCGGATATTCGCAAGCAGTGGGGCGACGCAGTCACTATCCAGCTATTCTCCACTCCTAAGCGCATGGGCCTGGAAGAGGCGTACACCGTCCTTGCACGCTGGATGGAACTGCCGAACAAAGGCGAAGAGCTGGTCGAGGCTGGCGAGTAAAAATCCCGGGCAAAAAAAACCCCGGACTTCGCATGGGGGGAAGGAGGTCCGGGGTTCAAGTACTGGACCGCTAGGGCGGGGTCCAGATATCTGCCAACACTTAACACAACATTAGGAGCATTGAAGGGCTTCACCACCCGTTCAATAAATCTGAGTGGTGATTGGCAGATTTAGTTCCCGGAGGCTAAAAACGATTTGGAATAAGCCCGCTTGCAGACCAGGCGCCAAGCCGTAAAAACGTGTAGTCGCTGCCGAGGCACGAAGGCTGCGAGCCCTTAAAGATCAACAAAGATCAAGGGCTCGCAGCCTTCGTGCCTCGGCAGCGACTACCCAGGCTCGGCAGTTTTAGTGCGCCTCATCCCAGTTATTGCCCACTCCCACCTCAACCACCAGTGGCACATCCAGCTTCGCCGCTTCGCTCATGTGCACACGCACTTCATCGCGCACCTGATCCACCAGGTCTTCACGCACTTCAAGCACCAATTCATCGTGTACCTGCAGGATGACGCGGGCATCAAGACCAGACGCACTCAACCAGTTGTCCACAGCCACCATCGCTTTTTTGATGATATCGGCTGCGGTGCCCTGCATCGGGGCGTTGATGGCCGTACGCTCGGCGCCTTTGCGCAGCGCAGGGTTTTTCGCGTTGATTTCCGGCAAGTACAGGCGACGGCCAAAAATGGTCTCGACATAGCCTTGCTCGGCGGCCTGAGTCCGCGTGCGCTCCATGTAATCCAGCACCCCCGGATACCGCGCGAAATAGCGGTCGATATAGGCCTGTGACTGTTTGCGATCGACACCGATCTGCTTGGCAAGGCCAAAGGCGCTCATGCCATAGATCAGGCCAAAGTTGATTGCCTTGGCGCTGCGACGCTGATCAGTGGTGACATCACCCAGCTCAACCCCAAAAACTTCGGCCGCCGTAGCGCTGTGCACATCCAGATTGTTGCGGAAGGCATGCAGCAAACCTTCGTCCTTGGCCAGATGAGCCATGATCCGCAGTTCGATTTGCGAGTAGTCCGCCGCCAGCAGTTTGTAGCCTTTGGGAGCAACGAACGCCTGACGAATCCGACGACCTTCGGCGGTACGAATCGGAATGTTCTGCAAGTTTGGATCACTTGAAGACAAACGCCCGGTCGCCGTAACAGCCTGGTGGTAGGACGTATGAATGCGCCCCGTACGCGGATTGATCTGCTCAGGTAGCCGATCGGTGTAGGTGCTTTTCAGTTTGCTCATCGAGCGGTACTGCATCAGCACCTTGGGCAACGGGAAATCCTGCTCGGCCAGTTCAGCCAGCACGGCTTCGGCAGTCGAAGGCTGGCCTTTGGCTGTTTTGCTGATAATCGGCAAACCGAGTTTTTCGTACAGAATCACACCCAGTTGCTTAGGTGAACTCAGGTTGAATTCCTCACCGGCAATGGCAAAAGCCTCACGCTCAAGTGCAACCAGCTTGTCACCCAGCTCAACGCTTTGAATGCCCAGCAGGTTGGCATCTACCAGCGCGCCCTGGCGTTCAATACGCGCCAGCACCGGCACCAGCGGCATCTCGATGTCTGTCAGCACGCTGTTCAGGCTAGGGATCGCTGCCAGTTTTTCGTGCAGCACATGGTGCAGGCGCAAGGTCACGTCGGCATCTTCGGCAGCATACGGCCCTGCCTGCTCCAGGGAAATCTGGTCAAAGGTCAGCTGTTTGACGCCTTTGCCGGCTATGTCCTGAAAACTGGTAGTGGTGTGCCCCAGGTACTTGAGGGCCAGGCTGTCCATGTCATGACGGCTGCCTGTGGAGTCCAGCACATAGGACTCAAGCATGGTGTCGAAGGCAACGCCCTGCACCATGATCCCGCACGCCTGATCGCCACCGATGGCGCAGTTGGCCAGGATATTCATGTCGTACTTGGCGTGTTGCCCGACCTTGGCTTTACTCGGATCTTCCAGCAACGGCTTGAGGGCACGCAGGACGGTGTCGCGATCCAGTTGCTCCGGCACGCCCATATAGGAGTGGGTCAACGGAATATAGGCAGCTTCGCCCGGCTTGACTGCAAACGAGAGCCCCACCAGCTGTGCTTGCTGGGCGTCCAGGCCGGTGGTTTCGGTGTCAAAGGCAATCAATTTGGCGTCGTTGAGCTTCTTCAGCCATACGTCAAAACGGGCCTGATCGAGAATGGTCTCGTAGTGCTGTTCATCCGTTGAGGCGGGCAGCTCTTCCTGCACAATCACCTGACCGGCGCGCTTGGCCTCGCGCTCAACATCGGCAATCCAGCTTTTGAATTCCAGCTCGGTGTACAGCTCAATCAGTTTTTCGCAGTCCGGCGCCTTGAGGTGCAAGTCTTCCAGGCCGATGTCCAGCGGCACATCGACCTTGATGGTCGCCAGCTGATACGACAAAAATGCCATTTCCCGGTGTTCTTCGAGTTTGGCGGGCAGGTTTTTTGCGCCACGAATGGGCAGGGTCGGCACGATATCGAGCTTTTCGTACAGATCAGAAAGGCCACCGCCTACACCCACCAGCAAGCCAGACGCGGTCTTTGGACCAATCCCCGGAACGCCTGGAATGTTGTCGGACGAATCGCCCATCAGCGCGAGGTAATCGATGATCTGCTCGGGCGAGACGCCAAATTTCTCTTTGACGCCCTCGATATCCATCACGCTGCCGGTCATGGTGTTGACCAGGGTGATGTGGCCATCAACCAGCTGGGCCATGTCCTTGTCACCGGTCGAGATAACCACTGGTCGGTCTGCTGCTGCGCTGCTGCGAGCCAGCGTGCCGATGACATCGTCCGCTTCAACGCCTTCAACGCACAGCAGAGGGAAGCCCAGCGCGATCACACTGGCGTGCAACGGCTCGATTTGCACCCGCATGTCATCGGGCATGCTCGGACGATTGGCCTTGTATTCGGCGTACATGTCATCGCGAAATGTCCCGCCCTTGGCATCGAAAACCACCGCGAACGGGCTGTCCGGATACTGCTTGCGCAGGCTTTTGAGCATGTTCAACACGCCCTTTACGGCGCCTGTCGGCAGACCCTTGGACGTAGTCAGCGGCGGAAGCGCGTGAAAGGCGCGGTACAGATATGAAGAACCGTCCACCAGGACGAGGGGAGCTTGGCTCATGAGCAGGATCAACCTTTTCGGCGAGTCCGGCGCTAGAATGTCCGGACCAATGACGACAAAGGGACAAGGTTATCATGCGTACACTCAATCGCCTGTTGCTGACCGGTTTGTTTGCATTCACTCCGCTGGTAACCTTTGCAGCCGATGAAGCAGTCACCGCCGATCCAGATGTAACCATTCGCACGGAAGGCGATAAAACCATTCAGGAATACCGTCAAAACGGTTTCCTGTACGCCATCAAGGTCACCCCAAAAGGGGGCAAACCGTACTTTCTGGTGCGGGCTGATGGTACTGATGCCAATTACATCCGTTCCGACCAGCCGGATATGCTGATTCCTTCGTGGAAAATCTTCGAATGGAAGTAGCGTCTTAACTTTAATTGGCGCCGCCTCGCACGGCGCCCGTACTGGCAATTTAAATCATGTCTGTATTCACCCCACTGACTCGCAGCGAGTTGGAAACCTTCCTTGCGCCTTACGAACTCGGCCGCCTGCTCGATTTCCAGGGAATTGCCGCGGGAAGCGAAAATACCAACTACTTCATCAGCCTGGAGAAGGGTGAATATGTCCTGACCCTGGTTGAGCGCGGCCCGGTCAAAGAAATGCCGTTCTTTATCGAGCTGCTGGATGTGCTGCATGACGCCGACCTTCCGGTGCCTTTTGCCTTGCGCACCGTTGACGGCCAGGCCCTGCGCGAACTCAAGGGCAAACCGGCATTGCTGCAGCCACGCCTGGCGGGCAAGCATATTCGGGAGGCCAACGCGCAGCATTGCGCCCAGGTCGGGGAATTGCTCGGTCACTTGCACACAGCCACGCGCAACAAGGTACTGGAGCGCAAGACAGACCGCGGCCTGGACTGGATGCTGGCTGAAGGACCCGCCCTGATGGCTGATTTGTCGCCTGACTCGGCAGATTTGCTGCAAAAGGCGCTACAGGAAATCACTGAGCGCAAGGCACAGATCCTGGCACTGCCCCGGGCCAACCTGCACGGCGACCTGTTTCGCGACAACGCGATGTTTGAAGGCACCCATCTGACGGGGCTGATCGACTTTTACAACGCCTGCTCAGGTCCAATGCTGTACGACGTGGCGATCGCCCTGAATGACTGGTGTGCTGACGAAGAAGGTCAGATCGACGCCCCGCGCGCGCGCGCCCTGCTCGGCGCCTATGCGGCACTGCGCCCGTTCACGGCTGCTGAAGCCGAGTTGTGGCCCACCATGTTGCGCGTTGCGTGCGTGAGATTCTGGCTGTCGCGCCTCATCGCCGCTCAGACCTTTGCCGGTCAGGACGTGCTGATTCACGATCCGGGCGAATTTGAAAAGCGCCTGGCATTGCGTCAGACGGTGACCGTACAACTGCCGTTCGCGCTGTAACAAACACTGTAATCAATTGTGGGAGCGGGCTTGCTCGCGATTCAAACGGCGCGGTGTATCTGAACAGACGCGTCGATCCAATCGCGAGCAAGCCCGCTCCCACAGAGGTTCTGGCAAGCTGCAACTTTTGTGAACGCCACACAATCTGTGGGGGTCGGCTTACAAGCTTTCCAGACACCCCGCCAGATCATTGCCCAGCTTTTCCAGCAACTGCTCGTAGCCCTGCGCCGTCGCGGGGGTATAGCCGCCCAATGCATCCAGCTCCGCCAACTTCACCGGCAAGCCGGCCGTCAGCGTGTCAGCCAGACGCGGACGCAGCGGCGGGTCGCTGAATACGCACGTCTTGCCCACTTCCTGCAAACGCTTGCGCATGGCCGCTACGTGTTGAGCGCCCGGCTGCACTTCCGAAGCCACGCTGAACGTACCCGTGTGCTTAAGACCGTAAGCGCTTTCGAAATAATCGTAGCCTTCATGGAAGACGAAGAACGGCTTGTCGGCAATTCCGGCCATGCGGGCTTTCAAGCGCGCATTCAATTCGTCCAGACGTTCATTGAAAGCCTTGAGGTTGCCCTGATATCTGGCCGCATTGGCGGGGTCTTTTTCGCTCAAGTCTGCGGCCATTTTTGCAGCGATCACCCGTGCATTGTCCGGCGCCAGCCACAAATGCGCATCCAGTGTGCCAGGACGATGATCGTGATCATGTTCGGCGGCATCTTCTTCGTGGGAATGACTATCTTCGGCGAAATGACGCAGCTTCAAACCCGGCAGGGTTTGCACCGTCACTGATGGCAAGGTGCGTGTCTTGATCACTCGCGGCAAGAAACCCTCCATGTCCGGACCGATCCAGTACAAGAGATCCGCCGACTGCACACGCCGTACGTCGGATGGTCGCAACGCATAGTTATGCGGCGAAGCATTGGGAGGCAAAAGTACCTCCGGGTGCCCTACGCCGTCCTGTACGGCAGCGGCAATCAGTTGCAAGGGCTTGATGCTGGTCAGCACGTTCACCTCGGCCTGAGCCGGGTTAATCACAAGCAAACTGGCACTTAGAGCAAGAAAAAGGGAAAAAAGACGGGGCACGATGAGCACTCATGGTGGCTGAAACAGGTAACATAATAACGTCTCTCTCAAAAATCGTCGCCGCCCATGCCTATAACACCGCTTGCCAGTCGTCCCCATGACCATTCTCATTGTGTCCACAGTGCGCTTACTGAGGCCGATGTACTGTGTGCGCAAAAAGGCCTGCGCCTGACCGCTTTGCGACGTCGGGTGCTGGAACTGGTGTGGCAGAGCCACAAGCCGCTGGGTGCCTACGACATTCTGGCCGTGCTCAGCGAGCAGGACGGGCGCCGCGCCGCGCCGCCGACCGTTTATCGCGCCCTGGACTTCCTGCTCGACAATGGCCTGGTGCACCGCATCTCGTCGCTCAATGCCTTTGTCGGCTGTAGCCATCCCGAGCATCCGCATCAGGGCCAGTTCCTGATTTGCCGCACGTGCCACGCCGCGATCGAACTTGAACAAAAATCCATCAGTGACGCGATTATCAACAGCGCACGGGATGTCGGCTTTACTGTCGAAGGCCAGACCGTCGAAGTGGTCGGTTTGTGTTCGGGTTGCCGGGAGGCCTGATGAGCACTGCACTGATTCGCCTGCAACACGTCACCGTGACGTATGCCGGGCAAAACGTACTCGACAATATTGAGCTGAGCGTTGAGCCGGGCCAGATCGTGACCCTGATCGGCCCCAACGGCGCGGGTAAAACCACGTTGGTCAAGGCCGTACTCGGCCTGCTCAAGCCCACCAGCGGCAGTGTCTGGCGCAAGCCTAAACTGCGTGTTGGCTACATGCCCCAGAAGCTGCACGTCGACCCGACACTGCCGCTGTCGGTGCTGCGCTTTTTGCGTCTGGTGCCCGGTGTAGATCGCGCCCAGGCCCTTGAGGCACTGAAGGAAGTCGGCGCCGAGAAGGTCATCGACAGCCCGGTGCAAAGCGTTTCCGGCGGTGAAATGCAACGTGTGCTGCTGGCCCGTGCCCTGCTGCGCAAACCCGAATTGCTGGTGCTCGATGAACCGGTTCAAGGCGTGGACGTAGCCGGCCAATCGGAGCTGTATGCCCTGATCACCCGCCTGCGCGACCGCCACGGTTGCGGCGTGCTGATGGTTTCCCACGATTTGCATCTGGTGATGAGCACAACCGATCAGGTGGTGTGCCTTAATCGCCACGTCTGCTGTTCAGGCCATCCTGAGCAGGTGAGCGGCGACCCGGCCTTTGTCGAACTGTTTGGCAAAAACGCACAAAGCCTGGCGATTTATCACCACCACCACGACCACGCCCATGACTTGCATGGTTCGGTGGTCAACGAAAACACCACGGCGGCATCCGCCCACGTTCACGGAGAAGGCTGCAAGCATGGCTGATTTTCTGCTTTACGCCCTGCTGGCAGGTCTGGCTTTGGCAATCGTTGCAGGACCTCTGGGTTCGTTCGTGGTGTGGCGCCGCATGGCCTACTTCGGCGACACGTTGTCCCATGCGGCCCTGCTGGGTGTAGCGATGGGCTTCTTGCTGGACATCAGCCCCACCATTGCCGTGACCGTGGGCTGCCTGCTGCTGGCCGTGCTGCTGGTAACGCTTCAGCAACGCCAATCGTTGGCATCCGACACGTTGCTCGGAATTCTCGCCCCGAGTACCTTGTCCCTCGGGCTGGTCGTACTAAGCTTCATGCATGAAGTTCGGATTGATCTGATGGCGTATTTGTTTGGCGACCTACTGGCCATCAGCCCTACCGACCTGATGTGGATTCTGGGCGGCAGCGCTGCGGTACTGGCGCTTCTGGTTGCGCTGTGGCGGCCGTTGCTGGCGATTACTGTTCACGAAGAACTGGCCACGGTGGAAGGTTTGCCAGTGGCCGCGTTACGCTTGACCCTGATGCTCTTGATCGCCGTGGTGATCGCCGTGGCGATGAAGATCGTCGGCGTGCTGTTGATCACCTCCCTGCTGATCATTCCGGCAGCAGCGGCCCAACGCCATGCGCGCTCTCCGGAGCAAATGGCACTGGGCGCCAGTGCCCTGGGAATACTGGCCGTGTGTGGTGGCCTGGCCTTGTCATGGTTCAAGGACACGCCGGCGGGGCCATCGATTGTGGTGTGTGCCGCTGCACTGTTTTTGCTGAGTTTTGTTCTGCCCCGTCGAGGGGTGTAGACTTGCTTGTTTTTTGCGCACTTAGAGAGCCGCAGGAATGAAGCTGTTCAACTTCCGTTACTTGCTCCTGGCCGCATTTTCCTTGCTGCTGGGCGCCTGCCAAAGCACGCCGTCGGCCGATACTACTGCCGTTGACGCTCGCGCTGCGGCCATCGCACAACTGGAGCAAAACCTGGCCAGCAGCGAACTCGCGACCGCTGAAGACCAACTGAGCACCTTGCAGGCCCAGACGCCGGATGATCCGCAATGGGTGCAGTACCAGCGCCAACTGGCCGAAGCCTACCTGCAGCGCAGCCAGATCGTTCTGCAAAAAGGTGACGTCAACGCCGCAGCCACAGCCCTGAGCCGTGCCCGCGCCCTGATGCCCAAAGCACCTGCGCTGACGGGCGGCGTCAACAGCGCCATTGCCCAGGCACGCAAGGCCGAGCTGGATAAAGCCGAGGCAGCCCTCAAGGCAGCTGAAGCCCGTCCACCGGCCAAGGTGATCGACCCGGCGGCCCTGAGCACCACCGTAGCGCTGAACATCACCGATAGTGCGAAACTTCGCCATCAACTGGATTTGATCGCGCAAGATATCGTCAATTACCAGTGTGCCGTCAGCCTGCAGGTTCCGCGTACGGCGGACTACCCGTGGCTGGCCACACTGATCAGCAAGCGCGTTAAAAAGCTCGACCCCGGGTTTGACCTGAGCCTTGAGCGTCAGATCATTCGCCATGTGCCTGCGCAATTGGTACTGACACCGCGCAAGCCTTGATACAAAAAGTCGCCGCCTGTGCCAACCCAGAGTATTGCGCCCTAGCGCAACACTGGCACACGCGGCGATTGGCATTTTCTGACCTTTGATTTCTTATTCCAAAATCAAAGGAATGCCCATTAATAAATGCTAAGTCAAGCATATGCGAGCACGATAAGATGCGTGCCCGGCTTACCGCTGAACTTCTATTTACGCGCCCACAAGGTTCGCTACGTGATTGAGTTTCATAACGTTCATAAAACTTACCGGGTTGCCGGTAAGGACATTCCCGCGTTGCACTCCACCAGTTTGCGTGTTGAGAGCGGCAAGGTGTTCGGCCTGATTGGCCACTCCGGTGCGGGTAAAAGTACATTGCTGCGTCTGATCAACCGCCTTGAAACCCCGAGCGGCGGCAAGATCATCGTCGACAACGAAGACGTGACCGCAATGGACGCCAACGGCCTGCGCCGCTTCCGTCAGCAAGTGGGCATGATCTTCCAGCACTTCAACCTGCTGGCCTCCAAGACCGTGGCCGACAACGTTGCAATGCCTCTGACACTTGCCGGTGAGTTGTCCCGCAGTGCTATTGATCAGCGCGTCGCTGAATTGCTCGAACGCGTGGGCCTGTCTGATCACGCCAAAAAGTACCCGGCGCAACTGTCGGGCGGCCAGAAACAGCGTGTGGGCATTGCCCGTGCCCTGGCAACCAAACCCAAAGTATTGCTGTGCGACGAGGCCACCAGTGCCCTCGACCCGCAAACCACCGCCTCTGTGTTGCAACTGCTGGCCGAGATCAACCGCGAGCTGAAGCTGACCATCGTGCTGATCACCCATGAGATGGATGTCATCCGTCGTGTGTGTGACGAAGTGGCGGTGATGGATGCTGGCGTTATCGTCGAGCAAGGTCCGGTGGCCGAGGTGTTCCTGCACCCCAAGCACCCGACCACCAAGCGCTTTGTGCAAGAAGACGAGCAGATCGACGAGAGTGAGCAGCGCGACGATTTCGCTCATGTCCCTGGCCGCATCGTCCGCCTGACCTTCCAGGGCGAATCTACCTACGCGCCTCTGCTGGGCACCATCGCCCGCGAAACGGGCGTGGATTACAGCATCCTGGCCGGCCGCATTGACCGCATCAAAGACACCCCTTATGGGCAACTGACCCTCGCCATCACCGGTGGCGACATGGAAGCGGCGTTCGCCAGCTTCGTTGCTGCTGACGTTCATATGGAGGTGCTGCGCTAATGGAATCCTTCCTGGGCTTCTTCTCCAACATTGATTGGTACGAAATATGGCTAGCCACCGGCGACACCATGATCATGCTCGGCGGTTCGCTGCTGTTCACGGTATTGCTCGGCCTGCCGCTGGGCATCCTGCTGTTCCTGTGCAGCCCGCGCCAGCTTCTTGAACAGAAAACCCTGTATGGCGCGCTGTCTTTTGTGGTGAACATCCTGCGCTCGCTGCCGTTCATCATTTTGCTGGTCGTCATGATCCCGCTCACCGTGGTGATTACCGGGACATCATTGGGCGTTGCCGGGGCCATTCCACCATTGGTGGTGGGCGCCACACCGTTCTTTGCCCGCTTGATAGAAACAGCCTTTCGGGAAGTGGATCGCGGCATCATCGAAGCCACTCAGGCTATGGGCGCCAATACGCGTCAGATCATTACCAATGCCTTGTTGCCCGAAGCGCGCCCCGGCATTTTTGCCGCGATCACGGTGACGGCAATTACGCTGGTGGGCTACACCGCAATGGCGGGCGTGGTTGGCGCTGGCGGTCTGGGGGATTTGGCCATCCGGTTCGGTTATCAGCGCTTCCAGCCTGACGTGATGATCGTCACAGTGGTGCTGTTGCTGATTCTGGTGCAAATTCTGCAAACCGTTGGCGACAGGCTGGTGGTTCACTTTTCACGCAAGTAAACGCGACCCGCGTCAATAAACGTAACCGCCAGCCCACGGCTGGCAGATACCTGAACCCAGGTATTCACAAGGAGTTGCTGAATGAAGAAGTTATTTGCTGCTGTGGCCGCTGTTGCGGCGTTTTCGGCCCACGCGGGCGACCTGTCGGTAGCCGCTTCCCCGGTGCCGCACGCCGAGATCCTGGAGTTCGTGAAACCTGCATTGGCCAAAGAGGGCGTCAACCTCAAGGTCAAGGTCTTCACTGACTACATCCAGCCAAACGTACAAGTGGCCGAAAAACGCCTGGACGCCAACTTCTTCCAGCACCAGCCGTACCTGGATGAGTTCAACAAGGCCAAGGGCACCCACCTGGTCAGCGTTGCAGCCGTTCACCTTGAACCGCTGGGTGCTTACTCGAGCAAGTACAAAAAACTTGATGAACTCAAGGATGGCAGCACCGTTGTCATCCCCAACGACGCCACCAATGGCGGCCGTGCGCTGCTGCTGCTGGACAAGGCTGGCCTGATCAAGCTCAAGGACTCGACCAACATCCTGTCCACGGTCAAGGACATCACCGCGAACCCTAAAAACCTGAAGTTCCGCGAACTGGAAGCCGCCACCATTCCGCGCGTGCTGACCCAGGTTGATCTGGCGCTGATCAACACCAACTACGCGCTGGAAGCCAAGCTGAACCCGGAAAAAGACGCACTGGTCATCGAAGGCAGCGACTCGCCTTACGTGAACATTCTGGTAGCTCGCCCGGACGATAAAGATTCGGCTGACATGCAAAAGCTGGTTGCAGCCCTGCATACCCCGGAAGTGAAAGCCTTCATTCTGGAAAAATACAAAGGCGCCATCGTTCCGGCGTTCTGATACCCACCATCGCGACCAAACCCCTCTCCATGTGGGAGCGGGCTTGCTCGCGATGGCATCATTACGGTTTGTCTGAAAGACCGTGCCGCCTGCATCGCAGGCAAGCCAGCTCCCACACAGCAGTTTTCTGCAACCTTCCTTACTTGCGTTCAACCAACCCCGGCAACTGGGCAACCATCTTCTGGTTGTTGAACGGTGCGCGGATAAAACCTCGCTGAGTGCCGTCCGGCCCGATCAGCGCCAGATTTCCACTGTGATCCACCGTGTAGTTCGGCTTGCTGGTATCCGCCGGAATAAACGGAATGCTCACCGCGTTGGCCAGTGTTTGCAGCTCATCGATAGAGCCCGGCGTCAGGCCCACAAACTGCGGGTCAAAGTAGCCCAGGTACTGCTTGAGCTGTTGCGGTGTATCGCGATGGGGGTCGACGCTGACCAGCACGATTTGCAGTTTGTCCTGCACCTCTTTAGGCAGCTCGCTTTTGATCTGACGCAACTGGGCGAGGGTGGTCGGGCAAATGTCCGGGCAAAAGGTGTAGCCAAAAAACAGCAGGCTCCACTTGTCTTTCAGCTCGTTCATCACCACCGGCTGGCCGTCCTGGTTGGTCATGGTCACCTGCGGCAACTGACGGCTTTGCGGCAGCAAAATGATCCCCGCATCAATCAGAGACGTGTTGTCGCCCTGACTTTTACCCGACATCATTTTGTTAAACGTCAGGCCCATGACCAACGCCACCAGCGCAACGAGGATATAGACGGTTTTTTGAGTTTTAGTCATAGGTTCAACACTAGGTAGTGATCGACAAGCAGCGCGATAAACAGCAAGAACAGGTAATAGATAGAGTACTTGAACGTGTTGATCGCCGCGTGCGGCTGGGTGCCACGGTACAACACCCACGCCCAATGCAGAAAGCGTGCGCCCAACCCTAGCGCACACGCCAGATAGAGCAAGCCGCTCATGTGAATCACAAACGGCAGCAGGCTGACTGCCAGCAGCACGAAGGTGTACAGCACGATATGCACCTTGGTGTAGTGCTCGCCATGGGTCACCGGCAACATCGGGATATCAGCCTTGGCGTATTCCTCCTTGCGATGAATGGCCAGCGCCCAAAAATGCGGCGGGGTCCAGGCGAAGATAATCAGCACCAGCAGCAGCGGCTCGGCGGTGACGTGCCCCGTGACTGCCACCCACCCCAACAATGGCGGCGCCGCACCGGCCAGCCCGCCGATCACAATATTCTGCGGCGTGGCCCGCTTCAAAAAACCGGTGTAAATCACCGCGTAACCCAGCAAAGACGCCAGCGTCAGCCAGGCGGTGAGGGGATTGGTAAACGTCAGCAGCAGCCCCATGCCCGCCAAGGCCAGCAACAGGGCGAATGACAGCGCGCCAAGCGGTGACACACGCCCCTGCGCCAGCGGGCGTTTATGGGTGCGGGCCATGACGGCGTCAATGCGCCGGTCCACCACATGATTGACCGCCGCAGCCCCGCCTGCACACAGTCCAATCCCCAGGTTTCCGAAGATCAGCACTGTCCAGGGCACTCCGGCACGGGTCGCCAAGAACATGCCCACCAGCGAGGTAATCAACATCAGTACCAGCACTTTGGGTTTGGTCAGTTCCAGATAATCGCGCCACAACGCTTGCTGCGCCCGTTCGCCAATCAAGGTCGCCACGGCTGTTCTCCTTTCAGGCTGTAGGTCCAGCGGGCAAAGCGCGGGGCCCTGACCCTGACCAGGGCCGTACGCGCGTGGTAGTTGACCAGCACCAGCGTCATCAGTAACGCCGCGCCACCGGCGTTGTGTGCCACCGCCACCGCCAGCGGCAAGCCAAACAGTACATTGCTGAGCCCCAGACTGATTTGCACCGCCAGCGCCACCAGCAGCAACCCCGCCAGGCGGGTCATGCCGACCCTGCGCAACTGCCAGGCCAGGCCCAGCAACACCAGGGTCAGCAACAACGCGCCCAGACGATGGGTGAGGTGAATTGCCGTACGTGCCTCACTGTCCAGTTGCCCGCCAAGGTAGTTGGGACCGATGTGCTGAGTCAGGTGAAAGCCATTGGCAAAGTCAGCTTCGGGCCACCACTGGCCGTGACAGGTCGGTACGTCGACACAGGCCACCGCGGCATAGTTGGAACTGACCCACCCCCCCAGCGCGATTTGCATGATCGCCAGCACCAACCCGGCCGTGGCCCAGCGCTGCAAGCGACGGGGCACAGCCAGCGCGGGCAAGACTCCGGACAAGCGCAGGGTCAGCAAAAACAGCAGGCTCAAGGTCGCAAAACCGCCCAGCAAATGGCCCGTGACCACCTGCGGCCATAATTTGAGCGTCACCGTCCACATGCCAAAAGCCGCTTGGGCAATCACCACCAGCAAAATGAACAGCGGCAGCTTGAGCGGTTGATCCGGCACATGCCGTTGCCGCCAGGCCCGTGCCGCCAACAGCACGATCAATAAGCCCAGCGTGCCTGCGAAATAACGATGGGTCATCTCGCTCCAGCCCTTGTCAGCCTCCACCGGAGTATCGGGAAAGTGCAGTTCGGCATGTGCCAGTTGCGCCTCGGTCTTGGGCACGCTGATAAAGCCATAGCAGCCGGGCCAGTCAGGGCAACCGAGCCCGGCGTGGGTCAGGCGGGTGTAGGCGCCGAGCAGCACCACCACCAGCGCCAGCAAGGTGGCAAACAACGCGAGGCGAAATCCAGCTTTGGCCATGACAGAGCCCCTATCCGATATTGGACAGCTTGAGCAGCAGGCGCAGGTCGTTGAGCACGTCCTTGCCAATAACCCCGGGGCCGTAGCGCAGCACCAGATTGCCGTGGGGGTCGATGATCCACAGTTGCGCAGCACCGTTGCCCTCGGCGCCCTGTGTATAAGTCGGCACGTCCAGGGTGTAGCGCTGTAACTGCGGATACTCGAGTTGCAGCTTGGCGGCGTAGGCCGCGTCCACCGGCTGTGCGACCGCCAGCCCGTGGGTTGCACGGGACGCATCGCGGCCCAGGCCGATTTGCAGTTGGCGGGCCAGATACACCAGTTGCTGGCAATCCGCATCGCAGGCCTGTGGCGCGGTCACCAGCAATTGCCAGCGTTGCTCATCGGCCGCCACCCCAAGGGCGGCCCGGCTTTGCCCGTCGCCAATCAGCTCACCGTGATAGCTACGGCTGTCGGGCACCCAGAATTTGAGTTTGTACATGCCCGTGGCCAACACCATGGGGCCAACGGTAAGCAGCAAAATAAGGATCAGCTGCAACCGTCCGCGCCGACGTGTAGCCGGGGACGGGACGCGTGCGGTATCAGGCTGATTGATGGCCGTTCCCATGGCGTTTCTCCTGAGCAGTGTGCCAACCGAGGTACAGATAAAGACCGAGCAAGGCCAGCGCCATCGCGAACCACTGCACGGCATAAGCGGTGTGTTTCTCCGGGCCCATGCCCGTGGAGATCAGCGGCCAGTCGGCCTGATACGCTGCGGGGCCCGGAGCGATACGCACCTCATCGGCAAAACCTTCGCGGCCCAGCTCGGCCCACAATTTGTCAGGCATCACAGCCGTTACCAGTCGTGGCCAGGGCGCGTCCGACGGATCGGCGTGTAACTGAAAGGGCGTGCCCGGAGACTCATAGACCCAGGCCTGAACGTCCAGTATCTGATCGGGGGTGGTGAACACGGGCGGTGTCTGGCGGCTCGGCCACGGCAACCAGCCACGATTGAGCAGCAGCCACTGACCGCTGGCCTGATCCTGAAAAGGTTGCAGCAGCTCGACGCCGACCTTGCCGTCCCGTACGCGGTTGTCCAGCAACAGGCTGTGTTGCCCATCCAGATGCCCGCGCAACTGCACGCGGCGAAAGGCCGGGCCGTCCAGGGTCAGCAGTTGCCCGACCGTTACCGGCGCGGCCACCTGGCGCTCGGCGTAGCTGTCGAGCAACACGCGTTTCTGCTCACCGCGGCCAAGCTGCCAGAACCCCAGAAACACCAGCACAGGCAGCAGTGCCAGCACCACCAGGGTGGGTGCAACACCGGGACGAAAGCGCGTCATAGCACGTAGACAAACAAGAACAGGCCGAGCCAGACCACGTCCACAAAGTGCCAGTACCACGTTGCGGCCTGGAAGCCGAACTGGTGCTCGGCAGTGAAATGCCCTCGAACGATGCGAATCAGCATGATCAGCAAAATCAGTGCACCAATGGTCACGTGGGCGCCGTGAAAACCGGTGAGCATGAAGAAAGTCGCGCCGTAGATCCCGGAGCCCAGGGTTAGCCCCAGTTCTTTGTACGCGTGGACATACTCCTCGGCCTGGAACCCCAGAAAACCGGCGCCCAGCAGCACCGTGACGGCCAGCCAGAACTTGAGTGCCCCGCGATGACCTTTGTTCAGTGCGTAGTGGGCAATGGTGAGCGTGATGCTGGAACTGACCAGCAGCACTGTGTTGAGCAGTGGCAAGCCCCAAGGGCTGATGGTGCCTTTGGGCGGCGGGTAGAGGGTCGGGTCGGGGGTGTGCAGCAGCGGCCAGGCAAATTGAAAGTCAGGCCACAACATGTGCGCCACGCCCTTGCTGCCTTCGCCACCCAGCCAGGGGCCCGCAAAGTGGCGTACATAAAACAGCGCGCCAAAAAACGCGAGAAAGAACATCACTTCGGAAAAAATAAACCAGGTCATGCCCCAACGGAACGAACGGTCCAGTTGCGAGCTGTAGAGCCCGGCGCGGCTCTCCTTGATAACCGCGCCGAACCAGCCAAACATCATGTAGGCCACTATCAGGGCGCCGACAAAGAAGATCAGCGGGCCATGGGATTCAGGCCGCGCCGCCTTCAGATCGTTGAACCAGGTCCCCAGGCCATACACCGTGACCAGCAAGCCGATCGTGGCAATGATCGGCCACTTGCTTTGCGCCGGGACGTAGTACTGATCATGAGTTGCCATGGGGCTTTCTCCTTATCGGGAAGGCTGGTCAGCGTCCTTGCCAGCGATAGCGGCGACGGGCGGATGGCGAGCGGTGATATCGAACAGCGTGTAGGCCAGCGTCAGGTGTTTCACATCCTTGGGCATGGCCCGATCGACGATAAAGCGCATCGGCATCTCGATCCGTTCACCCGGTTGCAGCACCTGCTGGGTAAAGCAAAAACACTCGGTTTTGTGAAAGTACTGAGCCGCTTCGGCGGGAGAAATACTCGGCACCGCCTGCGCCGACATGGGGTGGTCGGTGGGGTTGTAGGCCACAAAGACCATCTCGTTGACCGAGCCGGGGTTGACCACCAACTGATCGCCCTTGGGATAAAAGTCCCACACCATGTCGATGGCATTGGTGGACAGAAACTGCACCCGTACCTGACGACTCGGGTCCACCACCTGCTCACCTTCGTACTGCCCGGCAGTCTTGCCGTTGATACCGAAGGCCCTGCACATCACATCGTAAATAGGTACCAGCGCAAAGCCGAAGGCGAACATCACCACCACCATCAGTGACAGGCGCAGGACCAGACGCTTGATGGAAGAGGACTCAGTCATGACCTTCTCCTGCAGGGATGTTCACTTGATCTCCGGAGGCGTCGTAAAGGTGTGGTAAGGCGCAGGTGAAGGCACGCTCCACTCCAGACCCTCGGCACCGTCCCACGGTTTGGCCGGTGCTTTCGGGCCGCCGCGAATGCATTTGATGACGATAAACAGGAACAGAAACTGCGTAACGCCAAACATGAATCCGCCAATCGACGACACCATGTTGAAGTCGGCAAATTGCAGGTTGTAGTCCGGAATCCGCCGCGGCATGCCCGCCAGCCCCACAAAGTGCATCGGGAAGAAGGTCAGGTTCATGCCCACAAACGACAGCCAGAAATGCAGCTTGCCCAAGGTTTCGTCGTACATGTGACCGGTCCATTTCGGCAACCAGTAGTAGGTCGACGCGAAGATTCCGAAGATTGCTCCCGGTACTAGCACATAGTGGAAATGCGCCACCACGAAATAGGTGTCGTGGTACTGGAAGTCCGCAGGGGCAATGGCCAGCATCAACCCGGAAAACCCGCCAATGGTGAACAGGATCACAAAGGCCACGGCGAACAGCATCGGTGTTTCAAAGGTCAGCGAGCCTTGCCACATGGTGCTGGCCCAGTTGAACACCTTGACCCCGGTCGGCACCGCGATCAGCAACGTGGCGTACATGAAGAACAGTTCGCCCACCAACGGAATGCCGACCACAAACATGTGGTGCGCCCACACGATAAACGACAGGAACGCGATGCTGGCCGTGGCGTAGACCATCGAGGTATAGCCGAACAGCGGCTTGCGCGAGAAGGTCGGGATGATCGAGCTGACGGCACCGAAGGCCGGCAGGATCATGATGTACACCTCGGGGTGCCCGAAGAACCAGAACACGTGCTGGAACAACACCGGGTCTCCACCACCGGCCGCGCTGAAAAAGCTGGTGCCAAAGTGGATGTCCATCAACATCATGGTCACCACGCCCGCCAGCACCGGCATGACCGCGATCAGCAAGAAGGCCGTGATCAGCCAGGTCCAGACAAACAGCGGCATTTTCATCAAGGTCATGCCGGGGGCACGCAAATTCAGGATAGTGGCGATCACGTTAATCGCGCCCATGATTGAACTGATACCCATCAAATGAATGGCAAAAATAAAGTAAGTCACGCTTTCGGGTGCGTACGTTGTGGACAGTGGCGCATAGAACGTCCAGCCGAAATTGGGCCCGCCACCGGCGGTAAACAAGGTCGATACCAGCAGCAGGAACGCTGCGGGGAGCAGCCAGAAACTGAAGTTGTTCATCCTCGGCAGGGCCATGTCGGGTGCGCCGATCATCAACGGAATCATCCAGTTGGCCAGGCCGACAAACGCGGGCATCACCGCGCCGAACACCATGATCAGCCCATGCATGGTGGTCATCTGGTTGAAAAAGGCCGGAGCCACAATCTGCAGGCCGGGCTGGAACAGCTCGGCGCGAATGACCATCGCAAACGAGCCGCCGAGCAGGAACATGCAGAAGCTGAACCACAGGTACAAGGTACCGATGTCTTTGTGGTTGGTGGTCAACACCCAGCGCATCAGGCCTTTGGCCGGACCATGGGCCTGGCCGTCTGCATGTCCGTGGTCATCGATAACAGCACTCATGTCCTGACTCCTGCAAACAGCTGGACCAAGAAGCCAGCGGCACATTGCCCCCGACCGTTGCGTGCGCACTTCACTGAGCGGCTCACTTGCCTTGCGCCTGTTTGAGCGCCAGCACGTCTTTTGGCGTCACCATGTCGCCCTTGTTGTTGCCCCAGGCGTTGCGTTCATAGGTCACGACGGCGGCGATATCCACTTCGGACAACTGCTTGCCGAAAGCGGCCATTGCCGTGCCCGGCTTGCCGAAGAAGACGCGGTGCAGGTGATCGGCGGCCGGGCCGGTGGCAATCGGCGAACCCTTGAGCGCCGGGAACATGGGCGGCAGCCCCTGGCCTTCGGCCTGGTGACAGGCTACGCAGGCGGTGTGATAGACCTTGTCGCCACGAGACACCAGCTCGTCGAGGGTCCAGTCCTTGCTGGTCAGCTCCTTGAGCTGCGCGGCCTGGGCCTTGCGCTCGGCCAGCCAGGCGTCGTAGTCCGCACGGGTTTTGACATCGACCACAATCGGCATAAACCCGTGGTCCTTGCCGCACAGCTCGGCGCATTGGCCGCGATAGATGCCGGGCTTCTCGACGCGGGTCCAGGCTTCGTTGATAAAGCCCGGAATGGCATCACGCTTGACCGCAAAGGCAGGCACCCACCAGGAGTGGATAACGTCGGCGGAGGTCACCAAAAACCGCACTTTGGCGCCAATGGGCAACACCAGTGGCTCATCGACTTCGAGCAAGTAGTGCTCGCCCTTGGGGGCCTGGTTATGGATTTGATCGGCGGGTGTGGCCAGGTTGCTGAAGAATTCGACGTCCTGGCCCAGGTATTTGTAATGCCACTTCCACTGATAGCCGGTGACCTGGATATCCACATCCGAATCACTGCTGTCATAGATATTGATCAGGGTCCTGGTCGCAGGCACAGCCATCGCGATCAGGATGACCAGAGGGATTACGGTCCAGAGAATTTCGACCGTGGTGCTCTCATGGAACTTGGCCGCCACCTGGCCGGTGGAGCGACGGTGAACGATCATTGACCAGAACATGGCACCGAAGACGATGATGCCGATCACCACGCAGATCCAGAAGATGATCATGTGCAGGTCGAAGACCGCATGACTGACTTCGGTCGCCCCAGGCGACATGTTCACTGTCCAGGCCGCGTGAGCCTGGCCGAACACTGACCACAACAGCAAACCCATCCATAGATGTGGATGTCGCATCGCGGTGCTCCCCTTTATTTTTCTTGTTATTGCGCCGGTCTGCATCTGTGTTACGGGCAGCGCTACAAGGGGGCGGTTTCAAAACCTGCGAACTCTTACCGCCGAGCCTCGTCTGCTCAAGCAGTCGGGCGTCATCAAAAAACGGTTACAAAAACGAGTATAGACACCGAGCCCAACCCCGCAATGGAAGGGGCAAAAACAATGAAATAACCCCCCATCGACAAATGGCACTCACTGCCCGGTCATAAAATGAATAACAATACTCCCCCTGAAAAAAAGCCTCTCCTTGACTTGAGGAGGGCTACTTTTAAAGTACTTCCCTGCCTAGCACCCCCCCCTGGAGTTCCAATGAACACCGCAGCCATCCGCGTGCAGATCTCGCGTGCCCAAGAACATGAGGCCGAAACGGGCCTGCTCGCCAAGCATCTGGCCGCTCAATTGCCACACCTTCACACCGCCATTCAACTGCCTGAAGTCGACCGCAATCTGGTGATGACACGTTTCGTCAGCGCCTACATCGACCAGGTGCCCGACTTGCTCGATGCGGCCAATGAGGTTGCTCGCGAGGCCGGTATCGAATCGCAAATCAAGCCGATACTGAAAATCGCCGAACAGTTTTTTGCCCAGCCACTGCCACTGCTCGCGGGTCACGAAGGCCTTGAGGGTTTGCTGGATGAGGCTTACCTGGCGCACCGTCTGGTCGAAGAGGTCAACGACCTCTACATCAAGCACTTCCAGCAGCCACTGATCCCGCTGGACATGACGGTGGCCAACCTGATTGCCCACCAATTGATTGGCGAAGACTTTGCCAACCAGCTGGACGCCGCCGTGCATCACGCTGTTGACCTGATGCTCAACGACGAGAGCTTCGCTCTGGAATCGGTCGAGGCCTACCGCGAGCGCCTGACCAGCCCCGAGACCGGCGCGGCCTGGAAGCGCTGGCCTTGCCTGTCCAAGCAATTGGGTGTCGGCTTGGCGTTGTAACCACAAGCTTGTAGCCGCTGAGGAGCGTAGCGAGGCTGCGTTCGGCGGCGCAGCCGCCGCAGATCCTGAGTGCAAGTTCTGCCTGACACACTGTGCAATTCGTCTTTACGACGGCTACGCCGCCGATCGCAGCCTTCGTGCCTCGTCAGCGGCTACAAGTGTCGCGCCGTTTAAAAACGTGCTTTAGGCGTCGCGCTCGGGATCGCAGTGGTGCCATCCAGCGGCAGGAAGGCGCCCTTGTCGGCGTCGTAGGCCTTGATCTGACTGGTTTCGATATCGTAAACCCAGCCATGAATAAACAGATGCCCGTTGGCCATGCGTGACGCCACCGACGGATGCGTGCGCAAGTGCTGCAACTGGGCAATCACGTTCTCTTCGGTCAGTACGTGCATGCTTTCGGCTTCGTTGGCGCAATTGCAATTGTCCTGAACCATGGTCTTGGCCACTTCAACGTGGTGCAACCAGGCTTTTACCGTCGGCATTTTTTTCAGGCTGGCGGGGTTGAGCACTGCACGCATCGCGCCACAATCGGAATGCCCGCAAATGATGATGTGCTGCACGCCCAGTGCCAGCACCGCGTACTCGATGGCCGTCGAAACACCGCCGTTCATCTGACCGTATGGCGGTACGACGTTGCCAACGTTACGGGTCACGAACAAATCACCCGGCGCGCTCTGGGTAATCAGCTCCGGCACGATTCGCGAATCGGCGCAGGCGATAAACATCGCACGCGGGCTTTGTGCCGTGGCGAGTTTTTTGAAAAAGGCTTCTTGTTCAGGGAAGATTTCGTGATGAAAGTGCAGAAAGCCATCAACGATATGGTGCAGTGCTGTATCAGCACTTTCAGCCGCGGCCGAGGGCTGTGGTTTAGGCTTGTCAGTCATCGGTATATCCCTGGGCAAAGTGGAGACGAATGTTACCTGAACTCAAATCCTGCTGAAAATACACAACCCGTAGCAACTTTCAGCAACGGACTACAAATCCAGGGCTGCCAGCGCTTTTGCCGCGTCTTCCAGCTCCAGTTCACTGAACACCTGAACCCCGGCACCAATCAATAACGCCGCGGTCACGCCCTGACCGTCGACCTTCACGCCGCCAAAACTGCCGTCATACGTCTGCACATTGCCGCAAGACGGGCTGTTGGCCTTGAGGATAGCGATGCGGATGCCGTGCTGCGTCACCAGTGCCAGCGCCTGCCGGGCCCCGGATAAAAAGGCTGCGGTCACATCCTCGCCTTCGACCGTCATCACCGGCGCTCTGCCCGCAAGCACTTCAACCCCTTGGCCGCCGGGGATTTCTGCCGGCGCACGGGGTGTCGGCAAACCACCCGCCACTTCCGGGCACAAGGCAATGACCCGACCTTCAGCCTGCCACCGGGCCAATTGCGCATACGGGCCGCTGGCCCCGCCGTCGTAGCGCACGGGATGGCCCAGCAGGCAGCGGCTGATCAACAGTTTGTGGCTCATAGAACTATCTCGGTGGCACGACGACGAAACCAACCGGTCAACGACAAACGGTCACGGGTCGCTGGCATCACTTCGTGGGGGATCTCACCCGAGAGGAACACCACCAGACAACCACCGGTCGGCAACACGTCATAGTCGACATTTCCTTCGAGGTACATGCGCAAATGCCCACCGTGCTCGGGCAGCCAGCTCTGATTGAGGTACACCACGGCCGACACCATGCGCCTGTCATCGTCGCGAAAGCGGTCCAGGTGCTTGAGGTAGAACGCACCGGGCGGGTACAGCGCAAAGTGACTTTCAAAGTCCTCCAGGCCCAAAAAAAGCCTGCGATTCATGGCGATTCGCAGGCTTTCCATTAGCTCCAGATAACTGTCACAGGCCAAAGCCTCTCCCGGCTCCAACCATTGGATATGGTCACCCCGTATACCCTCGCGAACCTCCTGGGTCAGGCCGCGTCCAACCGCTGCGGGAGTGAGTTCACCTTCAGCAGAACGTTTATGGCACTCGGCCGCCAGCTCGAGGGTCAAAGCCTCGGGCAGGAAAATAGTTTGCTGTGACCATCCCTGCGCGTACAGGTCGTCGACGATGCGTAGAAACAGCGGGTGATCAGAGGGTATTGGCATGGCGCGCATAGTATCGAGCCGCCTCAAAATCTGACAGCTCCGTCTGGCTGGCAACGTCGAAAAATTTCACCTGTGCATTTAAAGCCCATTAGAGCGAGACGAATTCTCGACAAGTCCTACGCCACACCCGGACAATAGCGCCCTGCAGACAGGAGCCCCTCATGCGCCGCTTGTTTTTACTGTTAATGATGTTTTGTACGTTACCCGCATGGGCAGATAACCTTGATGATCTGTTTACGGTCGCCGGCTGGCCGCAGCAACGCGCGCATTTCAATGATGCCCTGAGCGCCGCTCAACAGCGCTACAGCAACAACTTGCCGCCTGCGGTCTATCAGGCACTGGTCAACAACAGCAACCAGCGTTTTGCGCCTGATGCAATGGACCAACGGGCCAGGGACCAGATGCGTAAACACCTGCCAGATCCTGATCCTGCCCTGGCCTTTTTTCAGTCGCCGCTGGGTCGCAAGATCGTGGCCGCCGAACTGCTGGCCACCCGCCGCGATCAACTGGCCAAGCACGCACAAGGCTTGCCGCGCATGGAAGCCAGCGCCACCCGTCAGTTGCTGATCAATCATTTATCCCGCGCACTGCCTGCCCGTGAAGCCGGAGCTGAAGTCAGCCTGGCCATTGCTGGCGTTGCCGCCGACAGCTTGAGCTCGATGATCCCGGGGCTGCTGGGTGGCGGGCAGGCCCAAAGCATGTTGAATGGCCAGCGCCAGCGGTTGATGGACCAGATCGCCGGTGAGCTGGATAACACGTTGCTCTACGTGTATCGCGACCTGTCTGACCCGGAGCTGGAAGAATTCGTCACCTTTGCTGAGTCACCTGAAGGCAAGACCTATTACCAGGCCGCTCTGGCCGCGATCCGCGCCGGGTTGGCAGTCGGGCAAAGTACCTCAAACCTGAGTCAGTAGGCTTAAGCCCTACAGGCTCACTATCAAGTTCAAAAGAACTTATCCAGAAACGCAAAATACCTCGCGCGGATTTCTGCCGTTTCATTCGCCAGATGGTGGCGCGCTTCAGGTAATAGCAGTATCTGCGGCTGCTTGAACCTGGCGTTCAATACCTCAAGGTTATGTTGCCAGTCCACCGTCTTGTCGGCTTCGCCCTGAATCACCAACGGCTGGCGGGCACTCGGTGATGCGCCTTCAATACGCGGAATCCAGCGCGCCAGTGCCCCCACCCACGCCGTTGGCAAACGTACCGGCTGCAGCGGATCGGCTTGCAGAAATGCCAGGAAATTCGGGTCGTTGGAGTTCTCGCTAAAGCGTCGGGCAATCCCTTTGACGAAAGGGCGCAGCAAGTAATAACTGAACTTTGACCAGCCCCAGCCTTTGGGGCGAACCAGTGGCGAGAGCAAAATGGCCTGCCCTTGAGCCGGGCTGTGCTCCCCGTGGTGCAGCAAGTGATCGAGGACAATCGCCCCGCCCGTGCTTTGCCCGCACAGGTGCCAAGGCTGGGGTAATTGCAACGATTGCGCCTCGATAAACAACCCTTGCAGGACTGCCTGGTACTGCGTGAAATCATCGATGCTGGCCCGTTCTCCACTCGACAGCCCATGCCCCGGCAGGTCACAGGCAATCACGACAAACCCTCGGTTCAATCCCCACTCGATCACATGCCGATACAGCCCCATGTGGTCATAAAAACCGTGAATCACAAACAGGGTCGCCACAGGCGGGGTGTCGGGCCACCACACCTGACTGACCAGTTCGAAGCCGCCTGCGCTAAAGCGGCCCAACTGGCGTTTGACCACAGCCGGACGCAGAGGAAAATCCAGCCCATAAAAGTGCTGATACGCCAGGCCCTCTCTCGATAACGGTTGAGCCGCGGCCAACGGCTGCAAGCTGGCGCGCAAGGAATCGGGGGCAAACGGGGCAGGCATAAGGGCTTCCAGACAGGGCGCACAAGCGCAAAACAGGCTTTATAGACCATCGATATTCATCTGTCAGGTCAGGCATGGCAAGCTACGCGACCTTCAAGGAGCTTTTGCATGCCGGTGCCCACGCTGAAAACCCTGTTGGCCTGCCTGCTGACGCTGATCTGCGCAGTGGGGTTGTGGCTCGCTTACGACTGGTTCCAGGGCCGCTACATTCGCGCCTTCAGCGATCAAACCGCGCTATTTGCAGGCGACGTACTGAGCCTGCCCGGCGAACTGTCCGGCCCGGGTGCGATTCGCGTGGTGCATTTCTGGGACCCGGCCTGCCCGTGTAACGTTGGCAACCAGCAGCATCTCGGTGAACTGCTGGCCCATTACGTCCCGCAAGGTGTCGAGTTCTACTCAGTGAAAAAGCCCGGCACTCAAGGCCAGTTGCCCTCCACCCTGGGCGCCATCAAGCCCTTGGCCAGCCTGCCCGGCGCCGAACGCCTGGGCGCCAGCCCGGCCGTGGCCATCTGGGACCGCAGCGGCCAACTGGCCTACTTCGGTCCCTACAGCGAAGGTGCCACCTGCAACGCCAGCAACAGCTTTATCGAACCCATCCTGCAAGCCCTGAGCGAAGGCCGTCCGGTCAAGGCCACCCACACCATGGCCGTGGGCTGCTATTGCCCGTGGCAGGCTGATAACGCCGCACGTTGATAGCGTCCTGGTGCACTTGAGCAGAACAAGGAGTAGTTCCATGAAACGCAGCCTGACCCTTATCGCTCTTGTCGTCGCGTCCATCGCAGGCGGCGGGTTCTGGTACGTGCAAAGCAAACTGCCGACACGCCAGGGCCAGGTCGGGCTTGCTGCACTGCAGGGGCCGGTCACGGTGCGTTATGACGAGCGCGGGGTGCCGCATATTCGGGCTGGCAACCAGGCTGACCTGTATCGCGCCCTGGGCTATGTGCAGGCCCAGGACCGGCTGTTTCAGATGGAAATCATGCGTCGCCTGGCACGGGGTGAGCTGGCCGAGGTGCTGGGGCCCAAGCTGGTCGATACCGACAAACTGTTTCGCAGCCTGCGCATCCGCGAGCGGGCTGCCAGTTACCTGACGGAGCTGGATCCTCAATCCCCGGCTTTCCTGGCCTTGCAGGCGTATCTGGACGGGATCAATCAGTTCCAGGCCAACAATCCCAAACCCGTGGAGTTCGACCTGCTGGGCATCACGCCACGGCCCTTTACCGCCGAAGACACCATCAGCGTTGCCGGTTACATGGCCTACAGTTTTGCCGCCGCCTTTCGTACTGAACCGCTACTGACGTATGTGCGCGATGAACTGGGCAGCGACTACCTGAAAATCTTCGACCTCGACTGGCAACCCCAGGGCGTATTGGCCCCGGCACTGGCGGCCAACGACTGGAAAACCCTGGGAGCGCTGGCCCGACTGAGCGATCAGGCCCTGAGCCAGGCCGGCTTGCCACAGTTCGAGGGCAGCAATGCATGGGTGGTGGCGGGCAAACGCACCCAAAGTGGCAAACCGCTGCTGGCAGGCGACCCGCACATCCGCTTTTCGGCACCCTCGGTGTGGTACGAGGCCCAGCTTTCGGCACCGGATTTTGAGCTGTATGGCTACCATCAGGCCCTGGTTCCGTTCGCCTTTTTGGGCAACAACCGGGATTTCGGCTGGAGCCTGACCATGTTCCAGAACGACGATCTGGACCTGATCGCCGAGAAGACCAACCCCGACAATCCCAATCAGGTCTGGTACCACGGTCAGTGGGTCGACATGACCCGCACCGAGCAGCAGATTGCCGTCAAGGGCGAGGCACCGGTCACGCTTACACTGCGCCAATCACCCCACGGGCCGATCATCAATGACGTGCTGGGCGCAACGGCGGGCAACACGCCGATCGCGATGTGGTGGGGTTTTCTGGAAACGAAAAATCCGATCCTGGAAGGCTTCTATCAGCTCAACCGTGCCGACAGCCTGAGCAAGGCGCGCACGGCCGCAACCTTTATTCAGGCGCCGGGGCTCAATCTGCTATGGGCCAACGCCAAGGGCGATATCGGTTGGTGGGCAGCGGCGCAATTACCCAAGCGCCCGGCCGGGGTCAACCCGACGTTCATTCTGGACGGCAGCACCAACCAGGCCGACAAGGACGGTTTCTACCCGTTCAGCGCCAACCCCCAGGAAGAAAACCCGGCACGAGGCTATATCGTGTCAGCCAACTTCCAGCCGTTATCCCCTGCTGGCATCGAGATTCCCGGTTACTACAACCTGGCGGACCGTGGCCAGCAGCTAAATCGCCAGCTCAGCGATAACAGCGTGAAGTGGAACCTCAAAAACAGTCAGGCCCTGCAACTGGGAACCGCCACAGACTACGGCCAGCGAGTGCTCAAACCCCTGTTGCCCGTACTGCGCGAAGTCGTCACGGTTCCAGCCGAGCGCAAACTGGTAGAACAACTGGCGCAATGGACAGGTGATTACCCGCTCGATTCGATTGCCGCCACTGTGTTCAACCAGTTCTTGTACAGCCTCACTGAAGCCACCATGCGTGACAAATTGGGCGACGCCTTTTTTGACACCCTGCTGACGACGCGAGTGGTTGATGCTGCCTTGCCACGCCTGGCCGCAAGCCCGGACTCGCCGTGGTGGGACAACCGCACGACAGCGCAAAAAGAGAGCCGCGCTGACACGGTCAAAGTGGCCTGGCAGGCCAGCATTGCCCACTTGAAGGCCGTCCTGGGCGACGACCCCGGACAATGGCGCTGGGGCCGGGCCCACACCCTGACCCACGAGCACCCGCTGGGGCGACAAAAGCCTCTGGACTGGCTGTTCAACGTCGGTCCCTTCGCCGCTCCCGGCAGCCACGAAGTGCCGAACAACCTCAGCGCCAAACTCGGCAACGCACCGTGGCCGGTGACCTACGGCCCATCAACGCGGCGCTTGATCGACTTTGCCGACCCGGCCCACGGGCTGACCATCAACCCGGTGGGTCAAAGCGGCGTGCCCTTCGACAAACACTACCGTGATCAGGCCGAGTCCTACATCGAAGGCGACTACGACAAGCCTCATATGGACGAAGCCGAAATCCAGCTCAACACCCGCAGCACCTTGCGGCTGATGCCGGTGCGGTGAGTTGGGTGGCAAATGTTGTGTAGCCGCTGAAGAACGCAGCGAGGCTGCGTTCGGCGGCGTAGCCGTCGTAAAACCGGACACTGCACCGTTTCAGGAATACCCGGATAGAGGGTTTACGGTCGCTGCGCTCCTCAGCGGCTACACATCACTTTTGGCTAGCGCAGTGCATAATCCAGCACGATCCCCACAAAAATCGACAAGCCTGCCCAGTGGTTGTGCAGGAAAGCTTTAAAGCAGCGCTGCGGATCACGGTCGCGGGTGTACCAGAACTCCCACACAAAACACGCCGCCGCGCCCAACAGCCCAAGGTGGAACCAGCCGCCCAGTTCAAAGTGCGAACCTGCCAGCAGCAGACAGCCCAGGGCCAGACCCTGCAGGCTCAGGATAATCACGCGATCAGCATCGCCAAACAGGATCGCCGTGGATTTGACACCGATTTTCAGGTCGTCTTCGCGGTCGGTCATGGCGTAGTAAGTGTCGTAGCCCACCGTCCACAGCAGGTTGGCGATGTACAGCAACCATGCCGCAGCAGGCAAACTGCCGGTTTCGGCGGTGAAGGCCATCGGGATGCCCCACGAAAACGCAGCACCCAGTACCACTTGCGGGTAGTAGGTATAGCGCTTCATGAACGGGTAGGTCGCGGCCAGTGCCAGCGCGCCGAATGACAACCAGATGGTCGGTGCATTGGTGCACAGCACCAGCAGGAAGCTGAGCCCCATCAGCAGGGCAAAAAACACCAACGCCTCTTTGCTGCTGATTTTTCCGCTGGCCATCGGCCGTTGTTCCGTCCGTTTTACGTGACCATCCACCTTGCGATCGGCGAAGTCGTTGATCACGCAGCCCCCCGCTCGCGTCAGGATCACGCCGAATACAAAGATCAGCAGATTGCTTAGCGAGGGCACACCTTTGGCGGCAACCCACAGTGCCCACAGGGTCGGCCACAGCAGCAGGTAGATGCCGATGGGCTTGTCCATGCGGGTCAGCTGGATGAAGTCCCAGGCGCGAGGGTTCAACCGGTTGAGTGATTTGAGCAGGCGCATGTACATCAGTTGTTCTCCGACCGGGCACTGAGGGCGGTCCACAGTTTGGGTAAAAACACTTCGGCCACCAGCACGCTCAGTGCCCCGCGAACAAAGCGCGAGCGGCGGGCCCACAGGTGATCGACCTGGTCGACCCGTGGCAACCAGTGGCGCGGGTAGTGACACACCTGCAGCGCCCCACGCTCAAAGGCCTGATCGCTAAACAGCAACTCGCCCAATGAGCGGGTGCCCAGCTCGTCCATATTCAGGCCGCCAGCTTGCAGCGAGCTTTTGGCCGCCACGCTGCGAGCAAACACCCACGGCTGGCCGTGCCCGCGCAAATACACTTCACGCACCCAGCCCTGAATGCCCTGGGGCAGTTCAAGTGCAGCACATTCGTCCGGGCGCAACACCTGCCAGCCCTCAAAAAGCGGAAGCACGCTGAAGGAATCGTCTGAAATCGCAGTGAGACGCCGGGTCAGAGAACCCTCATCAAACAGCCAGTCGAACGTTTGTGCGTCAGGCAGGGCAGGAAGTTGGCCTTGCTCAAGCCAGACGGGGGAGACAAGCGCAGAAGTTATGTGCGGCACAGTGGGTCATAATTGGCAGCCATTGAGGTCGGCGAGCTTATCACGCCGGTCCTTGATTGAGCGGCCTTGGGCCTTTTGGCAGTATTGGTGCTTGCATCTGCCTGTGGTCATCAGTACAAAACGCCCTGAATTTGACGAGCAACTCGGCGGGTGTTGATAAGTCTGTGGTCTCGTCCAAGCCTGAACCTTTAGGAAGTACCCCGATGAAAAAGTGGCAATGCATTGTATGTGGACTGATTTATAACGAAGCCGACGGCTGGCCGGACGATGGCATCGCCCCGGGCACCCTGTGGCAAGACGTACCTGAAGACTGGCTGTGCCCGGACTGCGGCGTCGGCAAAATGGATTTCGAGATGATTGAAATCAACTGATCGACCCTTTTAAAACCTGATTCACCTTTGGAGATTGGAATGAACGCACCTGTCGTGATCGTTGGCACCGGGCTGGCTGGCTATAACCTGGCCCGCGAGTTTCGCAAGCTGGACAGCGAAACCCCGCTGCTGCTGATCACGGCCGATGACGGGCGCTCCTACTCCAAGCCCATGCTGTCCACCGGCTTTGGCAAGAACAAGGAAGCCGATGGCCTGAGCATGGCAACGCCCCAGGCGATGGCCGAACAACTCAAGGCCCAGGTGCGCACCCACACTCGCATCAGCGGTATCGACCCGGGCCACAAGCAATTGTGGATCGGCGAAGAAGCCGTGCCCTATCGCGACCTGATCCTGGCGTGGGGCGCACAAACGGTGCAGGTGC
Source organism: Pseudomonas sp. RL_5y_Pfl2_69 (assembly GCF_963970465.1). NCBI lineage: Bacteria > Pseudomonadati > Pseudomonadota > Gammaproteobacteria > Pseudomonadales > Pseudomonadaceae > Pseudomonas > Pseudomonas sp. RL_5y_Pfl2_69. The sequence goes on along the minus strand of NZ_CAXAOU010000006.1, from coordinate 263,038 downwards.
CGGTAGAGGGCGATGCCCAGGACGCCATTTTCCCGATCAATGATCTTGAAGATTACGCGCGCTTTCGGGTCGCAGCGGCAGGCAAGCGCCGGGTACTGATCCTGGGGGCTGGCTTGATCGGCTGTGAGTTTGCCAATGACCTGATCGCAGGGGGCTATGAGGTCGATCTGGTCGCGCCATGCGAGCAAGTGATGCCAACCCTGCTGCATCCCGCAGCCGCGGCTGCGGTCCAGTCAGGCCTTGAGAGCCTGGGGGCACGCTTTCATCTGGGGCCGGTGTTGACTCGACTGCAACGCACCGATGCCGGGCTCGACGCGCATTTGTCGGATGGCAGCGTAGTCCAGTGTGATGTCGTTGTGTCAGCCATCGGTTTGCGCCCACGCATCGATATGGCGGCCGCAGCCGGGATCAAGGTCAATCGCGGGGTCGAAGTCGATCGCCAGCTTCAAACATCCCACCCCAACATCTACGCACTGGGTGACTGTGCCGAGGTCGATGGCTTGAATCTGTTGTACGTGATGCCGCTCATGAGTTGCGCCCGTGCACTGGCGCAAACGCTGGCAGGCAACCCGACGACGGTCAGTTATGGCGCTATGCCCATTACCGTTAAGACCCCGGTTTGCCCGCTGGTGGTATCACCTGTGCCGCGCGGCCGAGACGGCGTGTGGACCGTGGAAGGTCAGGGCGCCGATATCAAGGCGCTGTGCCGCGATGCCGATGGCAAATTGCTCGGCTATGCCCTGACCGGCGAAGCCGTTCGCGAAAAACTCGCACTGAACAAAGAGCTGCCTGCACTTTTGGCGTAAACACGGCGCACTCTGTCGGATATAGCACTGCCTTGACTCAACAAAGCCTGTGCAGAGGCTGGCGCCGGCCTTGACCGCATGCCATTCTCACACCGGTCTGCCGCAGTTTAGAGCCTGCGGCGCCTTGGGCGCTGCTCCATAGAGAGCAGCACGGACATAACAACAAAAAACCGTCAATGAGGCTTCATCATGCGTAAACCAGATCTCGCCGCCGCTATTGCTGAAAAGGCCGACCTCACCAAAGAACAAGCCAACCGCGTACTCAATGCAGTGCTAGAAGAAATCACCCAGGCCCTGCATCGCAAAGACAGCGTCACGCTGGTCGGCTTTGGTACCTTTATTCAGCGTCATCGCGGTGCCCGTACCGGACAAAACCCGCAAACCGGTCAGCCGGTCACCATCAAGGCCAGCAACACGGTAGCGTTCAAGCCGGGCAAGTTCCTCAAGGACAGCGTTAATCCTTAAGCCCTTGGCGACATGAAGAATGGGCAAGCTGGCGATCCTGGCGGCCCATTCTTGACTGAAACCGGGTCGATTATGCGGCCATAAGTGGCAAAACCTACCCCATCTACGCCCATCCATGCAGACATGTGGCGTTCTTCGCTCAAATCGTTACACTGCGCCGGCCATTTTTTATTCCCCCGAGGCCGCGTACATGAAATTTCGTTTTCTGCTCTGGATGCTTGGCTTTCTAATGGGCAAAGCCAGCCGTAAGAATCCTGCTTTCCAGCAACAGCTTGCTGACAAGGATCTGGTGTTCCAGCTGCAAACCCTCGATGGCAAAGTGGCCCGTCATTTCAAGGTCAAAAACCAGCGCATCACCAGCCACGGCGGCCTGTACCCCGAGCCTGCGTTTGCCATCGCCTTTAAGGATGCCGCCTACGGCTTCGCCACGCTGCAAGCGAAGAACAAGCAACTGGCGTTCATGACCGGGATTCAGGACAAGTCGATTCAGATCAAGGGCAACCCGGCGCTGGTGATCTGGTTCCAGGGCCTGACCAAATACCTCAAGCCGCGTAAGAAGACGAAGGCGTAGGTCTCGGATATTTGTAGCCGCTGACGAGCTCCGCGAGGCTGCGATCGATTGCGCAGCGATCGCAAAACCTGAGTACGCGATTTTCCTGACAAATAGTGGAGGTTGGCTTTACGACTGCTTCGCAGCCGATCGCAGCCTCGCTTCGCTCCTCAGCGGCTACTGAAATGGTGCAGACCGGGCTTCAGGCCTGACCGAACTGCGCTGCCATTTCACGCAGCAACACTTCAGCCTCCAGTACTTTGCTGACGACCGCTTCGGCCTTGTCCCGCGATACCCCCAAACGCTCAAACAACGCATCTGGCAGCGGCGCACACGCACCATGCCCAATTCCGCGGTTTTGCAGTAACCCCAGCGCTACGCACACCAGATTCGGATAGTGGGCATCGGTACCGATGTAGGCCGGATCATGTTGAAAGCGCACCGCAATCGCCAGCTCCTCAGGCATGCCCCAAAACCGCATCAACCAGGCCCCCATTTGCTCACGGCTGATGCCCAGCAAATGCTGTTCAATCAGGCTATGGCTGACATGCGGGTTAACCTCGAGATGACGGCAGATCAGCGAAAAATGCGGCGGAAACACATAGGCCAAGAGCAAGTAACCAAAGTTGTGCAACAGCCCGCCCAGGTAAGTCATGCCGACTTCAGGACGCAGTTCCCGAGGCATGGCGCGGGTCAGCCCTTCAATCACCGCTGCGGTATAGATCGATTGTTGCCAGTAGGGTGTGCTCGATTGCGGATTGTCCTTGGGCAGGCTCAGACTTTTGCCCAACGACAGGCTGAGCGCCAGGTTGATCACCAGATCGACCCCCAGCACTCGCACAATGGCGTCTTCGACCGAGCGAATCTTGCTTTGTGATGCGTAGTACGACGACGACGCCCAGCTCATGACTTGTGCCGCGAGTGCCGGGTCGGTTTCAACAACACTGGTGATCTCATCGATGGTGACATCGGGATCGGAACGCAGCCGCATCATTCTGCGCACGCTCTCAGCCAACGGCGGCAATTCGATGGTCGCTTCGAGCCGCTGCTGAATCCGGCGCGCCGTGAATGCCTGAACGGCTCGGGTGATGGCCTCGCCATCGTCCCCTGTGTAATCAAGTTTGATCGCACTCAGGGGCTCGCCAAAGCGACCGACGCTGGCATTTTTGAGCAGGTATTTGAAATCTTCCCGAGTGATTTCCAGCAACCGCCCCGGTTCACCAGCGCTAATCAGCAGTGTGGGTTGTTGCAGCAATTGCTCTTCGTACAGGCAGGGCGAGTTGATCAGCGCTGGCAGCCCTGGCAACAGGCTCAGGCCATGTTTGTCGAGCATGGCCTGGAGGCGATCGGGGGCAACGGCGGTCATGCGGCGCCCGATCAAGTCAGCCAGACGGTTCAGATCCAGCAAATGGCTCTGCGTGAACAGCACCATGAGGATGCCGACCGCGTCATCGAGCAGTACAGCCTGGACCTTGCGCGCGGGATCGAGCGCCGGGTGGTCAGGGACTTCGCGATAAGCGATAGCCAAGTCACCGAGCAAGCGCCCGATAACAGACGGCGTACTCGCAACGGCAGGGGCGCTGGCAACTTCAGTCATGGTCTGCTTCCGTTCTGTACAACTCAAATTTGATAAGCCGTTACTAGATCGGCAGCCGGACCATTTACTGAATAGTGTTTTAAACCTGTCCGTATTGCTGGCCGTGACGCAGCCACCGATCCAGCAAGGGGCTGACATGCCCAGGCCAGCGCTCAATCAATGCCTGGGCGGCCTCCCGCACGGCGGGCAGCAGGTCGGCATCGCGCATCAGGTCGGCAACCTTGAATTGCAGAAGGCCAGTCTGGCGGGTGCCCAGCATTTCTCCAGGGCCGCGCAGTTCCAGGTCTTTTTCGGCGATCACAAAGCCGTCGTTGGTCTCGCGCATGATGCCCAGACGCTGGCGTCCAATTTGCGACAGCGGCGGGTGATACAGCAGCACGCAATGGCTCGCGGCGCTGCCACGGCCTACACGCCCACGCAGTTGGTGAAGTTGTGACAGGCCCAGCCGCTCAGGGTTTTCGATAATCATCAAGCTGGCATTGGGCACGTCGACGCCCACTTCAATGACCGTGGTCGCCACCAGCAACTGCAGCTCACCGGCCTTGAACTGGGCCATGACAGCCGCTTTTTCAGCCGCTTTCATGCGCCCGTGGATCAGACCCACGCGCAACTCTCCCAAGGCACTGGAAAGGTCTTCAAAGGTGGTTTCGGCGGCCTGACAGGTCATCTCTTCGGATTCTTCGATCAAGGTGCAGACCCAGTAGGCCTGTCGCCCCTGCGCGCAGGCGGCACGCACTCGCTCAATCACTTCGATGCGGCGCGTGTCGACCACCAGCACGGTGTTGACCGGGGTTCGACCAGGGGGCAGTTCGTCGAGAATAGAGGTGTCGAGGTCGGCGTAAGCGCTCATGGCCAGAGTGCGCGGAATAGGGGTAGCGGTCATGATCAACTGGTGCGGACACATCACACCGCCCACCCCCTTGTTGCGCAGGGCCAGACGTTGCTGCACGCCAAAGCGGTGCTGTTCGTCGATGATGACCAGCGCCAGATTGTGGAACTGCACATGCTCCTGAAACAACGCATGGGTACCCACGACCATGGGCACGCCACTGGCGATTTGCTCCATCGCCGTCACGCGAGCCTTGCCTTTGAGCTTGCCGGCCAGCCACGCGACCTCCAGCCCAAGAGGCTCCAGCCAGCGTTTGAAGTTGATGAAGTGCTGCTCGGCAAGGATTTCAGTCGGTGCCATCAATGCCACCTGATATCCCGCCTCAAGCGCCTGCAATGCCGCCATCGCCGCAACCACCGTCTTGCCGGAGCCTACGTCGCCCTGAATCAGGCGCAGCATGGGTTCGGGCTGACTGAGGTCATAGGCAATTTCGTTGCCGACCCGAGCCTGGGCTCCCGTCGGCGGGAAGCCCAGATTGGCAAGAAACTGCACCGGCAGTTTTGTGGCCTTGGGCAGTGCGGGCGCCTGCTGGGAGCGCAGGCTCTCGCGCAAACGCTGCTGGGACAGTTGATGAGTCAACAGCTCTTCAAAGGCCAGACGGTGCTGCGCCCAGTGATGGCCCAAGGCAAGTTCTTCAACATCGGCATCGGCGGGCGGCTGATGCAGATAACGAATGGCCTGGTCCAGTGGGGCAAGCTGATAGTCCTTGGCCAGTTCCGGCGGCAACCAGTCGGGCAGGCTGCTCGGGCCAAGCATGGCCAGGCTTTGCTGGCTTAACTGGCGCAGGCGCTGCTGGGTCAGGCCTTCGGTGGTGGGATAAATCGGCGTCAGGGTGGTATCGACGGGCGGCGGTTCGTCACCGGTAATGGCGCGGTATTCGGGGTGGTAGATTTCCAGCCCCGAGGCTCCTGGCCGGGCCTCGCCATAGCAGCGCACTTCAGTGCCGCGCTTGAGGCTTTCCTTTTGCGCATTGCTGAAGTGATAGAAGCGCAGGCTCAGGCCGCCAGTGCCATCGTTGATGCGCACCAGCAAGCTGCGGCGCTTGCCCATGACCACATCGGCACCGATAACCCGTCCTTCAACCACCGCGTCCTGACCGGGGCGCAAGGCGCCAATCGGCACCACGCGGGTCCGGTCCTGATAGCGCAGCGGCAAATGGAACAGCACGTCCTGGACGTTTTCCAGTCCGACCTTGGCCAGTTTCTCGGCCATGGCCTCGCCCACGCCCTTGAGCGCAGTGACCGACACTTTCGACAACTCGGTCATCGGCGTAATTACTTCTCAGCAGGCGGCTTGGCCACCGAGCACAGGCGGATCGAGTCGGCGAGGATTTCAATTGCCTTGGGCCGCGGGAAGCTGGCGCGCCAGGCAATGGCGACGGTTCGGAACGGCACCGGCGGGGTCAAAGGGCGCACGGCCAGGATACCGGGTGCGTAGTGGTGACTGTCGACGGCCGACAACGGAAGAATCGAGATACCCAGACCGGACGCGACCATGTGGCGGATGGTTTCCAGCGAGCTGGACTCAACCGTCGTGTGCATGGCGCCATCATTGCCTTTGGCCACGGTCGGGCACGCTTCCAGGACCTGATCGCGGAAACAGTGACCTTCGCCCAGCAACAGCAGGCTCTTGTCGTTCAGCAGGCTGGCGTCGATGGTCTCTTTTTTGGTCCACGGGTGCTCACTGGGCATCAGCACGTAAAACGGCTCGTCGTACAGCGGCAAGGTCAGCACGTCGGCTTCCTGGAACGGCAGCGCGATGATAATCGCGTCCAGCTCACCGTTACGCAGCTTGTCGCGCAGGACGTGGGTGAAGTTTTCTTCGATATACAACGGCATCTGCGGGGCAACCCGGTGCAGTTGTGGAATCAGGTGCGGGAACAGGTACGGGCCCACGGTGTAGATCGCGCCGACCTTGAGCGGGGCCGTCAGCTGATTTTTGCCCGCCTGTGCCAACTCGCGAATACCTTGCGCCTGCTCCAGCACTTTTTGTGCCTGGGCCACGATACTTTCACCCACCGGGGTTACGCGTACCGCACTTTTGCTGCGCTCGAAAATCAGCACACCGAGTTCGTCTTCCAGTTTTTTCACACCCACCGACAGGGTCGGCTGGCTGACGTGGCAACGTTCGGCAGCGTGGCCGAAATGTTGCTCTTGGGCGAGGGTAACGATGTAGCGTAATTCTGTAAGCGTCATAGCGTGCGTCCCTGTGGTTGCGGGCCAAGCATAGCGGCTGCAATCGATAGACGCACGTTATCAGACATTGCCCCAAGAGCTACAGTCGCTAATCAAAGGCAGGGCTGATTTATCTTGCTCGCAGATGCACAAAGGGCACCCTGAGGTGCCCTTTGCGGTGTTATCGCCGACGTTTATCGATGGAATAAACGAAGGGCGCCACGATCTCGATGCTGCCATTGGTCAGCATCTCGGGCGGCGGCTTGGGCAATGGCTGTGCCCGGCGAATCATTTCCAGGGTCGCCCTGTCCAGATCAGCATTGCCGGAACGCCCTACCAACTCGTAGGACAGTACCTTGCCTTCAGCATCCACCACGAAGCGCAGACGGTTCAGGCCTTCCTTGCCACGGGATTGCGCAGCAGGCGGGTACTTCTTGTACTTGCCCAAGTGACTGAGCAAGGTGCCTTCCCAACTGGCTTTGGCCGCCAGTTGTTGCGCAGACGGCCCCGGGGCCGGTGCAGCGGATTTCTCGCTGGTGTTCTTGGTCGGCGTCGCGTCGCTGGGTTTCTCTTCTGAAGGCTTCTCTTTGACCGGGTCCGGTTTTTCCACAGGCTTGGGCGGCTGAGGCTTTTGCTTGGGCTTGACCGGCTTGGGTACAGAAATCTTCGGCTTGGGCGCTTCGGCCAGCTTGGGTATCGGCAACTCTTCCACTGGCGCCGGCGGTTGTGGCGGTGTCACCACTTTTGGCGGCGCAGGAGGAGGCGGTGCCGGCATTGGTGCCAGATCAACCATCATCGCTTGCGGCGGAAGTTCGATCGCGCGCGGGCTGGACCATTGCAGGGCAAGAATCACTGCCACTGCATGGACACCCAATACCACGGCCAGGCTGGTTGCGTAACGCGTCATCTTTTGGCGCGCTATGGTCATTTCTTGGCTGCCGTCTCAAGTCCGACCAGACCCACCTTCAAGTAACCGGCTGCGCGCAAAGCATCCATCACGCTCATCAAGTCACCGTAGTCCACGCCCTTGTCGGCCTGGAAGAAGATCGTCGTGTCTTTGTTGTTGTGGGTCCTGGCATCCAGGGTCGGGCCCAACGCTTCAACCGTGACCGGTTCTTCGCCCAGATACAGCCGCTGGTCAGCCTTGACGCTGAGGAACACGGGTTTCTCGGGGCGAGGCGCCGGTTTGGCGGTCGAAGCGGGCAGGTCAACCTTGATATCCACAGTGGCCAGCGGTGCTGCCACCATGAAGATGATCAGCAGTACCAGCATCACGTCGATAAAAGGGGTGACGTTAATTTCATGGTTCTCGGCGAGATCGTCATCGCCTTCTTTTAAATGCAGGCCCATGGCCGATTACCCCACTTTCACCATGTGCGGTTGCGAGCTACGCTCAGGCGGCAGGTGATCGAGGTCACGGCTAACCAACAGCAACACTTCAGCAGACGCATCAGCCACCTGGGCTTTGTAGCCGGTGATGGAGCGGGCGAAAACGTTGTAAATCACTACGGCAGGGATCGCGGCAACCAGACCCAGTGCCGTGGCCAGCAGGGCTTCGGCAATACCCGGCGCAACAACGGCCAGGTTGGTGGTCTGGGTTTTGGCGATACCGATGAAGCTGTTCATGATGCCCCATACCGTACCGAACAGACCTACGAACGGTGCAGTGGAACCAATGGTGGCGAGTACGCCCGTGCCGCTGCTCATGTTACGACCGCACGCGGCTACCAAACGCTCAAGACGGAAGCTCACACGCTCCTTGATGCCTTCTTTTTCGCGGCTATTGGCCGACAGGCGCATTTCTTCAAGGGCGTCCTGGACCAGCAGGTGGGCCAGCGTGCCTTCCTTGGCCGCAGTGTCGCTGGCTTCTTTAAGGGTGCGGGCTTTTTTCAGGTTGGCGATTTCAACGCGCAGACGACGCTTGGCGCCCAGCACTTCAAAGCCTTTGGCAATCCAGATGGTCCAGGTGATGATCGAAGCGATAGCCAGACCGATCATCACGATTTTGACGACGATGTCCGCGTTCTTGTACATGCCCCAAGGCGACAGGTCATGGGCCATGCCCAGGCTGTTTTCTTCTTCGGCAACAATTTGCGGCGCGTCATCGGCCGGGGCAACAGCGCCCTCAACCAGTGTAGGATCAGTCGCACCCGGTGTAGCAACAGGTGCTGGAGCAGCGGCTTCAGTAGCAGCCTGAACGGCAGGGGCAGCAGGCTCGTCGGCAAAGGCCGCGACAGGTGCCAACATCAAGCTGAACATCAGCGCCGCAACCCCACGCCAGACGCGTGTTGGGCTCAAAGGCTGGGTTGGCGAAGCGGTGGGATGATTGCGTGTCATGCTAGCCGGACCTGAGGAAAGTAATGAGGTAATGCCCTACAACGCGGTGTAAGACCAAGGGCAAAATGATGCGTTATTATTGCAAGTAATTCTTGTTAACAAAAGCAATAGCATCTGTTTTTTTCGAAAGTCACGACTTAGGTCGTGTCAAATCACGTCGTTTTGTAACTTTTCATTAGGAATTTTGCGATGCCAAAAGCTTCTGTATTGATCGCCGGATGCGGTGATATCGGCAGCCGCCTGGCCACTCAGTTGCTCGGTGATGACTGGCAGGTGTATGGCCTGCGACGCTCCATCGACCGTTTACCTACGGGTGTCATCGGGGTGGCGGGCGACTTGTTCAGCGAGCAATGCCCGGCGCAATGGCCAACCGGCCAGATCGACTATCTGGTGTACAGCGCGGCTGCGACCGATCATGACGAGGCGGGTTATCAGGCGGCCTATGTCGACGGATTGAAAAACACCCTGGGCTGGCTTGAACAGAACGGCCAGCGGCCAAAGCGCCTGTTGTTTGTGTCCAGCAGCAGCGTTTTTGCCCAAAAGGATGGGGAGTGGGTGGACGAAACGTCCCCAGCCCAGGCGACAGCCTACTCGGGGCGGATCATGCTCGAGGCTGAGCAGGTGGCAATCAGCAGCGGTATCGCGGCCAGCGTCGTGCGCCTGACCGGGATCTACGGGCCTGGCCGTGAATGGATGCTGGGGCAGGTGCGCAAAGGTTATCGCGTGCCCACCGACCCGCCGATGTATGGCAACCGTATCCATGCCGATGACGCAGGCGGGCTTCTGGCCTTTTTGCTTGAGGCAGACCGCCAGGGTAAAGCCCTGGATGACTGCTACATCGGTGTCGATAACGCGCCGGTGCCACTGGCCGAGGTAGTGAGCTGGCTGCGCGAGCGCCTGGGCGTGACTGAATGGGCTGCCGAGACAAGCGCCCGCCGGGCAGGCAGCAAGCGTTGCAGCAACGCACGCGCCAAGGCGCTGGGCTGGGAGCCGCGCTACTCAAGCTTTCGCGAGGGGTATGCCGAGATTCTGGGGGATAAGGGCTGAGTCTTGATGTTGGCTGGGTTCTTTGTGGGAGCGGGCTTGCTCGCGATGCAGTCGGCGCGGTCTGCCAGACAAATGGCGGCGATATCATCGCGAGCAAGCCCGCTCCCACACAGCATTTAATTGGGCAACAGTTTCTCTAACAACCACTCGCGCTTGCCCGGGTAAAACTGGGGCATGTCATCCGGAGCAGAAGCATCCAGCGCCTGGAAGATTTCCAGTTTGCGGCCATCGCGGACAAAAATGTGCGCCGCACCCAACTCACCCTGCTGCAACCAGAGGCTGTCGTACTCGCCGCTCATCGAGGCGCAATCGCCCGCCAGGCACAACACGTAACGCTGGATATTGGGCAGGCCCTTGACCTGACCGTCCGCTGAAAACGTCACAGGGTTGCCCTGGCCCGCACCACTGACGACACGCCACTGCCCGCCCATATAAGCGGAGTTGAGCGCCGCCTCAAAACTCGTACCCAGTGGCGCGTCGCTTGCAACGTTGACCTGCGAACGCACAAAAGGCTGGCGCGGCTCTGCATCCGTCTCGGCCTGGATCAGCGTTTCACCTTCCAGGCTCAAGCCGGTGGATTCACTGCCATACAAGCTGACTTGCCACATGCCATCATCGGCAGGCAGCAGTTTGCCTTCCACTGACTCAAAGCCGTTGGTGTAGTGAGCGGTGGCGTTTTTGACGTCGATGTCCCATTCCAGGTTCGGCCCATAGGCCAGCAGGGCTTCGCGCAAGTTGCCACCATTGGCAGCTGCGTCGATCGCGGCCTGATTGATCCAGACACCACTGATGTCGCGGTGGGCGGGTACGCTGGCACAACCACCCAAAACAAAAGTGAGCAGTGACAACACGAGCGCTTTGCGCATGGCGGGGTCCTTTTGAAACAAGGAAGAGCGGGGGGTGGCGCAGCATGAAAACGCTGCGCCGAGGGTGTTACTCGATTACCAGAATAGCGTCCATCTCTACCTGCGAACCCTTTGGCAGGGCGGCAACACCGATAGCGGCGCGGGCCGGGTAAGGCTGTTCGAAGTAAGTGCCCATGATCTCGTTGACCTTGGCGAAGTGGCTCAGGTCAGTCAGGAAGATGTTCAGCTTGACGATGTCCTTGAACGAACCACCAGCGGCTTCAGCTACCGACTTCAGGTTTTCGAATACCTGAATGGTCTGGGCTTCAAAACCTTCAACCAGTTCCATGGTTTTTGGGTCCAGCGGGATTTGACCGGACATGTAGACAGTATTGCCAGCTTTGATCGCCTGAGAGTAAGTACCGATTGCAGCAGGTGCCTTGTCGCTGGTGATAACAGTCTTGGACATGGGTGACTCCTTGTAATTAGATGGCTACGCACGCATACGAGTGATGCGGATAACCCCGGTAAGGGCGCGCAGTTTTTTGATCACGCGAGCCAGGTGCACACGGTCGTGCACGCTGACCACCAGTTGGACCACGCTGATGCGACCATCGCGTTCGTCCATGCTGATCTTTTCGATGTTGCCGTCGGCGGCGTTGACGCTACTGGCCAGCAGCGCAATCAGGCCGCGCTGGTGTTCCAGCTCGACGCGCAATTCGACGTTGAATTCGCCGGTAACGTCCTTGGCCCACGACAGCTGGATGCACTTTTCGGGGTTGTGGCGGATTTCACTGATATTGCGGCAGTTGTCCAGGTGCACAACCATGCCTTTGCCTGCTGACAGATGGCCAACAATCGGATCCCCCGGGATCGGCGTACAGCATTTGGCGTAGCTGAGCACCAAACCTTCTGTACCGCGAATCGCCAGCGGACCTTCAGGGCTCGGCAGCGCCTCGCCTTCGCCCAGCAGACGCCGGGCAACCACGTAGGCCATGCGATTGCCCAGCCCGATGTCTTCGAGCAGGTCTTCGATTTGTTCCAGGCGGTATTCCTGGAGCATCGCCTGAACGCGCTCGGCCGCAATTTTGTCCAGCGAGCTGTTGAAGCCGTTAAGCACCTTGTTCAGCAAGCGCTCGCCCAGATTGACCGACTCGGAGCGGCGTTGCAGCTTGAGGGCATGACGAATGTGCGTACGCGCCTTGCCAGTCACCACAAAATTGAGCCAGGCCGGGTTTGGACGGGCACCGGGAGCACTGACGATTTCGACCGTGGAGCCACTTTGCAGCGGCTCGGACAGCGGCGCGAGACGACGGTTGATCCGGCACGCAATGCAGCTGTTGCCGACATCGGTGTGCACCGCGTAAGCAAAATCGACCGCTGTGGAGCCTTTGGGCAGCTCCATGATCCGGCCTTTGGGCGTGAACACGTAGACCTCGTCCGGGAACAGGTCGATCTTCACGCTTTCGATAAATTCGAGGGAGTTGCCTGCGCGCTGCTGCATTTCCAGCACGCCCTTGACCCACTGCCGCGCCCGGGCGTGAGTGCCCGTGTGCTGCTCGTCGCCACTGGATTTGTACAACCAGTGGGCAGCGATACCGTTGTTGGCCATTTCTTCCATTTCACGGGTACGGATCTGAATTTCGATCGGTACGCCATGCATGCCAAACAGCGTGGTATGCAACGACTGATAGCCGTTGGCCTTGGGAATGGCGATGTAGTCCTTGAAACGCCCCGGCAGGGGTTTGTACAAATTATGTACAGCTCCCAGCACGCGGTAGCAGGTATCGACCTTGTCTACGATGATCCGGAACGCGTAAACATCCATGATCTCGTTGAAGGCCCGGCGCTTGCCGCGCATCTTCTTGTAGATGCCGTAGATGTGTTTTTGACGGCCGCTGACTTCGCCCTGAATGCCATCGATGGCCAGGCAGTGGCTGAGCGACTCTTCAATTTTGTTGACGATTTCCTTGCGATTGCCCCGGGCGCGCTTTACCGCCTGATAAATGCGCGCGGAGCGCATCGGGTACATCGCCTTGAAACCGAGGTCTTCGAATTCGATACGAATGCTGTGCATACCCAGCCGATTGGCAATGGGCGCGTAGATTTCCAGGGTTTCCTTGGCAATCCGTCGGCGTTTTTCGCCGGACAGCACTTCGAGGGTACGCATGTTGTGCAGACGATCGGCCAGCTTAACCAGGATCACGCGGATATCGCGCGCCATGGCCATGGCCATCTTCTGGAAGTTTTCAGCCTGGGCTTCGGCCTTGGTTTCGAAGTTCATCTGAGTCAGCTTGCTGACTCCATCGACCAGATCGGCCACGGTTTCGCCGAACTGCGCTACCAGCGCTTCCTTGGCAATACCGGTGTCTTCAATCACGTCATGCAGCATGGCCGCCATCAGGCTTTGATGGTCCATATGCATGTCGGCAAGGATGTTTGCCACTGCCAGCGGGTGCGTGACATAAGGCTCGCCGCTACGTCGGCGTTGGCCGTCGTGGGCTTGTTCTGCGTAGAAGTACGCCCGGCGGACCAGATTGACCTGGTCCGGGCCGAGGTACGCCGACAAGCGATCGGCGAGGGCGTCTATGCTCGGCATGAGGAAACCTCCTGCCAAAACTTTTTACCCTTCGCCGTGCTACGTCGACCGGGCATAGGCTTAGTTCGCCTCGTTGGACTCGTCCTCGAACGCTGCGAACAGCGGTTCGTCTTCGACGATTTCAGCGTTGGCGATAAACTCGTAGCTCATCAGGCCTTCTGCGATTTCACGCAGGGCAACAACGGTAGGCTTGTCGTTTTCCCACTGCACCAGTGGCTCTTTACCGCCGGTGGCCAGTTGACGGGCACGCTTGGTAGAGAGCATGACCAGCTCAAAGCGGTTATCCACGTGTTCTAGACAGTCTTCAACGGTTACGCGGGCCATGGTCTTCCTCGTAGCAAATGCAATATGCGCGCTGCCCGGATGGGCGAGCGGACTGAACAGTTTAAAAAATCACCAGCCATTAGGGAAGCGCTGATTTTTCGGCCACTGTCCCAAAAACCTCTGTAAGCGCCAATGTAAAGCCCTTACAGGGGTTTTGGGAAGTGCTGTTTAACCGAGCAGTTCGGCCAGTAATTTGCCAAAACGCTGCTGTTGACGTTTTTGCTGGAGCCGATTGGCGCGGAAAATGGCCTTCAGGTCCTCGAGTGCCAGAGCAAAATCGTCATTGATGATCAGATAGTCATAGTCGACATAGTGGCTCATTTCACTCACGGCTTCGCGCATCCGGCCATCAATGATTTCGTCGCTGTCCTGACCACGGTTGTCCAGACGCTGACGCAGGGCTTCCTGGCTTGGCGGCAGGATAAAGATCGAACGCGCCTGCGGCATCAACTTGCGGACCTGCTCCGCACCCTGCCAGTCGATTTCCAGAATCAGGTCGTGACCTTCATCCAGCGTCTGCTGCAAATGGCTTTGCGAGGTGCCGTAAAGGTTGCCGAAGACTTCAGCGCGCTCCAGGAAGTCACCGTGTTCGATCATTTTCACGAACTCTTCACGCTCGACGAAATGATAGTTCACGCCATTCACTTCACCTGGGCGCATGGCGCGGGTCGTGTGCGAAACCGAAACCCGGATCTGCGGCTCAACGTCGATCAACGCTTTGACCAGGCTGGTCTTGCCTGCGCCAGAAGGGGCAGAAACGATATAAAGGGTGCCAGTGCTGTGGTTCATGTCAGGGGATGCCTTACTCAATATTCTGTACTTGTTCACGCATCTGCTCGATCAACACCTTGAGGTTGACCGCCGCTTGAGTGCTGCGTGGATCGAATGCCTTGGAGCCCAGGGTATTGGCCTCGCGATTCAGTTCTTGCATCAGGAAGTCCAGACGGCGACCCGCAGCACCACCCGACTTGAGCACACGCCGCACTTCAAGAATGTGAGTGCTCAGGCGGTCCAGCTCTTCGGCCACGTCGCTTTTTTGCGCCAGCATGACCATTTCTTGCTCAAGACGCTGCGGATCAAGCTCGGCCTTCATATCGGTAAAACGATCGAGCACCTTTTGGCGCTGGGTGGCGAGCATCTGTGGCACCAGCTCACGCAAGGTTTCGACGTCGCCTTCAATCGCCGTCAAACGCTCGCTGATCAAGCGGGCCAGCTCCGCGCCTTCGCGCTCGCGGCCGTTCTTGAGCTCTTGCAGACCTTGCTTGAACAATGCAAGGGCCTGGGTATTCAAGGCTTGCGGGTCGCTTGCATCCGCCACCAGAACGCCGGGCCAGGCCAGCACTTCCAGTGGATTGAGCGGTGCTGGCTGCTTGATCAGGCTGGCAATGGTCTCGGCTGCGGCCACCAGTTGCGCGGCACGTTCACGGTCGACCTGCAGCGGCTTGCCAGTGGTTTCTTCGGTGAAACGCAATGTGCATTCCAGCTTTCCCCGGGAAATCCCCTGACGCAGCGCTTCACGCACCGCACCTTCGAGGTCACGGAAAGATTCAGGCAGTCGCAGGTGCGGCTCCAGGTAGCGGCTGTTGACCGAGCGCAGCTCCCAACTCAGGGTGCCCTGAGTGCCGGCGCTTTCGACGCGGGCAAAGGCGGTCATGCTATGCACCATGGACGGTACCTCGCGATTCAATGAATTAAGCCTGACGGCAATTAAGACCGCCGATTGTAACGCAGTGCAGCGGGTGGCCCCAAATGACGTCGGTCGTAAATACGTTCAACCTGATGACAAACCGACGCGTCCTGCACCGCCATAGCCTTTCCTTTATAATGTTCGGCAGTTTTCCGTCCCGTACAGGTATCCCACATGAAACGTCCAAGTGGTCGCGTTGCCGATCAGCTCCGTCCGATCCGCATCACCCGCAACTACACCAAACACGCAGAGGGTTCTGTACTGGTCGAGTTCGGTGACACCAAAGTCATCTGCACCGTCAGCGTCGAGAACGGCGTACCGCGCTTCCTTAAAGGCCAGGGCCAGGGCTGGTTGACTGCCGAATACGGCATGCTGCCACGCGCCACCGGCGACCGTAACCAACGCGAAGCCAGCCGCGGCAAGCAAGGCGGGCGCACCCTGGAAATCCAGCGCCTGATCGGCCGCTCCCTGCGCGCAGCGCTGGATATGTCCAAGCTGGGCGATATCACGCTGTACGTCGACTGCGACGTGATCCAGGCAGATGGCGGCACCCGCACTGCGTCCATCACCGGCGCCATGGTTGCACTGGTAGACGCACTGAAAATCATCAAAAAGCGTGGCGGCCTCAAAGGCGGCGACCCTATCAAGCAAATGATCGCAGCGGTATCGGTCGGCATGTACCAGGGCGTACCGGTCCTTGACCTGGACTACCCTGAAGACTCGGCAGCCGAAACCGATCTCAACGTTGTGATGACCAGCAGCGGTGGTTTCATCGAAGTTCAGGGCACCGCAGAAGGCGCGCCGTTCCAGCCTGAAGAGCTGAATGCCATGCTCGCACTGGCTCAAAAAGGCATGAATGAAATTTTCGCCCTGCAGCAGGCGGCATTGGCGGACTAAACAGCCGGATTGATTGTCAAAGCCTTCAAACGACCCACCGGAGAACGCTATGAGTGAGCTGGACCTTTCAAAACCCCAACCGAGCCGCGACGCTCGTAAATGGGCCATGTTTTGTCACTTTTCGGCGTTTCTCGGGATGTGGTTTCCGTTTGGCAGCCTGATCGGCCCACTGATCCTGTGGCAGCTCAAGCGTGAAAGCGATCCCTTTATCGACGACCAGGGCAAGGAAGCACTGAACTTTCAGATCACCGTGGCGATTGCGTCTGCCATTTGCTACGTGCTGATGTTCATACTGGTCGGCTTCGCCTTGCTCGGCCTGGTGCTGATCGGTGCCGTGGTGCTGGTGGTGATCGCAGGCGTGAAGGCCAATGACGGGGTGGTGTACCGCTACCCCTTCACCTGGCGCCCATTGAAGTAACACACTGACCTTGTGGGTTGCGCACAAAAAAATGCCCGTATCTTTCGATACGGGCATTTTTTATGACGGCGACAAACACTTAGATAGTCAGTGTCCAGTCGTAGTCCACGATCAATGGCGCATGTTGCGAAAACCGTGGCTGACGCGGCAAGCGAGCGCTTCGTACAAAGCGACGCAAGCCTGGTGTCAGCAACTGGTAGTCGAAACGCCAGCCCAGATTAAGCATCTCGGCTTGTTCGTTGTCCGGCCACCAGCTGTACTGATCGCCCTCACGACTGACTTCGCGCAGGGCATCGACATAGCCCATGTTGCCGACAATCTCATCCATCCAGGCCCGTTCAGGCGCCAGGAAACCAGGAGATTGCTGGCTGTCACGCCAGTTTTTAATGTCGAGTTTCTGCTGCGCCACATACAACGAGCCGCAGTAGATGTACTCACGACGCTTGCGACGCTGCTTATCAAGGTAGCGCGCAAAGTCGTCCATTAGCTTGAACTTCTGGTTCAAGTCTTCATCGCCATTCTGCCCCGAAGGGAGCAACAAGGTCGCGATGCTGACCTTATCGAAATCGGCTTGCAGGTAGCGCCCGTAGCGATCGGCCGTCTCGAAGCCAAGCCCAGTGATGACTGCTTTCGGTTGCAACCGCGAATACAAAGCCACACCGCCTTGGGCAGGGACTTCAGCTTCGCAGGCATAAAGAAAGTAGCCATCGAGCTGGTAAGCTGGATCGTCCAGTTCAAAGGCGGAGGCGCGGGTGTCCTGCAGGCAGATAACGTCGGCATTCTGAGCTTGCAGCCAACTGAGCAAACCGCGCTCGACTGCCGTCTGAATACCATTGACGTTCACACTGATGATCCGCATAAATGGCCCCAAAAATCACGTGCGTGTATGATACACGCGGTCTTACTAATTAGCTAAATCCGTGGTATCTGGGGCTTTTTTCATGCAAGCGTATCAGCGCGACTTCATCCGTTTTGCCATCGATCGCGGCGTCCTGCGCTTCGGTGAGTTCACCCTGAAGTCGGGGCGTACCAGTCCTTACTTCTTCAATGCCGGCCTGTTCAATACAGGTTCTGCGCTGGCTCAACTGGGGCGCTTCTATGCGGCTGCCATCGTTGACAGCGGCATTTCCTTCGATGTGCTCTTTGGCCCGGCCTACAAGGGTATTCCCTTGGCTGCGACCACGGCCGTAGCACTGGCCGAGCACCACGACCGCGACATGCCGTGGTGCTTCAACCGCAAGGAAGCCAAGGCCCACGGCGAAGGTGGCAGCCTGGTTGGCTCGCCGCTCGAAGGCGATATCCTGATCATCGACGACGTGATCACGGCCGGCACCGCCATCCGTGAAGTCATGCAGATCATTCAGGCCCAAGGCGCCAAGGCAGCAGGCGTGATGATTGCCTTGAACCGCCAGGAGCGCGGCAATGGCGAGCTGTCGGCCATCCAGGAAGTCGAGCGTGACTTCGGCATTCCGGTGATCAGCATCGTTTCGTTGAACCAGGTTCTGCAGTTCCTGGCCGAAGACGAAACGCTCAAGCAGTACCTGCCAGCGGTTGAAGCGTACCGGGCGCAGTACGGGATTTAACCCCCCCGCCCATAAAAAAGCCCCGCCCGGCAATCGCCGGGCGGGGCTTTTTCAGTTCTGCCTACAGCGGTTTGCTGTTGGTGATCAGCGTGCCCACACCGGTGTCGGTGAAGATTTCCAGCAACACGGCATTCGGTACACGACCGTCAACAATATGCGCAGTCGTCACGCCACCTTGCACGGCTTCCAGCGCGCAGCGGATTTTTGGCAGCATGCCGCCGTAAATGGTGCCGTCGGCAATCAGGTCATCCACCTGAGCAGTCGTCAGACCGGTCAGCACCTTGCCTTCCTTGTCCATCAAGCCAGCAATGTTGGTCAGCAGCATCAGCTTCTCGGCCTTGAGGGCTTCGGCAACCTTGCCCGCCACCAGATCAGCGTTGATGTTGTAGGACTCGCCATTGGCGCCCACGCCGATTGGCGCGATGACCGGGATGAAATCGCCCTTGGTCAGCATGTGCAACAGGTCGGTATTGATGTCGATGACCTCGCCCACATGACCGAAGTCGATGATTTCAGGCTTGGTCATTTCTGGCGTTTGACGGGTCACGACCATTTTCTTGGCGCGAATCAGGGTCGCGTCCTTGCCGGTCAGACCGATGGCGCTGCCGCCATGACGGTTGATCAGGTTAACGATTTCTTTGTTCACATGACCGCCAAGCACCATCTCCACCACATCCATGGTTTGCGAGTCAGTCACGCGCATCCCGTCGATGAAATGACTTTCGATGGACAAACGCTTGAGCAAATCACCGATTTGCGGACCGCCACCGTGTACCACGACCGGGTTGATACCCACGGCCTTCATCAACACGATGTCACGGGCAAAACCGGTTTTCAGTTCGTCGTTTTCCATAGCGTTGCCGCCGTACTTGATCACCAGCGTCTTGCCGACGTAACGGCGAATGTAGGGCAGCGCTTCGGACAAAACCTTGGCGACGTTGGAGGCGGCATCACGTTCGAGGGTCATTCAGGGCTCCGGTAGAACAAGTCGATCAAAACGGTAGTGGAAGATCAGGGGCCACACGCTTCAGTTGAGCGTGAAAGACGTCCTTGATGCGTTGCAGTTCGGCCTCGGTTTGGGCCTCGAATCGCAGCACCAGCACCGGAGTGGTGTTGGATGCGCGAACCAGGCCCCAGCCATGAGGGTAATCAACCCGCACACCATCAATGGATGTCAGCTCGGCGGCGTCACCCCATTGGGCGTCGTGCAGAGCGTCAATGATGCTGAATTTGCTCTCATCCGTCACATCGATATTGATCTCTGGCGTAGAAATATCGTTCGGGAAGGCCTCAAACAGCTCTTCAGCCGTCTCCTGGCGCTTGCTGAGGATCTCCAGCAGGCGCGCAGCGCTGTAAATGCCGTCGTCGAAACCGAACCAGCGCTCCTTGAAAAAGATATGCCCGCTCATCTCGCCTGCCAGCAGGGCACCGGTTTCCTTCATCTTCTTTTTGATCAACGAGTGGCCGGTTTTCCACATCAGTGGCCGACCACCATTTTCCCTGATCAACGGAGTCAGGCGACGCGTGCACTTCACATCGAAGATGATCTCGGCCGCCGGGTTGCGCTCAAGCACATCCTGGGCAAACAGCATCAGCAAGCGATCCGCAAACACCATCGTGCCCGTATTGGTCACCACGCCTACCCGGTCGGCATCGCCATCAAAGGCCAGCCCGATATCGGCATTGGTTTCCTTGACCCTGGCGATCAGATCCCGCAAGTTTTCCGGCTTGCTGGGGTCCGGGTGATGGTTGGGGAAGTTACCGTCCACCTCGCAGAACATCGGGATCACTTCACAGCCCAAGGCCTCGATCAACTGAGGCGCGATCACGCCGGCAACCCCGTTGCCGCAATCCACTACCACCTTCATGCGTCTGGCGAGCTGGATGTCACGGGTGATCACATCGGCGTAGCGCGGCAAAATATCAACGCGCTCGATGCTGCCTTCGCCCCACGTCAGATCGTTGGTCTTGAGGCGCGTATGCAGTGCCTTGATCTGCTCGTCGGCCAGCGTATCGCCCGCAATCACGATTTTGAAACCGTTGTAATCGGGCGGATTGTGGCTCCCCGTGAGCATCACGCCCGACTGGCCCGCCAATTCGTGAGTGGCGTAATACAGCGCAGGCGTCGGCACCAGGCCCACATCACTAACCGTACAACCACTGTCAGCCACACCCTGGATCAAACCCTCGACCAACTGAGGACCGGACAAGCGTCCGTCCCGACCCACCGACACCTGGGGCTCGCCCTTGGCCAGACTCTCTGCACCAATGGCACGGCCAATCCAGTACGCGGTTTCAGCAGTCAGGGTGTGAGGGACCACGCCACGAATATCGTAAGCGCGAAAAATGCTGTCAGGGAAACTGGGCGGGACTGAAGCTGGGCTACTCATTGCAAGGGGACTCCACGCTCAGAGGATTCAGGAGGGCGCTGAAGGTCAGGCAGAGCGCCTGACCTGATATTGCACGGTCAGAGCTTGCCTGAGTGACCAAAGCCGCCAGCACCGCGCTGGCTTTCGTCGAACTCTTCGACCAGCTCAAAGTGCGCCTGCACCACCGGCACCAGTACCAATTGAGCAATGCGCTCGCCGATAGTGATGTTGAAGGCGGTCTGGCCACGGTTCCAGCACGACACCATCAGTTCGCCCTGGTAATCGGAGTCGATCAGGCCGACCAGGTTGCCCAGCACGATGCCATGCTTGTGGCCCAGGCCCGAGCGCGGAAGGATCAGTGCGGCAAGGCCGGGATCGCCGATATAGACCGACAGGCCCGTCGGGATCAGCAGGGTCTGGCCTGGCTCCAGAACGGTGTCTTGTTTAAGCATGGCGCGCAGGTCCAGGCCTGCGGAGCCGGGAGTGGCGTACTGCGGCAGCGGGAATTCGTTACCAATGCGTGGATCGAGGATCTTGGCTTGCAAAGCGTGCATACGAGTTAAACCTGGTTCAGACGTTCGGCGATAAAAGTGATCAGCTGGCGGGCAATCTTGCCCTTGCTGGTCTGGGCAAACACAGTGGCGTGCAGTTCGCGGTCAATCACGCTGCACGCGTTCTCCTCACTATTGAAGCCAATGCTGGGGTTAGCCACATCGTTGGCAACAATCAGGTCGAGGTTTTTGTCTTTGAGCTTGCGGGCAGCGTAATCGAGCAGATGCTCGGTTTCTGCGGCGAAGCCAACACTAAAAGGGCGATCAGGACGCGAAGCGATGGTGGCCAGAATGTCTGGATTGCGCACCATCTGCAGCAACAGGCCGTCGCCCTTGGTAGGGTCTTTCTTGAGTTTTTGCGGGGCGACTACTTCCGGTCGGTAGTCCGCAACAGCAGCAGAAGCGATAAACACGTCACAAGGAATCGCCGCCTCACAGGCAGCGAGCATGTCACGGGCACTGACCACGTCGATGCGGCTGACCCGATCAGGGGTCGGCAAATGAACCGGGCCGGTAATCAGGGTCACGCGGGCACCCGCTTCAACCGCCGCTTCGGCCAGGGCAAAGCCCATTTTCCCGGAGCTGTGGTTGGTGATGTAACGCACCGGGTCGATGTTTTCCTGGGTCGGGCCTGCGGTAATCAGTACGTGCCTGCCGGTCAGCAGCTGACGCTGGAAACACTCGGCGGCGCAGTGCACCAGATCATCGGCTTCGAGCATGCGGCCAAAGCCCACATCGCCACAGGCCTGGCTCCCGGAGGCTGGGCCAAACACACGCAGACCACGGCTTTCAAGCAGCCGTGTATTGGCCTGGGTGGCCGGATCACGCCACATGGCCTGGTTCATCGCAGGCGCAATGGCCACCGTTGCATCAGTGGCGAGCACCAGCGTAGTCAACAGGTCATTCGCCAGGCCTTGGGCAAGGCGGGCGATCAGGTCAGCGGTCGCAGGTGCAATCAGCACCAGATCGGCCCACTTGGCCAGCTCGATGTGGCCCATGGCTGCTTCAGCCGCAGGGTCGAGCAAATCCAGATGAACGGGGTGCCCGGATAACGCCTGCATGGTCAGAGGCGTAATGAATTCGCTGCCGCCGCGGGTCATGACAACCCGTACTTCTGCGCCTTGGTCCAGCAGACGACGAACCAGCTCTGCACTCTTGTAAGCCGCGATGCCGCCGCCGACGCCCAAAACAATGCGTTTTCGATACAGCCGCTGCATAGGCCTGCCTTTTAGTTCGATGATGACTGCGTGGAAAATGGCCAAATGCCACGCAAAAATGATGGGCTAAGATAACACAGCGCCTGCCAGGGAACAGCGGCGCCCACTCACAAGGAGGTGTTATGAGCATTCGTAATTGGCCTGCGGCGGAGCGCCCGCGAGAGAAACTTTTGGAGCACGGCTCATCCAGTCTTTCCGACGCCGAGTTGCTGGCCATTTTCTTGCGCACGGGGGTTTCAGGCAAAAGCGCAGTCGACCTGGCCCGTCATTTACTCACTGAATTCGGCAGTTTGCGGGCCTTGCTGGAAGCCGACCTTCGCGGATTCTGCCGCCATCTCGGGCTGGGGCCCGCCAAGTTCAGCCAGTTGCAGGCGGTACTCGAAATGAGCCGTCGCCACCTGGCAGAACGCCTGCGCCGGGACAGCGCCCTGGAGAGCCCGCAAGCGGTACGGGATTATCTGAAATCGCTGCTGCGCCATGAGCCTCATGAGGTCTTTGGCTGCCTGTTTCTGGACTCCAAACACCGCATGCTCGCCTTCGAAGTGCTCTTCAGAGGCTCAATCGACAGCGCCAGTGTTTACCCGCGCCAAGTGGTCAAGCGGGCCCTCACACACAACGCGGCAGCGGTAATTTTTTGCCACAACCACCCTTCAGGCATCAGCGAGCCCAGCCAGGCCGACCGCACGTTGACCAAACGCTTGATCCAGGCGCTGGATCTGATCGAAGTGCGGGTGCTGGATCATTTCATTATCGGCGACGGCCAACCCCTTTCAATGGTTGAACACGGCTGGATGTAGCGTTCAAGGCTTAACGCTGACCGTCGAAAAGTCCTGACGCCCAAAAGGACTCACCTGATAGCCCTGAACGTCTTTACGGGTGAGTGCGTAGGCTGTCGGATGCGCCAGCGGCAGCCACAGCGCCTGCTGCTGGATCTGCGCCTGGGCCTTTTGATACAAGGCACTGCGTTTGTCCTGATCGGTCAGGGTTTTGCCTTCGCTGATCAAACTGTCCAGAGCCTTGTCGCAATAACGGGCAAAGTTGGTCCCGGACTTCACCGCCGCACATGAAAACTGTGGCGT
This sequence comes from Pseudomonas sp. RL_5y_Pfl2_69, assembly GCF_963970465.1. NCBI lineage: Bacteria > Pseudomonadati > Pseudomonadota > Gammaproteobacteria > Pseudomonadales > Pseudomonadaceae > Pseudomonas > Pseudomonas sp. RL_5y_Pfl2_69. Next base: position 239,604 of record NZ_CAXAOU010000006.1, on the reverse strand, counting down.
CAGGAAATTGTCAGGGTCGCCGTTATCACCGGCCCAGCCCATAAACAGCAGGTCGTGCTCACCCGCCTTGGCGCGGCGAATCAGCTCACCCCACTCGATCACTCGAATGTCGGCCTGGATACCGATCTTGGCCAGATCGGCCTGCAACAACTGCGCCCCCAGACTTGGGTTCGGATTGAGCACGCTGCCCGTCGGACGCGTCCAGATGGTGGTTTTAAAACCGTCCTTGAAGCCAGCCTTGGCCAGGAGTTCGCGGGCTTTTTGAGGGTCGTGGGCATACCCCGGCAAATCCTTGGCGAAGCTCCAGGTTGTGGCCGGGTAAATACCGTTGGCCGCCTGGGCGCTGTTTTCAAACACGGCCTTGAGATAAGTGTCCTTGTCGAAAGCCAGGTTTATGGCCTGGCGCACCTCAGGCTTGTCCAGAGGCGGATGCTGGCTGTTGATGGCCACAAACGCGGTCATGAAGGCAGGGGTTTGCGTGACCGACAACGCGGGGTCTTTGATCGCTGCCGCCACGTCCAGTGGCTTGGGCGATAGCGCAATCTGGCACTCATTGCGGCGCAATTTTTGTAGCCGCACGTTGGCGTCCGGCGTGATGGCAAAAATCAGCCCATCCACAGCGGGTTTGCCTGCGAAGTAGTCAGGATTGGCCTTGTAACGCACTACCGCATCTTTCTGGAAACGGCTGAATATAAAAGGCCCGGTGCCGATCGGCTGACTGTTCATCAGCTCCGGAGTGCCGGCTTTCATCAGTTTGTCGGCGTATTCGGCCGAGTAGATCGACGCAAACCCCATGCTCAGTGCTGGCAGAAAGGTGGAGTCAGGACGGCTGAGAGTGAAACGAACCGTCAGCGGGTCCGGCGTTTCGATCTTTTTTATCAGCTCAGGCAACTGCAAGGACTGGGCATGGGGGAAACCGCTTTGAGCCACCTTGTGCCACGGATTAGCAGGGTCGAGCATGCGCTCGAAGCTGAAACGCACGTCATCGGCATTCAACGCCCGGCTCGGGGTGAAATAGGGCGTGCTGTGAAACTTGACGCCAGGACGCAGCTTAAAGTCGTACACAAGGCCATCAGGGGACACTGACCAGCTTTGCGCCAAACCCGGCACCAGCTTGGCTGCTTGGGCGTCAAAGTCCACCAGGCGGTTCATCAGCACGTCTGCCGAGGCATTGGTGGTACTGAGCGAGTTGTACTGCACCACATCGAACCCTTCGGGGCTGGCCTCGGTGCAAACGCTCAAAGTGGCCGCCTGTACCAGGGGGGTCAGGCAAAAGGTGAGCAAAAAGGGGACGGCAGCGAGGCGCATGATCTGTTTCCTTTACAAGTCGATGAGGCCCATCTGCAAGTGCAGTCTGGAAAAGTCCTACCCTAGTGTTCCGCTACTCAAATGACTACTTTTTAATAGCGTTTGAAGCCCCGTAGTCGCTGCCGAAGGCTGCGAAGGGTTGCGAAGCAACCCGTTTTCCCGGGTCTGTACGGACCTTTACGCAGCCTTCGGCAGCCACTACAGGTACACACTTCGCCTGAAAATCTTCTCCCCGCGACGAGCGGTAAAACGCTTTAAGGCATAGACGCCGCGTGGATTGGCGTTAAAATGGCGGCTTCATTAATTACAGCAAATCACACTGCCTGTTGTTGCTCTTTAGTCTTTCTGGTATAAAGCAGCGCTCTTTTCTAGGGGCCCGGTTCCTGCGTTTGTAGGTGTAGCCGGTAAGACCCTTAAAGAAACGCGGCGCCTGGCGCCATGACTGAGAGATTAAGCGGCCAACCCATGCCGGGTTGGGCATGTGGTTTTAGAGGGCTGAGGCATGTCGAGAGTCTGTCAAGTTACCGGTAAGGGTCCGGTGACTGGGAATAACATTTCCCACGCAAATAACAAAACCCGTCGTCGTTTCCTGCCGAACCTGCAGCATCACCGCTTCTGGGTTGAAGAAGAGAAACGTTTTGTTCGTCTGCGCGTATCTGCTAAAGGCATGCGTATCATCGACAAGCGTGGCATTACTGTCGTGCTGGCCGAAATCCGCCGTGCTGGCAAGATCTAAGGGAGCTAATCATGCGTGAATTGATCCGTTTGGTGTCGAGCGCTGGTACAGGCCATTTCTACACCACTGATAAGAACAAGCGCACCACTCCGGACAAAATCGAAATCAAAAAATTCGATCCGCGGGTTCGCAAGCACGTGATCTACAAAGAAGCCAAAATCAAGTAATTGGTTTTTCTTCTTACAAAAAAGGCCCATATCTCACGATACGGGCCTTTTTTGTTGCCTGCGGTTTAGCTGCACTTACGCACCGTTACCGCACCCTGTTCAACCACAGCTCAGCGAGCTGAGCTTGTTGCCTTCATTGACCAACACCCTAAGGCGATAGATGTTGAACTCCTTGGTATAGCCCTTGCCAGGGACCTCCACGCGGACCTCCCGAGCGCCGTAAGTGTTGCGCCACAACTCCACCAACTGCGGCGTCACTTCTGGTGCAACCACATAGTTGAGCGCCAGATTCTTATCGCACAGGCCCTCTTCAGCAGCCATCGCAGGCAGTGAAAACGCTGCGAGCATCATGCTTGCCGCCAGCGCGGCACTTTTGGAAACAGTAGTCTTCGACATGATTCATCCTTGTTAAAAAATCCATTGTGAGTGCGGGGGCTGACAGTGCCTGCTCGTCCATGAGTGTTTGGCACCGCAATTCCCTGCCCTCCAAAGACTGGCTCACTTTGACGCCCGCATCCGCGGCGACGTGTTTCCTGGTTTGTCTTTCAAGGTGCGGCAAATGCCCATAAAAAAGCCCCGCCTTCAATATCAGGCAGGGCTCTTAAAGCGCTCTGGATCAGTGCTTTCAAACCTTCTGTTCAAACACCACGTAAATCTTCCGACATGGTTCAAGCACTTCCCACGTCCCGCGAAACCCTGCCGGGATGACAAAACGATCACCGGCCCGGAGGGTCTTGGCGTTACCCTCATGGTCACGCAAGACAGAAACGCCCTGCACAATCTCGCAGTATTCATGCTCGGTGTAATTGACCGTCCACTGACCCACAGCACCTTCCCACACGCCCGCATTCATTTGTCCGCACGGACTGTTGTAATGGTTGTGGATAACTTGTTCGGGAGCGCCCTTGAGCACCTTTTCCGGTGCCGGGCTGAAGCGGTCAGCCTGGGTGTTGGCAGTGCTGAAATCGACGATGGTTGCGATGCTCATGGTTCTTGTCCCCCCGAAATTGCGGTGTATGTGGCCAGAAAAACCAAAGTCTATGTTTATTAAAACGAACAAGCCATGCCGTTTGCGACTCATGTGTCAAATATATTGAAAGTTCCTGGGCCACTGGTTTAGGGTGACGCTTCCATTTCAATAAGAGGAGGACACTCGAATGACCACCCTGACGCGTGCTGATTGGGAACAACGGGCCCAAGAGCTGAAAATCGAAGGTCGCGCCTACATCAATGGTGAGTACACCGATGCGGTCTCCAATGAAACGTTCGAGTGTCTGAGCCCGGTCGATGGCCGTTTGCTGGGCAAAATTGCCAGCTGCGATAGCGCTGATGCCCAGAGAGCCGTAGACAATGCACGCCAGACGTTTGAGTCCGGTGTCTGGTCCCGCCTGGCCCCGGCCAAGCGCAAGGCCACGATGATCCGCTTTGCCGGCCTGCTGAAACAAAACGCCGAAGAACTGGCCCTGCTTGAAACCCTGGATATGGGCAAGCCGATCAGTGACTCCCTGGGCATCGACGTGCCAGGTGCCGCCGGCGCGCTGAGCTGGAGCGGTGAAGCCATCGACAAAATCTACGACGAAGTCGCTGCCACCCCCCACAACCAACTGGGCCTGGTGACCCGCGAAGCCGTTGGCGTTGTCGCCGCGATCGTACCGTGGAACTTCCCGTTGATGATGGCCTGCTGGAAACTCGGTCCGGCTCTGTCGACCGGTAACTCGGTAATCCTCAAGCCGTCTGAAAAATCCCCACTGACTGCCATCCGTATCGCAGCTCTGGCCGTTGAAGCCGGCATTCCTGCGGGCGTGCTCAACGTGCTGCCAGGCTATGGCCATACCGTCGGCAAGGCCCTGGCCCTGCACATGGATGTCGACACCCTGGTATTCACCGGCTCGACCAAGATCGCCAAGCAACTGATGATCTATTCCGGCGAATCCAACATGAAGCGCGTCTGGCTTGAAGCGGGTGGCAAGAGCCCGAACATCGTCTTCGCCGATGCACCGGACCTGCAGGCTGCGGCCGAATCCGCTGCCAGCGCCATTGCCTTCAACCAGGGTGAAGTGTGCACAGCCGGTTCGCGCCTGCTGGTGGAGCGCTCGATCAAGGACAAATTCCTGCCGCTGGTGATCCAGGCCCTCAAAGGCTGGAAGCCCGGCAACCCGCTGGACCCGGAAACCACCGTGGGCGCTCTGGTTGATACCCAGCAAATGAACACCGTGCTGTCGTACATCGAGTCCGGCCACAGCGAAGGCGCAAAACTGGTAGCAGGCGGCAAACAAATCCTGCAGGAAACCGGCGGCACCTACGTTGAACCGACGATTTTCGATGGTGTGAGCAATGCGATGAAAATCGCCCAGGAAGAAATCTTCGGTCCCGTGCTGTCGGTGATCACCTTCGACAGTGCCGAAGAAGCCATCCAGATCGCCAACGACACGCCCTACGGCCTGGCCGCAGCAGTGTGGACAGCTGACATCTCCAAGGCTCACCTGACCGCCAAAGCCCTGCGCGCCGGCAGCGTGTGGGTCAACCAGTACGATGGCGGCGACATGACCGCACCGTTTGGCGGCTTTAAACAGTCGGGCAACGGGCGTGACAAGTCGTTGCACGCGTTCGACAAATACACCGAGCTGAAATCCACCTGGATCAAGCTGTAACAGCCTTAACGCAACACCCTGTGGGAGCGGGCTTGCCCGCGATGGCAGCATCGAGGTCTGACTGACAGACCCCGGTGCCTTCATCGCGGCCAAGCCCGCTCCCACACTGGTTTTTACACCACACATTTGGAGCACAGACATGCGTTGGGCGACGTATTTCGCCGTTCTGGCCTCGGTTCTCAGTGTCGGCCTGGCACTGGGCGTGAGCATGCCGCTGGTATCGTTCAGGCTTGAAAGCTGGGGTTATGGCGGGTTCGCAATTGGCGTCATGGCCGCCATGCCGGCGATAGGTGTACTGGTCGGCGCCAGCCTGGCAAGCAAGCTGGCTGCACGCTTTGGCACACCCGCCCTGATGCGCCTGTGTCTGTGGTGTGGGGCGCTGTCCATCGGGCTGCTGGCGTTACTGCCCAGCTATCCGGTGTGGCTGGTGCTGCGGCTGCTGATCGGCGTGGTACTCACGATTATCTTTATTCTCGGCGAAAGCTGGATCAACCAGTTGGTGGTCGAGCAATGGCGCGGCCGCCTGGTCGCGCTGTATGGCTCGGCCTATGCCTTGAGCCAATTGTCCGGGCCACTGCTGCTGGGCCTGGTCGGCTCTGAAGATGACTACGGATTCTGGATCGGCGTTGCATTGCTGACGCTCGCGCCTTTACTGCTCATGGGTCGCGATGGTGCACCCACCACCGAATCCTGCAGCGTGACCTTCAAGGATTTACTGGGATTCTGTCGAGGCTTACCGGCTATTGCGTGGGCCGTAGCGCTGTTTGCTGCTTTTGAGGCGATGATTCTTACGCTTCTGCCCATCTACTGCCTGCGCCAGGGCTTTACCGCTGACATTGCGCTGGCGATGGTCAGCACCGTTGTGGTGGGTGATGCCCTGCTGCAATTGCCGATAGGAGCGCTGGCCGACCGTCTGTCCCGCCGTTCGCTGTTTACCGGCTGCGCAGTCCTGCTGATGCTGTCGAGCCTGGCGGTGCCGTTCTTGCTCAATACCCTGCTGATCTGGCCGCTGTGGGTGATCTTCGGTGCCAGTGCCGGCGGCTTGTTCACCTTGTCGCTGATCCTGATCGGCGAACGCTACCGTGACGATGCCCTGGTGCGCGCCAACGCCCACGTCGCGCAACTGTGGGGTATCGGCTGCCTGATCGGGCCATTGGCCGCCGGTGCGGGCAGCCAGTGGATCAGCGGGCACGCCTTGCCGCTGTTCATGGCCGCAGGCGCGCTGGTACTGGTGATTCTGGTGTTGCGCCAGGGAGCATTCGGCGCGGAGCAAGCAACGGCTTCATAGCATCTTTTCCAGCCCCACACGCTTGCTGAACCAGGCATTGAGCCGGCGCCACCAGTTGCCCGGCTCGCGATGCAAGGTGTGCAACTGGCCGTTGTCTTCAGTCACCCAGACAAGCTTGCCCTGCTCAAGCCGTGGCTCATAGCTCAAGGCCGGAGCCATGCCTTGCAGGGCCAGTTTGCGGGCTTCGGCGGCCAGTTCCGGGCTGTCCACCAACACACCGACCTCGGTGTTCCACAACCCCGAACGCGGGTCGAAATTGAAAGAGCCAATAAATGATTTCTGCTGGTCAAAAATCATCGCCTTGCTGTGCAGGCTCGAATCCGAACTCATCCCGTGCTTGAACAGGTGCAGTCCACTGCCTCCCTTGCTACCCGGCTGGCGACGCAGTTCAAACAGTTTGACCCCGTGCTCCAGCAACGCTTTGCGGTAAGGGGCGTAGCCGCCGTGAACAGCGGGTACGTCCGTCGCTTCCAGTGAGTTGGTCAATAAACGTACATCGACCCCCGCATCCGCTCGACCCGTCAGGTACACCAACCCGGTTTCACCCGGCACAAAATAGGCCGAGATCAGGATCAGCTCCTGGTTCACTCCCGCCAGCTCCGGCGCCAACTGCGTGGTCAGCAACAAGTGGGAGTCTGGCTCCCCCCTGGCCAGCACCTTGCTCGGCGCATCCCACAGCGCCTGATTCCAGGCCCAGATCAGCTCTTTGCGCCAAACATCCAGCTGCGGGTTGGTCTCATAGGATGCCAGCTCTTGATAAAGCGCCGGGTTGCGTTGCTGCGCCCGCTTGAGCGAGGCCTCGAGTTTTTTACGCGCCTTGCCCAACTCATGCACAGACAGTTTCGACGAGACAAAATCACCAATCGGCTGGCTGAGGGCGCTGTTCCAGTATTGATCGAAACCGTGCCCCAATTGTTCTGCTACCGGGCCAACGCTGAGCAAGTCGATATCGGTGAAGTTCAGCTCGGGCTTGGCATCGAAATACTCATCGCCCAGATTGCGCCCACCCACAATCGCCACGCTGTTATCGGCCAGCCAGAGTTTGTTGTGCATGCGCCGGTGCTGGCGCGAGAGGTTGAACAGCCGCCCCATGGCTCGGGTCACGCCCGTGCTGCGTCCCAACTGCAGAGGATTGAACAGCCGGATCTGGATATTGGGATGGGCCGCAAGTGTCGCCAGGATATCGTCCAGGCCATCACTGGCGGTGTCATCGAGCAGGATCCGCACGCGCACGCCGCGATCTGCCGCCTTGAGCAGTTCATCAATCAGCATGCGCGTACTCAACCCGTCGTGGACGATGTAGTACTGCAAGTCGAGGCTGCTTTGCGCGTTGCGGATCAGCTCTGCACGGGCCCTGAACGCTTCGCCGCTGTTGGGCAGCAGGCGAAATCCGGAGCGGCCCTGATAGGGCGCGGCCTGGGCCTGGATGGAGCGGCCAAAGGCCGAGTCTGCCGCTGGCAACGCCTGGGTTGGCTCACGGGGCACGTCCAAAGTGACACAACCTCCCAGCAATACAGCCAAAAACAATGCACAGAGTGATTTCAACGTGTAGAGCCTCGGGCCGGACGTCACAGGGTGATTAAACAGCTTCTGCCAACAGTTTACTGGCCGCCATCCCGACCTTGCGCACCGCCTCTTCAACCTGAGGCGTAGGCTTTGCAGCGTAGTTCATGCGCAAGCAGTTACGGTATTTGCCCGAGGCAGAGAAAATACTGCCCACCGCAATCTGCACCCCCTGATCCAGCAGCGCGCGGTTGAGGCGCAAGCTGTCAAACCCTTCCGGCAGCTCCAGCCAGAGCATAAAACTGCCTTGAGGCCGACTGGCGCGAGTGCCGGGTGGAAAGTAGCGACTGATCCAGCCCAGCATCAGGTCTCGATTGCGCTGATATTGGCTGCGCATTTTGCGCAGGTGCGGCTCGAAATGGCCGTTCTTTAAAAAGTCGGCAATGGCCAGTTGCGGCTGTGGCGCTGTGGAACCGGTGCTGATGTATTTCATGTGCAGCACCCGCTCCAGATAACGACCCGGCGCAACCCAGCCAACGCGCAAGCCGGGGGCTAGGGTTTTGGAAAATGAGCTGCACAGCAAGACCCGCCCATCATCGTCGAAGGATTTGATCGTACGCGGACGGGGATAGGTATAAGCCAGTTCGCCGTACACATCGTCTTCGATAATCGCCACATCGAAACGCTGAGCCAGTGTCACCAGCGCCCGCTTGCGAGCCTCGGGCATGATGTAGCCCAGCGGGTTGTTACAGCTGGGCGTAATCTGGATCGCCTTGATCGGCCACTGCTCCAGCGCCAGCTCCAGCGCCTCGAGACTGATGCCGGTCAGCGGATCGGTAGGGATCTCGAGCGCCTTCATGCCCAACCCCTTGAGGGTTTGCATGGCGCCATGAAAACTCGGCGAATCGACCGCCACGATGTCACCCGGCTCACACACCGCGCGAATACTGCACGACAGCGCCTCATGGCAGCCGGTAGTGATCACCAGGTCTTCAGCACCCAGCTGGCAGCCCGAATCGAGCAACAGGCGCGCCAACTGCTCACGCAGGCCCAGCACCCCGTACACGTTGTCGTAATACAGACCGGGCAAATCCAGGCGACGACTGATTTGCGCCAGGCTGCGCAACAGCGGCTTGATGGTTGGCGTAGTGACGTCAGGCATGCCCCGTCCCAACTGGATCACGTCCTTCTGCGGCACGGAACGCACCAGTTCCAGCACTTGTTCCCACTGGGAAATTTCCACCGGCCGCTGAGCCGGTTTACCCATGCCCGGCAAGGCAGGCAGCTCACGTTCCATTGGCACGAAGTACCCGGACTTGGGGCGTGGTGAAGCCAGCCCATTGTCTTCCAGCAACCGATACGCCTGCTGCACCGTGCTCAGGCTCACGCCATGCTCGGCGCTTAGCGCCCGCACTGATGGCAAGCGGTCGCCAGGACGATAAAAGCCCTGTTCGATGCGCGTACCGAGCAGGTCAGCGAGATTGACGTAAAGGGACATTGCCGGACTCCAGGAGTGCTGACCAGTACAGATGAGCTGAAAACCGAGGATTCAGCGTCTAAAAGGCCGTATCTGTATGTATATAAAATGACTTTGCTGAATCTGTCATGGTTTTGAGCGTAAGGCCATCATGCTGACTCATGGTAATCGAGTCAAAAGGAGCTGTCTGATGAATGGTTTGAGCGATGTCCGCCTGACGCTGCACAGCCAACAATTACTGGCCGAACACGAGGCCAGGGAAATCGTTAACGCCCCTGCAGCGCTGGGGCGCTGGAGCCTGTTCTGGCACCGCGCACGCAGCCGCCGCGTGCTGCTCAACCTGGACGAGAATCAACTGCGTGACGTGGGCCTGAGCCGCGAAATGGCCCGACGCGAAGGCTGCAAACCTTTTTGGCGTTCGTGAATACTGCGCTGTATGCAAGGGAGCTTGCTCGCGATTCAAGCGCCGCGTTGTATCAGGCGCACTGCGGCGCCTGAATCGCGAGCAAGTCCGCTCCCACCGTTTTAACGCAGCTCTTTGAGCCGATGCCACAGCATCCCCAGCGCCAGCAACGGCGAGCGCAGGTATTTGCCGCCAGGGAAGGTGATGTGCGGGACTTTGGCGAACAGATCAAAACCGTCGCTGTGCTGACCACTGATGGCTTCGGCCAGCAATCTGCCCGCCAGGTGAGTCGCGTTGACCCCATGCCCTGAATACGCCTGGGCGTAATACACATTGGGCTGCTCTTGCAGGCGGCCGATCTGTGGCAAGCGGTTGGCGCCAATGCCGATCATGCCGCCCCACTGGTAATCGATTTTCACGTTGTTGAGGTGCGGGAACACCTCAAGCATTTTGGGCCGCATATACGCCGCAATGTCTTGAGGATCGCGACCCGAATAGTGACAAGCCCCCCCAAACAGCAAACGTCGATCCGCCGATAACCTGTAGTAATCCAGCGCCACCCGCTGATCACACACCGCCATGTTCTGCGGCAGCAAGGCGTGGGCCTGGGCTTCGCTCAGCGGCTCGGTGGCGATGATGTAGCTGCCCGCAGGCAGTACCTTGCCACTGAGTTGCGGATTCAGGTCTTTTAAATAGGCGTTGCAGCCCAGCACCAGGCTTTTGGCCCGTACCGAGCCCTGCGCCGTGTGTACCCTTACTTCAGGGCCATAATCGATACGGGTCACGGCGGAGTTTTCAAATAGCTTCACGCCCAGCTGCGCAGCTGCCGCCGCTTCGCCCAGCGCCAGGTTGAGTGGATGCAAATGCCCCGAGCCCATATCGATCAGGCCGCCGACATAACGATCCGAGCCCACCACGCTATGCACCTCGCTGGCTTGCAGCAGACGGATTTCGTGGCGATAGCCCAAACCCCGCAGTTCCTGGGCTTCTTCGGCAAAACCTTCAAGGTCACGCGGCTTGTTGGCCAGATCGCAGTAGCCCCATGTCAGGTCGCAGGCGATATTGAAGCGCTCTACGCGACGGCGAACGATTTCCACCGCCTCCAGCCCCATCAACTTCATCTGCCGTACGCCGTCTTTGCCGATAACCCCTTCAAACTGCTCAAGGCCATGGCCGACACCGCGAATCAATTGGCCGCCATTGCGCCCGCTGGCGCCCCAACCGATCTTGTGAGCCTCGAGCAAAACGACGCTCATGCCGCGCTCGGCAAGCTCCAACGCGGTGTTGAGCCCGGAAAAGCCGCCGCCCACCACGCACACATCAGCCACCACATCCCCCTGCAGCACCGGATGATCGGGCTGCGGCAGGCTGCTGGCGGCGTAATAAGAGGCGGTGTGCTGGCTGCGCTGAACCGGGGCGCTCATGGGCGAATCCTGATTATTGATGTTTGGAAAATTTGACGGAGCATAAGCCGGGCCATTCCCACGGGGCAAGAACAGCTGGACGGCCCTGTCTAGAGCCGGGGTTTTCAGGCAGACTTTGCGGCCTTTTCAAAATCGGTACGTTCTGGATGAGCTGCAACAGTCACAAGATCCGCTTTCTCAGGCAGCAAATCCCCTCGTTTGACTGCGTGCCGGGTTGCCATGACTGCTGCGGACCGGTGACCACCTCCTCCGAAGAAATGGCCCGCTTGCCGCGCAAGACTGCCGCCGAGCAGGAAGCCGCGATGGACGAGCTTGACTGCGTGCACCTGGGGCCCAATGGCTGCACGGTGTATGAAGAGCGACCATTGATCTGTCGCCTGTTCGGCACCACGCCCACACTGCCGTGCCCCAACGGCCGACGCCCGGTGGAAATGATTCATCCCAGCGCTGAGAAGCTGGTGCATGAATACATCGCCAGTACGCGCCAGGTGCTGGTTTAAGCCCGCAGGGTTCAATCGGCAATCGGCAGGTTCAGGCTCTCTTTCACTTCTTCCATCACGATATAGCTCTTGGACTCACGCACGTGGGGCAATTTGAGCAGGATGTCGCCCAGCAACTTGCGGTATGAAGCCATCTCGCTGATCCGCGCCTTGACCAGATAGTCGAAATCCCCCGACACCAGATGGCACTCCAGCACGTGAGGTAACTTCAGCACCGCGCGGCGAAATTCATCAAAGGTGTCGCCAGACTTGTAGTCCAGGCTGATCTCAACAAAAACCAGCAGGCTGCCCTGCAAGTGCTGCGGGTTGAGCCGGGCGTTATAGCCCATGATGATGCCTTCACGTTCCAGCCTTCGTACCCGTTCTGTGCAGGGCGTAGTGGACAGCCCGACCTTCTCTCCCAGCTCGGTAAACGAGATGCGGCCATCGACCTGAAGGATGCGCAAAATATTGCGGTCAATCTTGTCCAATTCACGTTTTGTTTGGTGATTTGTACGCATAGGAGATTCTCCTCCGTGAAAAGGGTTGTGCCCGAGAATTGTCGCCAAATATAGCTGCTTATACAGTGAATTCCACTACTCAATGCTTCATATACTGCGCTCATCTTCGCTCTGAACAATAAACGTCTGCGGCTGGCCGCGATGAGGGATATGAATATGCGAGTTATGGTATTGGGTGGCGGCGTTATTGGTACTGCCAGCGCCTATTATCTGGCCCGAGCCGGTTTCGATGTGGTCGTCGTTGACCGTCAGCCAGCCGTTGCAATGGAAACCAGCTTTGCCAACGCCGGCCAGGTGTCACCAGGCTACGCTTCCCCGTGGGCAGCGCCGGGTGTGCCGCTGAAGGCAATCAAATGGCTGCTGGAGCGCCACGCGCCCTTGGCAATCAAGGCCACTGCCAACATCGACCAATACCTGTGGATGGCGCAAATGCTGCGCAACTGCACCGCCAGCCGCTATGCCGTGAACAAGGAGCGCATGGTTCGCCTGTCCGAGTACAGCCGTGACTGCCTCGACGAGCTGCGCGCCGAAACCGGCATCGCCTACGAGGCTCGCAACCTGGGCACCACTCAATTGTTCCGCACCCAGGCCCAACTGGATGGCGCGGCCAAGGACATCGCGGTTCTCAAGGAGTCCGGCGTTCCGTTCGAACTGCTCGACCGCGCAGGCATCGCCCGGGTTGAACCCGCACTGGCCAACGTGACCGACATTCTGGCCGGCGCCCTGCGTCTGCCCAATGACCAGACCGGCGACTGTCAGATGTTTACCACCCGCCTGGCCGAAATGGCCAAGAACCTGGGTGTTGAATTCCGCTTCGGTCAGGACATCCAGCGTCTGGACTACGCAGGCGACCGCATCAATGGCGTAATGATCGACGGCAAGCTCGAAACCGCTGATCGCTACGTGCTGGCACTGGGCAGCTACTCGCCGCAGATGCTCAAGCCGCTGGGCATCAAGGCCCCGGTTTACCCGCTCAAGGGTTACTCGCTGACCATCCCGATCACCAATCCGGACATGGCCCCGACGTCGACTATTCTCGACGAGACCTACAAGGTCGCGATCACCCGTTTCGACAACCGTATCCGCGTTGGCGGCATGGCTGAAATCGCCGGCTTCGATCTGTCGCTGAACCCACGCCGACGCGAAACCCTGGAGATGATCGTCAACGACCTTTATCCTCAGGGCGGTGACTTGAGCCAGGCCAGCTTCTGGACCGGCTTGCGTCCTACTACGCCGGACGGCACGCCGATTGTGGGTGCGACCCCGTTCAAAAACCTGTTCCTGAACACCGGTCATGGCACGCTCGGTTGGACCATGGCCTGCGGCTCCGGTCGCTTCCTTGCGGATGTGATGGCCAGAAAGACACCACAAATCAGCGCCGAAGGCCTTGATATTTCCCGCTACGGCAACCACCAGGAGACTGCAAAACATGGCAATCCAGCGCCAGCTCACCAATGAACGCATGAGCCAGATCGTTGCCCATAACGGTACTGTTTACCTCTCTGGTCAAGTCGGTGACGACATGAACGCCGGGATTGAGCAGCAAACCCGTGAAACACTGGCCAACATCGAGCACTTGCTGGACCTGGCGGGTACCGACAAAAGCCGCATCCTGTCGGTAACTATCTACCTCAAAGACATTGATGCCGACTTTACCGGCATGAACAGCGTCTGGGATCAGTGGCTGCCTAAAGGCGTTGCACCGGCCCGCGCTACCGTCGAAGCCAAGTTGTGCGAACCAGAAATCCTGGTCGAATTGTCTGTTGTGGCAGCACTGCCCTAGGTTTTTCGATCAAGTAACAGTCCCTCTTCCGGCGCGGCACGCGGTTAACGCCGCGGGTCAGCGCCGGTTTTTTTATTCAACAGCCGTTAGAAGCCCGCCGCCATGCGCCCAGCCCGTGCCCTGATCGACCTCCAAGCCCTGCGTCACAATTACCAACTGGCCCGTGAAGTCACGGGGGCCAAAGCCCTCGCTGTGATCAAGGCCGATGCCTACGGCCACGGAGCCGTGCGCTGCGCCCAGGCCCTTGAGGCTGAAGCCGACGGTTTTGCCGTCGCCTGTATTGAAGAAGCACTGGAACTGCGCGCCGCCGGTATTAGCGCGCCCATCCTGCTGCTCGAAGGTTTTTTTGAAGCCGATGAACTGCCACTGATCGTCGAACACGACTTTTGGTGCGTGGTGCATTCGCTGTGGCAGCTCGATGCCATCGAGCAGGCCAGACTCGCCAAACCGATCCACGTGTGGCTGAAACTGGACAGCGGCATGCACCGCGTCGGTTTGCACCCCAATGATTACAAGGCTGCATACCAGCGTCTGCAGGCCAGTGCCAATGTGGCGAAAATCGTGCTGATGAGCCACTTTGCCCGCGCCGATGAACTCGATTGCACCCGAAGCGTGGAGCAAGTCGCGGTGTTCCTGGGCGCTCGCGCCGACTTGACGGCAGAAATCAGCTTGCGTAACTCGCCGGCTGTACTCGGCTGGCCACGCGTGCCAAGCGACTGGGTACGCCCGGGCCTGATGCTGTATGGCACCTCGCCATTTGACGAACCCCAGGCCACTGCATCACGCCTGCAGCCGGTGATGACACTGGAATCTAAGGTGATTAACGTCCGCGAATTGCCCGCCGGTGAGCCCGTGGGCTACGGCGCCAAATTCATTACCCCGAAGCCGATGCGCATTGGCGTGGTCGCCATGGGGTATGCCGACGGCTATCCGCGTCAGGCCCCCACCGGTACGCCCGTGTTGGTGGCCGGTGTACGCAGTCAATTGCTGGGCCGGGTGTCGATGGACATGCTGTGCATCGATCTCACCGATGTGCCGCAGGCAGGCCTGGGTTCGACAGTGGAGCTGTGGGGCAAAAACATCCTCGCCAGTGAAGTGGCAGCCAAGGCAGACACCATTCCTTACCAGATTTTCTGCAACCTGAAACGAGCGCCACGCCTCTATTCCGGTAGCTGATCGGTTGTATCCAAAGTGCGGGGGCTGATGGGCACCCAGGTTTGAAGTCGAAGTGTTGTAAATACTGAACGCTATCGCCATGATGGCGACTTCTCGACCTGAATCTGACCCCTAGGAGGCTCCCGCATTGGACGTCGGTGAACGACTGCAATCCATCCGCAAACTGAAAGGCCTGTCACAACGTGAACTCGCCAAGCGCGCGGGCGTCACCAACAGCACCATTTCGATGATCGAAAAGAACAGCGTGAGCCCGTCCATAAGCTCCCTGAGAAAAGTGCTGAGTGGCATCCCCATGTCCATGGTCGAGTTTTTTTCCGAAGAGATCCTTCAAGAAAACCCGACTCAGATTGTGTACAAAGCCAACGAGCTGATCGACATTTCCGATGGCGCCGTGACCATGAAACTGGTCGGCAAGGCACATCCAAGCCGTGCCATCGCCTTTCTCAACGAGATTTATCCACCGGGTGCCGATACCGGGGACGAAATGCTGACCCATGAAGGCGAAGAAACCGGGATTTTAGTGGAAGGTCGCCTAGAGTTAATCGTGGGGCTTGAAACCTTCGTGCTCGAAGCCGGTGACAGCTACTATTTCGAAAGCTCAAAGCCACACCGTTTCCGTAATCCGTTCGACGTTGCGGCGCGACTAATCAGCGCAGCCACCCCGGCGAACTTCTAAGAACAGAGGCGCCCTGCCTGCTTGCAGAGGCACCCGAAGATGCATTTCGCCAGCTCTATTCCCCCTTTGTCTTTAGGGTTGTTTCAGAGTGGCGGGCTAACCGTTATACTTTCGCCCGCCCGCGAAACCGTGGTTGTGGGCGTGACTAGCCACCATTGAGGGTGTACGCGTGAACCTAATTATGAAAATGCTGGCCGTACCAGCAACAGTAATGGCCCTTTGGGCAGTCAGCGCTCAGGCAACAACGAACGATGACATCGCAAAACGTCTTGAGCCAGTCGGTAAAGTCTGTGTTCAAGGGCAAGAATGCAAAGGCATGGAAGTGACGGCCTCTGTGGGCGGTGGCGGCGGCATGACCCCCGACGACATCATTGCCAAGCATTGCAGCGCATGCCACGGCACCGGCCTGTTGGGCGCACCGAAAATCGGTGACACCGCAGCCTGGAAAGAGCGCGCTGATCACCAGGGCGGCCTTGATGGCATCCTGGCCAAGGCCATCACCGGTATCAACGCCATGCCGCCTAAAGGCACCTGCATGACGTGCTCCGATGAAGACCTTAAAGGCGCCATCGAGAAGATGTCCGGTTTGAAATAAACCGCACCTCTCTGAAAAAGCCGCTGATGGGCGGCTTTTTTGTGCCCGGGATTTGAGTCAGTCCGCCTCCCCTGATGTCTATCACGTCTATATTCAAGGATTGATAAGGAGGAGGTCAGATGGTGCAGTCCTGTTCGATCGAGCGCGCAGTCGATGATGTCCTGGCGCGACTACCCATGCATATTCACCTGGGCCTGCCGCTGGGGCTGGGCAAGGCCAACCGGTTCGTCAACGCGCTGTATCAGCGGATCAAACTGTTACCCGAGCGCCGGCTCACGATCTACACCGCCCTGAGCCTTGGTCGCCCGCCGCTTGGGGATGGTTTGCAGCGGCTGTTTCTGGAGCCTTTTGTCGAGCGGGTATTTGGCGACTACATCGAGCTGGACTACCTGGCCGACCTGCATCGAAACAGCCTGCCCGGCAATATAGTCGTCGAGCAATTCTTCATGCAGCCGGGGAGTTTGCTCAACAGCCCCCCAGCCCAGCAGGATTATGTCAGCAGCAACTACAGCCACGCGGCACGAGATATCAATGCTGGCGGCCTGAACCTGGTGGCGCAGCTGGTTGCCCGCAACCCTCAGGATGCACGGCGCCTGAGCTTGAGTTGCAACCCCGACATCACCCTCGATTTATTGCCCATGATTGCCAAGCGGCGAGCCAAGGGCGAAACCATTTTGATGCTCGGCCAGGTCCACAGCGACCTGCCCTACATGCCCGGCGACTCGGAACTTGACGTTGATGATTTTGACCTCCTGATCGACGAAGATGAGCGCACTACGCTGTTTTCTACCCCCAATATGCCGGTCAGCCTGCAAGATCACCTTATCGGTTTACACGCCAGTACCCTGATACGGGATGGCGGCACCCTGCAGATTGGCATTGGCTCGATGGGCGACGCCCTGAGTGCCGCCTTGCTGGCGCGCCAGGGCAACAATGACGACTATCGCGCCCTGCTCAACGAGATCGACATCACGCCCTGGCACACGCTGATTGAACAGCAGGGCGGTATCGAGCCGTTCGCCCGGGGCTTGTATGGTTGCAGCGAAATGTTTGTCCACGGACTGATGGTGCTGGCCGATGCCGGGATTGTGCGGCGCAAGGTCTACCCCGATGCCGAACGGCAAGCACAGGCCAACGCAGGGACCCTGGACGAAAGCCTGCAAAGCGACGGCGTGAGCATCCACGGGGGCTTCATCCTTGGCCCGCGGGAGTTTTACCAGCGACTGCGAGACCTGCCCCACAGCAAGCTCAGCGAATTCAACATGACTGCCATCAGCTACATCAACGAGCTGTATGGCCAGGAAGACTTGAAGCGCCTGCAACGGCGCGATGCGCGGTTCGTAAACAGTGCCTTTACCGCCACCCTGCTCGGTGCCGCCGTGGCCGATCAACTGGAAGACGGGCGGGTGCTCAGCGGGGTCGGCGGGCAATACAACTTCGTCGCCCAGGGCCATGCGCTACATGACGCACGCTCGGTCATCATGCTGCGCAGCTGGCGCGAATCGGGAGGCGAGGTGAGTTCCAATATCGTCTGGGAGTACGGCCACTGCACGATCCCGCGACACTTGCGCGACATCGTGGTCACCGAATACGGGATCGCCGATTTACGCGGCAAAACCGATCGCAACGTCATCGAAGCCCTGCTCAACATCACCGACTCGCGCTTCCAGACCGAGCTGATAGCGCAGGCGCAGCAAATCGGCAAACTGCCCAAGGACTTTTGCCTGGACCCACGGTTTGCCGATAACAGCCCGGAACGCTTGCAGGCCATTGCCGCCAGGCACTCGCACTTGTTCCCCGAGTACCCGCTGGGCAGTGATTTCAGCGCGCAGGAGCAAGACCTGCTGCGAGCGCTGAACTGGCTCAAGAGCAAATTCAAGCTCACGCAGATGTACCAGCTGGGCAAAGCCACACTGGACGCGCCCTCGCCGCAGGCATATCCCGAACACCTGGAGCGTATGCACCTGGCCGAACCGGACGGACTGCGCGAGGAGCTTTATCAGCGCTTGCTGCTGGCAGGGCTGCAGGCAACGAGGCGCTAAACCCGACACTGCCCGTAGTCGCTGCCGAAGGCTGCGAGCTTTTGATGTTGGTCAGCCCCGATAAAAAGCTCGCAGCCTTCGGCAGCGACTACGGGGCTGAGCAAGCCCGGGCAGGGTGGTCGAGGTATTACTCGATAAAGGTCACTTTACCGCCAGCCAGGGATTGAACCCGGGCCAGGGACTCGACGCGATAGCCCTGTGCGTCCAGCTCGGCACGGCCGCCCTGAAACGACTTCTCGATCACGATGCCAAGACCGGCAACGGAGGCGCCCGCTTGCTTGATGATCGAAATCAGTGCCTGCGAGGCTTTGCCGTTGGCCAGGAAGTCGTCGATGACCAACACGCGGTCGCTGCTTTGCAGGTGACGCGGGGAGATCGCAACAGTGCTTTCTGTCTGCTTGGTGAACGAGTACACCGTGGCCGACAACAGGTTTTCAGTCAGGGTCAGGGACTGGTGCTTACGCGCAAAAATCACAGGTACACCCAAGTTCAAGCCAGTCATCACGGCAGGAGCAATACCCGACGCTTCAATGGTGACGATCTTGGTAATGCCCGAATCCTTGAACAAACGCGCGAATTCGTCGCCGATTTCTTTCATCAACTGAGGGTCGATCTGATGATTCAAGAAGGCGTCGACCTTCAAAACCTGATCGGAAAGCACGATGCCTTCTTCGCGAATTTTCTTGTGCAGTGCTTCCAACGTAACGTCCTCAAATAGCGCTTATGCGCTGAAGGTAGAGTAAAAAATAGTCAATTCTAGCGTTTTAGCATCGCGCGTATATCGGCCAATGCCGTATTTCCGCGAACCGCCTTCACTTCGGTGGGGGTGTCGTCGTTGCCTTCCCAGGCCAGATCGTCCGGGGGCAACTCATCGAGGAAGCGACTCGGCGCACAATCGATGATCTCGCCGTATTGCTTGCGCTTGGCGGCGAAGGTAAACGCCAGCGTCTCACGGGCACGGGTAATACCCACGTAGGCCAGCCGCCGTTCTTCTTCAATGGTGTCCGCTTCAATGCTGGAGCGGTGCGGCAGGATTTCTTCTTCCATGCCCATGATGAATACGTAAGGAAATTCCAGGCCCTTCGACGCGTGCAACGTCATCATCTGCACGCCTTCGGCACCGTCTTCCTCTTCCTGCTGGCGCTCAAGCATGTCGCGCAACACCAGCTTGCCAATGGCTTCCTCGATGGTCATGGCACCGTCTTCGTCTTTCTCGAGGGTGTTTTTCAACGCCTCGACCAGGAACCAGACGTTGGACATGCGGTAGTCCGCCGCCTTTTCACTGGAGCTGTTGGTGCGCAGCCAGTTCTCGTAGTCGATGTCCATGATCATGCTGCGCAGTGCAGAGATCGGGTCTTCGCCTGAGCATTGTTGACGCACACGGTCCATAAAACGCTTGAAGCGTCCCAGGCGATCAGTAAAGCGGGCATCCAGATGCTCACCCAGGCCGATTTCATCGGTGGCGGCATACATCGAGATTTTGCGTTCGGTTGCGTAGTTACCCAGCTTTTCCAGCGTGGTCGAACCGATCTCGCGACGCGGGACGTTGATCACGCGCAGGAAGGCGTTGTCGTCATCCGGGTTCACAATCAGACGGAAATACGCCATCAGGTCTTTTACTTCCTGACGCCCGAAGAAGCTGTTACCACCCGACAGACGATAGGGAATCTGATGGTGTTGCAGCTTCAACTCAATCAATTTGGCCTGATAGTTACCGCGGTACAGAATCGCAAAGTCGCTGTACGGCCGGTCGGTGCGCAGGTGCAGGGTCAGAATCTCGACGGCTACGCGCTCGGCTTCGGCGTCTTCGTTGCGACAGCGAATCACCCGCACTTCATCGCCGTGGCCCATCTCGCTCCACAATTGCTTCTCGAACTCGTGCGGATTGTTGGCAATCAGGATGTTGGCGCAGCGCAGGATACGGCTGGTGGAGCGATAGTTTTGCTCCAGCATCACCACTTTCAAGGACGGGTAATCGTCCTTGAGCAACATCAGGTTTTCAGGACGGGCGCCGCGCCAGGCGTAGATCGACTGGTCGTCGTCACCGACCACTGTGAACTGATTGCGCTTGCCGATCAGGTATTTGACCAGCAGGTACTGGCTGGCGTTGGTGTCCTGATATTCATCCACCAACAGGTAACGAACCTTGTTCTGCCACTTCTCAAGAATGTCGGCGTGCTCTTCGAACAACTTCACCGGCAGCAGGATCAGGTCGTCAAAGTCCACTGCGTTGTAGGCCTTGAGCGTGCGCTGGTAGTGGGTGTAGACGATGGCTGCCGTCTGCTCCTTGGGGTTGCGCGCATTTTCCAGCGCCTGGGGCGGCAGGATCAGGTCGTTTTTCCACGAGCCGATCATGTTCTTGATTTCGTCGACCCCGTCGTCGCCCGAGTATTCCTTCTGCATGATGTCGGTCATCAGCGCTTTGACGTCAGCTTCGTCAAAGATCGAGAAACCCGGCTTGTAACCCAGCCGCGCATGCTCCTTGCGGATAATGTTCAGCCCCAGGTTGTGGAACGTGCACACCGTCAAGCCACGACCTTCACCCTTTTTAAGCAGGGTGCCGACACGCTCTTTCATCTCGCGGGCGGCTTTATTGGTAAACGTCATGGCGACGATGTACTGGGCACGGATGCCACAGTTCTGGATCAGGTGCGCGATTTTGCGGGTAATCACGCTGGTTTTGCCGGAGCCCGCGCCGGCGAGCACCAATAGAGGGCCGCCGACATAGCTCACGGCTTCTTGCTGCCGGGGATTGAGTCGGGACATGACGAGATCAGGGGTCGTGTGTAAAAAGGGCGGGCATTTTAACAGGCTGAGCAAATATTGCTGCCTCTGTGCGACGGTGTGACATGCCACATCATCTTAATTTGCCGCTTTTGTTACTTTCGCGCAGGATGCCATGAGTATTTGCAGCTACCGTAGGATTAATACAGCAAATACGTATTTGATAACCAGTGTCATTGCCATTGGTTGCTGGCACGTCATAATGCCCACCGCCCGAATTTTTGCAGAGTCTAGGGAGCTAGCTTGTCTACGCCTGTCGAACCCTTGCGTTTACTGCTATTGGCCGAAGAGCCATCATGGGCAACGTTATTACGTGAATGTCTGGCGCCCATGGGAAGTGCGGCCGTCATGATAGCCGCGCCGAGCTGGGAATCTGTCAGCCATCTGTTCGAGAACGATCGCAATGCGCTGCTCCTGACCACGGCGGACCTGCAGCCTTCAGCGGGCCGCTGCCGCTTGCCCACGGTTTTGCTGCTCGACACCGAACCTGCAACGTCACCCCACGGTGTCAGCGACTGGCTGGTCAGCACCAGCCTGACTCCCGATGTCCTGCGCCGTTGCCTGCGCCATGTACGCGAACGCGGCTTGCTCGAACACACGCTGCAACGTCTGGCCGAAGAAGACCCGCTGACCGGCATCGCCAACCGTCAGGGCTTCCAGACCCTGCTGGCAGTGCGCCTGGCCGAAAGTGACGGTCGCGGCATCGCCCTCGGCCATCTGGACCTGGACAACTTTCGCCACGCCAACGATGCACTGGGCCATCAGGCTGGCGATCGCCTGATCCTGCAAGTGGTGGCGCGCCTCAAAAGCCAGCTCGAAGCCGGCGACCAGTTGGCGAGGCTGGGAAGCGACGAGTTCGCGCTCTTGATCAATACCCATCGTGCGCCCGAGCGTGCCGAGTGGATGGCCGAGCGGATCACCGAGGTGATGGCTGAGCCCTACTGGGTCGACGGCGAAAGTCTGCTGATTGGCTGCAGCCTGGGCATCGCCCATGCGCGGGCCAACGCCGGGGCCGACCCGCTGATGTGGCACGCGCATATCGCCATGCAGCAGGCCAAAAGCACCCAGGGCTGCACCTTCCACGTCTTCAACGAACGCATCAATCGCAATGCCCGCAGCCTGGCCGACCTCGAAAGCGAGCTGCGCCGCGCCCTGCGCCGCGATGAACTGGAACTGCATTACCAGCCGCGTCTGGATCTGGGCACGGGGCAGATCGTCGGGCTGGAGGCGTTGGTGCGCTGGCGCCACACCGAGCGTGGCCTGCTGGCGCCCAGTGAGTTTGTGCCTCTTGCAGAGCAGAGCGGGCTGATTGTACCGCTGGGTTACTGGGTCATCTCCCGGGCTCTTCGCGATATGCAGTCGCTGCGTGAACGCGGGCTGGAGCCGTTGCACATGGCGGTCAACCTGTCGTTTCGCCAGTTTCAGGACAGCCAGCTGCTCTCGACCCTCAGCCGCTTGATCATCGAGCGCGGTGTTGAAGCGCAATGGCTGGAGTTCGAGCTGACAGAAACAGCCGTGATGCGTCGCAGTGACCTGGTCAAGCAGACGATGGATGCACTGGGCCGACTCGGCGTGCGTTTTTCGCTGGATGATTTTGGTACGGGGTTCTCATCGTTTGTGCACCTCAACAGCCTGCCGATTGCGCTGCTCAAGATCGACAAAAGCTTTGTTGGCGGCATGGAAGGCCGCGAAGAGAACCGCAAGCTGGTCCACGCCATGATCAACCTGGCCCATAACCTGAAGCTGGAAGTAGTCGCCGAAGGCGTCGAAACCCCTGAACAACTTGCCCTTTTGCGCGACTTTGGCTGCGATCAGGTACAGGGTTACTTCATCAGCAAACCGCTGCCGCTGGCGGATCTGGTGGAATACTTGACGTTTGGGGCTCAGCAGCAGGTGCCGCAGGCGATCTAGCCCACAACATAACCTGTGAAACGGTGGGATCTATCTGTGGGAGCGGGCTTGCTCACGATGGCCTCACCCAGGCTTACCTGACAGACCGCGGGTCCTGCAGCGCGAGCAAGCCCGCGCCCACAAAAGCCTGACCCTCTCCCAAGCGGTTATGCCGCACTCAAGCCCGCCACTTTCGCCGCCTTGCGCTCCTGCTTGATCATGCGCCGCATCTTCCATTCGAACGCCAGCGTCAGGCTGATCGAGGCACAGGCCAGGCCCAGTGCCAGGCCCCACCACACGCCGGTCGGGCCCCACTCGAAAGTAAACGCCAGCATCCAGGCCATCGGCGCACCAATCACCCAATAGCAAAACAGCCCCACCAGAAACGTTGTCTTGGCATCCTTGAGCCCGCGAATGGCACCCATCGCGATGGTCTGTGCTCCATCAAACAGCTCAAACCAGGCAGCCACCGCCAACAAGCTCACCGCCAACTCGAATACCGGGCGGAACGCCGGATCGTTGTAATCCAGGAACAAACCGATGAGTTGGGTCGGCAAGAACCAGAACACCACAGAGAAGCCCAGCATGATCACCGCACCGCAGCCGATCCCGACCCGGCCCGCCAGGCGCGCCCGCAGCAAGTCACCGCCGCCATAGTGCTGACCAATACGCATGGTGATTGCGTACGACATGCCCGCCGGCACCATAAACGCCACCGATACGATTTGCAGCGCAATCTGGTGCGCAGCCAGTTGCGTGCTGCCCATGGTGCCCATGCACAGCGCCGCGAACGCAAACAGCCCGACCTCCACCGCGTACGTACCGCCAATCGGCAGGCCGAGGCGCCACAGCTCACGCAAATAAGTCAGATTGATCCGCGACAGGCCTTTGCCGATCGGATACGCGTCGTAGGCCGGATGACGGTGGATATGCCAGGCCAGGCCCAGCGCCATGAAGGTCGCCACAATCGCCGTGACCAGGCCGATGCCCATCAAGCCCAGCTTAGGCAGGCCGAACATGCCGGTAATCAGTGCGTAATTGAGCAGGAAGTTGGCCACGGTGCCGATCAGGCTGATTACCATCACTGGCGTGGCCCGGCCCATTGCACTGGTAAAACCGCGCAGGGCCATAAACGTCATGTAGCCGGGCAAAGCGAACGGCAACAGCATCAGGAACTGGCCCGCGGCCTCAACGTTGGTGGGCGTCTGGCCGAACAACAGCAACAGCGGCTTGATATTCCACAGCATCACCGCGCCCCCCAGCGCCAGCCCCCAGGCCAGCCACAGACCCGCCTGTGTAAGACGGGTTGCGCCTTCAATGTCACCCGCGCCCTGGCGAATCGACACCAGCGTACCCACGGCAGCAATGACACCAATGCAAAAAATCGACACGAACGAGTAGCTGGCCGCACCCAGACTCCCGCCAGCCAGAGCCTCTGGGCTCAGACGCGCCATCATCAGCGTATCGGTCAGCACCATCAGCATGTGAGCCAACTGAGAGGCGATCAGCGGCCCTGCCAGCCGCATGATTGCCCAGAGTTCGATACGTGCAGGATGCTGTTTGGTCATCAGTCAGATTTCTATAGGTGCGTTGAAAGGCCTGATTCTCGGCGCGTTGAGTGTTTTAAGCAAAGGGATAAAAACGATCCGTAGCATGACTAAAACTCATGTGTAAGCTTATAGTTCTCACCACCGACTGTGACACGATAGGAACAATCTCAATGTCTCGTAGCCTTCCTCCTCTTTATGCCTTGCGCGCCTTTGAAGCGGCAGCTCGCCATAGCTCGTTTACCCGAGCGGGAGAAGAGCTGTCGATTACCCAAAGCGCCGTCAGCCGACATATCAAGACCCTGGAAGCGCACTTCGCCTGCCGGTTGTTCCAGCGCAATGGCCGCAGCCTGCAACTCACCGAAGCCGCCCGCTTGCTGCTGCCGGGTGTGCGCGAAGGCTTTGCCGCCCTGGAACGTGCCTGCACCACTTTGCGCGCCGAAGATGACACCTTGCGCATGAAGGCCCCCTCGACCCTGACCATGCGCTGGCTACTGGCCCGTCTGAGCCGATTTCGCCACCTGCAGGCCGGTAACGAGGTGCAACTGACCAGCGCCTGGATGGACATCGACAATGTGGACTTCAATCAGGAGCCATTCGACTGCGCCGTGCTGCTGAGCAATGGACACTTTCCGCCTGACTGGGAGGCCACGCTGTTGTTTCCCGAGATGCTGATCCCGGTCGGCGCGCCCACCGTGCAGGACGACACGCCTTGGGACGTCACGCGCCTGGCCGCCACCGAACTGCTGCACCCCACTCCCGATCGCCGTGACTGGCGCCGCTGGCTCGACTGCATGGGCCTGAGCGGGCAGGTTTCACTCAAGGGCGGGCAGGTTTTTGACACCCTGGAGCTGGGCATGATCGCTGCCGCCCGGGGGTATGGCATATCCATGGGCGACTTGCTGATGGTTGCCGAAGACGTTGCTCAGGGTCGCCTTAGCCTGCCATTCCCGGCCGCCGTGGCCAGCGGCGAAAATTACTATCTGGTCTGGCCAAAAACCCGTCCTGGTGGTGAGCGCCTGCGCCGTCTGAGCGACTTTCTGCAACATGAAGTCGCCGCGATGGAGCTGCCAGAGGTGGAGCGAATGAAGTAGCCGGGCCCATCACCCTGTTACCGGCCGATACTGCAACGCCTGCGCCAGGTGCCTGCGCTCAATGCCTTGCAGCTGCTCCAGATCGGCCAAGGTCCTTGCCACCTTCAATATCCGGTGTGCCGCCCGCAGCGACAACGTCATCCGCTCGCAGGCGGTCTCCAGCCAGGCGTTGTCCACCTCACTCAGCCGGCACTGTGTACGCACCCCCGGCAGATCGAGAAAGGCATTGGCACACCCCTGACGCTGTAACTGGCGCTCACGTGCTGCTGCCACCAATGCTGCCGAGATGGCCGTGGTATCGCCAGAGGCAAGGGGCGGGTTGAGCGACGTGGTCTCGCGCGCCACGGTCAGATGCAAATCAATGCGGTCGAGCAACGGTCCGGAAAGTTTGTTGCGATACCGCTGGATCTGTTCCGGGGTACAACGGCAGCGGCCCGTGGGCTCACCAAGATATCCACAGGGGCAGGGGTTCATGGCCGCGACCAGTTGGAAGCGCGCCGGAAAGCGCATTCGATCCCGGGCGCGGGCAATCACGATAAAGCCGGACTCCATTGGCTCCCTGAGGACTTCCAGCACCTTGCGATCAAACTCGGGAAGCTCATCAAGAAACAACACTCCGTGATGCGCCAGCGTGATCTCGCCGGGCTGTGGCTTTGAGCCGCCCCCCACCAGTGCAGGGCCGGAGGCCGAGTGGTGAGGCTGACGAAACGGGCGCTGTGGCCAGCAGTTCAGCGGCACATGGCTGACCACCGACTGAATGGCCGCAACCTCAAGCGCCTCTTGTTCGTTGAGCGGCGGCAACAACCCGGGCAGGCGGCTGGCCAACAAGGTCTTGCCGGTACCGGGCGGGCCGCAAAACAACAGATTGTGGCTGCCTGCGGCGGCAATCAATAACGCCCGCTTTGCCGAAAGCTGCCCCTGGACATCGATCAGATCAGGATAAGGTTTGCTCAACTGCAATAAACCGCTGGCGACATAAGGCTCAATCACCTCACGCGCTGCGAAATGTGCCACCAACTGCAACAAGTGTTCGACCGCGATCACTTCAAGCCCGGATGCAAGGCAGGCCTCTTCAGCATTGGCCAGCGGCACCACCAGGGCCCGTCCCGCAGCACGGGCCGCCAACGCCGCTGGCAAAACGCCCTGGACAGACCTGATTGCACCCGACAACGCCAATTCGCCCAGACACTCCACCCGCTCCAACGCTGCGGCCGGTATTTGCCCGCTGGCCGCCAGAATTCCCAGGGCAATGGCCACATCAAAACGCCCGCCGTCCTTGGGCAGATCGGCGGGCGCCAGATTAAGAGTGATGCGCCTGGCCGGGAAATCCAGCCCGCAATTGAGGATCGCGCTGCGCACCCGGTCTTTGCTTTCCTTGACGGCGGCTTCAGGCAAGCCGACCAGTGTTAACGCGGGCAATCCGTTGGCCAGATGCGCCTCGACCATAACGGCAGGCGCCTCGACACCCACCTGGGCGCGGCTGTAAACGATAGCCAGAGCCATGACTCATTCCTTGAGTTCGCAAAAAACTCATCCTGCGCGAATCAGGAGCCGAGGGCAGGGGTGTAATGGATACGGGATGTGAATGTGC
Source organism: Pseudomonas sp. RL_5y_Pfl2_69 (assembly GCF_963970465.1). Taxonomy (NCBI): domain Bacteria; kingdom Pseudomonadati; phylum Pseudomonadota; class Gammaproteobacteria; order Pseudomonadales; family Pseudomonadaceae; genus Pseudomonas; species Pseudomonas sp. RL_5y_Pfl2_69. Next base: position 212,469 of record NZ_CAXAOU010000006.1, on the reverse strand, counting down.
ATGCAAACACGACCGGCGAGCTGCCAAAGTGCGGTTGCATAAAACGCACAACCCTCTAAAGTTAACGAATAACGTTATCCATTAACCATGATAATAAACTTCAAGTGCTGCAGAACTGAACGTCTGTTCCGAAGTGGCAAGACCCGCGCATGGTCAGACATTATCAATGTGGTAGAACGCAAACTAACGTTGCTAGATGCTGCATCCGTGCTGGCCGATTTACTGTCGCCTCCTGGCAATCGGCTCGAAGCGTTGGGCGGCAACCGCAAAGGCCAACACAGCATTCGCATCAACGCACAATGGCGAATCTGCTTCATTTGGGGCGCGAATGGCCCTGAAGCGGTAGAAATCGTTGATTATCACTGAGGTCATCATGATCAAGAACGGCATGCGCCCGGTTCATCCGGGTGAAATCCTTAAAGAGGAATACCTGGAGCCACTGAGCCTCTCGGCCGCTGCGCTGGCCAGAGCGCTCAAGGTGTCCACACCGACGGTGAACGATATCGTGCTGCAGCGCCGTGGTGTCAGTGCCGATATGGCCTTGCGGCTGGCGATTTGCCTTGAGACGACGCCTGAGTTCTGGCTAAACCTGCAAACCACTTACGATCTGCGCAAAGCACAAATCGAACGGGGTGCAGCGATTCGCGAGCAGGTTGAACCCATTCATCACTGCGCCTGATTCACGCCCCCAGCGCCTTGGTGCCCAGATCTTCAGCAAAGCGCAACAGGTAGCCATCGGGGTCGAGCACCAAAAAATTGTGCTCGCCAAACAACACGTCGTTACTGCGGTACCAGCGTTCTTCCAGGGGTTTTCGCAAGCTGTGACCTGCGGCTTCAAGGCGCTGGATCAGCCCCTGGGCATCCGGGCATTTGATCGACAGGTTCATGCCGCGACCAAACGGCGGCTCCAGCGGCCCGACACGCCAGGAAGACTCTTCAAGGTCATCCTGTTCCAGCATCAACTGGCTGCCATGAAACGACAAAAACGCAAAAAGATGTTCGGGGCGCTGGTACTCGATCTTGAATCCGAGCACTTCACAGTAAAAGCCCAGGCTGCGCGAGAGGTCCGAGACGATCATCTCGGGTACCAGCGGGTTCATCACCAACATACTAAAACATCCTTGTTTCAATGATCGACGCACCGCCTTCGAGCGTTATTGCGTCGGCGGCAGCAGCCTGGCTTCCAGTTCGGCCACTTTGGCCTCCAGGCTCTCAAGACGAGCACGGGTACGGGCCAGAACCACCATTTGGCTGTCGAACTCTTCGCGGCTCACCAGATCCAGCTTGCTGAAACCACTTTGCAGCAAGGCTTTGAACTGGCTTTCGATTTCGTTGCGCGGCAGCGCGGTTTCGCCACTGAACAAACGGGAAGCGTGGCCACCAAGGGCGTCGAGAAAATCTTTGGGCGCGAGCATGGATAAAGTCCTTAAAACTGATGGCGGCGAGTGTATCACGGGGGGTTGGCGCTCACTGCCGACGGCTTTCTGCACGTTTTTCGCGCACCTTCCCTGCAGGCTGCGCACCATCATCGAGCACAAACATCCCGACAAATCAGGCCAAAAGCCATCAACTTCTTCTAAACCGCTGTAATTGTTGATTTTTCCAGACATGGCAAGGTTTCTGCTTAGGCGTATATGACTCATGCACTGATGCAGTAGCTGTGACGAAGGCAGTGCGGCAGGTGGTTCAGGGAGTGTTTTCGTCACCAGCGATTTACACACGTTGTACAGCCTGAAGAAGGCTGACGATGCGTTACAAAGCCAGACACTGCGCTTAGACTTGAGCCGGGTTTGTTTTCCTGGGGCAAGTCCACCAATTCGGGAGAAGTTTCATGAAGCTAGTCACCGCCATTATCAAGCCGTTCAAGTTGGATGACGTGCGCGAATCGCTGTCTGAGATCGGCGTACAAGGCATTACTGTTACTGAGGTCAAAGGCTTCGGCCGGCAGAAGGGTCACACCGAGCTGTATCGCGGCGCGGAATACGTGGTCGATTTTCTGCCAAAAGTGAAGATTGATGTCGCCATTGACGACAAGGATCTTGATCGGGTTATCGAGGCGATAACCAAGGCTGCCAACACCGGCAAGATTGGTGACGGCAAGATTTTCGTGGTCAATCTGGAACAGGCTATTCGCATCCGTACCGGCGAAACCGATACCGACGCTATCTAAGCCGCCAAACCCCAACGCCCCAGGAGAAAACACTATGACTCTGCGTAAAATCGCAGGGCTCGGAGCCCTGCTGTCTGTCGTAATGCCTGGCCTGGCCATGGCGGCAGACGAAGTGGCTGCTCCAGTCCTCAACTCGGGCGATACCGCCTGGATGCTGACTGCTACCGCTTTGGTGCTGTTCATGACCATTCCCGGCCTGGCGCTGTTCTACGGCGGCATGGTGCGCTCCAAAAACATTCTTTCCGTGATGATGCAATGCTTCGCCATTACCGGTCTGATCAGCATTCTGTGGGTCATTTATGGCTACAGCATCACGTTCGACACCACGGGCATGGAGCAGGGCGTCACCAATTTCAATTCGTTCATCGGCGGGTTCGGCAAAGCCTTCCTGGCGGGTGTAACGCCTGAAAGCCTGACCTCACCTACCGCGCTGTTCCCGGAAGCCGTGTTCATTACCTTCCAGATGACCTTCGCCATCATCACCCCGGCGCTGATCGTCGGTGCCTTTGCCGAGCGCATGAAGTTCTCGGCCATGCTGATTTTCATGGGCGTGTGGTTCACCCTGGTCTATGCGCCGATCGCGCACATGGTATGGAGCGGCAACGGCGGCCTGATGTGGGACTGGGGCGTCCTCGATTTCGCAGGCGGCACAGTGGTGCATATCAACGCCGGTATCGCAGGTCTTGTCGCGTGCATCGTGCTTGGCAAGCGTAAAGGCTACCCGTCCACCCCAATGGCTCCGCACAACCTGGGTTACACCCTGATGGGCGCTGCCATGCTGTGGATCGGCTGGTTCGGCTTTAACGCCGGCTCCGCAGCGGCCGCCAACGGCACTGCCGGCATGGCGATGCTGGTCACTCAGATCGCTACCGCTGCCGCGGCACTGGGCTGGATGTTTGCCGAGTGGATTACCCACGGCAAGCCAAGCGCACTGGGTATTGCTTCGGGCGTAGTCGCAGGCCTGGTGGCAATCACCCCGGCCGCTGGCACCGTAGGCCCAATGGGCTCGGTCGTGATCGGTCTGGCATCTGGCGTGATCTGCTTCTTCTGCGCCACCAGCCTCAAGCGCAAACTGGGCTACGACGACTCACTGGATGCGTTCGGCGTACACGGCATCGGCGGCATCGTCGGCGCCATCCTGACTGGCGTGTTTGCCGCCCCTGTACTGGGTGGCTTCGGCACCGTGACCGACATCCCGGCCCAAGTCTGGATCCAGTTCAAGGGCGTCGCCTTCACCGTGGTCTACACCGCGATTGTGACGTTCATCATTCTCAAAGTGCTGGATGCCGTGATGGGTCTGCGAGTGACTGAAGAGGAAGAGGCTGTGGGCCTCGATCTGGCTCAGCACAACGAGCGTGGCTACAACCTGTAAATATCCCTATAAAAAACCCGGCGTGCCGGGTTTTTTTTTGCTCATAAAAAGACGATATTCTCGGCAATGGAATGATTTGCCCTACAGGTTAAAGGGTTCACCAAGTTCTACGCTTGTGAATGCCACCCGTACTTGCGACACAACTCGACTATTAGCTGCTTTGCTTTTTTATTCAGCACGCTAGAATGCGCGCCCAAGGGCAGGAAACAATGCTCGAGTACGACGAAGGCGAGGATGATCTCCCGACGCTTTCAAGGCCCGTGATCCGTGCTGCCGGAGTATCTGGCACTGGGCGCCTGGCAAGGTGTTTATTCAGGCGCGCGCCGTGATGATAGCGGTGTGCGTCAAACCCTCTTCACCTTACAACGATGAAGAGGTGTAAGCCGCGGTTTGCCCAAGGCTACTTTTTCACCAGCGGTGGTCGACAGTTGCCACAACTGGTCTATAACTAATCTGCTTTACGTATGTCATGGGGTAGAACATGAGCGACGACGATCTGGAAAATGATGACCTCGAAGTAGGCGAAGACGACGATACCGAAGAGGGCCTGGAAACGGCCGCCGAGGACGTTGCAGACGACGATGGTGGCGACGATGTGCCGGCCCCTGCGGCCAAAGGCAAATCCAAGGCTGCCGTGTCAGTTGACGACCTGCCCAGTGTAGAAGCCAAGAACAAAGAGCGTGATGCTCTGGCTCGCGCCATGGAAGAGTTTCTGTCCAAAGGCGGCAAAGTGCAGGAAGTTGAGGCTAACGTGGTGGCTGACCCACCCAAGAAGCCTGACAACAAGTACGGCAGCCGTCCTATCTAAGGGCCAGCTGTTTGCTTGAAGAAAAAACCCGCCGTCGCTGCGGGTTTTTTTGTGGGTGACGGAAAGAAGACTGACATGACCCTGTGGGAGCGGGCTTGCTCGCGATGTTAGCGACGCGGTTTGACAGGCAAACCGCGTTGTCTGCATCGCGAGCAAGCCCGCTCCCACACTTACAAGTGCTTCAACACCGCCGGCAACTCACTCAAGCAGCCAATTTCCGCATCCGGGGCCTTCTCGCCGTCCCAGTGCTTGCCGCCAGGGTTGAACCACACCGCTCGCAGGCCTGCCCGTTGGGCACCGGCGATGTCGTCCCCCGGATGGTCGCCCACGTGTACCGCTGCACCCGCTACCACACCACCGCGCAACAACGCTTCGTGGAACAGTCGCGCATCCGGTTTGGCGATGCCGATATCTTCAGCACACAACACAAATTTGAAGTGGTGCCCCAAACCGATTCGCCGCACATCGGCGTTGCCATTGGTGACCACACCCAAGCTGTAATCACGGGCCAGTGCAATCAGGGTCGGCTCAGCCTGCGGGAACACGTCCAATGCGTGACGCGCCTCAATAAAGACTTCAAAGGCGTCATCAGCCAAGGCTGCTGCGTTCACGTAACCTGCCTCGTTCAACGCATGAAACAGGATACGCCGACGCAGCGCGCTGATCCGGTGCTTGAGCTGGGGCTCCTCACTTAACACCCGTTCGCGAATCGCCTGGAAATGCCCGACCTCGACGACGCCCAGTTTTGGTGCGTTATTGCCAAGCCACTGACGCAAAACGGCTTCGGCGCTGACAATCACCGGGGCGGTATCCCACAGGGTGTCGTCGAGGTCGAAGGTAATCAGCTCAATCGTCATTCACTGTCCTTACTGCGTTTGGCCCGTGGATGGGCGCTGTCGTAGACCGATGCCAGATGCTGGAAATCCAGATGAGTATAGATTTGCGTGGTTTTGATGTCCGCATGCCCGAGCAACTCTTGCACGGCACGCAAATCCTGGGAGGACTCCAGCAAGTGGCTGGCAAATGAATGGCGCAGCATATGGGGGTGCAGATTCTGCCCCAGCTCGCGCTCACCGGCTGCCTTGACCCGCACTTGAATGGCCCGCGGCCCAAGGCGTGTACCGCGCTGGCTGACGAACACGGCGCCATCCCCGGGGTTGGCCAGTGCCCGCAAGGGTAACCAGGCCTGTAGCGCCTCTCGGGCCTTTTGACCGACGGGCAAAACCCGGGTCTTGCTGCCCTTGCCGAGCACCTCGACCAGCCCATCGGCCAAATCCAGCTGATCCAGGTCAAGCCCGGTCAACTCCGACAAACGCAGCCCCGACGAATAGAACAACTCCAGAATGGCCTGGTCCCGCAGCGCCAGAAAGTCGTCCTCGACACCCCCCTCCAGCAATTGCAGGGCACGATCGGTATCCAGGGTCTTGGGCAGGCGGCGCTCGCCTTTGGGCGGCGCCAGACCGTTTGCCGGATCGTGGTCGCACAAGCCTTCGCGGTTGAGATAGTGATAAAGCCCGCGCACCGCCGACAACAGACGGGCAATGCTGCGCGAGGATTGACCTTGCTGATGCAGACGCGAAACCAGTTGGCGCATGCGCTGGATATCCAGTGCCGTCCAGCTGACGATCGACTCCTTGGCGCAAAACGCCAGCACCTTGTTCAGGTCGCGGCGGTAGGCCTCCAGCGTATGGGGCGACACCTGGCGCTCACTGCGCAGGTGAATGCAGTAAGCGTCCAGTTGCCGTTCCATCTAACGTACCGAGCGCAAAGCGTTGGTAAAGCGCGGCAGAACCCTGCCCAGCACCTCGGCGATATAACCGAGGAACAGCGTGCCCACCGAGCTTTTGTAGTGCTGCGGATCGCGACTGGCAATCGCCAGTACACCGTGCAACCCCAGATGATTGAGCGCGACTACGGCCGTCGAGCCGATCTGCTTGCGCTGTTCTTCGCCAAACAGGAAGTCCAGCTCATGCTCACGCAGGCTGCCGCTGACCGTCTTGCCTTCCGTCAACAAGCCACCCAGTGCACGTTGCGCATCGGCGCTGCTGACCCAGCGTCCGACCGGCATCGGGTTGTCACCGAACAGTACCAGGCTGACAAAAGGCACCTGGAAGTCCTGACGCAAGCTGTCTTCGACGGCAATCACCAGCTCATCGAGACTGGTGGCGTCCATCAGGGCGAGGTTAAGACGGCGGGTTTTTTCAAAGAGGCGGTCGTTATCGCGGGCCACGTCCATCAACTGCGACAAGCGATGACGCATCTCGATGTTACGACCACGCAGCAACTCCAGTTGACGCTCCACCAGCGAAATCGTATCGCCACGCTGGTGAGGAATACGCAGCGACAGCAGCAGCTCTTCGCGCTGGCCGAAAAAATCCGGATGTTCCTGCAGGTACGCCGCAACCGTTGCTGCTTGCGAGTTATCCACAGGTACTTCGAGTGCTGCAGGCTGCGTTTTGTCGGTCATCAGTTGCGCTCGCTCATAAACGGACTTGTCCTTCGTAAACTCGCATCGCCGGGCCGGTCATGATCACCGAATGGCCGGGACCCGCCCATTCGAGAGACAAACGGCCACCCGGCAAATCGAGGATCAGCGGTGAGTCCATCCAGCCCTGGCTGATCGCAGCCACAGCGGCGGCGCACGCCCCGGTACCGCACGCCTGGGTTTCCCCGGCGCCGCGTTCCCAGACCCGTAGCTGTCCGCGCTGGCGATCAATCACGTGAAGAAAGCCGACATTGACCCGCGCCGGAAAGCGCGGGTGATGTTCAATTTTTGGCCCCAGTTCATGCACCGGCGCGGCGTTGATATCGTCGACACGCAGCACCGCATGGGGATTGCCCATCGACACGGCCGCCAGCTCAACGGTCTGGCCGTCGACATCCAGTTCGTAGCTCAGCGCCTGAGCGTCGGCAACAAACGGGATCTCGGCCGGAATCAGGCGCGGAGGGCCCATATCGACACTGATTTGCCCATCACTGCGCACGTTCAGTTCGATGATGCCGCCTTTGGTTTCGACCTTGAACTGACGTTTGGTGGTCAAGCGCTTGTCGAGCACGAAACGCGCGAAACAGCGCGCCCCGTTGCCGCATTGCTCAACTTCCGAACCGTCGGAGTTGAAGATCCGGTAACGGAAATCAACTTCCGGGTTGCTCGGCGCCTCAACCAGCAGCAGTTGATCAAAACCGACGCCCGTGTGCCGATCACCCCATTGCTTGGCGTGCTTGGGCAGGATATGCGCGTGCTGGCTGACCAGGTCGAGAACCATGAAATCATTGCCCAGGCCGTGCATTTTGGTAAAACGCAGCAACATGGGTTTACTCCGCCAGCAGGCTTTCGCCAGCAAACAACTCGGCTACGGTCTCGCGACGACGTACTTCAAACGCCTGATCGCCATCCACCAGAACTTCGGCGGCGCGGCCACGGGTGTTGTAGTTCGAGCTCATGACAAAACCATAAGCACCGGCCGAATGCACCGCCAGCAGATCGCCTTCAGCCAGTGCCAGTTGGCGGTCCTTGGCCAGGAAGTCGCCGGTTTCGCAGATCGGGCCGACGATGTCGTAGTTGCGAGCCTCGGTGTCACGCGGGCGAACCGCGGTCACGTCCATCCAGGCCTGGTACAACGCCGGACGAATCAGGTCGTTCATCGCCGCATCGACGATGGCAAAGTCTTTGTGCTCGGTGTGCTTGAGGTACTCGACCTGAGTCAGCAGCACGCCCGCGTTGGCCACGATAAAGCGGCCCGGCTCGAACACCAGCGCCAGATCGCGCCCTTCGATGCGCTCGCGCACGGCCTTGATGTAATCGCCAGCCAGAGGCGGCTCTTCATCGCGATAGCGCACGCCCAGGCCGCCACCCAAGTCGATGTGACGCAGGTAAATGCCGCAATCGCCCAAGCGATCGATCAGGGCCAACAAACGGTCCAGGGCATCGATAAAGGGTTCGAGGGTGGTCAGTTGCGAGCCGATATGGCAATCGACGCCGACCACTTCCAGGTTAGGCAACTGCGCGGCGCGAATGTAGACATCCTCGGCGTCAGCGATGGCGATACCGAACTTGTTTTCCTTGAGGCCGGTGGAGATGTACGGGTGCGTACCCGCATCAACATCCGGGTTCACGCGCAGCGAAATCGGCGCACGAACACCCATTTCGGCGGCCACGACCTGCAGGCGCTCAAGCTCGTCAGTGGACTCGACGTTAAAACAGTGCACGCCCACTTCCAGGGCGCGACGCATGTCGTCACGGGTCTTGCCTACACCCGAAAACACGATCTTGTCGGCCGAACCGCCTGCAGCCAGCACACGTTCCAGCTCGCCACGGGAAACGATGTCAAAACCGGCACCCAAACGCGCCAGGACATTGAGAACACCCAGGTTGGAGTTGGCCTTGACGGCGAAGCACACCAGGTGCGGCGTGCCGTCCAGAGCATCGGCGTAAGCGTTGTATTGCGCTTCGATGTGCGCCCGGGAGTAAACGTAAGTCGGCGTGCCAAAACGCTCGGCAATGGCCGTCAGCGCAACACCTTCGGCGAACAGCTCGCCGTCCCGGTAATTAAAAGCGTCCATGGTGTTCCCTTATTGGTGCTTGTGCGATTGCGATTGCGACGACTTCGCTTGGTCTTCAGGGGATTTGCTGTCATCGGGCAGATACAGCGGTCCTTTTTGACCACAGGCAGAAACAAGGCAGGCGACCGCGACGAGCGCAGCAAGAGAAGAGATCAGGCGCTTCATGGCGAAATCCTTTGAAAAGCATTAATTGCGCCCGAGTATACCGAGCACCCACCAGCTTGCCTATGCAGCAGAGCGGCCGAGCGTAACGCCCTGTCTGGATGATCAGTGGTGGTTGGCACAAGGCTGTCATGGGGTTTGCAATCGGCCTGGAGCGCCCGTATCTTGCGAGCTCCGAGCATGACTAGATATTACGAGGTTCCACCATGAGTTTGACTGAAGCCCGTTTTCACGATCTGGTCGATGCCACCCAGGAAAATCTGGAAGACATCTTCGACGACTGTGATCTGGATGTAGATGTGGAGAATTCCGCGGGAATCCTGACGATCAAATTCGAGAATGGCAAAGCCCTGATCTTCAGCCGTCAGGCACCCGTGCTACAGCTCTGGCTGGCTGCTCCCAACGGCGGTTTCCACTTCGACTACGATGAAAAGCGCAGCTCGTGGAAGTGCGACAAATCCGACGAACTGCTCAGCGAAATGGTTCAACGCCTGACACTGGAACACGCTGGCGCCGAGCTGGAATTTGAAGAGATCTGATAGTGACCGCTCCTGCTAAACCTGCAAAACCGCTCTACAGCAACGTCAGTCCGGCAGTGCCGTCCCCCTGCATCAGCACCTGCCGGCTGGATGAACACAAAGTCTGCCTGGGCTGTTTTCGCCACGTCGAAGATATTCGCGAATGGCGTTCGGCAGACGACCAGCGGCGTCGGGTCATTTGTGAACAGGCTCAACTGCGGCAAATGCTCCCGTAGCAGCTGCCGCAGGCTGCGTCCGATTGCGCAGCAATCGTAAAAACTGAGTCCTTTGCTTAACTGACACGCCGCGCAACCTGACTTTACGACGACTGGGTCGCCGATCGCAGCCTGCGGCAGCTGCTACGAATAATCGCCGGTTGCAATCAGTTCAGGGGCAAACAGCAAAACCCCACCCGGCTTGTGTATTTATTTTGCTGTGGTAGTGTCCGGGTACGCCTCGCACTAACGAGGTTCGTCAAAACCCCGCCATTTTCCGGCGGGGTTTTGCTTTTTCGTGCAGAAAAAAGGAGTCTGCCAGGTCATGAGCACCCCAACCCCACTCATCCTCACTCGCCTGGACGTACAGCGTCTGGAGCAACTCATCGACAGCTTGCCAGAAACGACTCCTGGCATTGAGGCATTGCAAGCCGAACTCGATCGCGCCGAAACCATCGTCGGCCACGAAGAGGTGCCTGCTGGTGTTGTGACCATGAATTCGCGTGTGCACTGCCGCGAAGAAAGCAGTGGCAAGGACTACCGCCTGACATTGGTGTACCCGAAAGACGCCAACGCCGACGAAGGCAAGGTTTCGATTCTGGCCCCTGTCGGCAGCGCACTGCTGGGTTTGCAGGTCGGTCAACACATCAACTGGCCAGCTCCAGGCGGCAAAACCCTGAAACTGGAACTGCTTGAAGTTGAATACCAGCCAAAAGCCGCAAGTGACTTCAACGCTTAAGTTCGGTTGATGGCCTCTCGTCGCGCGCAAACGTGCACAAGGACCGGTAGCTGACACTCAGCTCACGGGCCAATGCCCGCAGCTCATGACTGACCTGCTGCGCCCCCCACTGCGAGCGATTGTCGAGCATTGCCAATTGCTGCTCATCCCAGCCCCACTCGCGGGTCAGGCGCTGCAGCAGCAACCGCTGCCACTGCATACCCGTCGCGCCACTGCTCAGCGTGTGGCCGACCTTCAGGTACAGGCTGCGGCGAACCAGTTCCAGACGCTGCAACTCGCCGCGCCCCTGCAGGTACTGCTCGATTCGCCGGTACACCACCACGTAGGGGTCCAGCTCATCCAGGTCGAGCCGATCGGCGTACACCCTCTTCTTGAACCCCATACTCAGACAGTTCACCCGTGGGTGCTCGCTGGCATACACCTCGACCAGCAACAGCTTGAGCACTGACTTGTACGGCGACTCAATGCCCTTGAACAATTGCCACAGCCCGGCGCCCAGCAGTTCTGCGGGGGCAATCTGCGCCAGATGCCCGAGATCAATGGTTTCATCGCGACCCACAACGTCATTGGCCAATAGCCCTTGGGCACATTCGGCGTAGCGAGCCTCCTGATGTGCTGGCACCCACCACCACATCGGCGTACGCCCCGCGAGCCAGATAGCGGTGCGATAAAACTCATCCAGCAACAACCTGTTGCGAGGCTCTGCACTCCCGTCGTTGCTCGGTTGAGATTCACATTCGCCCTGGGCGAAACGCTGCGCATCAATCAGAAAAAAATGCGCTTCAACCCCCAGGCTTGCCGCCCAGACTTCCAGCCGTCGACATTTTTTGCGCAACGCCGCCACCGCCATGTCGCTCAAGTCCGGCCCCAGACAAATCCACACGTCCATATCGCTTTGATCGGTCTGGGCCAAAGTGCCCAGACTGCCCATCAAAAAAAGCCCATGAATCGGTTTTGAAGCGCAGGCGCGGCCCGTGCTGCAGGAAAAGTCCCGGATCAGTTGCTGCGCTGCGCCAAGGGTGGAGGCGTCAGGTTCATAGCCCGACACCCCGGCCGGGGTGCAGTCCGAAACATAGCCGGGCAACAGCGGGTGATTCACGTGGAAGCACAGCGCCAACAGCCTCAGCAGCGATTGCTGATGGGGTGCCAGGCCTTCCATTGCACGGGCCATGCGACCCTGATTGACGGTGAGAAACCGCCCACGAAGTTGCAGGAGAGTCTGTCGCTCGACTCCATCGCTCGGCATGGGGAGTGTTTCAGGAGGGCACGTCATTTCACGCTCAGACCGGCTCGCCACAAGACAAAAGGGAGGGGGAGTCTACAGCCAGCCGTATCAAAGACTCAGGAGGAATGGGTGTTTGAGGTCAGAATTTTACTGCGCGAAGAAGTGTGCCCGCGGAATCATTGATCGTTCAGATCCCGAGGGCGCGGCGTGGCGTCAGGCGATTTCTTTGGACTCTACAAGAATTGTCAGCAGTACTTGAACACTCTGAGCAGCATCACGGCCCAGGCTAGTCAGGTAACCGCCATCGGGTTGGTCAATGAGCTTCTTGTCATACAAACGACGTGCAGCAGCCACTTTTTCGGGTGCCGCGTGTTGATGGATCTTCAGGCCCTCAAGGGTACTTTCCAAGTCAAACAGTGCAAGGACTTCCAGTTCGGCAACCAACTCAGGGGTAAACGACATAAAGACTCCAGACTATGCAGGAAAAGACGACAGCCGCTCTAAGGTGATCGCACTCGCGCTGACTGTCCAGTGACAGTTCCCACCTTTATAAAACAGCCTGTCGTTATAAGGCAGTTGGAGTGTAGTCGCTGCCGAGGCACGAAGGCTGCGAGCTTTGGATATTTAAGTGCTCGCAGCCTTCGTTCCTCGGCAGCGACTACGGACGACAGGACCGTTTTTAACTTTCAGTTATATAAACATTCTTAAATAGTATTTTTAAGAATATCCCTGCCTCACTACTATTGCCCTACGCCAGCATCCCTGTCGGCACCCATATTTTCAGGAGCAGCACCATGAGCGCATCTCTGCGTAGCGTTGACGGCCAGGACGAAGCAACCATCCTTCGGGAAATCCAGAGCGCGCTGCGAGACCTGCGCTTTGGTGCTGTTGAAATCACTGTGCACAACGCTCAAGTGGTTCAGATCGAACGTAAAGAAAAATTCCGTCTGCAAAACCCGAGTCAAAAAAACGCCTGATCAATAGAAAGCGCATTCACGCGAGTGCGCCTCATAAAAAAACTAGAAAAAGCTTTGGAGCCTCACCTATGTCCCTACGCCGTTACGCTTTGGCCGCGCTGGCCAGTGCCATTTTTGCTGGCTCCGCTGTAGCCAAAGATTATGAGTTGCTCAACGTTTCCTACGATCCGACTCGCGAGCTGTACCAGGATTACAACACCGAATTCACCAACTTCTGGAAAGCCAGCCACCCCGGCGATAACGTCAAAATCCAGCAATCCCACGGCGGCTCGGGCAAACAGGCTCGCGGCGTGATCGACGGCCTGCGTGCCGACGTCGTGACCCTGGCCCTGGCCGGTGACATTGACGAAATCGCCAAACTCAACAAAGGCTCGCTGCCGGAAAACTGGCAAACCCGCCTGCCGGACGCCAGCACCCCGTACACCTCGACCATCGTGTTCCTGGTACGCAAGGGCAACCCTAAAGGCATCAAGGACTGGGGCGACCTGACCAAAGAAGGCGTATCGGTCATTACCCCGAACCCTAAAACCAGCGGCGGCGCTCGCTGGAACTTCCTTGCGGCATACGCCTACGGCCTTAAAGCCAACGGTGGTAACGAGGAAAAAGCCAAAGAATACGTAAAAGAGCTGTTCAAACACGTACCCGTGCTGGATACCGGCGCACGCGGTTCGACCATTACCTTCGTCAACAACGGTCAGGGTGACGTGTTGCTGGCCTGGGAAAACGAAGCGTTCCTGGCACTCAAGGAAGACGGTGGCGGTGACAAGTTCGATATCGTCGTGCCTTCGCTGTCGATTCTGGCTGAGCCACCGGTGGCTGTAGTCGACAAAAACGCCGAGAAAAAAGGCAACTCCGAAATCGCCAAAGCCTACCTGGAACACCTCTACAGCCCGGCTGGCCAGGAAATCGCGGCGAAGAACTTCTACCGTCCACGTGACGCGGCAGTTGCAGCCAAATACGCCAAACAATTTCCGAAACTGGAACTGGTGACTATCGACAAAGACTTCGGTGGCTGGAAAACTGCGCAGCCGAAATTCTTTAATGACGGCGGCGTGTTCGACCAGATTTACCAGGCGCAATAACCTGCGGGGCGGGCCTTCGGGCCACGCTTAAAGCTAGAACATCAGGCCCGCAATTGGTTGCGGGCCTCGTGCGTTAACCCAAGGACTTTTATGTCGCGTCGTATCTCCCCCGTCATACCCGGCTTCGGGCTGACGCTGGGCTACACCTTGGTGTACCTCAGCCTGATTGTGCTCATTCCACTGGCGGCGATGTTCGTGCATGCCGCTCAACTGACCTGGGACCAGTTCTGGGCCATCATCACCGCTCCACGGGTGCTGGCTGCGCTGCAACTGAGCTTTGGTACCGCCTTTGTCGCGGCCATCATCAACGGCATCATCGGCACCGTGCTGGCCTGGGTGCTGGTGCGTTATACCTTCCCGGGACGCAAGGTCATCGACGCCATGATCGACCTGCCGTTTGCCCTGCCGACCGCCGTCGCCGGTATCGCCCTGACCGCCCTGTACGCTCCCAACGGCTGGATTGGCCAGTTCGCCACCGACCTGGGCTTCAAGATCGCCTACACCCCGATGGGTATCACCCTGGCACTGACCTTCGTCACCCTGCCGTTTGTGGTGCGTACGGTGCAGCCGGTACTGGCCGATATTCCGCGAGAAATCGAAGAAGCGGCTGCCTGCCTGGGCGCCAAGCCGCTGCAGGTGTTCCGCTACATTCTGGTACCAGCCCTGCTGCCTGCCTGGCTGACCGGCTTTGCCCTGGCGTTTGCCCGAGGTGTCGGTGAGTACGGCTCGGTGATTTTCATCGCGGGTAACATGCCGTTTAAAACCGAAATCCTGCCGTTGCTGATCATGGTCAAGCTGGACCAATACGACTACACCGGTGCCACGGCCATTGGCGTGATGATGCTGGTGGTTTCCTTCATTTTGCTGCTGATCATCAACTTGATTCAGCGCCGCATCGAAAAACCGTGAAGGAGGCCTGACCATGTCCAGTTCAACACCAAGTGCCTCATCCGTAGCCAACGCCGCCCGCCGGGGGAGCCCGACGTCGCGGCGCCTGCTGATCGGTTTCGGCTGGTTGTTTTTCATCCTGTTCCTGCTGCTGCCGCTGCTGATCGTGGTGTCCCAGGGTTTGAAAATGGGGATCGGCACGTTCGTCGACGCCATCATCGAACCCGACGCCTTGTCAGCCCTGAAGCTCACCATCATTGCGGTGGTGATTTCCGTTCCGCTGAACGTGGTATTCGGCGTCAGCGCGGCCTGGTGCGTGAGCAAATACAGCTTTCGCGGCAAGAGTATCCTGGTCACGCTGATCGACCTGCCGTTCTCGGTCTCGCCGGTGATCGCCGGTCTGGTCTACGTGCTGATGTTTGGCGCCCAGGGCTTCTTCGGCAAGTGGCTGCAAGAGCACGACATCCAGATCGTCTTCGCCTTGCCGGGCATCGTGCTGGCAACCATCTTCGTCACCGTACCGTTTGTGGCCCGTGAACTGATCCCGCTGATGCAGGAGCAGGGCACCCAGGAAGAAGAAGCCGCACGCCTGCTGGGCGCCAACGGCTGGCAGATGTTCTGGCACGTGACCGTACCCAATATCAAATGGGGCCTGATCTACGGCGTGGTGCTGTGTACTGCACGGGCGATGGGTGAGTTCGGTGCGGTGTCGGTGGTTTCCGGGCACATTCGCGGGGTGACCAACACGCTGCCGTTGCACGTCGAGATCCTCTACAACGAATACAACCACGTTGCCGCCTTCGCTGTGGCGACCCTGTTGCTGATTATGGCGCTCTTCATCCTGCTGCTTAAGCAGTGGAGCGAATCCCGTATTAACCGCCTGCGCGCCAGCGCCGCGGAGGAATAAACCATGTCGATCGAAGTCCGTAACGTCAGCAAGAACTTCAACGCCTTCAAGGCGCTGAACAGCATCAACCTGGATATCCACAGCGGCGAACTGGTCGCCCTGCTCGGCCCGTCGGGCTGCGGCAAAACCACCTTGCTGCGCATCATCGCCGGCCTGGAAACCCCGGACGAAGGCAACATCGTGTTCCACGGTGAAGACGTCTCGGGGCACGACGTGCGTGATCGTAACGTCGGTTTTGTGTTCCAGCATTACGCGTTGTTCCGCCACATGACGGTGTTCGACAACGTCGCTTTCGGCCTGCGCATGAAGCCGAAAAAGGAACGCCCGAGCGAAACCCGCATCGCCGAAAAAGTCCACGAACTGCTGAACATGGTGCAACTGGACTGGTTGTCGGATCGCTACCCTGAGCAGCTCTCAGGCGGTCAGCGCCAGCGTATCGCCCTGGCCCGTGCACTGGCCGTAGAACCCAAGGTACTGCTGCTGGACGAACCGTTCGGCGCGCTGGACGCCAAGGTCCGTAAAGAGCTGCGCCGCTGGTTGGCGCGCCTGCACGAAGACATCAACCTGACCTCGGTATTCGTGACCCACGACCAGGAAGAAGCCATGGAAGTGGCCGACCGTATCGTGGTGATGAACAAGGGCGTGATCGAGCAGATCGGCTCACCGGGCGAAGTCTACGAAAACCCGGCCAGCGATTTTGTTTACCACTTCCTGGGCGACTCCAACCGCCTGCACATCGGTGAAGATCAGCACCTGCTGTTCCGTCCGCACGAAGTGTCGTTGTCCCGTCACGAGATCGAAGACCACCATGCCGCGCAGGTACGCGACATCCGCCCATTGGGCGCGACCACCCGGGTGACATTGAAAGTAGAAGGGCAAAGCGAGTTGATCGAAGTTGAAGTGGTCAAGGACCACGACAGCCTGACCAATCTGGCGCGCGGCGAGACGTTGTTCTTCAAGCCGAAGGTATGGCAGAAGGCGTAAGCCCACTGCCCTTGTGGGAGCGGGCTTGCTCGCGATGGCAGCAACGTGGTTTCAAGATAAACCGCGTCGGTTGCATCGCGAGCAAGCCCACTGCCACAGTTTCAGAGTGGATCTAAGGCTTTTTCAGCTTCGGATTCGGAAAAAACTGCACCGCCTGCACTTTAGGGTCCGGTGCTTTTTTCAACGCCGAAACATTGACCCGCGTACCCAATTCCTTGGGCACCGACAAACCTTGTTCATTCAACGTATCCGAATAACCGCAGGCCACACATTCGCGGTGCGGCACTTCGTCTTCGTTCCACATCATCAACTTGTCGGGCTCGCTGCACGCCGGGCAGACAGCCCCGGCGATAAAGCGTTTTTTGGTCACATTCACAGGTGCATCACTCATGCCGCCGAATCCTCAGTCAGGCCGCTGTGGCGCAACAGCGCGTCAATCGACGGCTCACGACCACGGAAGTCCTTGAACAGCTCCATTGGAGCCTTCGAACCGCCACGGGCCAGAATCGCCTGACGGAACGCCTTGCCGGTGTGCGGGTTGAATACGCCTTCTTCTTCAAAGCGCGAGAACGCATCGGCCGACAGCACTTCAGCCCACTTGTAGCTGTAGTAACCCGCTGCGTAACCACCGGCAAAAATATGCGCAAAGCTGTTGGGGAAGCGGTTGTACGCCGGTGGGCGCATGACCGAAACCTCGTCGCGGATGCCGTCCAGCACCTGCGCCACACTGCGACCGTCACCGTGGGTGGCGTGCAGCTCGAAGTCGAACAGGGAGAACTCCAGCTGGCGAACCATCATCAGCCCGGACTGGAAGTTCTTGGCGGCGAGCATCTTGTCCAGCAGGTCTTTGGGCAATGCTTCGCCGGTTTCGTAATGGCTGGAAATCAGCGCCAGGCCTTCAGGCTCCCAGCACCAGTTTTCCATGAACTGGCTCGGCAACTCGACCGCATCCCAGGCCACGCCGTTGATGCCCGATACGCCCGCGTGTTCGATTTCGGTCAGCATGTGGTGCAAGCCGTGGCCGAACTCGTGGAACAAGGTGGTCACTTCATCATGGGTCAACAGCGCAGGCTTGCCCGCAACCGCCGGGGTGAAGTTGCACACAAGGTTCGCCACCGGGCTTTGCAGCGTGCCGGCTGCCGTGCGACGACGGTCGCGGGCGCCGTCCATCCAGGCACCGCCGCGCTTGTTGGCACGGGCATAGAGGTCAAAGAAGAAGCGCCCGATGTGCTGGTCGTTTTCCTTGATTTCGAACAGGCGAACATCCGGGTGCCAGGTGTCGAAGCCTTTGATTTCGGCAATCTCGATCCCGTACAACTTCTGCACAATGGCAAACAGGCCGCCCAGTACCTTGTCGATCGGGAAGTAGGCACGCAGTGCCTCTTGCGACACGCTGTAGCGCTGCTCGCGCAGTTTCTCGCCGAAGAAGCCTGTGTCCCAGCTTTTAAGCTCCGGGGTGCCTTGCTCGGCGGCGTAGGCTTGCAGCTGCTCAAGGTCGCGAGCGGCAAATGGCTTGCTGCGCTTGGCCAGATCGCGCAGGAAGGTCAGCACCTGATCCGGTGACTCGGCCATTTTGGTGGCCAGGCTCAGCTCTGCAAAACTGCCAAAACCCAGAAGTTTTGCCAGTTCCTGACGCAGGTCGAGGATTTCTTCCATGACCGGGCCGTTGTCGAACTTGCCGGCATTCGGGCCTTGATCTGACGCCCGGGTGCAATACGCGGCATAGACTTCTTCGCGCAGGGCGCGGTCCTGTGCGTAGGTCATGACCGGGAAGTAGCTCGGGAACTCCAGACTGATCAGCCAGCCGTCCAGGCCTTTGGCCTGTGCAGCAGCGGCCATTTGCGCCTTGGCCGAATCGGTCAGGCCCGCCAGTGCGGCTTCATCGGTGATGTGCTTGGTCCAGGCCTGGGTCGCGTCCAGCAACTGGTTGGAGAACTTGCTGCCCAGTTCCGACAGCTTGCTCTGGACTTCGGCATAACGCTTTTGCTCAGCCTCCGGCAGGTCAATACCCGACAGGCGGAAGTCACGCAGCGAGTGCTCAAGAATGGTTTTTTGCGCCTGGTCGAAACCAGCCACTTGCGGGCTGTGGGCCAACGCTTCGAAGGCCTGGAACAGTTCGCGGTTCTGGCCCATCTCGGTGGAATAGGCGCTCAAGGCAGGCAAGCAAGCCTCATAGGCTTCACGCAGTTCGCTGCTGTTGCACACCGCGTTAAGGTGGCTGACCGGGCTCCAGGCCGCGCCCAGTCGGTCATTCAGCTCATCCATCGCCAACACCAGACCCGCCCATGTCGGGTTCTGGCCCTGGTCTTTGAGGATGTTTTGAATGCCTACACGGTTGTCGGCGAGGATCTGTTCGATGGCCGGCTGTACGTGCTCAGGACGGATCGCCGAGAACGGCGGCAGGTCGTAGGGCTGCAAAAGAGGGTTGTTCTCGCTCACGTTTGGCACCTTGGCTTGAAGAAACATTGGGCCATCTTAATTACAATCGACGCACTGCGCAGCAATCAGCCCCGCTATCACTGCTAAAGAAGGAAGCTATTCGTGTCCATTCGTCCGTTCCAGCAGCACACACCGACCCTGGGCGAGCGCGCCTTTGTTGACCGCTCGGCAGTGGTGATCGGCGACGTCGAGATCGGCGACGACAGTTCTATCTGGCCGCTGACCGTGATTCGCGGCGACATGCACCGCATCCGCATCGGTGCACGCACCAGCGTTCAAGACGGCTGCGTGCTCCACATCACCCACGCAGGCCCGTTCAACCCCGAGGGTTTCCCGCTGCTGATCGGCGATGACGTGACCATCGCCCACAAAGTCATGCTGCACGGCTGTCACGTGGGAAACCGGATCCTGATCGGCATGGGCAGCATCGTGATGGACGGCGCCATTATTGAAGACGACGTGATCGTGGGTGCAGGCAGCCTGGTGCCACCGGGCAAGCGATTGGCCAGCGGTTTTCTGTATGTGGGCAGCCCGGTCAAACAGGTGCGCGAACTGACCGAAAAAGAAAAAGCCTTCTTCACCTACAGCGCGGGCAATTACGTAAAGCTCAAGGACCAGCATTTGGCCGAAGGCTACGACCAGCCCGTTTAAGTCACCTATTCTGGAGCTCTGCATGCATTACCAAAACGTATTGTTCGACCTTGACGGCACCCTGACCGACCCACGGGAAGGCATCACCCGCTCGATCCAGTTCGGCCTGGGCAAGCTGGGCATTGACGAGCCTGATCTCACCCAGCTTGAGCACTTTATCGGGCCGCCGCTGCTGCAGCAGTTCATGGCCACCTATGGCTTTGACGAAGCAAAGGCGTGGGAAGCGATGGGTTTCTACCGCGAGCGTTTTGCCGTGACCGGGTTGTATGAAAACCACGTATTCGAGGGTGTCACACCTTTGCTTGAAGAGCTGGTGGCGCAGGGTCGCCAACTGTTTATCGCCACGTCAAAACCCCATGTGTATGCCCGTGAAATCGCCCGTCACTTTGATTTCGCCAAGTACTTCAACGTGATTTACGGCAGCGAACTGGATGGCACCCGCACCAACAAGGTCGAGCTGATTGCTCACTTGATCAGCGAGCAAGGACTGGACCCCGCCCAGACCCTGATGATCGGCGACCGCAAGCACGATTTGATCGGTGCCCGCGACAACGGCATGGACGCAGCGGCTGTGGGTTATGGCTTTGGCAGTTTCGAAGAACTGAACTCGTTTGCGCCCAAATACCACTTTGAAACGCTGGCGCAACTGCATCAGGCGTTCAAGTAACCCCGGACGGGTAGTCGCTGACGAGATACGAAGGCTGCGAGGGGATCTGCATGGATCTCAGGGAAACGGCGGGCTGCGCCCCCCTTCGCAGCCTTCGGCAGCGACTACCTATGCTCTGCGCAGCTCGATCGCGCGGCGCAAATCTTCGCGCCAGCCCAGCAGAAAACCCAGCTCCACCACCACAAACAGCGGCCCCACGATCAGCCCGGTCACGTCATCGATAAACGCCGGTTTACGCCCCTCGTAGTAATGCCCCACAAACTGGAACACCCAGCCCACGACAAATAAACCCACGCCCCAGCCCAGCCAGGCGGCGGTGCTCAACGCCGCCAGCGTATGCCCCAGCCAGACGCTCAACCCCAGCAGCACCGTCATCAACACCCCCAGACGCAGCTCAAGGCGCAGATAAAACACCGCGCTGGCCAGCATCACCAGCACCGCCGGGGAAATACCTGCCCATTGCGGACGCGATAGCAGCGTCGCCACGGCAATCACAATCAGCGGAATACCCACGAAATGGGTGGCGATATTGTGCGGATCACGGTGATAGGCAGCATATTGGCTCAGATGGTCGACCAGGCTTTTCATGGCGCAGAACCCTCACTATCTTATTTTTGGTTATAAACAAATAGCTTCTTATTCCTTAGCGAATCTAAAAACCGTCCCTATACTGACTCGGTAACACACATACCGCTGGAGGCGCAGACCCATGGGCAACGATTCGATTCGCTATTTGATAGTGCCGGGCTGGCAAGGTTCGTCCGACGATCATTGGCAAACCCACTGGCAAAACAGCTTACCGAACAGTGCCCGGGTGGAGCAGGCCGACTGGCTCACGCCTCGGCGCGAAGACTGGATCGCTGCCTTGGCCGAAGCCATTGCCGCCGACAGCACCCCCGTGATTCTGATTGCCCACAGCCTGGGTTGCATCACGGTAGCCCATTGGGCCGAGCGTGCGCCAGAAAGCCTGCTTGGCCAAGTGCGCGGCGCGTTGCTGGTGGCCCCGGCAGATGTCGAACGTCCCGCCTGTGCGCCCGCCTTGCGCAACTTTGCCCCTATCCCGAGCCAGCCTTTGCCGTTCCCCAGCCAGATTGTCACCTCGGATAACGATGGGGCGGTCAGTGCGCCACGGGCGATGGAGTTCGCCCGCCAGTGGGGCGCCGAAATTGGCGTGATCAGCGGCGCTGGGCATATCAACGTCAAATCCGGACACCAGCGCTGGGAGCAAGGCTTCGCCTTTTTGTACCGCCTACAAACCCGCATTGAGCACGGTGCCCTGCGCCGAGCATGAATTTCTGAAACGCCCGCGCCCACCCAACGGCTGCGGGTGGGAGCCTGTCATGAGCCTGCATGAAACTTTTGGCCAGCCATTGCTGACCTTTCCCGACGCGGAAAAAAGCCCGCTGAGCATTCGCGCCAAGGCGCTGGTGTTTGTCGACCCTCGCTCACGCACACTGCGCAACGATCTGGAACTGTTGGCGCCCCGTGCGCTACCGGTGTTGATTCGTGGCGAAACCGGCAGCGGCAAGGAACTGCTGGCCCGGCATATCCACCGCGCCAGCGACCGCACCGGCTTGTTCGTGTCGGTCAACTGCGGCGCGATCAGCCCCACCTACGCAGACGCCGAACTGTTCGGCTATGCCGCCGGAGCACACAACAGTTCGGCCAGCAGCCGCGCCGGCTGGTTTGGCTCGGCCAATGGCGGCACCCTGTATCTGGACGAAATTGGTGACTTGCCCCTGGCGATTCAGATCAAGCTGCTGGCGGCTCTGGAAACCCACGAAGTCACTCGCGTAGGCGCCCATCAACCCAGCCCTGTGGACGTGCGCCTGGTGGCGGCCACCAGCATCGATCTGGCGCAGGCGGTCAGTGCCGGCAAATTCCACGAGCGGCTGTATCACTACCTCAGCGAAGGAAAGCTGGAGTTACCCGCCTTGCGCGAACGGCCCGGTGACATTCTTTCGCTGGCCGAATACTTTTTAGGCATCTACAGCCAGCGCCTGAACCTGCCCGTACCGTTTATCAGCGACGGCGCGCAGCGGGTCCTTGAGCGCTACAGCTGGCCGGGCAACACCCGGGAGCTGGAAAACGTGATTCATTTTGCGCTGTTGGTCAGCACCGGCGACGAGATCCAGCCCGAGCACCTGAACCTGCCCGACGCACTGAGCCAGATTGAGCTGTTTATCAAGGGGGCGACAGGACAGGAGTTGGCGGCAATCAAGCAATTGCTCCCACAGGCTTTGAGCTGAATAAAACTCAAGCGAACAAAAAGGCATAACAAGCTGAATAAAAGTTATTGTTCTGGAATAAAGAATCTCGGTATTGTTTGTTTCGTCTTCCAATAAAACCGTCCTGCGAACGGTCACACACTTAAGGGTATTGCATGAAAAAGGTTCTGTTGTTTACCGCATTGGCGGCTGCTCTGACGGCAGGCCTGGCACAGGCTGGCGAAAAACTGGTGGTGGCTGCCACCCCTGTTCCCCACGCCGAAATCCTTGAGCTGATCAAACCGACCCTCGCCAAAGAAGGTGTGGATCTGGAAATCAAAGTGTTCACCGACTACGTGCAACCTAACGTCCAGGTTGCCGAGAAACACCTGGATGCCAACTACTTCCAGACCCTGCCTTACCTCGAAAGCTTCAATAAAGGTAAAGGCACCAATCTGCAAACTGTGATCGGCGTTCACGTTGAACCGTTCGGCGGCTACTCGAAAAAAATCAAACACCTGTCCGAGCTTAAAGACGGCGCAACCATCGCCATCCCTAACGAAGGCAGCAACAGCGGTCGTGCGTTGATCCTGCTGCAAAAGGCCGGCCTGATCGAACTCAAAGACCCGACCAACGCTGTGTCCACCCCAAAAGACATCGCCAAGAACCCGCACAACTTCAAGTTCAAAGAGCTTGAGTCGGCACTGCTGCCACGGGTACTGGACCAGGTCGACCTGGACATGATCAACACCAACTACGCGCTGGAAGCTGGCCTGAACCCGGCCACCGACGCACTGATCATCGAAGGTGCTGACTCACCGTACGTGAACTTCCTGGTCGCCCGTCCGGACAACAAGGACAGCCCGGCCATCCAGAAGCTGGCCAAAGCCCTGACCAGCCCGGAAGTAAAAGCCTTTATCGCTGAAAAATACAAAGGCGCGGTGCTGCCAGCGTTCTGATCAAGCACACGTTCCACTGAAAACGCCGACGGCTTATAGGGCCGTCGGCGTTTTTATTTGTCTGGCCAATGCCAGGCGGGCTGGTCCAGCAAGCGCTGACCGACCACTTCAGTCTGGCCAAGGTTTTTTTCCAGCACGATGCAATTGCAGTCCGCATCCTGCTGCAACACAGCAATCAACCGTCGGGCATGGGACACGACCCAGATCTGGGTGTGTTGCGAGGCGCGGGTGATCAACCGCGCCAACGCGGGCAGCAGGTCAGGGTGCAGGCTGGTCTCGGGTTCGTTGAGCACCATCATGCTGGGCGGGCGCGGAGTCAGCAAAGCTGCGACCAACAGCAGGTATCGCAAGGTACCGTCCGACAACTCGGCGGCCGATAACGGGCGCAACAGCCCCTCTTGATAAAACTCGATATAAAAATGCCCGCCGGGCACGCACTCGATTTTCAACCGGGCGCCAGGGAATGCATCGCTGATTGCGGCATGCAAGGCTTCGGGGTTGCCGACCTCGATGATGGTTTGCAACGCAGCCGCCAGGTCACGGCCGTCGTGATGCAGCACCGGCGTGCGAGTGCCCAGTTGCGGTTGGCGCGCAGGTGCTTGGGGGTCGGTGCGAAAGTGATCGTAAAAGCGCCAGCCACGGATCGATTCGCGCAGCTGCAACACTTCGGGCGAAGCCTGCAAGCTGCCAACCTGATCAAACAGACTGTCGAACAGCGGCGTGTGCTGTGCCAGCACCTGCCAGTCACGGCCATTACGCGCGCGGACCATCGGGCCTTTACGCTCGACCAATTCACTGGCCGGCCGGTAAAAAGGCCCTGCCCAGATACTCTCGTGCTTGATCTGAGGGTCGAGGTTGAACTGCGTGCGTCCGGGTATCGGCAAGCCCAGGGCGATGGCGTAGCTGAAATCCTCTCCGGAAAATCCAAGGCGCAGGCGCTTGGTTTCCTGACGCACGCTGGCATGTACATCGACTTCGCCCAACTTCATGCGCCGGGAAATCACTTCAGGTCCCGCCCAGAAAGTCGAGCTCAGCCCGCCTTCACGGGCCAATGCATTCACCACGCCACCCTGGGCGGTTTCGGCCAGTAACCGCAGCGCACGGTAAAGGTTGGATTTGCCACTACCATTGGGGCCAGTGATCAGGTTCAGCCTGCCCAAAGGCACCACCAACTGATTGATCGAACGATAGTTGGCCACGGCCAGGGTGGTGAGCATGGTATGACCTCATTTCGTGAAGCTGATAGGCGGCAATAGAGTCCCACAGACGCTGAACACTGTTCTACGCTATCACCCGTATCCGCATGTTAATCGGCATCACGCAAAGGAGCTTGCATGGCAGGTCCACTGAACACGGGCATTTTGGGCTTGAGCCTGTTGGCGTTTCTCACCGCGTGCGGCAAAGAGGGTCCCAAGGAGCCTTTGTCCCCAAGGGTGTATGTGCAGCAGGTAAGCACTCGAGCGTTCGCTGCGCCCATTCAACTCAGCGGTGATATTCAGGCCCGGATCGAAACCCAGCTGTCATTTCGCGTAGGCGGCAAGATTATCGAGCGCAAGGTGGATGTGGGGGACCACATCCAGGCTAATCAGGTGCTCGCCCGCCTCGACCCCAAGGACCTGAAGATCCAGGTCGAAACCGCCCAGGCCAGCGTCAATGCGCAACAGGCACAAGTGGTGCAAACCCGTGCTGCGTTTATTCGCCAGCAAAAGCTGCTGCCAAAAGGCTACACCAGCCAAAGCGAATACGACGCTGCCAACGCCGCCCAGCTCAGCGCCAAAAGTGCCTTGACTGCTGCCCAGGCGCAATTGGCCAACGCCCGTGAACAATTGAGCTACAGCAACCTTGAAGCCGAGGCGCCCGGCATTATTACGGCGCGCCAGGCCGAGGTAGGCCAAGTGGTGCAGGCCACCATGCCGATATTCACCCTGGCTCGCGATGGTGCAAGGGATGCGGTGTTCAACGTGTACGAATCGCTGTTTATCGAGCCGCCCAAGGACCCCACGGTTCAGGTCACGCTCTTGAGTAATCCGGCGATCAAGGTCAACGGCCAGATCCGTGAAATCACCCCCACCGTGGCGGCACAAAGCGGCACGCTGCAAATAAAGGTGCAACTGGATGCACTGCCCAAAGGCATGGACCTGGGTTCGATTGTCAGCGTCAACCTGACCCCGCCCTCCAGCCCCAGCATTGAGTTGCCGTGGTCAGCCCTGACCAAGGACATCAGCGAGCCCGCCGTATGGATCGCCGACGAACAAAACAACGTGCGCCTGCAGCGGGTCAAGGTCGGGCGCTACCTGACCGGCAGCGTCATCGTCAGCGAAGGGCTCAAGGATGGAGAAAAAGTCGTGGTCGCAGGCGGGCAATTGCTACACCCCGGCATGAAGGTTGAAATCGTCCCCACTCCAGCCCAGGGAGTTCAACTATGAGGCGTTTGTGGATGATGCCCTTGGCCGCCGCACTGCTGGCGGGATGCTCTGAAAAACAGCCTCCCGAACCCATTCGGCCCGCACTGTATGTGGTGGCACAGCCAGAGCTGGCGCAAGATCTGGGACGCTTTGCCGGCAATATCGAAGCCCGCTACGAAAGTACCCTGGGCTTTCGTGTGCCGGGGCGCATCGTGCGCCGTTATTACGACGTGGGAACGGTGGTCAAACAGGGCGACATTCTGGCCAACCTCGACCCCACTGATCAGCAAAATCAGTTGCGTTCGGCACAGGGCGACCTGGCCAAGGTACAAGCGCAATTGATCAACGCCAAAGCCAACGCCCGCCGCCAGCAAGAGCTGTTCGACCGTGGTGTGGGCGCCCAGGCCCAACTGGACACGGCACAAGCCGACCTCAAGACCACCCAGGCCTCGGTGCAACAGGCACAGGCGGCGGTGAATCAGGCCCAGGATCAGCTCGGTTACTGCAACCTGCGCGCCGACCATGACGCCGTGATCACGCAATGGCAGGCCGAGGCCGGGCAAGTGGTGAGCATCGGCCAGGAAGTCGTCACCCTGGCGCGCCCTGAAATCAAAGAGGCGGTGATCGACCTGCCGGGACCGCTGGCCGAGGCGTTGCCCAAAGGCATCGAGTTCCGCGTTGCCGGCCAGCTCGACCCGAACATCAACACCAGCGCCCATATCCGCGAAATCGCTCCACAGGCCGACAGTGCAACCCGCACACGACGCACCCGCCTGACCCTGGACTCGACCCCGGCGGCGTTTCGACTTGGCAGCTCGGTCAGCGTGACCGTCAGCAGCCCGACCGCCGAGCACTTTCAACTGCCACTGACTGCCATGCAGGAAACCGACGGCCACACCCGCGTGTGGATCATCGACGCCGCGACCCAGACCGTCAGCCCCCGTGACGTCACGGTTCTGCGGCGCGATGCAAAAAGCGTGTTGTTATCTGGCGGCATCAAAACCGGCGACATGGTGGTCAGTGCAGGCGTGCATAGCCTTACCCCTGGGCAGAAAGTCAGACTCGATAAGGAAAGCTCGCAATGAATGGGAAGTTCAACCTGTCCGAGTGGGCCCTGAAACATCAGTCATTCGTCTGGTATCTGATGTTTGTGGCGGTGGTCGCCGGGATTTTCTCGTACATCAATCTGGGCCGGGCCGAAGACCCGTCCTTTGCCATCAAAACCATGGTGATCCAGACCCGCTGGCCCGGCGCCACGGTCGATGAAACCCGGTTGCAAATCACCGACCGCATCGAGAAAAAGCTCGAGGAGCTGGATTCCCTCGACTACGTGCAAAGCTATACCCGCCCTGGCGAGTCCACGGTGTTTGTGTTCCTCAAGGACACCACCAAGGCCGATGCCATCCCGAATATCTGGTACGAGGTGCGCAAGAAAATCGGCGACATTCGCGGCGACTTCCCCCAGGGCATTCAAGGCCCGGGGTTCGACGATGAGTTCGGTGATGTCTACGGCACCATCTTCGCCTTCACCGGCGACGGCTTCACCATGCGCCAGCTGCGCGATTACGTGGAGCAGGTTCGCACCGGCATTCGCGATGTACCCAATCGCGGCAAGGTGATGACCATTGGCGAGCAGGAAGAAACCTTCTACCTGGATTTTTCGACCCGCAAGCTGGCAGCGCTGGGCCTTGATCAACAGCAAATACTGGAAAGCCTGCAAGCCCAGAACGCCGTTACCCCTGCGGGGGTCATCGAAGCGGGTCCCGAACGCATGTCGGTGCGTACCTCGGGGCAATTCCACAGTGTTGAAGACCTGGCCGCGGTGAACCTGCGGGTCAACGACCGTTTTTACCGCCTGGCCGACATCGCCGACATCACCCGGGGCTACGTTGACCCGGCGGCCCCCATGTTTCATTACAACGGCAAGCCCGCCATTGGTCTGGCAATCGCCATGATTGATGGCGGCAACATTCAGGAGTTCGGCAAGCAACTGCAGGAACGCATCGATGAACTGACCGCAGAGTTGCCGGTGGGAGTGGGCGTACACATGGTGTCCGATCAGGCGCAGGTGGTTGAAGAAGCCGTGAGCGGCTTCACCAGTGCGCTGTTTGAAGCCGTGGTCATCGTGCTGGCGGTGAGTTTCATCAGCCTGGGCCTGCGAGCCGGCCTGGTGGTGGCGATCTCGATCCCGCTGGTACTGGCGCTGGTGTTCGTGTTTATGGAATTCACCGGCATTGCCATGCAGCGGGTGTCGCTGGGTGCGCTGATCATCGCCCTGGGCCTGCTGGTGGATGACGCGATGATCACGGTGGAGATGATGATCACGCGCCTCGAACTGGGGGAAACCAAGGAGCAGGCCGCCACCTTTGCCTATCACTCCACGGCCTTCCCGATGTTGACCGGCACCCTGGTGACGGTGGCAGGTTTCGTTCCCATCGGGCTCAACAACAGCTCGGCGGGGGAATACACCTTCACCCTGTTCGCGGTGATTGCCGTGGCGATGCTGGTGTCGTGGGTGGTGGCGGTACTGTTCGCGCCAGTGCTGGGTGTGCATATCCTGAGTGCCAAGGTTAAACCCAAGTCCGAAGAACCCGGGCGCCTGGCCCGGGCTTTCAACACTGCTCTGCTGTGGTGCATGCGTAATCGCTGGTGGACCATCGGCGCCACGGTGCTGATGTTTGTGCTGTCGGTGTTCGGCATGGGGCTGGTGCAGAACCAGTTTTTCCCGGCCTCCGATCGCCCCGAAATCCTGGTCGACCTGAACCTGCCGCAAAACGCTTCAATTCAGGAAACCCTCAAAGTTACCCAGCGGTTTGAAGAGTCACTCAAGGGCGATCCGGATATCGTGCGCTGGAGCTCGTACATCGGCGAAGGTGCAATCCGTTTCTACCTGCCGCTGGACCAGCAACTGCAAAACCCCTTCTACGCCCAACTGGTCATCGTCAGTACCGGGCTTGATAGCCGCGACGCCTTGATGGAGCGTCTCAACAAGCGTCTGCGCGAAGAGTTCGTGGGGGTCGGCAGCTTCGTCCATACCCTGGAACTGGGGCCTCCGGTGGGGCAACCGTTGCAGTACCGGGTCAGCGGCAAAAACATCGACCTGGTGCGCAAGTATTCGATCGACCTGGCCACCGTGCTCGACGCCAACCCCAACGTCGGCGAAACCATCTTCAACTGGAACGAACCCGGCAAGGTCTTGCGCATCGACATTGCCCAGGACAAGGCCCGCCAGTTCGGACTGTCGTCCGAGGACGTGGCCCATGTGATGAACAGCATCGTCAGCGGTGCCGCCATCAGCCAGGTCAAGGACAACATCTACCTGGTCAACATCGTCGGGCGGGCCAACAGCAGTGAGCGCGGCACCCCTGAAACCCTGCTCAACCTGCAGATCACCACCCCCAGCGGCACTTCGATTCCGCTCCTGGCCTTTGCCACGGTCCGTTACGAGCTGGAGCAACCGTTGATATGGAGCCGGGACCGGATCCCCACCCTGACCCTCAAGGCCTCGGTGCGTGGCTCGATGCAACCGACCGACCTGGTGGCGCAACTCAAGCCTGAGATCGACAAGTTCGCCGAAAGTCTGCCCCAGGGCTACACCTTGCAAACCGGCGGTACGGTAGAACAAAGCGCCAAGGCCCAGGGCCCGATCGCCAAGGTGGTGCCGTTGATGTTGTTCCTGATGGCCACCTTCCTGATGATCCAGCTGCAAAGCGTGAAGAAGATGTTCCTGGTGGTGAGTGTGGCGCCGCTGGGGCTGATCGGGGTGGTGCTGGCGCTGGTGCCCACCGGGACGCCGATGGGCTTTGTGGCGATTCTGGGGATTTTGGCGCTGGTGGGCATCATCGTGCGCAACTCGGTGATTCTGGTGACCCAGATCGACCAGTACGAGCGCGACGGCTATGACCCGTGGCATGCCGTGATGCAAGCCACCCAGCACCGTCGCCGACCGATCCTGCTGACGGCGGCGGCGGCCAGCCTGGGGATGATCCCGATTGCCCGCGACGTGTTCTGGGGACCAATGGCTTACGCCATGATTGGCGGCATCCTGTCGGCCACCTTACTCACGCTGCTGTTTTTGCCAGCGCTATATGTGGCCTCGTACAAGATCAAGGAGAACAAAGAGCCGCCGCCAGCCCATGTTTGATGACCCCTGTGGGAGCGGGCTTGCCCGCGATTGAGACGGCGCGGTTTACCCGGTAAACCGCGTCATTCCTATCGCGAGCAAGCCCGCTCCCACAAGATCTGAAGCAAGGGCAATCAGCGCTGCGCTTGCCCTTGTTGCATGACCCACTGCACCACTTGCGGCATCAGCACATCACTGGCCTGGCCAAACCCTGCAACCACGCCCGGCACCAATGGATTGCTCAGGGGCTGACGTGCTTCGAACCGTTTGGAGGCAATCACACGCTGATCGCTGCTGCGAACCAGACGGGCGTTGTACTGGATCAGCACTTCAGGGCTTTTGCCGTTGTAGTGCGTCTGGAACGCCAGCAACTCTCCACCCAACTCGTAATCGGCCTGCAAGTTACTGTCGTCAGTGCTCAGGCCCTGAATTCGGCCATCCTGCAAGAAAGCATCAAGCAGACGATTGCGCATCAACACGGGCGCGGTGTCAGTCCAGCGTGCGCCCTTGTAGTTGCTGATCAGGTTGCCCTCGGGCACCACGGCGATGTTCTGGTTGTTCAGGGCGCCACTGGCCATCGGCTTGTCGAGGCGCAACGACCACTTCACCGGCGCGCTGTGACTCGCAGCCATGGGCGCTTGCGCAGCCGGCAGCCGGTACACGTCGACCATCTCGGGCTTGGGCAGTATCGAACAGGCGCTGAGCACACTCAGGCTTGTCGCAAGCACGATGGAGCCTGCCAGGCGATAGGTACGCTTCATGGAGTGAATTCCTTGTTCTGTTCGCGGCCCAGCAAGTAACCGCTTGGATTGGCTTCCAGGCGCCGCGAGATCGAGCGCAGTGTGCCGAGGGTTTCGCGCAGCTCGTTGACCGCAGGGCCCAGTTGATTCAGACCCTGCAGGCCGCTATTGAGCGAGTCCTCATTGTTGTCGATCAGCGTGTTGATGGTCGCACTGCTCTGTTCCAGCGACTTCATGGCGCGCTCTGCGCTGCTGAACATCTGCTTGCCATCGGTGCTCAGCAGGCCGTTGGCATTGCGCATCAGCGCGGTGGTCTGCTCAAGGGTGGCGCTGGCCTGCTTGCCAACCTGGGCCAGCTGTTTCAGCGTCTGGCTGATGTCGCCACGCTGACCGGCAATGGCCGTGGTGGTTTGCTCAAGGTTGTCCAGGGTCTTGCTGACGCGGCTGACGTTCTCTTCCGAGAACAGGCTGTTGGCGTTATGCAGCAGCATGTTGACGTTGGCCATCAGGTCGGAGCCGTCGGTTAGCAGGCGGGCAATCGGAGACGGAGAGGCCACGATTTCCGGCAGCTTGCCGTCCTTGCCCTTGAGGTCCGGGCTGTTCGGGTCGCCGCCACTGAGCTGGATGATCGAGGTGCCCGTCACGCCGGTCAGGGCCAGCTTGGCCTTGGTGTCGACCTTGACCGGGGTGCTGGCGGCCAGGCGGATGCGGGCCAGCACGCGGCGCGGATCCTTGTCGTCCAGTCGCAACTCAATGACGTCACCCACCTTGATGCCGTTGTATTGCACCGAACTGCCTTTGGACAGGCCGCTGACGGCTTCGTTGAACACCACTTCGTAGTCCTTGAACGTGCTGTCCATGCTCGCCTTGGCCAGCCACAGACCGAACAGCATGCCCCCGACGACGACCAGGACGCTGAACAAGCCGATCAATACATGATGGGCACGGGTTTCCATGTCATTGCTCCTTAAGCTGGGTTGCCGCTTCGTATGCGGCGCGGCCACGGGGGCCATGGAAATATTCGTGAATCCACGGGTCGTCGAAGTCTTCGACCTCGCGGATGGGTGCCGCCACCAGCACCCGTTTTTGCGACAGCACAGCCACCCGGTCCGTGATGGTGTACAGCGTGTCCAGGTCATGGGTGACCAGAAACACGCTCAGGCCCAGCGCATCGCGCAGGGTCAGAATCAGTTGGTCAAACGCCGCCGCGCCTATCGGGTCAAGCCCGGCGGTGGGCTCATCAAGAAACAGGATGTCCGGGTCCAGTGCCAGTGCCCGTGCCAGCGCGGCGCGCTTGACCATCCCCCCCGACAACGAAGAGGGGTATTTATCGGCCGCCGACAACGGCAACCCGGCCAGCGCCAGCTTGACGCACGCCAGGTGCTCGGCGTCAGGGCGGCTCAGGCCCGCGTGTTCAATCAGGGGCAGGGCAATGTTTTCCGTCACGGTCAGCGACGAAAACAACGCGCCACGCTGGAACAACACGCCAAAGCGACGTTCGATCAACGAGCGCTCGGCCTCTTGCAGGCTCATCAAGTCCTGGCCAAACACCCGCACCTGGCCTTCAGTGGGTCGACGCAGGCCGACAATGCTGCGCAGCAGTACCGATTTACCGGTACCGGAGCCGCCAACCACTCCCAGGATTTCGCCTTTGTACACATCAAGGTCGAGGTGTTCGTGCACGCTCTGGCTGCCAAAGCGGTTGCACAGATCACGCACCTCGATCACCGCCTCGCCGGGCTTGCGCAGGGAAGTACTCACCAGCCCATCTCCATGAAGAACAACGCGGCCACGGCGTCGAGGACGATCACGATAAAGATCGATTGCACCACGCTGGACGTGGTGTGGGCACCGACCGATTCGGCGCTGCCGCTGACTTTAAAACCTTCAAGGCAGCCCACCGCAGCGATCAGAAAGGCAAAAAACGGTGCCTTGACTATCCCTACCAGAAAGTTCTTAACGCCGATGTCAGAGTGCAACATCGAAATAAACATGTCGGGAGAAATACCCAGCGAGATCACGCACACCACGGCGCCGCCGATGATGCCCGACATCATGGCCAGGAAGGTCAGCAGCGGCAGGGCGATCAACAGGGCCAGCACCCGTGGCAGCACCAGCAAGTCCATCGGATCGAGACCCAGGGTGCGGATCGCGTCGATTTCTTCGTTGGCTTTCATTGAGCCGATTTGCGCCGTAAAGGCACTGGCGGTACGGCCCGCCAGCAGGATGGCGGTCAGCAGCACGCCGAACTCACGCAGGAAGGAAAACGCCACCAGATCGACGGTGAAGATCCCCGCACCAAAGCTGGCCAGCACCGTGGCCCCCAGAAATGCCACCACGGCGCCCACCATAAAGGTCAGCAGCATCACAATCGGGGCAGCGTTGAGGCCGATCTGCTCGATGTGTGCCACTACCGGCGTGATGCGCCATTGCTTGGGCCTGAACAGGTTACGCGCCAGGGTTTGCAGGATCAGGCCGATAAAGCCGAGCAATTGCAGGGTGTCTTGCCACAGCTTGTAGACCGCGCTGCCGATGCGGCTGAGCAACAGGATCGCGACGTTCTGCGGGGCGGCTTTGACCGGCACACAAAAGTCGCGCATCGAGGAATAGACCGTCTGCAACAAGGCGCGGTCTGCGGCCGGGAGTTTTTGTGCCGTGTCGGTCAACTGGCCGACCCGCTCGGCACCCAGCAGCTCCACCAGCAGTGACGCACCTGCCGTATCGATACTGGTCACGTCATCCAGGTTGATAGCGGTCTGGGCGTCGTACTTGCCCATCAGTTGCTCGGTCTGTTGCTTGAGGCGGGTGTAATGGGCAAGCGTCCAGTCGCCGCTGATCAACAGCCGCGCCGGGTTACTGGAAGTGTCTAGTTGGGCATTGCCCGCCATGGCCGTAATAGTCTTAAGCTCCCAGCTAAGTACGTTTGAACACAGACCTTATGTAATAGCACAATCCTGCAAAAGTGTTTCAGTTTGCCTGAACAGGCGCAGGCGCGGATTGATCTGGGTTAACCCGAAAGCGCAAAACACCGATCAATTGCCCATCTTCAGTCAATACCCGAACTTGCCAGCGACCCACCGGGTTGGGCGGGAAATTCTGCTTGTGGGTCCAGGCGCGGTAACCCTCTTTGCGCCCGCCCTGAATATTGAGCGCGATACGGTCGACCTCCTGGCCGTTGAGTTGCCATACGTGGTAAATCCGCTCGTTCAAACCCCGCGGCGCGTTGACCGAGGTGTAAGCGTACAGACCACGGCCACGCAACTCGCTGACGCTGATTTCTTTAATGCTCTCGCCCGGCGTGCGGTCTTGCAGTTGCGTGGTGACCGCCACTTCGGTCATCCACAGCGTGGCAGGCGGCACCCAGGAGCGCAGCAGCCAGCCGGTGCCGCCCAAGGCCAGGACAATCAGTGGCAGCACCAGCCAGCCGCGCCAGGTCTTGAGCGGCAGGCTCACGGCCAGGCTGGGGATTGAAAGCAACACAGCAGTGCCCAGCGCCAGCTTGTAGCTCTCGGAGGTGGTGAGGTTGAGGATGATCGGCAGCGCCGTCAGCATCGCCGCGAACAGGGCGAGGGTGTGCATCGCCAAAAACAGCCAGCGCCGGGGGGCCAGCCATTTGTAATACAGCGGGTCAGTGATGGTGATCAGGGCACACACACCCAAAAGCCCGGTAAAGACAAGCTGCCCGCTGTTCCAGGTGGTGGTGATAAAGAAAAACGGCAACACGAAAAACAGACTTTCCTGATGGATCATCTGGGTCGCATAACGTAGCAGCGGCGGGGGTATTTCGCGTTTGAATACCCGGCTGAACAGCTGGGTAAAACTGTTTTCCAGCATCAACCAGACCCAGCTCACCAGCAGGATCACGGCGATCCAGCGGGCCATGCCCTGTTGACGGTCCACCAGGATAAAACTGCCCACGCCCGAGCAAAAACCGAACGCCGCAATGAGCCCCGGATAGCGCTTCATCAACTCAAGGACGCGCTGTATGAGGAGGTTCCAGTTAGGCATTCGGCAGTTCACATTCTGTATAGGAAATATCCTCGACAGAATAGCGTTTTAGGCGCTCCGCGTCCGGGACTTCATGACACTGTGGGAACGGGCTTGCTCGCGATTGAGTCGCTGCGGTCTGTCAGGCAAACCGTGCTGAGACCATCGCGAGCAAGCCCGCTCCTACAACTCACGCTTAACGCACGCTGCTTTCGAAGCGGCTGGCGCCGGTCAGTTCCAGTACCAGCTCGTCGCCCACATTCAGCGGACCAACGCCTACTGGAGTGCCGGTCATGATGACGTCACCGGCTTGCAGCGAGAAGCACGCAGCCATGTGCTGGATCATCGGCACAATCGGGTTGAGCATCAGGGCGCTGTTGCCATCCTGGCGCACTTCACCATTGATGGTCAGGCGAATGCCGATATCGGCCAGATCAGGAAAGGTGCTGCTCTGTACGAACGGAGCCAGTACACAGGCGCCGTCGAACGACTTGGCGATTTCCCAGGGCAAACCCTTGCCCTTGAGCTCGGTCTGCTTGTCGCGCAGGGTCAAGTCCAGGCCGGGGGCAAAACCGGAGATGGCGTCCAGCACTTCTTCAGCACTTGGGTTATTCGACAGAGGCTTGCCGATCAGCACTGAAATTTCTGCTTCGTAGTGCACTGAACCGCGTTCGGTTGGAATCGCGAAACCACCGTCCAGCGGTACGACACAACTGCCCGGCTTGATGAAAAGCAGGGGTTCAGACGGGATCGGGTTGTCCAGTTCCTTGGCGTGTTCGGCATAGTTGCGGCCGATGCACACCACTTTACCGATAGGAAAGTGAATCCGGGTACCGTCGACATACTGGTGCTGATAGCTCATTGACCGACTCCGCTGATGGATGCTGATTGTGTGTAGTCGCTGCCGCAGGCTGCGAAAGGAATCGCAAGGGCTTCAGGAAAACGGATTGCTCCGCAATCCTTCGCAGCCTGCGGCAGCGACTACACGCTAGGGTTTAAACCGCAAAAATCTTGCCGGGGTTCATGATGCCCTTCGGGTCGAACACGGCCTTGAGGGCTTTCATGTATTCGATCTCGACCGGCGAGCGGCTGTAGGTCAGGTAGTCACGCTTGGTCATGCCCACGCCGTGCTCGGCAGAGATCGAACCGTTGTACTTCTCAACGGTTTCAAACACCCACTTGTTCACCGTCGCGCACTTGGCGAAGAACTCGTCCTTGCTCAGGTTTTCAGGCTTGAGGATGTTCAAGTGCAGGTTGCCGTCACCGATGTGACCGAACCACACAATTTCGAAATCCGGGTAGTGTTCGCCGACGATCGCGTCAATTTCTTTCAAGAATGCCGGGACTTTCGACACAGTGACCGAAATGTCGTTTTTGTAGGGCGTCCAGTGGGAGATCGTCTCGGAGATGTACTCGCGCAGTTTCCACAGGTTCTGCAGTTGGGTTTCGCTCTGGCTCATCACACCATCAAGCACCCAGCCTTCTTCCATGCAATGTTCGAAGGTTTCCAGCGCAGCATTGGCCACTTCTTCGGTGGTCGCTTCGAATTCCAGCAGCGCGTAGAACGGGCAGTCGGTCTCGAACGGCGAAGGCACGTCGCCACGGTCCATGACTTTGGTCAGCGCCTTGTCGGAGAAGAACTCAAAAGCCGTCAGATCCAGCTTGCTCTGGAAGGCATGCAACACCGGCATGATGGAGTCGAAATCGGCTGTGCCCAACACCATCGCTGTCAGGTTTTTCGGTGCGCGATCCAGGCGCATGGTGGCTTCCACCACAAAGCCCAGGGTGCCTTCAGCGCCGATGAACAGCTGGCGCATGTCGTAGCCGGTGGCGTTTTTGATCAGGTCCTTGTTCAGCTCCAGCACGTCGCCCTTGCCGGTCACGACTTTCATGCCCGCAACCCAGTTACGGGTCATGCCGTAGCGAATAACCTTGATCCCGCCAGCATTGGTGCCGATGTTGCCGCCAATCTGGCTGGAACCTGCCGAAGCAAAATCCACCGGGTAGTACAGGCCGTTTTCTTCGGCCAGGTTTTGCAGGTGCTCGGTGACCACACCCGGCTGGCAGACCACGGTGCGGTCGGTCAGGTTGATGTCCAGCACTTGATTCATGTAGTCGAACGACACAACCACTTCGCCATTGGCGGCCACGGCGGCGGCGGACAAACCGGTACGGCCACCCGATGGCACCAGCGCCACGTCATGGGCGTTGGCCCACAGCACGATGGCCTGCACTTGTTCAGTGGTTTTCGGGAACACAATGGCCAGCGGGGCCGGGGCGAAATGCTTGGTCCAGTCCTTGCCGTAAGCATTAAGGGAGTCGGCATCGGTCAGGACCTTGCCAGGCTCTACCAGGGTCTTCAGCTCATCAATCAAGGCAGGATGGGTCATCAACAGAACTCTCGAACAATTCATGGTCATCCTGAGAACGCTTCACGTCGCAGGAATGGGTGTTTAGCGGGGCGCTTATGCTAGCATACGACCCCCCCGCAGAATCGAGCCGTAGGACGATTCTCGGTGCCGGTCTTCACGCCGGCCAGGTCAGCTCTCGCTGTCCATTCCCTGCCATTTTTTCTCTGGGACACAGGTTTACGCAGATGAGCAAGACTTCTCTCGATAAGAGCAAGATCAAGTTCCTTCTTTTGGAAGGCGTCCACCAATCCGCTGTTGAAGTGCTCAAATCTGCCGGGTACACCAGCATTGAGTACATCACCAGTTCCTTGCCTGAAGCCCAGCTGAAGGAAAAGATCGCTGATGCCCACTTTATCGGCATCCGTTCTCGTACCCAGCTGACCGAAGAAGTGTTCGACTGCGCCAAGAAATTGGTCGCTGTTGGTTGTTTCTGCATCGGCACCAACCAGGTCGACCTCAACGCTGCTCGCGAACGCGGTATCGCTGTTTTCAACGCCCCGTACTCCAACACCCGTTCGGTGGCTGAGTTGGTGCTGGCTGAAGCGATCCTGTTGTTGCGTGGCATCCCTGAGAAAAACGCTTCCTGCCACCGTGGTGGCTGGATCAAAAGCGCGGCCAACTCCTTCGAAATCCGTGGCAAGAAGCTGGGCATCGTCGGTTACGGCTCTATCGGCACTCAGCTGTCGGTACTGGCTGAAGGCCTGGGCATGCAAGTGTTCTTCTACGACACCGTGACCAAGCTGCCATTGGGCAACGCAACCCAGGTCGGCAATCTGCACGAACTGCTGGGCATGTCCGACATCGTCACCCTGCACGTTCCTGAAACCGCTGCCACCCAGTGGATGATCGGTGAGAAAGAAATCCGCGCCATCAAAAAGGGCGGGATTCTGATCAACGCCGCACGTGGCACCGTGGTTGAGCTGGACGCCCTGGCTGACGCGATCAAGGACAAGCACCTGATCGGCGCCGCCATCGACGTGTTCCCGGTTGAGCCGCGCTCCAACGACGACGTGTTCGAAAGCCCGCTGCGCGGCCTGGACAACGTGATCCTGACCCCGCACATCGGCGGTTCCACCGCTGAAGCGCAAGCCAACATCGGTCTGGAAGTGGCAGAAAAACTGGTCAAGTACAGCGACAACGGTACCTCGGTATCGTCCGTGAACTTCCCTGAAGTGGCCCTGCCGGCTCACCCTGGCAAGCACCGTCTGCTGCACATCCACGAGAACATCCCGGGTGTGATGAGCGAGATCAACAAGATCTTCGCCGAAAACGGGATCAACATCTCCGGTCAGTTCCTGCAAACCAACGAAAAAGTTGGCTATGTAGTGATCGACGTGGATGCCGAGTCTTCGGACCTGGCGCAAGAGAAGTTGCAGACCGTCAACGGCACGATCCGTTGCCGCGTTTTGTTCTAAACGCGCGCTACTAAAAAGGGAGACCCTCGGGTCTCCCTTTTTTGTGGGTCGAAAATACTTATTTCACATCAACCGTGATTTTCTTCGACACGATGCTTGGCTTGAACGGCACGTGTACCTGGTTGCCCAGCACCAGTTGCAGGGTGTGCTTGCCGGGTGGCAGGGTTACCTGGGTTTCGGTCTGGGCCTTGCCGAAGTGGATATGGTTGGCATCGGCCGGGATCGGTGCGTTCTCGGCTGGCAACTGGTCGACGTCAATCAGCAGGTGGTGGTGGCCAGCATGGGGAGTGGCTTCGGTGATAGGCGCCAGAGGCATGCCTTCGATACCGAATTTAACGGTGAACGTTTGATCAACGGTGGCACCGTCTTTAGGTTCGACGATGAAAACCTTGGCGCCTTTTGGAGCCGGTTCCGATTCCAGGCCAGCCGCAGTCGCCATGACCGAAGCGCCCATCAACACAGAAGCCAACGCAACACGAGACAGTAGAGCTTTCATTTTTTTCTCCGGTTTTTTGCAAAATTCTTCGACGCCGGACAACTTTGAGCCAATCTGTTGTCCAACGCCGCAACTGACCAACATAAAGCAAAGCGGACGCCAATTGCGAATCGCTTGCAACAAATTCCAAGGAGTGTCCATGCGTTTCCTGCCAGGCCTGATGCTTTTACTGCCATTGGCGAGCCCTTTTGCTCAAGCCGAACTGATCGACGACGTGAACGACCGGGGCGAACTGCGCATCGCCCTTGAGGCCGATATGCCCCCGTTCAGCTTCAAGCAAGACGGGCGCCTGACCGGCTTTGACGTGGAATTGGGCGAACTGCTGGCTCAGGAACTGGACGTGCATCCCTCCATTCTTGTGACGGACAGCAATGACCTGTTGCCGGGCGTTGAGAGCGGCAAATACGACGTTGCCATCAACCACATCGCTTTGACTCCCGAACTTCAGGATCGTTTCGACTTCAGCGAGCCTTACAGCCACCTGCAAGCGCAGACGATAGCCCGGCAGGAACCGCCGCGCTCACCCAACAGCCTTGCCATGTTGCAGGGCCAGACATTAGGCGTAGTTCAGGGCAACGCGTTTGTCGACCGCGGGCCATTGGTAACCGTGGCGCAGAAAGCGCCGGTCACGGATGAGGAAGTTGCCCTGGCCATTCCCTTCCAGAAAGGCAACCCGGCGTTCCAGGCCAGCCTGGACAAGGCACTGCAGCGGATCAAGGCCGATGGCCGGCTGGAGGCCTTGTCGCAGAAATGGTTCGGGATGGGTGCAAAACAACCCTGAATACCCACTGTGGGAGCGGGCTTGCTCGCGATGGGATCGAATCGGTAATTCAGGCATACCGAGTCAACTGCATCGCGAGCAAGCCCGCTCCCGATACTCAGGGTGTGCGAATCGCCTTCACATCCCCGGCCTTCACTTCACCCGCCTTGTTACCCCAACTGGTGCGGATGAAATTGACCACATCGGCCACTTCCTGATCCGACAAACGCCAGTCGAAAGCAGGCATGGTGAAGGTCGACGGCGCCGTATGCGTCGCAGGCAACGTCCCACCTTTAAGCACGATATGAATCAGCGACGTCGGGTCCGCCGACTGCAACACCGGGTTACCCGCCAGGGCAGGGAACACTCGGGTGTAGCCATGACCGTCAGTACGATGGCAGGCCGCGCAGTTATCGATATACACCGCCGCGCCGCGCTTGCTGTCGTCACCGTTCCACAGGGCATCCGCTACCGCCGGATCGTACTGATGGGGCACGTCAGCCGGATCAACCGCAGGCAACGACTTCAAGTATCGAGCGATAGCGGTCAGATCATCCTCGGACATGTACTGCATGCTGTGCACGATCACATCACTCATGCCACCAAATACAGCACTGCGATCACTGCGCCCGGTCTTGAGGAACTGCACCAGTTGCGCCTCGCTCCAACTGCCCAGACCGTCCTTGTGATCACCGCGCAGGTTCTTCGCGATCCAGCCTTCCAGTGGTGCGCTGCCTGACAGAAACGCCGGGCTGTCGCTGGCACTCAGGGCTTTTTCCTGCATGGTCAGTGCCCGTGGCGTGTGGCACGCACCGCAGTGCCCAAGGCCTTCCACCAGATACGCGCCGCGACTGGTCACCGCGTCTTGCCCGGTTTGCGGCTTGAAGTCTTCAACCTGCGGAGCAAACAGCCAGCGCCATATCGCCAACGGCCAGCGCATGCTCAGCGGCCACGGAATATCGGC
This sequence comes from Pseudomonas sp. RL_5y_Pfl2_69, assembly GCF_963970465.1. Taxonomy (NCBI): domain Bacteria; kingdom Pseudomonadati; phylum Pseudomonadota; class Gammaproteobacteria; order Pseudomonadales; family Pseudomonadaceae; genus Pseudomonas; species Pseudomonas sp. RL_5y_Pfl2_69. The sequence goes on along the minus strand of NZ_CAXAOU010000006.1, from coordinate 171,635 downwards.
CTCCTGGTTCACTTGCTCGACAGGTTTCACGCCCTTCATAAAGTAGGCATACAACGCCTGCATATCGGCCTCGTTGACCCGCGCATAGGACGGATACGGCATGGCCGGATACAAGGTGCTGCCATTTTGCGCGACGCCGTGGCGCACGGCTTTGTCGAAATCTTCAAAGCTGTAGCTGCCAATGCCGCTTTTGCCCGGCGTGATGTTGGTCGAATAAATCGTACCGATCGGGGTTTCCATCGCCAGGCCACCGGCGAACGGCTTGCCGTCCTTGGCGGTGTGGCAGGCCACACAGTCACCGGCGCGAGCCAGGTATTCACCTTGCTTGACCAACGCTTGCGGGTCACTGTCTGCAGCCACCGCCGAGAGGCTGGCGAAGAGTGTCAGGGTCGCGATAACAAATGCTTTCATGGTCATCGCTCCTTATGCCTGAACCAGTGGGCCGGGGTTTTTCAGGTACTGCTCGCGGATCGCCCGAGCCGACCAATAGGTCAACGCAGCAACCAGACCTGTCGGGTTGTATCCCAAGCCTTGCGGGAAGGCAGACGCACCCGGCACAAACACGTTGTGCACGTCCCAGCTCTGCAGGTAACGGTTCAGTGCACTGGTTTTCGGATTCGTGCCCATGATCGCGCCACCGTTAAGGTGAGTGGTCTGGTAAGAGGCCGTATTGAAGTGATCACCGACTTGCTTGCCGATCCGGGCTATGGCTTTCGGGTTCATCGCTTCGGCGATCTTGCCCATTTTCCCCATCATGAAACGGTTCATTTTGATGTCGTTTTCTTGCCAGTCGAACGTCATACGCAGCAGCGGCTGGCCGAAGGAATCGCGATACACCGGGTCCAGATCGAGGTAGTTGCTACGGTAGGACTGATGCGCACCGTGGGCGTCCATCGACACTTGGTGGGTGTAGTAATCGGCGGTTGCACGCTTCCAGGCACTGCCCCAGGCCGGGGTGCCCGGCGGGTTTGAAGTCCCGGCAATCGGGCGGCTGCCCGCCTGGTTGACCCACATCGGCGAACCGCCGACAAAGCCGTGCGGCCCGTGGTCGAAGTTATCCGCATTGAAATCATCGATTGCCACGCCATTGCCGCCAGCGCCGATGAAGTTGTTGGTGTGTACGTCTTTGTCGAAGTACGCCTTGATGGTGGCCATGTTCTGGTAGGCGAAGTTTTTGCCCACCACACCTTCACCGGTTTTCGGGTCATAGGGTTTGCCAATCCCCGACAACAGCATCAAACGCACGTTATGCAGCTGGAATGCACCCAGGATCACCAGATCGGCCGGTTGTTCGATCTCACGGCCCAGTGCATCGATGTAGGTCACACCGGTGGCTTTGCTCTTGGTGCTGTCCAGATTGACCCGGATGACATGGGCGTCAGGGCGCAGCTCAAAATTCGGCAGCGGCTTGAGCGCTGGCAGAATATTTACGTTGGGCGATGCCTTGGAATACATGTAGCAGACATAGCCACTGCAAAAGCCGCAGAAGTTGCACGGGCCCATCTGCGCGCCATAAGGGTTGGTATAAGGCCCCGAGGTGTTGGCCGACGGCAGGTTGTAAGGCTTGTAGCCCACTTCATTGGCCGCTTTCTGAAACAGCTGTGCCGAGTAGGTGTTCTTCTGCGACACCAGCGGGAAGTGATCGGAGCGATCCGCTGCATAAGGGTTGCCACCCTTGCCTTCACCGACCAATTGGCCGTTTACGGTCCAGGCCTGGCCCGAAGTACCGAAGACTTTTTCGGCGTAGTCGAAAAACGGCTCCAGCTCTTCATAGCTGACGCCGAAGTCCTGGATGGTCATGTCCTTGGGGATAAAGTTTTTACCGTAGCGCTCTTCGTAATGACTGCGCATGCGCAGCTCCATCGGGTCGACCCGAAAGTGCACGCCCGACCAGTGCAAACCCGCGCCGCCCACACCGTTGCCAGGCAAAAACGCGCCCAGCTGGCGGTTAGGCAAGGCCACGTCATTGACGCTATGGCGGATGGTGACGGTTTCTTTGGAGACGTCCTGAAAGAGCTTTTTACGCACGCTGTAGGTGAGCTCATCAATCACCTGTGGATAGTTACCATCCGGGTAGGTGTCCTGCATTGGGCCGCGCTCAAGGGCCACAACATTCAGGCCAGCTTCGGTCAGCTCTTTGGCCATGATCGCGCCGGTCCAACCGAAACCGACGATAACTGCATCAACTTTTTTCATAACGGTCGACATGCTCAAGCCCTCTCGCCGCGAATGGAAACTGCCGGGAAGGGGTACTGCTCGTTGCGTTCGACCCAGTCCATGAAATCAGCGCGCGCGCCGGGGAAGCCGATCATGGTCCAGCCGACCATGCCTTTGTTGCCACCGTGAATAGGGTCGCAAAAGAAGCCTTCCTTGGTGTTTTGCAGCAAAAAGCTGAAAAACATCTTGGCCGGAACGCTATCGAATTTAGGCGTACCGGCCTCCAGTTGTTTGAGCACTTCGTCTCGGGTAGCGCTGTCTAGCCCAGCAAATGTTGAGTTATAGGCTTTTTTGCAGAGCTCCTCCGTGGCAGCGATGCCCAGGCGATAGATCTGTTTAGGCACCAGTTTGCTCTGCCAGCCCATCTCGGGTGGTGCGTCGGCTTTGAACGGGCCTTGCATGAACCACAGCGCACCGCTGGCATAAGGCGTGTTCATCTGGCGGTCGATATATTCCGGTACACCGGCTTCCAAAGCGCCGGGGCCTTGCTCGTCTGCAGGGATCAGGCGTGCGACCGCGGCGTTTACGAACGCCCACTCCTCAGCCGTGAAGTACGTCGGCTCATACGCTTTGCCAGGGCTCGAAGGGCGCTGTGCAGGTTCAGGCGCGGCGACCGCAGGCGTGGCCATCATCACCGTGCTACCCAGACCGGTGCTGGCGACAGTGACCACTGGAATCAGGGTCAGGGTTTTGCGCAAAAACTCACGCCGGGGGTTGTCTTGTTCAGACATGCGGGGGCACCTCATCAGGCAGTCACGGATTACAGCCGCTCATGGGCAGCTTTTCGTTTTGGCAGCGATACGGGTCGATGTTGACCGAAGGAAAACAACACGCTTGCAAACTTTGGTTACAAATACTAACAGGCCGGGCGCCCAGGTGAATCGTTTCATGCGTAATTTTGCCGCACCTGCCTTTGGCGCCTTCACGTTTTTTTAACAAATGGCTCACAGGGTTTTGATCACAAATCACTCAATCTGCCGCCACCTCCTGATAATCCCTGTTGAAGTGGTCGAACTGAATATGCCCAAAGCCCGGTTTTTCCCCGCCCTGTGCCTGACATTGCTGGCAGCGTTTGCATTGCCCCAGGCTCAGGCCGACGAAACAACCCAGGCTCGCCCTGCACAGTGGGCTCAACCTGTCGCCGCGCAGTACAACCTGTATCAAATGTCCCCAACCCTGTACCGCAGCGCCTTGCCTGACAGCGCTGCACAGCCGTTGCTGGAAAAACTGCAGATCGCCACGGTGATCAACTTCTTGCCTGAGGCCGATGCCTCCTGGCTCAAGAACCCCGATGTAGCACAGGTCCAGCTGCCTTATCGCACCAACCATGTGGATGACACCGATGTACTGGCCGCCCTGCGCGCCATCCAGACGGCACAAGCCAAAGGCCCGGTGCTGATGCACTGCAAGCACGGCGTGGACCGCACCGGCCTGATGGCGGCGATGTACCGCGTGGTGGTACAGGACTGGAGCAAAGAAGACGCGCTGAAGGAAATGACCGAAGGCGGCTTTGGACAAAACTCACATTTCAAGGACGGCGCGAGCTACATGATGAAAGCTGATATCGCGCAATTGCGCGCAGCCCTGAGCAGCGGTGCATGCAGCACCAGCCCCTTTGCCATCTGCGCCGTGAAGGGCTGGCTCAAGTCCAGCTGACTAGTGGCGCGCAATCCACTGCTGCAACGCCGCCTTGCGCTGTTGCAGTGGCAGTTTTGCCAGTTGCTCTACCTCGCGATAGAAGTTCGGCCAATTGCCGTCAACGGATTCAAACAGCGCGGTGAATGCTGGCACCCACTGGTCATACAGCCCGAAAGGCAGCAGCTTGGCGTTGTTCATCGGCGAATTGACCCACCCATCGAAGCGCTTGTTCCCACCCCATTGCTGATCCCGTAACTGACGGTACTCGCGGCGCATGCGTTCAAATTCAGCCGCTTTGCGCTGACGCATTTCATCGGCAGGCAAGGGCTGGGCGTAGAGGTCTTGCAGGCGTTGGCGGGTGTCGAGTACCAACGCGATAAATTGCTTTCGCTGCTGCAAACCATTGTCGCTGGCCGGTGAAAGGCCCTGGTGGGCGCGCCATTGGCGAGTGCCTTCCTGTTCGACGAAGCTGGCGAAAGACTCATTGAACTCGCTGTCGTCCTTCACATAAAAACGCTGATGGGCCAGTTCGTGAAAAATCAGGGTGGCCAGCCGTTCATCGCCCCAGGTGAGCATGCTGTTGAGAATGGGGTCATCGAACCAGCCCAATGTCGAGTAGGCCTCAACCCCGCTGACAAACACGTCCTTGCCGTCCTGACGCTGCAGGGCCGCTTCCCCTCGCGCCGCCCCCTGAGAGTAATAACCACGGTAGGCCACGCACCCGGCAACCGGGAAGCAATGGGTCACGGGGGTGAGGGAAAACTCCGGTGTGGCGAACACGTTCCACACGACGTAAGGCCGCTTCAGGTCGGCGTACAGCCGATAGCTCTGGTTATCCGGCAAGTGCAAATGCTGACTGGCGAAGTTTCGTGCGGCCTGGGCTTTTACCAATTGCTCACGCAATACAACCGGGCGCTGCGGGTCGGCAATGACCGTGCTCACCGGCTCGCGAGCCTGCAATAACTGCCATTGCCCTCCCGCCAGTTGCGAGTAATACGACGCACTGGAACAGCCATTGATCAGCGGTATCAGGGCGATGGCAAGCAGGCAGCGAACACGCGGCGTCATAAAGCGATCCCGGCGGTAAAGTGACAATAAATAGTGTGGGAGCGGGCTTGCCCGCGATACAGGCAGCACGGTCCTTCAGGCAAACCACATCGCCTGGCACCCACACAGGGCAGAGCAGCAAAGCCGCATTGCACGCTATGCTTATGTAACAAATTATCTGGAAATCATCATGCGCACTTTTTTGCTTGTGTTGACCGCGTGCCTGCTGAGCGCTTGCGCCAGCACGCCATTGCCTTCGGCTGACCCGAAAATGGCTTGGGTCGACCTTGAAACGCAAACCGGCAAGCTGGTGATGGCCGAGCGCCTGGACAACCAGCGCATGACCGACGGTCGCTATTTTCAAGTCACGCCGGGCAGTCACGAATTGATGGTGCGCTTCGATTTCGAGGTGTTTGTAGGCGGTATGGGCATGTTCAGCGACCCGCAGGAACGCCTGTGCTACGTCACCCTGAATTACGACAACTTCCAGCCGGGCCAACGTTACCGGCTGCAAGCGCGCTCACTGGGCTTCAACGCCTACGCCCGGCTGTACAACGCAGCGGGCAAGGTGATCGCCGAGGAGCGGCTGGTCAATTGCTTACCGTGAAGCCTGGCGGTCGTTGTTCTGGTAGATGATTTTTTTGCTGCCGTATTCGCACGACCCTACCACCATGTTCTCGTCATGGACTTCTTCATTGGCCACGATTTCAAGCGTATAGGACGACACGTTGTTGGCCTGGATCTTGGCTTCGATTTCGGCTTTTAGTTCTTCACACGGCTTGGGGGCCGCCAAAGCCGAGGTGGCCATTGCACAGCAAACTACAGCCAAAGCAAAACGTTTCATGGTGAGACTCCCTTGAGGCAGAACGCTAAGTCATGATCTGACGCGAGTGGTGATCATTCGATCACATCTGGCGCAGCGCAAGACTGATCTGTCGCAGCCAAGTAGCCATTGTCCGGGCCAACGCAGCCCCGCTTGTGACAAGCGGGGCGCACGCAAGTCGTCAGCTCACCAGAGTGGCATCCAGGGTGATTTTTGCGTTCAGCACTTTGGACACCGGGCAGCCTTCTTTGGCCTTGGTGGTCAGCTCGTCGAACTGCGCCTGGGTTGCGCCGGGCACTTTGGCCTTGAGCACCAGATGCACTGCCGTGATTGCAAAGCCGCCGTCCACCTGATCGAGCGTTACTTCAGCCGTGGTGTCGATGCTGTCGGCCTTGAGCCCGGCATCACCGAGAATCATCGACAACGCCATCGAAAAACAGCCTGCATGGGCTGCGCCAATAAGCTCTTCGGGGTTGGTGCCCTTGCCGCCTTCAAACCGCGCCTTGAAACCATACGGCGCTTCGCGCAGTACCCCGGTTTCAGTGGAGATGGAGCCGATACCGGTTTTAAGGTCGCCTGCCCAATGAGCCGATGCTTTCTTTTTGATACTCATGCGTGCCTCCTGAAGAGCGGCGTGAAGGTTTCACGCCATGACTAAGGTTGTGAGGGTAGTCGGCTCCACAAAGTTCATCTTGTCGGACCAGTCGTCTTTTTTAGTAACTCAATTCCCGGACTGCCATTGAAACTCGGGTATATGCCCATATTTCTGTAATCACTGGCAGGTTATGCGAGCACCTTGACCTGCACCCCACCTGGAGTAGCCGGCTGATGAAACGATTGTCTGACATCAAATTCTCGACCCTCGACCTGGTGCCTGTGCGCGAAAATGGCAGCGCGGCCCAGTCGTTGCGCAATTCGCTGGATCTGGCACAGCACGTAGAAAAGTTTGGCTATAACCGCTTTTGGGTGGCTGAGCACCACAATATGGACGGCATCGCCAGTTCGGCGACCTCCGTTTTGATTGGCTATCTGGCAGGCGGCACCTCGACCATTCGCGTGGGTTCGGGCGGCATCATGCTGCCCAACCATGCGCCGCTGGTCATTGCTGAGCAGTTTGGGACCCTCGAAAGCCTGTACCCGGGACGCATCGACCTGGGCCTGGGCCGTGCGCCGGGTTCAGACCAGATGACCGCCCGCGCCCTGCGCCGCGAGCGCTCGGGCAGTGCCGATGAGTTCCCCGAAGATGTGGCTGAACTGATGCGCTACCTTGGCCCCCGCACCCCGGACCAACGGATCATCGCCATGCCGGGCACAGGAACCAACGTTCCTGTCTGGCTGCTGGGCTCCAGCTTGTTCAGCGCGCAACTGGCCGGTGAACGTGGTTTGCCTTACGCCTTTGCCTCGCATTTCGCACCGCGTTTGATGCACGAAGCGATTCGCGTCTATCGCAATCACTTCAAGCCATCAGCCACCCTCGACAAGCCCTATGTGATGCTCGGTATCCCGCTGGTGGCGGCCGATACCGATGAGCAGGCCGAGTACCTGGCGACCTCCGTACAACAGCGGATTCTGGCGTTGATGCGTGGGCAGAGCCTGGTGCAGCGCCCACCGGTGGAGACGATGGACGGGTTGTGGCTGCCCCACGAAAAAGACGCGGTGATGAGCTTCCTGGGCCTGGCGATGGTCGGCAGCCCGCAGAAAATCAAGGCCAAGCTGGACGTGCTGGTGGAGCAGACACAGGCTGACGAGCTGATCTTTACCTGTGATTTGTATGAACACGCAGACCGCATTCATTCATATGAATTGCTGTCGCAGGTGATGAAAGGGGCCTGACGCAAAGGGAAGTGTGGGAGCGGGCTTGCTCGCGATGGTATCGACGCGATTGATCTGAAACACCGCGGCGTGCACATCGCGAGCAAGCCCGCTCCCACAAGATTGACTACTGCGCTGGACTTACCCGCGCTTGTACACGATTTCCTTGGTACCGCCTTCACAGGTACCCACCACTTTGCCGTCAGCCGAAGTGCCTTTCTCTACAGCAGTCAGCGAATAATGCTTGGCGCCATTGGCCTCAATCTTCGCCGCGATTTCGCTTTTCAACTCTTCGCATGGCTTGCCCGCTGCAAACGCCGTTCCTGCCAGACTCAGCAAACCTACAGCCAATAAAATCTTTTTCATCGGTGACATTCCCCGGTCAAAACGAAAAGGGTGCAACGCGGCATGTGCCGTGCTGCACCCAGACGGTGTAGCCGAGTTTATGGCAAACGGCCAGCCAGTAAGTTCAAAACGCCATCACTCTTTAGCTGCTGGCAATCCGAAATCCGACCTTGAGCGTCACCTGATAGTGCGCAACTTTACCGTCCTTGATGTGCCCTCGGGTGTCGACCACCTCGAACCATTCCAGGTGTTTGATGCTTTTGTTGGCCTCGGCCAGTGCATTACTGATGGCGTCTTCTATGCTGCTCGGGGACGAGCCTACCAGTTCAACTTTCTTGTAGGTGTGATGGTCAGACATAACGTTCTCCTTTGTCGTAGATCAAAGCCTAGCAGCGATTGTGCTAAATACTTTATAGGCAATTTGAACGGAAAAGTTCAGGCCAACTGCACTTTCTGAAATCTCTGTAGTCGGACTTAACAAGCACCTCACTCATCAATGCAGGAGAGCCCTAATGGCTAGCAATTCCCTACGTAAAGCCTCATTGCAAAGCATGGAAGCAGAGATCGAGAGCCTGCTCAAGTCTCTGGAAAGCCTCAAGCACGACGCTTCAGACGAGTCCAAAAAGACCCTTGGCATCCTCAAGAATAATGCCGAAAACGCACTCAAGCATTCGCGCCATCTGCTCAGCGACGCCTACGAAGAAGTGAAAGACAAGACTCGCGAAACCGCGATCGCTACCCGTGAGTACGCCCAGGAGCATCCGTACGCCACCGCGGGCGTTGCCATCGGCGCGCTGGGTCTGCTGGCTGCTTTCCTGTTGTGCAAGCGCGGCAACTAATCTGCGCTGCGCGCAAGCTCAGCCTTGAGCCATTGCGCCAGTTGCCCGGCGCGCCCGTCTGCGGCGCGCTTGGGCAACCATAACGTCAGCTGCGCCGGGGTTTCATTGAAGCCCCAGGGCGCAGCCAGACGTCCGGCTTGCAGGTCCTGCGCCACCAGCGGCTCAGGAGCGATCGCCACACCCAGCCCCGCAACGGCGGCTTCAAGCAAGTAATACAAGTGCTCAAACCCCTGCCCGTATTTCAAATCCTTCGCCTCGATGGCGTTCTGCTGTGCCCAGCTTGGCCATGCCTGGGGCCGCGAGGTGGTGTGCAGCAATGATTCATCGAGCAAGGCGCTGGCGGGCGCACCACACAGTTGCGCATAACGGACATAGCGCGGGCTGACCACCGGGCCAATACGCTCGCTGGCCAACTCATACACCTGCATATCGGCGGGCCACGGTGGCTCGGCAAACACCAGCAAGGCGTCCAGCCCGGGACGGCGGGGGTCCAGATCACCCTCACCGGCGGACAGGTGCAAGCGCAAATCCGGTAAATCGGCATTCAATCGACCCAGGCGCGGAATAAACCAGCGCGCCAGCAAACTGCCCGAGCAACCGAGCACAAAAGGGGCATTGACCTGGCTTTGCGTGAGTTCTGCGCACAGATTACGCAAGCGATCGAACGCCTCGCTGCTGGCGTCACGCAGGCGAATTCCGGCATCAGTGAGCTTCAGGCCGCGGCCTTCCTTTACGAACAGGCTCACGCCCAAGTGCTCTTCAAGCACTTTCAACTGTCGACTGACAGCGCCGTGGGTGACGTTCAACTGCTCGGCGGCCTGGCTGACACTGCTCAGGCGGGCGGCGGCTTCGAATGCGCGCAGGGCATTCAGGGGCGGGAGATCTCGACTCATGGTATCTGTGAGTTTTCCTGACATGTTGTGGCGATCTTATCGGTTTTCATCCCGGGCTGTCGCGGGTAAAGTCTGGCCCATCGACCTTCGTAACTTTTTATCTGGAGCGTCACATGACTCAATCCACTTTACGTACCGGCCCTGACGCCAATGGCATGTTTGGCTCATTCGGCGGCCGTTACGTAGCCGAGACCCTGATGCCGCTGATCCTTGATCTGGATCGCGAGTACGAGCTGGCCAAAAAAGACCCTGAGTTCATCAAGGAACTGGCCTACTTCCAGCGCGACTACGTGGGCCGCCCAAGCCCGCTGTACTTCGCCGAGCGGCTCACCGAGTTCTGTGGCGGCGCCAAGATTTACCTCAAGCGCGAAGAGCTGAACCACACTGGCGCGCACAAGATCAACAACTGCATCGGCCAGATCCTGCTGGCGCGGCGCATGGGCAAAAAACGCATCATCGCCGAGACCGGCGCCGGGATGCACGGTGTGGCCACCGCCACCGTGGCGGCCCGCTTTGGTCTGCAGTGCGTGATCTACATGGGCACCACCGACATCGAGCGCCAGCAGGCAAACGTGTTCCGCATGAAACTGCTGGGCGCTGAAGTGATCCCGGTTGTAGCGGGCACCGGCACCCTCAAAGACGCCATGAACGAAGCCCTGCGCGACTGGGTGACGAACGTTGACAGCACCTTCTACCTGATCGGCACCGTGGCGGGCCCACACCCGTATCCGGCGATGGTGCGCGACTTCCAGGCCGTGATCGGCAAGGAAACCCGCGACCAGATGCAAGCCCAGGAAGGCCGCCTGCCGGACAGCCTGGTGGCATGCATCGGCGGCGGTTCCAACGCGATGGGCCTGTTCCATCCGTTCCTGGATGACACCAGCGTTGAAATCATCGGCGTGGAAGCGGCGGGTTACGGCATCGAAACCGGCAAACACGCGGCCAGCCTCAACGGCGGCGAACCGGGCGTGCTGCACGGCAACCGCACCTTCCTGCTGCAGGACGACGATGGCCAGATCATCGACGCCCACTCCATTTCCGCCGGTCTCGACTACCCTGGCATCGGCCCTGAGCACGCCTGGTTGCACGACATCCGTCGCGTCGAATACACCTCGGTGACGGACGACGAAGCCCTGGATGCCTTCCACAAGTGCTGCCGCCTTGAAGGCATCATCCCGGCCCTTGAAAGCGCCCACGCCCTGGCTGAAGTATTCAAGCGCGCACCGACCCTGCCGGCCGATCACCTGATGGTGGTCAACCTTTCGGGGCGAGGCGACAAGGACATGCAAACCGTGATGCACCACATGGAACAGTCTCAACAGGAGCAACACTGATGAGCCGCCTGCAAACGCGCTTTACCGAACTCAAGGAACAAAACCGCGCGGCCCTGGTGACCTTTGTCACGGCAGGTGACCCGGATTACGCCACCTCGCTGGCGATCCTCAAGGGCTTGCCTGCGGCGGGCGCCGACGTGATCGAGCTGGGCATGCCCTTCACCGACCCGATGGCCGATGGCCCAGCGATTCAGCTGGCCAATATCCGTGCACTGGGCGCCAAGCAAAACCTGGCAAAAACCCTGCAGATGGTTCGCGAGTTCCGTGAAGGCAACAGCGACACGCCGCTGGTGCTGATGGGTTACTACAACCCGATCCATCATTACGGTGTGCCCGCGTTCATTGCCGACGCCGTTGCGGCAGGCGTAGACGGCCTGATCGTGGTCGACATGCCACCCGAGCACAACAGCGAGCTGTGCGACCCCGCGCAGGCCGCAGGCATCGACTTTATCCGCCTGACCACGCCGACCACTGACGACGGGCGCTTGCCGACCGTACTGGCTGGCAGCTCGGGCTTTGTGTACTACGTATCGGTGGCAGGCGTGACCGGAGCAGGTTCAGCTACCACTGAACAGGTGAGCGCGGCCATCGAGCGCCTGCGTCGCCATACCGACCTGCCAATCAGCGTGGGCTTTGGCATTCGCACCCCTGAACAGGCGGCAGCGATTGCACGACTGGCCGATGGCGTGGTGGTCGGCTCGGCATTGATCGACAAGATCGAAAATGCAGCGACCCCTGAACAGGCGGTGGATGGTGTACTGAGCCTGTGCGCAGCACTGGCCGAAGGCGTGCGCAACGCTCGCTAAATCAAGAACCCCTCACCACGTTTCGCCCTCGGAAGAGGCGTGGTGAGGGGCAAGGTGTCACCCGATCTTACTTCTGCGTCCCGTCATCGTGCAGCAAGTTGGCCTGGGTCAGGTTACTGCCCGCCGGTACGCTGCGGGTAAGCCACACGTTGCCGCCAATGGTTGATCCCTGACCAATGGTGATACGCCCCAGAATCGTCGCACCCGCGTAGATCACCACATCATCCTCAACGATCGGATGGCGTGGATGACCTTTTTGCAGTTGCCCCGATTCATCTGCCGGGAAACGCTTGGCCCCAAGGGTCACGGCCTGGTAGATCCTCACACGCTCGCCGATGATCGCGGTTTCTCCGATCACAACACCTGTCCCGTGATCGATGAAGAAACTCGGCCCGATCTGCGCGCCGGGGTGTATATCAATGCCGGTGGCCGAGTGCGCAATTTCTGCGCTGATCCGCGCCAGCAAAGGCAACCCGGCGCGATACAGGTGATGGGCCAGCCGGTGATGAATCACCGCCAGAATCCCTGGATAGCACAACAGCACTTCGTCCACGCTACGTGCCGCCGGATCACCGTGGTACGCCGCCAATACGTCGGTATCCAGAATGCTGCGCAAGCCCGGCAAGGCCAGGGCAAAGTCCTGAATCAGCAAGGTCGCGGTCGCATCCACGCCCTCATCGGGCAGGCCGCCCTGGCGGGCCGCGTAGCGCAGTTCCAGCCGGGCCTGGGTCAACAGCGCGTTGAGCGCAACATCGAGCGTGTGGCCAACGTAGAAGTCTTCACTTTCCTCACGCAGGTCCACCGGGCCCAGACGCATGGGGAACAACGCACCGCACAGGGCCTCGAGGATATCGGCCATTGCGGCACGCGAAGGCAGCTCGCGCCCACCCTGCTCACCACTGACCCGCCCGTTTTGCGTGCGCCACTGATTTCGCGCCGCGCGCAGTTGGCAGACGATGGCCTGCAATTGCCAAGGATTGGAACGATCACTCACGATGAATACTCCGCACGCTGGCGGCTGGATCAACCAGCCGCGAATTGGCAATGATTTTACGGTATCAAAGAGTTTCGCAGTGGCGCAAATGACCGCTTAACGTCGACGCCATGCACGCCAGCTCACCGCGAGGATAATCAGCAACGCCAGCGCACCCAGAATGGCCATGCTCAAGCTGTGATAACCGAACAATGGCTTCTCGATGCGGATATAACCCGGCTCTGCAAGCAACTCGCGAAGAGCCGTATTGGCTTGCTCAAGGCTGATGGCCTGTAGCTGCTTGGCCGGATCGGCGAAGTGCCCCTCATCGTAGTCACCCAGTGAGGCCCAATAGTAATCGGCCAGCGCGCTGTTGCCTTGCACCGCCCACGCCTGGCGGGCAATGGCGGCGTTCTTGAGCCGGGCAAACACCTGCGGGTCCAGGCCGTCCTTGAGAAGCCGGGCCTTGAGTTGCTCAATCACCTGCCGCGCTTGAGGTACATTTTCACGCTCAAGATCCGCATTCAGGCTCAAAAAACTCACGCCGCCAAATACTTCGCGCTCAGCCCAGGGCCCGTAGGACAACCCGTGCTTGAGCCGCAGCTCGCTGTACAGCGCCCACTCCAGATAATCGCGCAGCAAGCTCCAGGTTTCATCGGACTGCCCCTCGATCACCGGCTCCGGCAACAGCCAGTGCAAGGTCGCGGTGTCACCCACCACCCCGCGCACCAGTTCACGCTCAGCCTGGGCCTTGGCATCGATCGCGGCCAGGGGCCTGTGCTCGCTGGGCTCAACCGGTTCAAGGGCGCCGTAGGTGCGCTCCAGATAGGCCGGCAGCAACCGGTCCAGATCACCCACGATAATCAGCGTCATGTTGTTGGGCGCGTACCAGTTCTGGCGCACGGCCTCCAGCTGTTGGCGCGTAAGGTCATGCACTTCGGCCCGCTCAGCGCATTTGAGCCCCAGTTCGACCGCCAGTTGATTACTCGCGCTGTGGCCCAGATCCTGGCGATCCAGCCAACGCTGCAAGTGCGAATAATGGCCACCGTCTTCACGCTCAACCACTTGCTTGGCATCGCTGATACGTTGCTCGGTGAGTTGCGTGCGGGTCAGCAACCCCAGGAGCAGGTCGAGGATTTTGCGCTGATTTTTAGCCGGGGCCTCGATCACGAATGTGGTGTCGGCGTGACTGGTAAAGGCGTTCCACTCGCCACCCAGCGCCTGCATGCGCTCCTCCAGCCCGCCTTCTCCGGTGTCATCGGTGCCGCTGAAAAGCAGATGCTCCAGCAGGTGCGGCAATTGCTGATCGGCGCATGAAAAGTCATCCAGCCCTACGCCCACCACCAGCCGAATCGCCACGTGCCCGCGATCATTACCGGGCTTGAGGATGAGTTGCAGACCGTTGGGGAGTTGATAACCCTCGACGCTGTAACGATCGAGGGCAAAGCCCTGAGTCGCGCCAAGCAGTAAACAGATAAACAGCAGGCAACGCATAAAAAATCCCTGAATTCTCGAGTCCTTGAGCCGGTGCAGCTTAGTCGCTGCATACCGGCTGACAACACCCCGACCTACAACGTTCAAGGGAAATGTTGCGTGTCCGCTGCGTCTTCCAGCTCCAGCGCGCCGGTTTCAGAGGTTTCAAGGACCACGTAGGCACTGCCGCAAAACAGCGAGTTCAAGCGTTTCATGTCAGCGATCAGCTCCAGGTGCATCGAGCTGGTCTCGATACTTTGCGTGACCTTGCGCTGCAAACGACTCACGTGGGCGTGGGCCAGTCGCCGTTCCTGAGCGCGGAAGCGGCGCTTCTCGCGCAGCAGTTGGCGGGCGCTTTGCGGGTCTGAACTCAGAAACACGGTCAGCCCCAGCCGCAGGTTTTCGATCAGTTGGGTTTGCAAGCCCACCAGCTCCTCCAGCCCTGTTTCTGAAAACGATCGGCGCTGGGAGGTTTTCTGCTGCTGGACTTTGCGCAGCATGCGTTCGATCACATCGCTGGCGAGTTTGAGGTTAATCGCCAGTTCGATGATCTCTGCCCAGCGCCGACTGTCCTGTTCGCTCAAGTCCTCCCGGGGCATCTGTGCCAGGTACAGTTTGACCGCGCTGTAGAGCACCTCGACTTCATCACTCAGGGTACGCATTTCCTGGGTGACAGCGGTTTGCTTGCCGCGCAGAACGTCGAGCATATTGACCAACATGGTGTCGATCAGGTCGCCAATGCGCAGGGTTTCGCGCACGGCGTTGGTAAGGGCCAGGCTCGGCGTATCGAGGGCTGCCGGGTCGAGGTGGCGCGGCTTGACCACGCCGTTCGCTTGCGCGCGCTCGGGCAATAGCCAGGCACAAATTCGCGCCATCACGCCCACGGTGGGCAGCATCAAGAAGCAGCGAACGGTGTTGTAGAGCAGGTGAAAACCGATGACCAGCTCCTGGGCGCTATAGCTCAGGCTGTCCATCCAGGCCACCAGCGGGTTGAGCACGGGCATGATCAGCAGCAGGCCGATGAGCTTGTACAGCAGGCTGCCCAATGCCACCTGACGCCCGGCGGCGTTTTGCATGTTGGTGCTGAGAAAGGCCAGCACACCGCTGCCAATGTTGGCACCAATCACCAGGCCGATTGCCACGTGCAGGCTGATCACGCCTGCGCCGGCCAGTGTTGCGGTCAACAGTACGGCCGCCAGGCTTGAGTAGGAGACCATCGCGAAAAGGGCACCGACCAGGGCATCCAGCAGGATATCGCCGGTCAGCGAGGCAAAGATCACCTTCACACCCTGGGCGTGGGTGATGGGCGCAGCCGCTTCGACGATCAGTTGCAGCGCCAGAATGATCAGGCCCAAACCAATTCCCACCCGGCCCAGTTGCCCGGCGCGGGTTTGCTTGCGTGTCAGAAAGAAAATCACACCCAGAAAAATCAACAGCGGCGACAACCACGAGAGGTCGAAGGTCAGCACCCGGGCCATCAAGGCCGTGCCGACATCGGCCCCAAGCATGGTCGCCAGCGCGGGAGTCAGGGCCATCAGCCCCTGGCCGACGAATGAAGTGACCAGCATGGCCGTGGCGTTGCTGCTCTGCACCATGGCCGTGACCACAATCCCGGCGACAAAGGCGAACATGCGTCTGGAGACGTTTTGCCCGATGACATGACGCAGGTTGGTGCCGTAGACCCGCAAAATGCCGGTTCGGACGATGTGAGTGCCCCAGATCAGCAAGGCAACAGCAGAAAGCAAATTGAGCAGGGTCAGCATGCTGGCTCCCTGTAATAGATGTGTCTAAGGATCAGATAGCTGCGGGCCGTTCCTACAGATGTTTCTTAAGATGTAGTCGGCAATTGAGCAGAGCGCCAGCATCGCATAGCGGGGGGAAGGTTGAAACACTTGGAGACGATGATGGCATTGTGGGAGCTGGCTTGCTCGCGATGGCTTCGACACGGTTTAACTCAAACACCGCGTCGCTTGCATCGCGAGCAAGCCCGCTCCCACACCGGAGGGGGTTAAAGCGTGCTGAACAGCGGGAACGTCCCCAGCAGCAGCGCCGCAACCATGATGACCAGGCACACCAGGATGGCCCACTTGAGGGTGAAGCGCTGGTGATCGCCGAACTCGATACCGGCCAGCGCCACCAGCAGGTAAGTCGATGGCACCAATGGGCTCAGCAAATGCACAGGCTGGCCAACAATCGAAGCACGGGCCATTTCAGCAGCAGTGATGCCGTAGTGGCTGGCGGCTTCGGCCAGTACCGGCAGTACGCCGTAGTAGAACGCATCGTTGGACATGAAGAAGGTAAACGGCATGCTCACCAGTGCGGTAATCACGGCCAGATAAGGCCCCAGCGCAGGCGGGATCACCGCCAGCAGGCTTTTGGACATGGCGTCGACCATGCCGGTGCCCGACAGGATTCCGGTAAAAATACCCGCCGCAAAAATCAGTCCCACCACCGCGAGTACGCTGCCAGCATGGGCCGCAACGCGGTCTTTTTGCTGTTGCAGGCACGGGTAGTTAACGATCATCGCGATGCTGAACGCGACCATGAACAGGACAGGCAGAGGCAGCAAACCGCCGATCAGGGCAACCATCAGCGCCAGGGTCAGGGCACCGTTGAACCAGATCAGTTTTGGCCGACGGGCATCCGGGTATTGCGAGACGCTGATTTCGCTGTGGTCGATTTCATCGCCATGCAGGTGCAGTTCACCCAGACGCGCACGCTCACGCTTGCCGTAGAACCAGGCAATCACCAGGATCGCTGCGCAGCCTGCGAGCATTGCCGGGATCATCGGTACAAAAATGTCCGAAGGGTCGACATGCAGGGCGCTGGCCGCCCGGGCGGTCGGGCCACCCCAGGGCGTCATGTTCATCACGCCACCGGCCAGAATGATCAGGCCGGCCATGATCCGCGGGCTCATGCCGATGCGGCTGTAGAGCGGCAGCATGGCGGCCACGCAAATCATGTAAGTGGTCGCGCCGTCACCGTCCAGAGAAACCACCAGGGCCAGTACCGCAGTGCCCACCGAGATCTTGAGCGGGTCGCCCTTGACCAGCTTGAGGATCTTGCGCACTGCCGGGTCAAACAGGCCGGAGTCGATCATCAGGGCAAAGTAGAGGATGGCGAACATCAGCATCACCCCGGTCGGGGCAAGCTTGGTGATGCCTTCGAGCATCATCGGGCCGATTTTTGGCGCAAAACCGCCAAACACGGCAAACAGGATGGGAACCAGAATCAGGGCGATCAGGGCGGAAAGACGCTTGGTCATGATCAGGTACATAAATGTAATGACCATGGCAAAGCCAAGGAAGGTCAGCATAAAAGTCACCATTATTGTTGTAGTAGGGCGCTGACCGCGTGTTGTTCGCGTGGCAGGCCAACCGGTCTGTTGCCGGTAATGACTCGATGCTAGAGGGGAATCCTTTCAACCAGCTTTCGCTGGTAAAAGTTCTTACAGACGGAGGGAGGGAGGGAGGGAGGGGGACTTTGGTGGGAGCGGGCTTGCTCGCGATTGGATCAACGCGGTCATTCTGATAAACCGCGGCGCTTGCATCGCGAGCAAGCCCGCTCCCACAGATGGCGTGGGATCGGGCTTTAATCCATCTTCAGGACTTTAGCCAGGACGATTTTCGGGCCTTTCATCTTTTTGATGATGATGCGCAGGCCTTCAACTTCCAGCTGTTCTTCTTCTTCGGGCACCCGCTTGAGGGTGTCGTAGATCAGGCCTGCAATGGTCTCGGCTTCAATGTGGTCAAGGTCCACACCCAACAGGCGTTCGATCTTGAACAACGGCGTGTCGCCACGTACCAGCAGCTTGCCGGGCTGATAAGACAGGATGCCGCGCTCGGCCTTGCGGTGCTCGTCCTGGATATCGCCGACCAGTACTTCCAGCACGTCTTCCATGGTCAGGTAGCCCACCACCTTGCCGTCCGCTTCTTCAACCAGGGCAAAGTGAGCACCGCCCTTGCGGAATTGCTCCAGCAATTGCGACAGCGGCATGTGGCGCGACACGCGTTCCAGCGGCCGGGTCAGCTCTTCAAGGTTGAAGGTCTCGGGCAAGTGATCAAGATCAGCCAGTTCGAGCAGCAGGTCCTTGATGTGCAGCAAACCGACGAAGGTATTGGTGTCTGCGTCATAGACCGGGTAGCGGCTGAATTTGTGACGACGGAACAGCGCCAGGATTTCCTTGAGCGGGGCCTTGGAGTCCAGGGTCACGAGGTCTTCCCGGGAGTTGGCCCAGTCGACCACTTCCAGTTCACCCATTTCCACCGCCGAAGCCAGTACACGCATGCCCTGGTCACTCGGGTCCTGACCGCGGCTGGAGTGCAGGATCAGTTTGAGTTCTTCGCGGCTGTAGGCGTGATCGTGATGGGCACCGGGCTCACCTTGGCCAGCAATGCGCAAAATGGCGTTGGCGCTGGCGTTGAGCAGGTAGATCGCCGGGTACATGGCCCAGTAAAAGAGGTACAGCGGCACGGCGGTCCACAGCGACAGGGTCTCTGGCTTGCGAATGGCCCAGGATTTAGGGGCCAGTTCACCGACCACGATGTGCAGGTACGAAATGATGAAGAAGGCGGTAAAGAACGATACGCCCTTGATCACTTCAGGCGATTCGACACCGACGGCGCCCAGCAGCGGCTCCAGTATGTGGGCGAACGCCGGCTCACCGACCCAGCCCAGACCCAGCGATGCCAGGGTGATACCCAGTTGGCAAGCCGAAAGGTAGGCGTCGAGCTGGTTATGAACGGTGCGCAGGATCTGTCCGCGCCAGCCGTTGTCCTCGGCAATCGCTTCGACCCGGGTCGAGCGCAATTTGACCATGGCGAATTCGGCCGCAACGAAAAAACCGTTGAGCAAAACCAGGATCAGAGCAAAAAGAATCATGCCGAAGTCGGCGAAGAGTGTCGCGAGGGTCAAGCCAGGGGAAGGGTCCATGATGGAGTTTTACGGGTTCCGTCGTTACAAATGGGGAGATATGGCCAAACAATGTAACGGCTGATGTGGCCCTTGCCTAGTGGGCAAAGGCCGCAGGGCCTAGTCGATCAGCGTCCCGGGCGATGATTTTGTCACTTGGGTCGGCGCGAAATGGCAGGTGAAGGTGCTGCCGTGGCCCAACACACTGCTGATCTCCAGGCGCGCACGATGGCGCAACAAGACATGTTTGACGATGGCCAGCCCCAACCCGGTGCCGCCAGTGCTGGCGTTACGGCTGGAGTCCACGCGGTAGAAGCGTTCGGTCAGGCGCGACAAGTGCTTGTTGTCGATGCCCACGCCCGAGTCCTGCACGCTCAGGTGCGCTCCGCTGCTGTCCGCCCACCAGCGAATGCGCACGCTGCCACCATCGGGGGTGTATTTGACCGCGTTAAAGACCAGATTGGAAAACGCGCTGCGCAATTCGGCTTCACTGCCTTTGAGGGCACTATCGGCTTCGACGTCCAGGGTAATCGTCTGGTTGCGCTGCCCGGACAACGCCTGGGCGTCGCTTTTGATCGAACGCAGCAACAGGTCGACGGCCACCGGCTGGTTGTCCGAGGGGTAGTCCGTGGCTTCGAGCTTGGCCAGCAGCAGCAAGTCGTTGAGCAGGGTCTGCATGCGCTCGCCCTGTTGCTGCATTTGCGACAAGGGCCGTTTCCAGCGCGGGTTCACGTCTTCGACATTATCGAGCAGGGTTTCCAGATAGCCGCAGATCACCGTCAACGGCGTACGCAGTTCGTGGGATACGTTGGCGATAAAGTCTTTGCGCATTTGCTCCAGTTGATGAATCCGCGTCACGTCGCGCACCAGCATCAGGTGTTCGTTGTTGCCATAGCGCGTGATGTAAAGCTGGATGCGCAGGTGGTCGTTGACCGGTGAAGGGATATCCAGCGGCTCAACGTAATTGCCCTGCTCGAAATACTCCTTGAAGCGCGGGTGACGCACCAGATTGCTCACAGGCTGGCCGCTGTCCTGGGGCGTCTTGAGCCCCAGCAGGGTCTCTGCCGCGCGGTTCCACCATTCCAGATTGCCATCGCTGTCGAGCATCACCACGGCGTCCTGCAGGGCGGCCGTAGACTCTTGTACCCGATCGATCACCGCTTGCAGACGCCCGCGCACACGCTGATCGCGGCGTTGCAGATGGTAGATGCTGTCGAACACTTCGCCCCACAGGCCGTAGCCATCAGGGGGGGCTTCGTCGGGTTTGTGCTGGCGCAGCCATTCGTGCAAACGCAACAACTGCTTGAGGGTCCAGCCCAGATAGAACGCCAGGCCAATGGCCAGGCTCCAGCCGTAATAGCCACTGAGCAGCCCGACCACCAGGCAGCCGGCGACCAGAAGCAACAAATGACGAATCAGAGTGCCATGCCAGTTTTGATTCACGTCGCGCGGGTCCTTGCTTGCCGTTGGATCAGATAAAGCCGGGATCAGGCCTTGGTCGAAAACCGGTAACCGGTGCCACGCACGGTTTGTACCAGATTTTCATAAGCCTCACCGAGGGCTTTGCGCAGGCGGCGGATGTGCACGTCCACGGTGCGCTCCTCCACGTACACGTTGCCGCCCCAGACCTGGTCGAGCAATTGGCCGCGGGTGTAAGCACGTTCCTGGTGAGTCATGAAGAACTGCAGCAGGCGGTATTCGGTAGGGCCCATTTCGGCGGGGGTGCCGTCGATGGTCACGCGGTGGCTGATGGGATCGAGCAGCAAGCCGCCAATCTCGATAGGGGACTCGGCATCGGCAGGGCCTGCACGGCGCAGCACGGCCTTGAGGCGGGCAACCAGTTCACGGGGGGAAAATGGTTTGGTGATGTAGTCATCAGCGCCCACTTCGAGCCCCTGGATCTTGTTGTCTTCTTCGCCCTTGGCCGTGAGCATGATGATCGGAATATCGCTGGTCAGCTCTTCACGCTTGAGACGTCGGGCCAGTTCGATCCCCGAGGTGCCACCAGGCAGCATCCAGTCGAGCAGGATAAGGTCCGGCTTGCGGTCCACGATGATGGCGTGGGCGTCCTGAGCATTATCGGCTTCAAGGCAGTCGTAGCCCGCCATTTCCAAGGCCACGGCGATCATCTCGCGAATCGGCGCCTCGTCATCAACGATCAAAATGCTCCTGCCAACCATGCCGTAATCCTCGTGTCATTTAACTGTCTTGTGGCGCATTAGATAACGGAATTATTGCAGTCGTGTGACAGCTTTGGGGTTGGAACGCGCGCTAGCGGTTAGTGAACTACGCTTTGAGTGCAAATCGTACAACCACAAACAGGACGATTCCGATGACTTCTAGCTCGTTTTCCCTAAAGACATTGCTGTTAGCTGCAGCCTTTACCTTGCCAAGTCTGGCATTTGCGGCTGATCCGGCGATGACCAAGGATGGCATGCTTGTCGACCACAACGGTATGACGCTCTACACCTTCGCCAAGGATGCGGGCGGTAAATCCATGTGCAATGACAAGTGCGCGGCTAACTGGCCACCTCTGATGGTCAGTGGCGACCACAAAGACATGGGCAAATGGACCATGATCAAGCGTGATGACGGCACCATGCAGTGGGCCTATGACGGCAAGCCGCTGTATACCTTTGTCATGGACAAAAAGGCTGGCGACGCCACCGGTGACGGCAAAATGGACGGAGCCTGGATGGTGGCCAAGCCTTAGGAGGATCAAAAACCCTGACCCTGGCCCATAAAAAAACCTCGCCACCCTGTCACAGGAGGCGAGGTTTTTTTATGACGCGGGCTTAAACCGCGTTTGTCGACTGTGCACGACGCACATCAGGTTGCTTCCAGGACTCTGCCGCCGATTCGTCGATGGCTTGCTGAATGGCCTTTTTGCGGTGCTCTTCAGCACGACGGCTGAAGAACCACACCATGAAGGTCACCAGCGATACCGCCAGCAGGATCAGGCTGGCCACGGCGTTGATCTCGGGTTTGACCCCCAGGCGCACCGCCGAGAACACTTCCATCGGCAAGGTCGTGGAACCCGGCCCCGACACGAAGCTGGCCAGTACCAGGTCGTCCAGCGACAGGGCGAAGGACATCATGGCGCCTGCGGCCAGCGATGGCGCGATCATCGGGATGGTGATCAGAAAGAACACCTTCCACGGCTTGGCACCCAGGTCCATCGCCGCTTCCTCGATCGACAGGTCCAGCTCACGCAGACGCGACGACACCACCACCGCCACATAGGCCGAGCAGAACGTAGTGTGGGCGATCCAGATGGTGACCAGGCCACGTTCCTGCGGCCAGCCGATCATCTGCGCCATGGCCACGAACAGCAGCAACAGCGACAGACCGGTGATCACCTCAGGCATCACCAGCGGCGCCGTCACCAGGCCGCCAAATAACGTACGGCCCTTGAAGCGACTGATACGGGTCAGCACGAATGCTGCCAACGTACCCAGTGCCACCGCAGCAATCGCCGTGTACAGGGCGATTTCCAGCGAGCGCATCACCGAGCCCATCAATTGCGTGTTGTCCAGCAGGCCCACGTACCACTTCAGCGACCAGCCGCCCCACACCGTCACCAGCTTGGAGGCGTTGAACGAGTAGATCACCAGGATCAGCATCGGCAGGTAGATGAACAACAACCCCGCGACCAACATGAAGCTAGAAAAACGGAAGCGATTCATATCTTGCCCTCCAGCTCTTTAGCCTGGCTGCGGTTGAACAGAATGATGGGCACGATCAGGATCGCCAGCATGACCACGGCAAGCGCAGACGCCACCGGCCAGTCACGGTTGTTGAAGAACTCTTGCCACAACACTTTACCGATCATCAGGGTTTCCGGACCGCCGAGCAGTTCCGGAATCACGAACTCGCCCACCACCGGGATAAACACCAGCATGCAGCCGGCGATGATGCCGTTTTTCGACAACGGGACCGTGATTTTCCAGAAGCTGTTGAACGTGCTCGAACCCAGGTCAGACGCGGCTTCCAGCAGGCTGGTGTCGTGCTTCACAAGGTTGGCGTACAGCGGCAGGATCATGAACGGCAGGTACGAATAGACGATGCCGATGTACACCGCGATGTTGGTGTTGAGGATCTGCAGCGGTTCGCTGATCCAGCCCATCGACATCAGGAAACCATTGAGCAGGCCGTTGTTGCTGAGGATGCCCATCCAGGCATACACCCGGATCAGGATCGCGGTCCAGGTCGGCATCATGATCAGCAGCACCAGCACGGTCTGCATCTCTTTGCGCGCATTGGCGATGGCATAGGCCATTGGATAACCGATCAGCAGGCACAACGCCGTGCTGAAAAAGGCCATCTTCAGCGAGCCCAGGTAGGCGGCGATGTACAGCTCGTCGTCGCCCAGCATGGCGTAGTTGCCCAGGTTCAGCAGCAGCTGAATTTTCTGGTCAACGTAGCTGTAGATCTCGGTATACGGCGGAATCGCGACATCAGCTTCGGCAAAACTGATCTTCAAGACGATGAAGAACGGCAGCATGAAAAACAGAAACAGCCACAGGAATGGAATCCCGATGACCACATGACGGCCACCGGGGGTTATTCGTTGCAGTCGGCGTTTGAGCTTCCGCATGTTCATGAGCGCAGTACCACGCCGCTGTCGTCTTCCCACCACACGTAGACTTCGTCGTCCCAGGTAGGGCGCGCGCCACGGCGTTCGGCGTTGGCCACAAAGGACTGCACCAGCTTGCCGCTCGGCAATTCGACGTAAAACACCGAGTGACCACCCAGGTAGGCGATGTCGTGCACCTTGCCCCGCGACCAGTTGTACTCACAGGCCGGTTTTTCGGTGGTGACGAGCATTTTTTCCGGGCGGATGGCGTAGGTGGTGTGTTTGTCTTCCACCGAAGTGCTGACGCCGTGACCGACGTAAATGTCGTTCTCCAGCTCCGGGCACTTGATGCGCGCATAGCCTTCAGCGTCGTCGACCACTTCACCGTCGAACAGGTTGACGTTACCGATGAACTCGCACACCAGACGGCTGACCGGTGTTTCGTAAATATCGATCGGGCTGCCGATCTGGGCGATCCAGCCCAGGTGCATGATCGCGATTCGCTGGGCCATGGTCATGGCCTCTTCCTGATCGTGGGTCACCATGACGCAGGTCACGCCGACGCGCTCGATGATTTCCACCAGTTCAAGCTGCATCTGCGAACGCAGTTTTTTGTCCAGTGCGCCCATCGGCTCATCGAGCAGCAGCAGTTTCGGACGCTTGGCCAGCGAACGGGCCAGGGCCACACGCTGACGCTGACCACCGGACAACTGATGGGGCTTGCGCTTGGCGTACTGGCTCATGTGGACCAGCTTGAGCATTTCGCCCACGCGGGCATCGATCTCGGCACTGGACATTTTGTCCTGCTTGAGGCCGAAGGCGATGTTTTGGGCCACGGTCATATGCGGGAACAGGGCATAGGACTGGAACATCATGTTGATCGGCCGCTCGTAGGGCGGCATGTCAGTGATGTCTACACCGTCGAGGAAAATACGGCCCTCTGTTGGGCGCTCGAAACCGGCGAGCATGCGCAGCAAAGTCGATTTGCCCGATCCCGATCCGCCGAGCAGGGCGAAGATTTCGCCCTTGTTGATTTCCAGGGACACATCGTCCACGGCAATCGTCTCGTCGAATTTTTTCGTGACCCGGTCGATTTTGACCAACACCTTTTTAGGTGTCTGGTCGCCCTCGAGGGCTTTCTTATAGGCGCCGGAGGCAACAGCCATTACGAAACTCCCAACAAATTTAGCAGCCCGACCTAGATGATCGGGCCTTGGATAGGTGGTCTTGCGAGATTACTTGCCCGTCTTGACCTTGGTCCACGTACGCGTCATCAGACGCTGTATTTTCGCGGGCAGCTCGATTGATACGTAAGTCTTGTCCAGCACCGCCTGGGTCGGGTAAACCGCTTCATCGGTACGAATGGACTCATCCATCACTTTGTCGGCCGCAGGGTTTGGGTTGGCGTAACCGACATAGTCGCTGACCTGAGCAATCACTTCAGGCTTGAGCAAGTAGTTGATGAACGTGTGGGCCTCCTTGACGTTGCCGGAGTCCTTGGGAATGGCCAGCATGTCAAACCACAGGGCGCCGCCTTCCTTGGGCACGATATAGGCGATGTTCACGCCTTTCTTGGCATCCTCGGCACGGGCCTTGGCCTGGAATACATCACCGGAAAAACCGATCGCAACACAGATGTTGCCGTTGGCCAGGTCGGAAATGTATTTGGAAGAGTGGAAGTAGGTGACGTATGGACGCACCGACATCAGTGTTTCTTCAGCTTTCTTGTAGTCCTTGGGGTTGGTGCTGTTGGCATCCAGGCCCAGGTAGTTGAGTACGGTAGGCAGCATTTCATCCGCCGAATCCAGGAAAGCCACGCCGCACTTGGAGAGCTTTTCCATGTTCTCGGGTTTAAACACCACATCCCAGGAGTCGATGCTGTCGACGCCCAGTACTTCTTTTACTTTGTCGACGTTGTAACCAATGCCATTGGTGCCCCACAGATACGGCACGGCATAGTGGTTACCCGGATCATTGGCCTGAAGACGCTTGAGCAAGGCCGGGTCGAGATTGGAATAGTTCGGCAGTTGCGACAGGTCGAGCTTCTGGAACGCACCCGCCTTGATCTGCTTGCCCAGGAAGTGGTTAGACGGAACGACCACGTCATAACCGGTCCGCCCGGCCAGCAGTTTGCCTTCCAGGGTTTCGTTGGAATCGAAGACGTCATACACGGGCTTGATGCCGGTAGCGGCCTCAAAATCAGCCAGCGTGTTCGGCGCGATGTAGTCCGACCAGTTGTAAATATGCACCGTAGGTGCCGCTTGCACGCTGACGGCGAGCGTCAAACCGGCCCCGACCAACAAGGTCTTGCGAAACAAAGATATAGACACGTGATGGTCCTCTAAATAGGTGGGCCTGAGTTGCCCGCGTCACACGGCAGTCGAACCGCCAAAGACAAAACCGGCGCGCAACTTACCCTCGATAAACCGACACAGCAAAGTTTTCCGCGATTAATTACCGTAAAGCCCTGATTTGTATCCGTTTATCCAAGATTCTGTAGCCGCTGCTTCAGGCTGCGAGGGGATCGCGGGGCCTTTGGGACAACGGGTTGCTACGCAACCCTTCGCAGCCTTCGGCAGCGACTACACAGCGCTTGGTTATTTACCGGACTTGATCTTGGTCCAGCTGCGCGTCAGCAAACGCAACGTTGTAGGCGGCAGATCGCTGATGGCGTACAGCTTGGCTTTCACTTCATCGGACGGATAAATGCTCGGGTCGCCAGAGATGTCTTTATTCACCAGCGGCGTTGCAGCCTTGTTACCGTTCGGGAAGCGCACGCTGTTGGTGATCTCGGCCATGATTTCTGGCTGCATCAGGAAGTTCATCCAGGCGTAAGCGGCGTCAACGTTTTCGGCATCCTTGGGAATGGCGACCATGTCGTAGAAGCTGCCAGCACCTTCTTTAGGAATCACGTACTTGAGCTTGACCTTGTCACCGGCTTCTTTGGCGCGGGAGATGGACTGCTCCAGGTCACCCGAGTAACCCACTGCGACGCAGATGTTGCCGTTGGCAAGGTCGGAGATGTACTTGGAGGAGTGGAAGTAGCCAACCGAAGGACGAATTTTCAAGAACAGCGCTTCGGCTTCAGCCAGTTGCTTCTTGTCTTGGGAATCGGTCGGGTAGCCCAGGTAGTGCAGGGCGGCCGGGATCATTTCGGTCGGCGAATCGAGGAAGCTTATGCCGCAGCTCTTGAGCTTGGCAGCGTTCTCTGGCTTGAACAGCACGTCCCAGGAATCGATGGTGTCGACGCCCAGGGCAGCCTTGACCTTCTCAGGGTTGTAGCCAATACCGATGGTGCCCCACATGTAGGGGAACGCATGTTTGTTGTCTTTGTCGCTGGCATCGCCAACGGCCTTGAGCAACGCAGGATCGAGGTTTTTCCAGTCAGGGAGCTTGGAACGGTCCAGCTCCTGGTAAACCCCGGCCTTGATCTGCTTGGCCAGGAAATTGTTGGACGGCACGACGATGTCGTAGCCGGACTTGCCCGCCAGCAGCTTGGCCTCAAGGGTCTCGTTGCTGTCGAACACGTCGTAGACCACCTTGATACCGGTTTGGTCTTCGAATTTTTTAACGGTGTCGGGTGCGATGTAATCGGACCAGTTGTAAATGTGCAGAACCTTGTCCGCAGCTTGAGCTGCCCCAGCCATCACGCCCATCAAGGAGAGAGCGAGAAGTGTCTTGCCAGCTTTTTTAAATCCGGATGCCGTCATCTGTAATGCTCCAATTGTTCTTTTAAACCACCGATTCAGCGACCTGATCTCAAGGTGACTAAAGCCGGAGGCTAGTCTGGCAAGATCTGGGGCAGGCTTTCAAGGAAAGAGCCTTGATTCTTAAGGCTCTGAGCGCAATTGCCTACTTTAAAACCTAAGTTGTCTTGCGCCCAAAGCCTAGCAGTTAACCTTGCAATGTTTCCAAGGTCAGATCCAGGCACTTACGCGCCTTGGTCACCAGCTCGTCGATCTCGTCTTTACTGATCACCAGAGGCGGCGAGATGATCATGGTGTCGCCTACGGCACGCATGATCAGACCGTTAGCGAAGCAGAATTGGCGGCAGATCATGCCAACACCACGGCCTTCGTAACGTTTGCGGGTGGCTTTGTCCTGCACCAGTTCAATGGCACCCAACAGGCCTACACCACGCACTTCGCCCACCAACGGGTGATCGTTCAGTTCACGTAAACGCTTTTGCAAATACGGTGCCGTTTCAGCGTGGACCTTCTCGATAATTTTTTCTTCGCGCAGGATGCGGATGTTTTCCAGTGCCACTGCCGCTGCCACCGGATGACCCGAGTAGGTGAAGCCGTGGTTGAAATCGCCACCTTCGTTGAGCACGGCAACCACCTCGTCGCGCACGATCAGGCCGCCCATCGGGATGTAGCCCGAGGTCAGGCCTTTGGCGATGGTCATCATGTCCGGCTTGAGGTCGTAGAAATCGCTGCCGAACCACTCGCCGGTGCGACCAAAACCACAAATCACTTCATCGGCAACAAAGAGAATGTCGTACTTGGCCAGGATTTCCTTGATGCGTGGCCAGTAAGTGGCGGGCGGCACAATCACGCCGCCTGCGCCCTGGATCGGCTCGGCAATGAAGGCACCGACATTATCGACGCCCAGTTCGAGGATTTTTTCTTCAAGCTGATTGGCAGCCCAGATGCCGAACTCTTCCGGGGACATGTCGCCACCTTCACCGAACCAGTACGGCTGCGGGATGTGGGTAATGCCCGGGATCGGCAAGTCACCCTGTTCGTGCATGTAGGTCATGCCGCCCAGGCTGGCGCCGGCCACGGTGGAACCGTGGTAGCCGTTTTTGCGGCTGATGATGGTTTTCTTGTTGGGCTGGCCTTTGATCGCCCAGTAGTGGCGAACCATACGCAACATGGTGTCGTTGCCTTCAGAGCCTGAGCCGGTGAAGAACACGTGATTCATGCCTTCAGGCGCGATCTCGGCGATGGCTTTGGACAGCTCGAGCACCGGCGGGTGCGCGGTCATGAAAAACAGGTTGTAGTACGGCAGCTCGCGCATTTGCTTGCTGGCAGCTTCGGCCAGCTCGTCACGGCCATAACCGATGGCAACACACCACAGGCCGGCCATGCCGTCGAGAATCTTGTGGCCTTCGCTGTCCCACAGATACACGCCCTTGGCGTGCGTGATGATACGTGGGCCCACTTCCTTCAACTGTTTGAAGTCGCTGAATGGTGCCAGGTGGTGGTCGTTACTCAGTTGTTGCCATTGAAGGGTTTGCGGGTTCTTGTTAGTCATACAGCTCTCCTTTTATTCAGTAGAGGAGGGGCGCGCCTCCAAGGCGCAGCCCCTCGGCGTGTCAGACGGCGAACAGCAGGAATTCCCGCTCCCACGAACTGATGACGCGCTTGAAGTTTTCATGCTCGGCACGTTTGACGGCCACGTAGCCTGCAATGAACTTGGTGCCCAGGTACTTCTCGACAGTCTTGCTGCTTTCCATGCGGGCCAATGCCTCTTCGAGGGTCAGAGGCAGACGCAAATTACGACGCTCATAACCACGCCCGACCACTGGCGCACTCGGATTGATGCCCTCGACCATACCGATGTAGCCACACAGCAAGCTGGCCGCAATGGCCAGGTACGGGTTGGCGTCGGCGCCCGGCAAACGGTTTTCAACCCGGCGGTTTTGCGGGCCTGCATCCGGCACACGCAAGCCCACGGTGCGGTTCTCTTCGCCCCATTCCACGTTTACCGGTGCCGAGGTGTCCGGCAGGAAGCGGCGGAAGGAGTTCACGTTCGGCGCGAACAGGGGCAGCAGTTCTGGAATGAACTTCTGCAACCCGCCGATGTGATTGAGGAACAACTGGCTCATGGTCCCGTCTTCATTGGAGAAGATGTTCTTGCCCGTGTTGATGTCGATAATGCTCTGGTGCAAATGCATGGCGCTGCCAGGCTCACCGGTCATGGGCTTGGCCATGAACGTGGCGGCTACGTCGTGCTTGAGTGCGGCTTCGCGCATCGTGCGCTTGAACACCAGGATCTGGTCGGCCAACGACAGTGCGTCGCCATGACGGAAGTTGATTTCCATCTGCGCCGTGCCGTCTTCATGGATCAGCGTGTCCAGATCCAGCTCTTGCAGCTCGCACCAGTCGTAAACGTCTTCGAACAGCGGATCGAATTCGTTGGCCGCTTCAATGGAGAAGGACTGACGACCGGTTTCAGGGCGACCGGAGCGACCGACCGGCGGCTGCAACGGGTAATCCGGGTCGTCGCTGCGCTTGGTCAGGTAAAACTCCATTTCTGGCGCCACAATCGGCTGCCAGCCGTGGTCGGCATAGAGTTTGAGCACTTTTTTAAGCACGTTGCGCGGCGACAACTCAATCGGGTTGCCCTGCTTGTCGTAGGTGTCGTGAATCACCTGAGCGGTCGGCTCAATCGCCCACGGCACCACAAAGACTGCGTTCTGGTCAGGGCGGCAGATCATGTCGATATCGGCCGGATCCAGAAGCTCGTAATAGATGTCGTCTTCGACATAGTCGCCCGTTACGGTTTGCAGCAGGACGCTTTCGGGCAGGCGCATGCCTTTTTCAGCAATGAACTTGTTGGTCGGCGAAATCTTCCCGCGAGTAATCCCGGTGAGGTCGGCGATCATGCATTCGACTTCTGTGATCTTGTGGTCTTTCAACCAATCGGTGAGCTGGTCGAGGTTGTTACTCATAAATGCCTCTGGGCTGAGTGTCCTGACTTGAATAAGTCAGGCGTTTACTGACGCATCCGCGTCGCGTTGTGTTGCGCGCCTTCTGCAGGCATCTCCAAATGCCTGGAAGAGGGCGAGATAAATCGGGTTAGAGCTTACCTGCCATTCGGGGTGCCACTGAACCGCTAAAGCAAAAGCCTTGCCGCCCTCCACCGACACCGCCTCAACCAGACCGTCCGGGGCAATCGCTTCAACCCGCAGGCCCGGCGCTACCCGCTCGATACCCTGGGTATGAATCGAATTGACCTCGAACTCCGCAGGCAAGCCCAGGCCTGCCAGGACGCCGCCGGGTTGAACGTGCATGGCGTGGCTCGGCGCGTATTGCACTTCAACCGGGGCGCTGGGATCTTCGCGATGCTCAATAAAGCCTTCGACTTCGTGCAATTTCTGGTGAAGTGAGCCACCCAGAGCTACATTCAATTCCTGAAAGCCGCGGCAAATACCGAGCACCGGAACACCAGCCGCCAACGCAGCACGAATCAAGGGGAGGGTAGTCAGATCACGTTCAGGATCATGCAACGTGCCTGGCACACTGGCGGTACCGCCATAGAGATGGGGTTCAATATTGGAGGGCGATCCGGTAAAGAGAATGCCGTCCAGACCGTCAAGAATATCGGTCGGATCAATCAGTTGCGCCAATGACGGAATGATCAGAGGCAAGCCTTTGGCAGCCACTGCAACTGCTCGCACGTACTTATCGCCAGTGATGTGATAAGGATGCAAACCGATCTGCTTGGTGCAGGCGGTAACGCCGATTAACGGCAGGCGTGACATGTAACACCCCGGTATTATTGCTGTTATGGGTTTGAATCGAGCTTAGCCTTGTTCATTTTTTTACACAACACCCCCGTAAAAAATACAACACGGTCCGCTCAAGCCCGCGGTCGGCAAGAATTGAAACAGGCCAAACACGCCCCAAAAAGCGTCAAAAATGGCCTTTCGGCGCTTTTTAAGGGCAAAAAAGAGGCTGCTTGACTTCGGTATGCCGTTCGGGTTGACTGAAACCCGTAGCGCTCAATGATTGATATTTTTAACAACAAAGGTGTTGCATCATGTCGGTACCCCCGCGTGCCGTTCAGCTTAACGAAGCGAACGCGTTCCTTAAGGATCATCCTGAGGTTCTGTACGTAGACCTTCTCATTGCGGATATGAATGGTGTGGTGCGCGGTAAGCGCATCGAACGCACCAGCCTGCACAAGGTTTACGAGAAAGGCATCAACCTGCCGGCCTCTCTATTTGCCCTTGATATCAATGGCTCAACGGTGGAAAGCACCGGCCTGGGTCTGGATATCGGTGACGCAGACAGAATCTGTTATCCCATCCCCGACACCCTGTGCAACGAGCCTTGGCAAAAGCGCCCAACCGCGCAACTGCTGATGACCATGCACGAGCTTGAAGGCGAACCTTTCTTCGCCGACCCACGGGAAGTGCTCCGTCAAGTTGTTACCAAATTTGACGAAATGGGCCTGACCATCTGCGCAGCTTTCGAGCTGGAGTTCTACCTGATTGACCAGGAGAACGTTAACGGTCGCCCACAGCCTCCACGTTCGCCGATCTCCGGCAAACGTCCGCACTCGACTCAGGTTTACCTGATCGACGACCTCGATGAATACGTCGACTGCCTCCAGGACATTCTGGAAGGTGCCAAAGAGCAAGGCATCCCGGCTGACGCCATCGTTAAAGAAAGTGCCCCGGCGCAATTCGAAGTGAACCTGCACCACGTTGCCGACCCGATCAAGGCCTGCGACTACGCGGTACTGCTCAAACGTCTGATCAAAAACATCGCCTACGACCATGAGATGGACACCACCTTCATGGCCAAGCCTTACCCGGGCCAGGCAGGCAACGGACTACACGTTCACATATCGATTCTGGACAAAGAGGGCAAAAATATTTTTGCCAGCGAGGATCCCGAGCAGAACGCCGCATTGCGTCACGCGATCGGCGGTGTGCTGGAGACCCTGCCAGCGCAGATGGCCTTCCTTTGCCCGAACGTCAACTCCTACCGTCGTTTCGGCGCACAGTTCTACGTGCCGAACTCGCCGTGCTGGGGCCTGGACAACCGTACCGTGGCCATTCGCGTACCCACCGGCTCGTCCGACTCGGTCCGTATCGAACACCGGGTTGCCGGTGCCGATGCCAACCCGTACCTGTTGATGGCCTCTGTGCTGGCCGGTGTTCACCACGGTCTGACCAACAAGATCGAACCGGGTGCGCCAGTCGAAGGCAACAGCTACGAGCAGAACGAGCAAAGCCTGCCAAACAACCTGCGCGATGCGTTGCGCGAGCTGGATGACAGCGAAGTCATGGCCAAATACATCGATCCGAAATACATCGATATTTTTGTCGCCTGTAAAGAGAGCGAGCTGGAAGAGTTTGAACACTCCATCTCCGACCTCGAATACAACTGGTACTTGCATACCGTGTAAGCGATTGCAGTCCACAAAAAACGCCGCAGGCCTCACGGCCTGCGGCGTTTTTTTATGGGCATCGACCACCCATCAAATCGTATTTTCCTACCCGCTCCTCCAGAAACCCCCTACATAAACACCGCACAGATTGTTTCAAAATGTTTTCCCGGCTGTCCTTACCAGCCACCGTCCACGAAGACACATTCATGAAACTCCATTACCTGGGCATCGCCCTGTTTGCCATCGGCCTTGGCCCCGTAACCGCGGCCCCGACCAGCCACACCCACTGGAATTACCTGTCGCCCACAGGGCCTGACGAGTGGGGCGACCTGCACGACGAGCACGCCCTGTGCAGCGCTGGCACCCAGCAATCACCGATCAATATCAAGGCCAACACCTCCGCAGCTCTGCCTGCCCTGGCCATACACTACCCGGCTGGCCCGGCCGTGGTGAAACATAATGGTCATAGCCTGGAAGTCACCACTGAATCAAAAGGCGATGTGACCTTGGCGTCAGGCACCCATGACTTCGTGCAAATGCACTTCCATACCCCCGCTGAAATGCAAATCGATGGTCGAAAGTACCCATTTAGCGCTCATTTGGTACACCGTGATGCCGTTGGCAACCTGGCAGTCATTGCCCTGTTGTTTGACGTCGGAGCAAAGAACAAAGCCTTGGACTCCCTGTTTTCAAGCCTGCCGCGTCGTGAGGGTGACTCAGTGACCTTGAACAACCTGGATCTGCAGAGCCTGTTTCCTGAAAAGCTGGATTACTTCACGTTCATGGGATCGCTGACGACTCCACCCTGTACCGAAGGCGTTCGCTGGCAGGTGTTGAAGGTGCCGGGCACGGTCTCCCAACAACAACTCAATGCCTTCAAGCAGTTGTTCCCGATGAATGCGCGCCCAATCCAGCCGACTAACGATCGCATGGTGAAGTTCGCGGGCTAACGCTGCGGGTTTACAGACAACCTCGGACCCGGCTCGTACAATGCCGACTGCCCCGCAGGAGACACCCATGACGCGCCTTGCCACCCCTCGAAAGTCACGCGCCCGCAGCCAGGTCCGGATCGATTTGATACTCAATGCTGCCCGCACATTGCTGGCAGAAGAAGGGGTGTCCAGCCTGTCGATTTACAGCGTGGCCGAACGCGCGCAAATCCCGCCGTCATCGGTCTATCACTTCTTTGCGGGAGTGCCCGCGCTCCTCGAAGCGCTGACCGGTGACGTGCATGGCGCATTCCGCGCCTGCCTGCAGGTGCCGATCGAACATGACGGCTTAAAGGGTTGGGGAGATTTGTCGCGCATTATTGAGCAGCGCATGCTGACGATCTACAGCGAGGATGCTGCCGCCCGGCAACTGATCCTGGCCCAGCATGGCCTCACCGAAGTCACCCGGGCCGACCGCCAGCACGACCTTGAACTGGGCCAACTGATGCATGGCTTGTTTATGCGTCATTTTGAGCTGCCAGTACTGCCACAGGACGTGGACGTATTTGCCTTGGCGATGGAACTGGGCGACCGCGTGTATGCGCGCTCCATCCAGTTGCACGACTGCATCACCCCGCGCATGGCCGAAGAAGGGATGCGCGTGGTAGATGCTTATCTGGGACTGTACTTGCCGACTTTTTTGCCCAAACGTGAAAGCCCGTCAAACACCTGACCGTAAGCCTGCATCTACTCTTGTGAGATTGCCTTTGTGGGAGCGGGCTTGCTCGCGATTGCATCGACTCGGCTCATCGAGAGACCGCACCGCCTGAATCGCGAGCAAGCCCGCTCCCACAGAAGTGGATGAGCGGCTCAGAACGGCGCATCACCCCGCGCATGGCCGAAGAAGGGATGCGCGTGGTGGATGCTTATCCGGGACTGTACTTGCCGACTTTTTTGCCCAAACGCGAAAGCCCGTCAAACACCTGACCGTTTGCCTGCATCAACTCTTGTGAGATTGCCTTTGTGGGAGCGGGCTTGCTCGCGATTGCATCGACTCGGTTCATCGAGAGACCGCACTGCCTGAATCGCGAGCAAGCCCGCTCCCACAGAAGTGGATGAGCGGCTCAGAACGGCGCATCACCCCGCGCATGGCCGATGAAGGGATGCGCGTGGTGGATGCTTATCTGGGACTGTACTTGCCGACTTTTTTGCCCAAGCGTGAAAGCCCGTCAAACACCTGACCGTAAGCCTGCATCCACTCTTGTGAGATTGCCTTTGTGGGAGCGGGCTTGCTCGCGATTGCATCGACTCGGTTCATCGAGAGACCGCACCGCCTGAATCGCGAGCAAGCCCGCTCCCACAGAAGTGGATGAGCGGCTCAGAACGGCGCATCACCCAAAATGGTCGCACGATGCATCACGCGGCGGTTAGGGCGGTAGTCATCCACGGCGTAATGCTGGGTCACGCGGTTGTCCCAAAATGCCACGTCGTTTTCCTGCCAGCGCCAGCGAATGGTGTATTCCGGGCGGGTGGCATGGGCGAACAGCAGCTTCAGGATCGCTTCGCTTTCGGCTTCGGACAGCTCATTGATCCGCGTGGTAAAGCCTTCGTTGACGAACAGCGATTTGCGCCCGCTCACCGGGTGCGTACGGATCACCGGGTGCGACAACGGCGGATTGTTCTTGCGGGTTTGCTCCCAGCGCGCCAGGTCTTCAGGGGTCGATCCAAAACGCTCCAGCGGGAACGACTTGGTGAAGTCATGGGTGGCCGTCAACCCCTCCAGCAGCACTTGCAGCGGCCCGGACAACCCTTCAAAAGCCGCGATCCCGGCCGCCCACAATGTATCGCCACCAAACGCCGGCAGTTGCTTGGCACTCAACACCGCGCCCATGGCCGGCGTCGGCAAAAAAGTCACGTCGGTGTGCCACACCGCATTGTCGCGCACGTCGGTCACGGCCGTGTCCAGCACCAGCACTTCAGGCTGCTCCGGCACGTTGGGATAAATCGGATGAATATGCAGATCGCCGAAGTTGGCGGCAAAACGTGCCTGCTGCTGGGGCGTAATCGACTGATTCCTGAAGAACACCACATGATGCGCCAACAACGCTTGCTCGATGGCATCACGGTACTCAAGACTCAGGGGCTGAGTCAGGTCAACGCCGTCAATCTGGGCGCCAAGGGCAGAGCTAATCGGGGTAATGGTCAGGCTCATGATCTGTCTCTTTATCAGCGCGCCGATTAATCAGCGTCGAGTTCTGTTAATTAGTGAGCCTGGCCGTGCCACGGCACCAGCTTGCGTTGCAGGGCCCGCAGGCCCATTTCCATGGCAAAGGCGATGATGGCGATCACCAGAATCCCCAGCACCACCACATCGGTGACCAGAAATTGCGCAGCGGATTGCACCATGAAGCCCAGGCCACTGGTGGCGGCGATCAGCTCGGCGGCCACCAGGGTCGACCAGCCCACGCCCAGACCAATGCGTACTCCGGTCAAAATATCCGGCAAGGCACTTGGCAAAATCACATGGCGAATCAGCTGCCAGCGCGTGGCACCCAACGACTGCGCCGCGCGCACTTTGGCCGGGTCGACCGTGCGCACGCCCGTGGCGGTAGCAATGGCGATAGGGGCAAAGATCGCCAGGTAAATCAGCAACACTTTCGACAACTCGCCAATCCCGCACCAGATCACGATCAGCGGCAAATAGGCCAAAGGCGGTATCGGGCGGTAGAACTCGATCAACGGGTCGAAAATCCCCCGAGCAATCCGGTTGTGACCAATGGCGATACCCACCGGCACTGCCGTCAGAATCGCAAAGCCCAGCCCCAGCCCGATACGGCTCAAACTCGCGCCCAGGTGTTGCCACAGGGTGGAATCCATATAGCCAGCGGTCGCGAGCAACCAGCCTTTTTGCAGCACGGCAGAGGGCGGTGGCAAAAACAGCGGCTCGATCCACCCGCCCGCAGTGACAGCCCACCAGACGGCGATCAGAGTGACGAGGGTCAGGACGCTGATCCAGCGCGTGCTCAGGCTGCGTTTAACCGGGCGCGGTGCGTGGGGCACGGCAACGGGGGCGCCAGTAACGGCTTCATAACTGCTCATGCGCGCTCCTGCCGCTGGGCGGCACCGCGTTGTGAAAACACGCGCTCAAGCACATGTTCACGGGTTTCGATAAAACGAGGGTCGGACTTGATCGAGCGGGCAGACTCGCCCGCGTTGTAGCGCTGGCCAAAATCCAGGGTCAACCGTTCAACAATACGACCCGGGTTGGGCGCCAGCAAAATCAGATCCGTGGCCAGAAACACCGCTTCTTCAATGTCGTGGGTAATCAGGAAAACGGGCTTGTCGGTGCGACGGCACACTTGCAGCAGCAGCTCCTGCATTTGCTCACGGGTAAAGGCATCGAGGGCGCCGAACGGTTCGTCCATCAGCAACACACGGGGGTCGGCAGCCAGCGCTCGGGCCAGGCCCACACGCTGTTTTTGCCCGCCCGACAGTTCCCACACCCGGCGCTTCTCAAAACCGGACAAATCCACCAGCGCAAGCATTTCACGGGCGCGGGCTTCGCGTTTGCTGCGCGGGACGCCGGCCAGTTCAAGGCCAAAGGCCACGTTCGCCAGCACGTCTTGCCACGGCAGCAATACATCGTCCTGAAACACGACGCCGCGCTCTGCGCTGGGGCCATGTACCGGCACGCCATCCAGGGTGATTCGACCACTGCTGGGCTCGACAAAGCCTGCAATCAAATTCAGCAACGAGGTTTTACCGCTGCCCGAAGGGCCGAGGGCGACCAGCAGTTGCTGAGGGCCGAGGCTGACGGAGATGTCCGACAGCACCGGCTCAGCGGCGCCAGGATACTGTGCGCTGATGCGCTCCAGCGATAACAAGGCCATGACCGTCGACTCCTCAGCTGCGTTGATTATTGAGTAACAAAAGTAGCGTTGACCGACGGCGCGTAGTCCGGCAGTACGGCGTCGACTTTTTTCTGCTCTTTCAAGAAGGCAGCGGTGTCGGCCAGGGCTTTGGTGGTCGGTGCGCCCAGCAAGACAACCTGGTCAGCCGCCAGCGGGTACACGTTGCCTTGCAGCAACAGAGGGATATCCGTTGCCTTGGCGCCCGACAGTTTCACCACCTTGTCGATGTTGCTCTGATTGGCCAGCCAGGCTTTTGGATCCTTGTGGTAGTCGGCATAGGCATCCAGCGTCACCTTGGCGAACTGCTTGACCACTTCCGGGTGCTTGGCGGCGTAGTCCTTGCGCACGATCCAGGCATCAAAGGTCGGTGCGCCCAGCTTGCCCAGCTCACCCGAAGTAATCAGCACCTTGCCGTTTTCCTTGGCCGTACCCAGTGCCGGATCCCACACGTAGGTGGCATCGATATCGCCACGCTTCCAGGCCGCCACGATGGCCGGTGGCGCCAGGTTCAGAATCTGTACTTTCGAAGGGTCGATGTTCCAGTGCTTCAAAGCGGCCAGCAGGCTGTAATGACCGGTGGACACAAAGGGCACGGCCACTTTTTTGCCGACCAGATCCTGCGGACCGTTGATGCCGGAACCGTCGCGAGCGACCAGAGCTTCAGAGCCGCCCAGCTGGGTAGCGATCAGAAAGGTTTCAACCGGAACGTTGCGAGTCACTGCTGCCGTCAGCGGGCTTGAGCCCAGGTAAGCAATCTGCACATCCCCCGAGGCGATGGCGGCAATGATGTCGGCACCGTTATCAAACTTGCGCCAGTTGATCTTGGCCCCCGTGGCTTTCTCGTAGGCGCCATCGGCCTGGGCAACTTTTGCCGGGTCCACGGTGGTCTGGTAAGCCACGGTGACATCCGTGCTGGCAGCCTGCGCAAAGAAGCTGGCACCCGCCAGAGACAAAGCAGCCAAAAGGCGTAAGGGAGAATGCAATTTCATCAGGAAGCTCCTCGGCAGGCGGCCGGATATCGGCAGAATGCGAGGTTAAATGATCTAAGAAACTCTAAATAAATAACTTTTAAGCATTAGCTTATGTAGTTCCGCGACATCCGCAGGCAGGCTCGTGCCACAGATGCCAAGGCATTTTTCCCTGCCTGTGATCGAAGCCAGGGTTTAAGAACCAAACGCTATTAAAAGATTCATGAAATTATGTTTAGGAATTAGACGAAAGACCGATAGCATTCCTTTTCGTGCGCGTAGGAAATATCCTGCTTTATGCCTATTCGATCTTAAAAGATCATAAATAATTCTTTTTAGGTTTATTAAATAGCCATTAATCTGCGCACAAACGACGGGAGACTAGACAAAGGTCGTAGACATGATTGGTTACGATTGACTTGCCAGTCACCGTCTGGCGCTAATCGCGCATCTGCAGCACCCAGACCTCAGATCCGGGGCTAATGAAATACAAAAATTAGAAACGCAAAGGAGCAACACAATGAACAAGTCCACCTTGGCCATCGCTGTGGCCGTAGGGTTGTTGGCACAACAAGCAAGCGCTGCAGGCTTCATTGAAGACAGCAAAGCCACGCTGAAACTGCGTAACTTCTACATCAACAACGACAACCGTGATTCGGGTGCGCCGAAAAACTCCAACTACACCGCTGAATGGGGCCAAGGCTTCCAGCTGGACTACACCTCGGGTTTCACCCAGGGCACAGTCGGCTTTGGTGTGGACGCCATTGGCCTGCTGGGCGTCAAACTTGACTCCAGCGCAGCCAAACACGGCAACCCAACGGGTCTGAATGCTGGCGGCTCGGTATTCCCAAGCGACGGCAACCACGCTGTAGACGATTTCTCCAGCCTGGGCCTGACCGCTAAAGCCAAGATTTCCCAGACCGAACTGCGCATCGGTACCCTGCAGCCAAAACTGCCGGTTATCGTCAGCAACGACGGTCGTTTGCTTCCGCAAACCTTCCAGGGTGGCCAGATCACCTCCAGCGAGTTCAAGGACCTGACCTTCACCGGCGGCCAGATCGAACACGCCAAGGGTCGTAACTCCAGCAACAACGAAGGCCTGTCGCTTGGCGGCGCCAACGGCGGCTCGAACTACAGCACGGGCAAGTTCGTTAACAAGTTCTACTACGGCGGCGTTGACTACAAACTCAACAAAGACCTGTTGCTGCAGTACTACTACGGCAACCTGGAAGACTTCTACAAGCAACACTTCCTGGGTCTGACCCACAACTGGTCCATTGGCCCGGGCGTGTTGAAATCTGACCTGCGTTACTTCAACAGCTCCGACGACGGCAAGAACGGTAACGAGCCGGCCTACTACACCACAGGCGATTACCACACCCAGGCCAACGGCAAGGGCAAGGTCGACAACAACCTGATCAGCGGCCTGTTCCTGTACACCGTTGAAGGTCACACCTTCGGTGGCGGTTATCAGGTCAGCAACGGCAGCAGCGACTTCCCGTTCCTGAACCAGGGCGACGGCGCATCGGCTTACATCCCTACCGACATGCAGATCTCGAAATTTGCCCGTGCTGGCGAACGCACCTGGCAGGCACGCTACTCGTATGACTTCGCTAAAGTGGGCGTTCCTGGCCTGACGGCGGGCGCGGTTTACCTGCGTGGCGATAACATCGACACCTACAACGTCAACCGTGTACAGACCAGCAATGGCGCTTCCGAGTGGGAACGCGATATCACCGTGGCTTACGTTATCCAGGAAGGCACGCTGAAAAACCTGGGCTTCATGTGGAAAAACGCCATGTGGCGCAACGACATTGCCAACCAGCGTGATCAAGACGAAAACCGTCTGATCGTCAGCTACTCGATCCCGTTGCTGTAAGCCTGTTGTAGATCAAAGGTTAGAAAAATCCTGCCCGGCGCAATGCCGGGCAGGGTGTTTACCGAAGACCTGAACGGTCAATTCGCAACACATTCAAATGTCGCAGCTCCCTGCCGCTCCCCTTGCCCAACTGAGTCCAGACTGGACCTGGTGCATTGTTGCGTCCAATGAAACAGTTTTTAATATTCCATTCAGACCTAACCAAATCGATATTTATTCTTTTTAATTAGCTCGTGACGCAGGCAGAGTAAAGCCATCACGCCCTGCCATTCCCTATAAAAAGGAGCTGCACCATGAGCCTCAGACTCGGCGACATCGCCCCCGATTTCGAACAGGATTCCAGCGCTGGCAAGATTCACTTCCATGAATGGCTGGGCGACAGCTGGGGCGTGTTGTTCTCGCACCCGGCGGACTTCACCCCGGTGTGCACCACCGAGCTGGGCTTTACCGCCAAGCTCAAGGATGAGTTTGCCAAGCGTGGCGTCAAAGCCATCGCGCTGTCGGTAGACCCGGTGGACTCGCACCACAAGTGGATCGAAGACATCAACGAAACCCAGAACACCGTGGTCAACTTCCCGATCCTGGCCGATGCCGATCGCAAGGTGTCTGACCTCTACGACCTGATCCACCCCAATGCCAGCGACACCCTGACAGTGCGCTCGCTGTTCGTGATTGACCCGAACAAAAAAATCCGCCTGACCATCACCTATCCGGCCAGCACCGGGCGCAACTTCAACGAAATTCTGCGGGTGATTGATTCCCTGCAACTGACGGACAGCCACAAAGTCGCGACACCGGCCAACTGGCAGGACGGCGACGAAGTGGTCATCGTGCCATCGCTCAAGGACGAAGACGAAATCAAGAAACGCTTCCCCAAGGGCTACCGCGCCGTGAAGCCCTACCTGCGCCTCACGCCGCAGCCCAACAAGTAATGTGAATGTCTTCCCTTGTGGGAGCGGGCTTGCTCGCGATTAAGGCGCTGCGGTTTTTCTGATGCACCGCAGCGATCCCATCGCGAGCAAGCCCGCTCCCACACAACCAGTGTCTTCAGCAGGGTTTCTGGCCGTTTCGACGGCCTTTTTTTTGCGTTTCATTTAACAAAATCGCATATGCATTTTAAGAATAAACAAATGAATAAATATGATTTATAGATATATAAATCACCTGTTAAGGTCTGTTCACTCAAGCGAAAACGCTGACAGCGAATTGCACATATTCATTCAAGGAAACGTCT
Source organism: Pseudomonas sp. RL_5y_Pfl2_69 (assembly GCF_963970465.1). Classification (NCBI taxonomy): domain Bacteria; kingdom Pseudomonadati; phylum Pseudomonadota; class Gammaproteobacteria; order Pseudomonadales; family Pseudomonadaceae; genus Pseudomonas; species Pseudomonas sp. RL_5y_Pfl2_69. The sequence continues at coordinate 129,898 of NZ_CAXAOU010000006.1, read as the reverse complement.
AGATGTTGGTCGTGACACTCGGAGGAAGCCCAAGCCAACGATCCCGTTCGGGAGTGTTGCTGGAGCACGCCAAACGCTGGCTCAACCAGCAAGGCGTCGAAGTGGTGAGTTATCAGGTACGTGATTTCCCGGCCGAAGACTTGCTGCACGCACGCTTCGACAGCCCAAAAATTATCGACCTGCTGCAGCAGATTGAAAACGCCGACGGCCTGGTGATTGCGACGCCGGTTTACAAGGCCTCGTTCAGCGGCGCACTCAAAACCGTACTCGACTTGCTGCCCGAACGCGCACTGAGCCACAAAGTGGTGTTGCCCATCGCCACCGGTGGCAGCATCGCCCACATGCTGGCCGTGGACTACGCACTCAAACCCGTACTGTCGGCGCTCAAGGCTCAGGAAATGCTGCACGGCATTTTTGCCGAAGACAGCCAGATCGCTTACGGCGAAGGCAGCGCACAAGCGCAACTGGTGCCCGTGCTGGAACAGCGCATGAACGAGTCCCTTGAACAGTTCTACAGCGCCCTGGCGCGACGCCCCAAACCACTGGATCCCGGCATCCTCAACGAGCGCCTGGTCACGGCTCGCTGGAGCATTTAAAGCAAGATCCCCACAGACAGGAACACGCTTCACCACCTTACTGATCCGCTAACGGCTCGGCAGGTGCTACCCGAATCTCGAACCTCAAAAGGAGAGCGCCATGCGCCCTGTCATTTTGCGCCGCGGTCTGGTCGCACTGTTAGCTGCGGCTGTGTCCTTCGGCGCTGTTACCCAGGCTCAAGCCGATACCCTGCGCATCGGTTATCAAAAATACGGCACGCTGATGCTGCTCAAGGCCAAAGGCACGCTGGACAAGCGTCTGGCCGAGCAGGGCGTTGACGTGCAATGGACCGAATTCCCCGGTGGCCCGCAACTGCTTGAGGGCCTGAACGTGGGCTCCATCGACTTCGGCGTGACCGGCGAAACCCCGCCCGTGTTCGCCCAGGCCGCCGGCGCCGACCTGCTCTACGTGGCCTACGAGCCGCCAGCCCCTACCAGCGAAGCGATTCTGGTGCCCAAGGACTCACCGATCACCTCGGTCAAAGACCTCAAAGGCAAAAAGGTCGTGCTCAACAAAGGCTCCAACGTTCACTACCTGCTGGTGCGGGCCCTTGAAGACGCTGGCCTGAAATACACCGATATCCAGACCGTGTTCCTGCCACCCGCCGATGCCCGTGCCGCTTTCGAGCGCGGCAGTGTCGATGCCTGGGTGATCTGGGACCCGTACCAGGCCGCCGCCGAACAACAGCTGCAAGCGCGCACCCTGCGTGACGCCAGCGGTATCGCCGACAACCATCAGTTCTATCTGGCCACCAAGCCTTACGCCGAACAGCATCCCAAGGTGATCGAAACCCTGGTCGATGAAGTGCGCAACATTGGCGAATGGGCCAAAGCCCACCCTGACGACGTGACCCAACAAGTCGCGCCCCTGTTGGGCCTGTCTCCTGAAATCACCCTGACAGCGGTCAAACGCCAAGGCTATGGGGCACAGTTTCTGACCCCTGAAGTGGTCAACGCGCAGCAAAAAATCGCTGACACCTTTTACCAACTCAAGTTGATCCCCAAGCCGCTGGTTGTGAAAGACGTGATCTGGACGCCCCCGGCCAATCTGGCCAAAGCCAACTAACGCTTGCTGCCCCCATTTAGGAGACCACTCCATGAGCCTCAATATTTTCTGGTTCCTGCCTACCCACGGTGACGGCCATTACCTTGGCACCTCCGAAGGCGCTCGTGCCGTTGACTACGGCTACCTGCAACAAGTCGCACAGGCCGCAGACCGTCTGGGCTTTGGCGGAGTACTGATTCCGACAGGGCGTTCGTGCGAAGACTCCTGGTTGGTGGCCGCAGCCCTGATCCCCGTTACCCAGCGCCTGAAATTTCTGGTGGCCCTGCGCCCTGGCATTGTCTCGCCCACGGTGGCGGCACGTCAGGCCGCGACCCTGGACCGTCTGTCCGGTGGCCGCGCACTGTTTAACCTGGTGACTGGCGGCGACCCGGAAGAACTGGCCGGTGATGGCCTGTTCCTCAGCCATGAAGAGCGTTATCAGGCCTCGGTGGAGTTCACCCGCATCTGGCGTCGTGTGCTCGAAGGCGAAACCGTGGACTACGACGGCGAACACATCACCGTCAAAGGCGCAAAGCTGCTTTACCCGCCAATCCAGCAACCGCGCCCGCCGCTGTACTTCGGTGGATCGTCGGAAGCTGCGCAAGACCTGGCTGCCGAACAAGTTGAAATGGTGCTGACCTGGGGCGAGCCACCGGCCGCCGTCGCCGAAAAAATCGAACAGGTACGTGCCAAGGCCGCCAAGCTGGGCCGCACCGTACGCTTCGGCATTCGTCTGCACGTGATCGTGCGTGAAACCAACGAAGAGGCATGGAAAGCCGCCGACAAACTTATTTCCCATCTGGACGACGACACCATCGCCCGCGCTCAAGCCTCGCTGTCGCGCTTCGACTCGGTCGGCCAGCAACGCATGGCCGCCCTGCATGGCGGTAGCCGCGACAACCTTGAAGTCAGCCCCAACCTGTGGGCCGGCGTGGGCCTGGTGCGTGGCGGTGCCGGCACGGCACTGGTCGGTGACGGCCCAACCGTGGCAGCCCGGGTTCAGGAATACGCCGACCTTGGCATCGACACCTTTATCTTCTCGGGTTATCCCCATCTGGAAGAGTCGTACCGCGTTGCCGAACTGCTGTTCCCGCACCTGGATATCGAGCGCCCGGAACTGCCAAAAGGCGCCAGCTACGTGAGCCCGTTTGGCGAAATGGTCGCCAATGACATTCTCCCTAAAGCCGCGTCGCAGAGCTGAGGTCGCCATGAGTTCAGGCAAGGCCTCGGGCCTCAATAAAATCGGTCACACCCTGGCGCCCTGGGCCTTGCCTGTGTTGCTGCTGGCGGTATGGCAGCTGTCCGTGTCGGCGGGCTGGTTGTCGACACGCATCCTGCCCGCCCCCAGTGCCGTGATCACGGCCGGGATCGAGCTGGTACGCAGTGGCGAAATCTGGAAACACCTGGCCATCAGCGGCTGGCGTGCCGGATTGGGCTTTGCCATCGGCGGCAGCATCGGCCTGGCGCTGGGCTTTATTACCGGCCTGTCGAAATGGGGCGAACGCCTGCTCGATAGCTCGGTGCAAATGATCCGCAACGTACCGCACCTGGCGCTGATTCCGCTGGTCATCCTGTGGTTCGGTATCGATGAGTCGGCGAAGATTTTTCTGGTAGCACTGGGGACTTTATTCCCGATCTACCTCAACACCTACCACGGCATCCGCAACGTCGACCCGGCGCTGGTCGAGATGGCGCGCAACTACGGGTTGTCCGGTTTCAGCCTGTTCTGGCAGGTGATCTTGCCGGGGGCGTTGCCTTCTATCCTGGTGGGCGTGCGCTTTGCCCTGGGCTTTATGTGGCTGACGTTGATCGTGGCCGAAACCATCTCCGCCAGCTCCGGCATCGGCTACCTGGCGATGAACGCCCGGGAGTTCCTGCAAACCGACGTGGTGGTGCTGGCAATTGTTTTGTACGCCGTGCTCGGCAAGCTGGCCGATACCGCGGCCCGTGGTCTGGAGCGCATCTGGTTGCGCTGGCACCCGGCGTATCAAGTCGTTAAAGGCGGTGCAGCATGACAGCTCAACAACCTCCACGTTTGCGCCAGGGCATCCCGCTGGCCATCAACGGCCTGCAAAAAGCCTTCGGCGAGCGGCTGGTGCTGCGAGATATCAATCTGCATATCCCGGCGGGGCAATTTGTCGCCATTGTCGGGCGCAGCGGTTGCGGCAAAAGCACCCTGATGCGCCTGCTGGCCGGTCTCGACCAGCCCACCGCAGGCCAATTGCTGGCCGGTAGCGCACCGCTGCAAGCGGCCCGTGAAGACACGCGACTGATGTTTCAGGAAGCACGTTTGCTGCCCTGGAAAAAAGTCATCGACAACGTGGGCCTTGGCCTTAAAGGCGACTGGCGCCCCAAAGCGCTCAAGGCCCTGGAAGAAGTCGGCCTGGCCGAACGCGCCAATGAATGGCCAGCAGCACTGTCGGGCGGGCAAAAACAGCGTGTGGCCCTGGCCCGCGCCCTGATCCACCAGCCGCGCTTGCTGCTGCTCGACGAACCGCTGGGCGCACTGGATGCCCTGACCCGAATTGAAATGCAGGACCTGATCGAACGCCTGTGGCGCCAGCATGGTTTTACCGTGTTGCTGGTGACACACGACGTCAGCGAAGCCGTCGCGATTGCTGACCGGGTGATTTTGATTGAAGAAGGGCAGGTGGGGCTGGACCTCACCGTCGATCTGCAACGCCCTCGAGTACGCGGCTCGCACCGCCTGGCCGCACTGGAAACCGAAGTACTGAACCGTGTTCTCGCACTGCCTGGCTCGCCACCTGAGCCGGAACCCGTTGCACCGCTGCCTACGCAACTGCGCTGGGCGCAATAAAACCACTTTCTATCCCAAGACAGGAATCGACACCATGACCATTAAAGCCATCAACGTTCGCAACCAGTTCAAAGGCCACATCAAGGAAATCGTGCTGGGCGACGTGCTGTCGGAAATCGACGTACAGACCGCATCGGGCATCGTGACCTCCGTGATCACCACCCGCTCGGTCAAAGAGCTGGAACTGGTGGTCGGCAGCGAAGTGATCGCGTTTGTAAAATCCACCGAAGTGTCCATCGCCAAGCTGTAAACCGTGGTTTATCCACAACCCCGAAAGGTGTGAGCCCTTCGGGGGTTTTTGTGGCTGAAAAACACCCCTTGAGGTGCACTTCGTCGTGGCTACAAAGACAGCAAGTGGTGGACGGATTAGACTCAAAGGCACCCACGCAGGAGGTCTCCATGAGCGCCCACCTTTCCCCGATCGTTTCAGAGTTCGAAACCGAAGAGCAGGCCGCCAGTTATGATCGCTGGTTCCGAGCCAAGGTACAGGCCGCACTTGATGATCCGCGCCCGGGCATCCCCCACGATCAAGTAATGGCCCAGATGCAGGCCCTGATCGAGTCAAAACGCAAAGAGCGCGATGCTGGTTGAGTGGCGGCCCCTTGCTCGGGCTCAACTCAGCGAGATCCTTGAGTACATCAGCGACCGCAATCTTGTCGCGGCCAGTGAGCTCTACAAGAACATTGAAGCCGCTATATCCGCTCTACCTCAGCATCCCTATTTGTATAGATTCGGTCGAGTACCCGGGACTCGGGAAATTGTCGTGCATCCCAATTACCTGGTGGTCTACAGAGTCACGAATCGGATCGAGATAGTCACCGTTCTGCACGCAAGGCAGGAATATCCATGAGCAAAAACAACAAGCAGCAGAACAGAGGGCTGGGCAGCCGTATCCATAAACGCTTCGAGAAAGCCGGATACGTGGAACTGGATCTGCCAAAACGCGATGAAACTGTCAGATCGCTATCCCTGTAATTTCTTTAGAGTCGCGCCCCGTAGCAGCAACTACAAAATCAAGGCCCGCCCATTGCAGGCGGGCCCTGGCTGTCACCGCACCAAATGCAAAAACTGCATATGACGTTCGTACTGGTCGAGGATGTCGTTGATGATTTGCTCTTTGGTGTAGCCCGTCAGGTCGTAATCCTGACTGCCTTCGGCCAAATGCACTTCAGCGCGGTAGTAACGGCGGTTTCGCAGTTGCTCTTTTTTGCCAAAGCCACCACGGGCGAAGGAAGGCGTGAAGTAGCCGCGCATCTGCACCTGGTAGATGAACGGATGTTCGTCGCCGTGGCCGATTTCCAGGCTCACGTTGTCGTTGGCCGGGTCCGGCTGGGTGACGACATTCAGGCCTTTTTCCAGGAACACTGCGCTCACTTCTTCAATCGCCGGGCGCACGGTGGTATCCATGAAGCGATACACCTCGTCACGGGACGGGAAGTGCACGGCCTGGCTCAAGCGCTGACGCCAACCGCCACGACGGGAGTGCGAAACCGGCGCCAGGGAGTGCATCTGCGCAATCTGCTTTTGCGACTCAAGGTAGAACGCCTTATGCAGGCCCCACATCATCAGCAGCAAAATCAGCGAGAACGGCAGCGAGGTCAGCACCACCGCTGACTTGAGCGCATCGATACTGCCCGAGAACAGCAGCGCACTGGTAACCAGCGCCGTCATCGCACCCCAGAACACCCGCAGCCATTTAGGGCCGTCCTCATCCGCGTTATTGCCACGCGCCGAGAGGGTGGACAGCACCACGGTGCCGGAGTCGGCCGAGGTCACGAAGAACACAAAGCTGATAAACACCGTCACCGCAATCACGGTCCGGCTCCACGGGTAGGTCTCCAGCAGCAGGTAAAGCGTGCGCGACGGGTCGTCGATGGCAGACTGGCCGAGGGCAACCATGCCGTGGTTGAGCACCTGATCAATGGCGCTGTTGCCGAAAATCGACATCCACGCCAGGGTGAAGCCCAACGGAATCAGCAGTACGCCGAACACGAACTCGCGGATGGTACGGCCCCGTGAAATACGCGCAATGAACAGGCCCACAAACGGCGACCATGCGATCCACCAGGCCCAGTAGAACACCGTCCAGCCGCCCAGCCAGTCGCTGGGTTTGTCATAGGCGTACACGTCGAAACTCTTGGTCGGCAAGGCGCCAAGATAGTCACCGATGTTTTGCACCAGGGTGTTGAGCAAATGCTGGGTGGGGCCTGCGAACAGCACAAACAGCAGCAGCGCGCATGCCAGCAGCATGTTGATGTCGGACATCACCCGCACGCCTTTATCGACGCCCGCAATGGCCACCAGGATCGCCGCGCCCATCATCAGCGTGATCAGGCCCACTTGCACCCATTGGGTATGCGGCAGGCCGAACAGATAGTCGAGCCCGGAGTTGAGGTGCAACACCCCAAAGCCCATGTCGGCGCCCAGGCCAAACACGGTGGCGATGATGCCGAAGCCATCCACCGCATAGCCGATTGGCCCGTTGATGCGCTTGCCGATCAGCGGGTAGAGCGCTGAGCGCAGCGCCAGCGGCAGGTTGTGACGGTAGGCGAAGTAGGCCAGCGCCATGCCCACAAAAGCGAACACGCCCCAGCCATGCAGGCCCCAGTGCAAGAACAGCAGCTGCATGCCCTGGCGCGCAGCCTCTGACGTACCGGCCGGGCCTTGGGGCGGGGCGAGCATATGGGTCAGGGGTTCGGACACACAGAAGAAAAATAGCGTGATGCTGATCCCGGCGGCGAACAGCATGCCCGCCCAGGACAGGTAACTGAACTCGGGTTCGTCGTGGTCGGCACCGAGCTTGATCTTGCCGTAGCCGGACAAGGCGGTGACGACCACGAAGATCAGATACAGGGTCATCGCTAACATGTAGTACCAGCCGACCGTATTGGCCGCCCAGTTCTGTGCGGCCAGCAGCCATTCACCGGCTGCTTGTGGCATGGCGATGACCACCAGGCCAAAGATCAGGATAAACACGGCGGCAAAGTAAAATACCGGCGGGTTCATGCGGATCGAAGACGTTTCAGGCGTGATCGGTACACTCATTGGATGTGCACCTTATAGAGGTAAAACGGGATCAAAAAGAGCGGATTCGGCAAGGGTTAGCCTCCTGTTGTGAGCGGGCAGCGGACCACCGGTTTAAGTTGAACGAGCATTCAAGTTAAACATGGATGGCCTTTCAGCACTAATCGCTGCCCACGGCTACACGTCTGATACGTTAGCTCATGACTGGGTATGACACATGGCCATGATCAACGTTCAGCCGTTGTGGGGTGGGGCTGTCAGGGGGGTGGAGGCGGCAACAGAAAAAGGAATTTTCGGGCGTTGAAAAAAATCAAAAAAAAAGCACACACCAGTGAAATGGTCAAAAAACAGACTGATTTTAGACGTCGACAGGCTCAAAGAGTTGAAGTGACCAACAATGTGCTCAATGCACAGGAGTGGAGACGAGTCCAAAGAAAGAAGTCAGCATGCAGGCTAATCATGGATTTTTTATATTATTTTTGACACTCATTCAATTGGGCACTGTATCTTCCGACGACTCATCGGGAACAATAGTCGAGAAATTAACAGCCACGACTTCTTTAACTTCGCCTTTCTGAATAAAACTACTCACCCCAACTATATCGTTCCCATTACGGGTATCTGCTAATGGCTTCGTATACGTCAGATCAATGTGTGAAATACCCAGTTCGTCCAGAGAGTATAACTCGCTTGCATTGCCAGTTTCTTGAGGGCTATCTGCTGAGCTTTGGCCATCATGATTGGCATCAACCCAAACCCTCACATCCCCCCAGCGTTCATCCTGGTTATCAAACTTAAGGTCTTTGTTGCTATCCAGGCTGCGCAGTGCATCAAATGCATTATCAAAGGTTTTTTTACTCGGAGAATCACGGCTTCCTTGTCCGGCACCAAAATACTCTGACATCAACTCCGAGACATTATCAATTTTTCCGTTGCCATCAAGGTCCAAAACAACCATACCCTCGTCAGTACTGCTCCACCCCGTTTGCACCTTCTCGCCATCGTTGTTCATGTCGAAATGAACAGGAGAGGTATGAGGGTTGGTGAGTTTTACTCCGGCCCCACCCAGATCCAAAATCAAAGGGTCTACTTTGTTTTCTAAGGCGCATTTCATTCTTGCAATTTGTTCTGGCGTTATATAGTTGAGACCTCCAACACTTTCCAAAGAAATATCAACATTAGCAGCTGGCCTTTGGATATTTGTCACAGGTACCCCTCCGCCTGTGCTGTAGCCGTTCGATGCAGAAGTAGCGCCACCTGCCCCCCCACTTCCGCCACTGTCAAGACTACCAGCCGCACCCTTACTTATACCGCCACCAGGAACTACAGGCAGTGAAATATCAACTTCTACACCTTTTACTAATAAATCTTCAAATACTATCTTTATTACAATAGGTATAATCATTGAGGCATTGCCAAAATACTTTTCGAAAATCATCCCAATAGCAGCGGCATTTTGTATAAATACCGTGGCATAATTTTCCATTTGCTCTAAAAAGTTACGGCCCGGAATCTCAACGTAATTATGCCCTAGTCCACCCCCCCACACAGGAAACTCATCACCGAGCGTCCCGGCCCATTGCCATGGTTCCAAACCTAGGTGTTTTACTGCGGCTTGCACGTCTCTTTCAATAATCTGTTGAATTGGCAAGATGCCTTTAGCATAAATAAAATCCTCAATAACTTGGTGGGCTAATCTGTCAGAAGCATTTTTATACATACGCGAAGTGAATTTCCTTCCGGAGCGCTCAACTGCATATCGCATGGAATTGGAAACCAGTTCGCTTGCAAAGCTTCCGTCAATATTATTGATAGATTTTGCAGCCATAAGCCAGTTAGCCGTCATCAACATCTGGTCTCTCACTTCGCCATCGGCCTGGTTGGCAATGGCTTTTTGAGCAACATTATATAAGTAATGGTATCCTCCCGCGTAGTCTTTCACGGCGAGTCTACCTTTCAGGTATATGACATCCGCGGGTGTAAGAGGTATTTGCACCATATTGGCGCCTCCTTAATTAATTAATTAAAAAACGATCCAGAAAACTCAACACAAAATTATCGACTTCTTTAAGGTCGGAAATCTCACGCTTAAACAAATAGTCAACCCCAAAAATATTTTTGTACGCTCTTTTTCCCACATAAATAAGGTCCCACTCATGTATGTAAGCATTGCTTCCATCACGGCCCGCGACTCTATACATCTTCTCACTACCCTCTAACAGTTCAACCCCATCAAAAGACGCAATGGTTTTTAATGTTCGGGTGACTCGATTTATATCAAACGGAGGAACGGATATAGGAAATAGAACTAATACCATTACATTGTTAGATTTATTTTTATAGTCAACCAACTTCATGGACGGATACTCAACTCGAAGAGTAACCACGGTTTCACGGTTAAAATCAATAAGCTCACAATCCTCATCCGAAACATCAAAAGAAAAAACACTGGCATTCGTTTTTTTATTAACAAACGTGCAAGCTGCATGGGTGGGCATTGAGCCCCAAGCAAACACCAGTGATATAAGCCCACCTAGAAGATATCTACGCACTACCAGCCTCCAATATTACTGATGTATCGCCTTATCCACAGGAGGATTAAATACAGCCACCAGAAACATTTAATCTCCAGAGCACAGCGCGAAACATGGTTTTGGACGTGTTATTTCCATACACCATCCAAGATTCAATATTAAAAATCTTATCGCCCTGAAAACTTTAGGCCTTGTACCAAAATATGACCACAGCGAAGCCGCCGTACTTAATGTCGGATATTTCCGTAACTAAAAATAGTATGTAGGAGAGGGTTAAACCGGGCGCTGAACTGCGCGCCCCCGTTTAAAACACAGACAAATCCAGCGGCCGAATCGCGCCCATCCAGATCGCATGGTCGGTGTGGTCCAGCAGGTCATTACCGGTATCGGGGTGCATAAACACCACCAGCCCGTGGCGATAGAGCGCCAGCCACGGCAGGACGATACCCACAAGCTCCGGGCCGAACGCCAGCTGGCAGCTCCAGTCCGGGTGCGGGCCGACCGGGCGTTCGTGGACGCGGCCCATGGTGACGCCAAACAGTTGCTTCGCCTCTTCGCACAAGGCCCGCGCCTGATCGATGGTCGAGGCGTCGAAATAGATGTGAGCGTGGTAGCCCTTGATTCTCTGCATATCGCTCTCGTACGGGTGATGTGGGAGCGGGCTTGCTCGCGAGGGGATCGGCACAGGGTTGCTGATACTCCGCACCTGTCGAATCGCAAGCAAGCCCACACACAGTTAAAGCGCCAGCAACCGCCGCAACTCAGCCAACGCCGGGGCCGTGTCCGGCCGCACACCGCGCCACAGGTAGAACGCCTCACCCGCCTGTTCAGCGAGCATCCCCAAACCGTCCATCACCTGACCCGCGCCATGCCCGCTGGCCCACACGCAAAAAGGCGTCGGCTCCTTGCCGTACATCATGTCGTAGCACAGGGTTTTACCCGGCTCGATCAGGCTGCTGGCAATGGGTGGCAGTTCGCCACTCAAGCTGGCCGAGGTGGCGTTGATGATCAGGTCGACAGGCTCGTGCAGCCAGTCAAAACCACTGGCCGCCACCGGGCCCAGGTCGCAGAACAGTTCGGCCAGCAACTCGGCCTTCTCAACCGTGCGATTGGCGATTGTCACCGAGGCCGGCCCTTCGGCCAGCAAGGGTTCCAATGCGCCACGCACCGCACCGCCCGCGCCCAGTACCAGGATGCGTTTGCCCTTGAGGCTGAAACCGGCATTGACCGTCAGGTCGCGCACCAGCCCTGCGCCATCAGTGTTGTCCCCCAGCAAACTGCCGTCGGCCAGCTTGCTCAGCGTATTGACGGCACCGGCCCGTTGCGCGCGGGCGGTCAGTTGATCGGCCAGGCGGTAGGCATCTTCTTTGAATGGCACGGTGACGTTGGCGCCGCGCCCCTCTTGAAAGAACGCTGTGGCACAGCCGGAAAAATCATCCAGCGGCGCGAGCAAGGTGTCGTATTGCATGACCTGGCCGGTTTGCTCGGCAAACAGGCGATGCAGTACCGGGGATTTGCTGTGGGCAATCGGGTTACCAAAAACGACGTAACGGTCCATCAGGCAAGCTCCTCGGGCAATGTCAGGCGTTGGCTAACCAGTCGCGGTCTTGCAGGAAGTAATCCGTCAGACGCGCTTCCGGGCTGCCCGGCTCGGCTTTCCAGTCGTAGCCCCAGCGAACTTGCGGAGGCAGCGACATCAGGATCGACTCGGTGCGACCGCCCGATTGCAGGCCAAACAGGGTGCCACGGTCATAAACCAGGTTGAATTCCACGTAGCGGCCACGGCGGAATTCCTGGAATTCACGCTGCTGGGCGGTGTATTCGTCGTTTTTGCGGCGCTGAACGATCGGCAGGTAGGCATCGATATAAGCGTCGCCAATGGCACGAATAAAGGCGAAACAGGTGTCGAAATCCCACTCGTTCAAGTCATCGAAAAACAGGCCGCCAATGCCCCGTGGCTCGTTGCGATGCTTGATATGGAAGTAGGTGTCGCACCAGGCCTTGTAGCGCGGGTACACATCGGCGCCGAACGGCGCACACGCCTGCTCGGCCACGCGATGCCAGTGCACACAGTCTTCTTCAACGGCGTAGTAGGGCGTGAGGTCAAAGCCGCCACCGAACCACCAGACCGGCTCTTCACCTTCTTTCTCAGCGATGAAAAAGCGCACGTTGGCGTGGGATGTTGGCACATGCGGGTTGTGCGGGTGGATCACCAGCGACACACCCAGGGCTTCAAAGCCACGGCCCGCCAGTTCTGGGCGATGGGCGCTGGCGGATGGCGGCAAACCGCTGCCAAAAACGTGGGAAAAGTTGACGCCGCCTTTCTCAATCACGTGGCCGTTTTCAATTACACGGGTACGACCGCCACCGCCCGCCGGGCGCTGCCAGGCGTCTTCAACGAATTGAGTGCCGCCGTCTTCAGTTTGCAGTGCGTTGCAAATGCGGTCTTGAAGGTCGAGCAGATAGGCTTTTACAGCCTCGGTGCGAGTAGTCATGACATCACCTTAAATCGGGCAAAGCGACGCGGCACGTCCATCAGAGCGGGGCCGGCGGCAAAGGGCCGCTAGCATAACATCGCCCTGCGCATCACCGCAGTTGACGAAGATCACGCTTAAGCGTTGGATAGCGGCTTCGTCAATTCAGCAAGGAAAGTGCAGATGGCTAAGCGTATCCAGTTTCGGGCCCACGGCGGCCCTGAAGTGCTTGAGTATGTCGACTTCCAACCCGCCGAGCCGGGCCCGCAGCACGTGCGGGTACGCAATCAGGCCATCGGTCTGAATTTCATCGATACCTATTACCGTGGCGGCTTGTACCCGCTGGCTGAGCTGCCGTCCGGGCTGGGCAATGAGGGCGCCGGGGTTGTTGAAGCGGTGGGCAGTGAAGTGCGTACCGTTAAGGTCGGCGATCGCGTGGCCTACGGCACCGGCCCCTTGGGCGCATACAGCGAGTTGCATGTGTTGCCCGCCGCGAATGTGGTGAAACTGCCCGATGATATTTCCTTTGAGCAGGCCGCCGCCGTGATGCTCAAGGGGCTGACAACCCAATACTTGCTGCGTCAGACCTATGAACTCAAAGGTGGCGAAACAATCCTGTTTCACGCTGCCGCCGGTGGCGTCGGTTCGATTGCCTGCCAATGGGCAAAAGCGCTGGGCGTAAAGCTGATCGGCACCGTCAGTTCAGCCGAAAAAGCGGCCCATGCCAAAGCGCTGGGCGCATGGGAAACCATCGACTACAGCCATGAGGATGTGGCCAAGCGTGTGCTGGAATTGACCGACGGCAAAAAGTGCCCGGTGGTGTATGACGGCGTGGGCAAAGACACCTGGCTGACCTCGCTCGATTGCGTGGCACCCCGCGGTCTTATGGTCAGCTTTGGCAACGCATCGGGGGCGGTGACCGGGGTTAACCTGGGGATTTTGTCGCAGAAGGGCTCGCTGTACGTGACCCGACCAACACTGGCGTCCTACGCCAATAGCGCCGAAAACCTGCAAGCGATGGCCGATGAGCTGTTTGCGATGATCCGCAGTGGTGCAATCAAGGTTGATATCAGCCAGCGTTTTGCGCTGAGTGATGCCGCCAGGGCACAGACTGAGTTGTCGGCACGCCGTACGACGGGTTCTACGATTTTGTTGCCTTAAAACAAGCGTCCATCCCTGTGGGAGCGGGCTTGCTCGCGATGGAATCGCTGCGGTGTAACTGACACACCGTAGTGCCTCAATCGCGAGCAAGCCCGCTCCCACACAACAGAAAAGCCTGTGTGCCTACGCCGGGCGAACCACCTTGCCGCTCGCCAGATCGCGGATCAGGCTCGGGTTTTTGCGCCCGCCCAGATTGCCGCCCAGTACATGATCAATTTGCCCACGGAAATACTGCTCAACTTTTAACCGGGTACGCGCAGCGGGCAAGCCCGCCGGGTTGGCGGACGTCGACACGATAGGCCCCACCAACGCACACAGCTCACGCACCAGCGGGTGATCACTCACACGCAGCGCCACGGTGTCATGCACGCCGGTAATCCACTCGGGCAACAAGCCCTGATGCGGCACCAGCCAGGTGTTCGGCCCCGGCCAGGTGCTGGCCATACGGTCGATCCATTCCTGGGGGAAGTCTTCAAACAGAAAGTCGAATTGGTGGATGTTGTCAGCCACCACAATCAGGCCTTTATCCACAGGCCGCGACTTGATCGCCAGCAACCGCTCAACCGCTTCTTCATCCCACGGGTCGCAGCCCAAACCCCAGACCGCCTCGGTTGGATAGGCAATTACCGCGCCTGCGCGAATGGCTCTTGCAGCTTGTTGGACGCGCCAGGTGCTGATCATTGAATGTCTCCAGATATGTACTACACGCAGTGTACTTAGCTGGGCCGCGCAAACCAACGCCCGCCCTCCAGCACGACGTGCCCCGCCAGTTCGAGTTCGGTCATTGCCGCCAGCAATCGAGGTAAATCCCAACCACTGGCAGTGACCAGTGCTTCGCTGGTTTGAGGCGCTGCCTGCAACAATTGCACTAATGGATGACAGCTTGGTGTAAATAAATCGGTGGTGGATAACGGCAATGAGCGCCAGCCACGCAGGCCTTCCAGAATATGCTCCACGGTCTCGACCAGAGTGGCGCCATCGCGGATCAACTGATGACAACCCCGTGCCCCCGGATGCTGGATAGAGCCGGGCATGGCGTACACCTCGCGCCCCTGTTCAGCCGCCAGGCGGGCGGTGATCAGCGAGCCGCTGGCCACACTGGCCTCCACCACCAGCACACCAAGGGATAAACCGCTGATGATTCGGTTACGCCGAGGGAAGTTGGCCGGTAGTGGGCCGGCGTCCAGAGGGAACTCCGAAACCACCGCGCTGCCGCTGGCAATCATTGCGTCTGCCAGGGCGCGATGGCGCTGTGGATAAAGTTTTTGCAAACCGGTGCCCAATACGCCCACCGTCTGTCCGCCAACGTCCAGAGCAGCTTGATGCGCCGCGCCGTCTACCCCCAGCGCCAGCCCGCTGGTAATTACAAAACCGGCTCCGGCAAGGCTGCGGGAAAAGGCTGCTGTGGTGTCCAGGCCCGGGCGTGAAGCGCGTCGGCTACCGACCATCGCCAGCTGCGGCTTTTCCAGAATGGAAGGGGCCCCAGCCACGAATAACACGGGGGGAGCATCGCTGAGTTCACTCAATAAAGCAGGGTAATCGGCCTGATCATGAAACAGCACGTGCTGCCCGGAGCGCTCAAGCCAGCGCAATGCAGCGCTGGCACCCTCGCGAACCTCAGGGCTGCGTCGCGCCTGGGCACAGGCTGCTGGCAGCCCCAATGCATGCCAGGCGCCGGCAGGCGCACTGAGCGCCGAACTGGCCGAACCGAAGGCCCTGAAAAGGGTGTAGTAACGCCGGGGCCCAATCTCGGGCAGGCGGTGCAGACGCAAACGGGCTTCGAGTTCAGCCGGGGATATTTCTGACAACGGCATAGGATCATCCTTGATCGGTTATTCCATCTGAACATAAGGAACAAGCTGTGGATAAGTCTGTTGACAAGTTGTTTGGGAAACGATGAAAACGGCACGATTGAGCCACCGGCCGGACCTTGAAACCGTACGTAGAAACCCAACATTAGTTGAACGCTGCCAAGAGGCTGATCTCACAGGTTTCAAATTGAGACATGCACCGGCCACCTGCGCGTGCAGCCCGGCAGCTAGTCGTTTCATCCGCGGGTGAATCCCTTTATTATGTGTGCTCGCGTGAAACGCCAGAGCCCGAGCGGGTTCTCTCTGAAGGAGACGTTTTGCACAGGTTGCTCGAGTCCACAGGACCCACCTGACAACCGTTTTTGAATCTTTCACACAGTGCACCAATCAAACTTATGGCTATTTTGAACATCCTCGAATTCCCAGACTCGCGTCTGCGTACCATCGCCAAACCCGTGGCGGTTGTGGACGACGAAGTCCGTCAGTTGATCGATGACATGTTTGAAACCATGTACGAGGCGCCGGGCATCGGTCTGGCAGCCACTCAGATCAACGTGCACAAACGCATCGTGGTCATGGATCTGAGCGAAGACCGCAGCGAACCCATGGTGTTTATCAACCCGGAGTTCGAGATCCTGTCCGACGAGATGGGCCAGTATCAGGAAGGCTGCCTCTCGGTACCGGGTTACTACGAAAACGTCGATCGCCCGCAGCGTGTCAAGATCAAGGCGCTGGACCGTGACGGCAAGCCTTTCGAAATGATCGCCGAAGGCCTGCTGGCGGTGTGCATTCAGCACGAATGCGACCACCTCAACGGCAAGCTGTTCGTGGATTACCTGTCTACGCTCAAGCGTGACCGGATCAAGAAGAAACTGGAAAAACTGCACCGCCAGAACGCTTGATCAATTGCCTGAGGTCAGCGCTGCTCTTGTAGCCGCTGACGAGGAACGAGGCTGCGATCGGGTGCGTAGCAGCCGTAAAACCCGCGCCCTGAATGCCGCTGACACACCGCGTCGCCTGAATTTACGGCCGCTTCGCACCCGATCGCAGCCTCGTTCCTCGTCAGCGGCTACAGGTATCTCGCAGGACTCTCCCCCCTATTCCAAGTGAGTAATCCATGACTGAGCCACTGCGCATCGTCTTTGCTGGCACCCCAGAATTCGCCGCCGAACACCTCAAAGCGCTGCTAAGCACCCCTTACGAGATCGTCGCGGTCTACACCCAACCGGATCGTCCGGCCGGGCGCGGGCAAAAGCTGATGCCAAGCCCGGTCAAGCAACTGGCCCTGGAACACAACATCCCGGTCATGCAGCCGCCAACCCTGCGCGCACCCGAGGCTCAAGCCGAACTGGCCGCGCTCAAGCCGGACTTGCTGGTGGTGGTGGCATACGGCCTGATCCTGCCTCAAGTGGTGCTGGATATTCCGCGTCTGGGCTGCATCAACAGCCACGCGTCCTTGTTGCCACGCTGGCGTGGAGCGGCGCCGATTCAACGCGCCATCGAAGCGGGCGACAGTGAAAGCGGTGTGACCGTGATGCGCATGGAGGCGGGTCTGGATACCGGCCCCATGCTGCTCAAGTCTGTCACCCCGATCACTGCCGACGACACCGGCGGCAGCCTGCACGACCGTCTGGCAGAGTTGGGCCCACCGGCCGTTATCCAGGCCATCGCCGGCCTGGCGGCGGGCACGCTGCAAGGCGAAGTGCAGGACGACAGCCTGGCGACCTACGCCCACAAGCTCAATAAAGACGAAGCACGCATCGACTGGAGCCGCCCGGCTGTTGAGTTGGAGCGTCTGATTCGCGCCTTCAACCCCTGGCCGATTTGCCACAGCACGCTCAGTGGTGAAGCCCTCAAGGTGCTGGCCGCTACCATTGCTGACGCCAAGGGCGCGCCGGGGCAGATTATTGCCGCGAGCAAAGACGGCTTGATCGTTGGCTGCGGTGAAGGCGCGCTATGCCTCACACGTCTGCAATTACCTGGCGGCAAAGCACTGAACTTCAGTGATTTTTTCAACAGTCGCCGTGAGAAATTCGCTGTCGGCATCACCCTCGGTCAAACGGAAAACGCGCAATGAACCCTCGTCTGGCCGCTGCCAAGGCACTGACTGCAGTGTTGAACGGCAAAGCATCGCTCAACAGCTCCTTGCCGCTGCAACTGGACAAGGTTGAGGTGCGCGATCGCGGCCTGACCCAGGACCTGGCGTTCGGTACTGCCCGCTGGCAGCCGCGCCTGTCGGCGCTGGCCAACAAGCTGCTGCAAAAGCCGTTCAAGGCTGCGGATGCGGACGTCGAGGCGCTGCTGCTGGTCGGTCTGTATCAACTGCTCTACACCCGTATTCCGGCCCACGCTGCCATCGGCGAAACCGTAGGCTGCGCCGACAAGCTGAAAAAGCCGTGGGCCAAAGCCCTGCTCAACGCCGTGCTGCGCAACGCCCAGCGCGAGAGCGAAGCCTTGCTGGCCGAGCTGGAGCATGATCCCGTGGTGCGTACCGCCCACCCGCGCTGGCTGCAAAAATCCCTGAAGGCCTTCTGGCCTGAGCAGTGGGAAGCTATTTGCGCGGCCAACAATGCCCACCCGCCGATGATTCTTCGGGTTAACCGTCGTCACCACAGCCGCGATGGGTATCTGCAGTTGCTGGTCGAGGCCGGGATCGAGGCCCAGCCGTGTGTCTACAGCCAGGACGGAATTGTGCTGGCCCAAGCCTGCGATGTACGCAATCTGCCGGGCTTTGCCGAAGGCTGGATCAGCGTGCAGGACGAGGCCGCGCAACTGGCCGCCGACCTTCTGGATCTGGCGCCGGGCCAGCGTGTGCTTGACGCCTGCTGCGCACCGGGCGGTAAAACCTGCCACATCCTGGAAGTCGAACCTGCACTGGCGGGCGTAGTGGCGGTCGACCTGGAAGCCAAGCGTCTGGTGCGCGTGCGCGAAAACCTTGAGCGTCTGGGCCTGAGCGCCGAGCTGATCGCTGCCGATGGCCGCGACACCGCCACCTGGTGGGACGGCAAGCCCTTCCAGCGCATCCTGCTGGATGCGCCGTGTTCGGCGACCGGTGTTATCCGCCGTCACCCGGACATCAAGCTGACCCGCCAACCCGATGACATTGCCGCGCTCGCAGCCTTGCAAGGCGAACTGCTGGACGCGATGTGGCCAACTCTGGAAGTCGGTGGCATCTTGCTCTATGCCACCTGCTCGACGTTGCCGACTGAAAACACCGACGTGATCGAAGCCTTTCTCGCCCGTACCCCGGGTGCCCGAGAGCTTGATATCGCCGGGCAGTTCGGCCTCAAGCAACCCCACGGCCGGCAGTTGCTGGCGCAAGAGGGCGGGCACGACGGCTTCTACTACGCCAAATTGATCAAAATCGCGGCCGCTCGCGGCTAACTGATTAGGGATTGCAGGCATGAAAATCATCATCCTCGGCGCAGGCCAGGTCGGCGGTACGCTGGCAGAACATTTGGCCAGCGAAGCCAACGACATCACCGTGGTCGACACTGATGGTGAGCGCCTGCGCGACCTCGGTGATCGCCTCGATATTCGGACCGTGCAGGGCCGAGCCTCGCTGCCTAATGTGCTGCGTCAGGCGGGGGCGGATGACGCCGACATGCTGGTGGCGGTCACCAACAGCGACGAGACCAATATGGTCGCGTGCCAGGTGGCCTACACGCTGTTTCATACCCCGACCAAAATCGCCCGGGTCCGCGAGGCGGCTTATCTGACACGCGGCCAGGAGTTGTTCGACAACGACGCAATCCCGGTCGACGTGCTGATCAGCCCCGAGCAGGTAGTAACCAATTACATCAAGCGCCTGATCGAACACCCCGGCGCCTTGCAGGTCATCGACTTTGCCGAAGGCAAGGCACAACTGGTGGCGGTCAAGGCGTACTACGGCGGCCCGTTGATTGGTCAGCAACTGCGCCAGCTCCGTGAACACATGCCGAATGTGGATACGCGAGTAGCAGCGATTTTCCGACGTGACCGGCCGATCACCCCCCGTGGTGATACGGTGATTGAGGCTGACGATGAGGTCTTTTTCATCGCCGCCAAGGCCAACATTCGCGCCGTAATGAGCGAAATGCGCCGTCTCGACGAAAGCTACAAGCGCATTGTGATCGCCGGTGGCGGGCAGATCGGTGAGCGTTTGGCCGAGGCGATTGAAAGCCGGTATCAGGTCAAGATCATCGAGATGAACCCGGCACGTTGCCGCTATTTGTCCGACACCCTCGACAGCACTGTGGTGCTGCAAGGCAGCGCTTCTGACCGCGATTTGATGCTCGAAGAGAACATTGCGGACGCTGACGTATTTTTGGCCCTGACCAACGACGACGAGGCCAATATCATGTCCTCGCTGCTGGCCAAGCGCCTGGGTGCAAAAAAGGTGATGACCATCATCAACAACCCGGCCTACGTGGACCTGATCCAGGGCGGCGAGATCGATATCGCCATCAGCCCCCAGTTGGCCACCATCGGCACCTTGCTGGCCCACGTGCGCCGTGGCGATATCGTCAGCGTGCACTCATTGCGCCGCGGAGCGGCCGAGGCGATCGAGGCGATTGCTCACGGTGATTCGAGGTCAAGCAAAGTGATTGGTCGTCGTATCGGCGAGATCAATCTGCCGCCGGGCACTACGATTGGCGCGATTATTCGCGACGAAGAAGTACTGATTGCCCACGACTCTACTGTGATCAATGCTGGCGACCACGTGATCTTGTTCCTTGTGGATAAAAAGCATATTCGCGACGTAGAGAAGCTGTTCCACGTGGGATTGAGCTTTTTCTAAGGAGTCAGGAATGCTGGAGTCACTGGAAAAAATGCGGGCCTTGGGTGTGGATAACTCATTGCTGCGCTTTGGCCTTGGCAAGGGTTATCTCGACCTTGGGGATAACCTCAAGGCGGCGGAGCACCTGCAACGCTGTGTGGCGTTTGATCCCAAGTATTCCGCAGCCTGGAAGCTGCTGGGCAAGGCGCAACTGGCGGCGGGCGATCGTGTGGCCGCGCGCACGGCATGGGAGCAGGGGATTGCAGCAGCCCAGGCCCATGGCGACAAACAGGCCGAGAAAGAAATGACCGTGTTTTTGAAGAAACTCGATAAAGTCTCCTGACACTGCCCATCCAATGTGAGAGCGGGCTTGCTCGCGATGCAGACAGCGCGGTTCAGTTTTAAAACCGCGTCGATGCATCGCGAGCAAGCCCGCTCCCACAGGGGTTGGGTGGCTTTAGTACCAGCGCGCCTCTCCCGGCGGACGCTTTTTGAAGCGCTTCATGCTCCACATGTACTGGCTCGGGTACGCCCGCACATATTTTTCGACCACCTTGCTCATGGCCGCACACGAGGTTGCCGTGTCGGTGCTGTACATCTCTTCGGGCGCCGCTTCCAGAATCACTTTAAAGCCCGAACCGTCCGGCAGGCGCAGTGCGTGCAGGAACACGCCCACTGCCTTGCCACCCGCCAGCATGTTGGGCACAAACTTGCTGGTCAGGGCCATCGTGCCGAGGAACGGTACAAAGATACCGGCTGACTCTGCTGGCTCCGGGTCGGCCGGAATCCCGACCTGACCGCCTTTTCGCACTTCCTTGATGACACTCAAAATGCCTTCTTTGGTCGATGCGGCCACGCGGTTGCCCAGTTGCACACGTTGTTTTTGCAGCAGTTCGTCTACCGCCTTGAGCTTGGGCGGGCGATAAAAAATGATCGGTTTGCACTGGCTGCAGTAGAAGTGGTTGAGCACTTCCCAGTTACCCAGGTGGCTGGTGATGCCCACTACGCCCTTGCCGGAGGCCAAAGCGTCCTTGAGCACGTCCAGGCCTTCGACTTCACGCACCAGATCAATGGAACGCTGGGCGGGCCAGATCCAGGCGCAAGCGCTCTCGGTCAGGCTTTTGCCGATGTCCTTGAGGCTTTGGCCCACCAGTTGCTCACGGGCTACCGGGTCCATCTCGGGGAAGCACTTGGCCAGGTTGATACGCACTACATCGCGCGATCGGTTAGGCAGTTTCCACATCAACCAGCCAATGGCCGACCCCACGCGCTGCACCGCGCCCCACGGGAGCATGGCAAACAATCGCAAAGCCCCGACCAGCAAGGCGCCTTTAAACTTTTCCACAGGGTTATCCCATTCAAAACAAAACGGCTTTGTAGTCGCTGACGAGGTACGAGGCTGCGATGGGTTGCGCAGCAGCCCCATTGTTGAAGGTCCTTCGGACCTTATCGCAGCCTTCGGCAGCGACTACAGGATTTAATGCAATAGGCCAGCATTCTAACCGCCGTTTGCCAGTTCGGCGTAACGGTCGCAATAGGTGGCGTGGTCCATGACCATGCCGCTGGCCTGCATAAAGGCGTAGCAAATGGTCGGGCCGACGAACGTGAATCCGGCTTTTTTCAGGCCTTTGCTCATGGCTTCGGCCTCAGGTGTCACGGCCGGGAATTCATGGCGTTCGGTGAAGTGGTTGATCTTCGGCTTGCCGCCCACGAACGACCATAAAAACTCGACGGGGTTGTCCAGCGCCAGCCAGGCCTGGGCATTTCGCCGTGCTCCAGTCACCTTGAGCCGGTTGCGGATGATCCCGGGATCTTGCAGCAACGCTTCTATTTCGGCGTCGCTCATGATCGCCAAACGCTGCACATCGAAGCCGAACATGACCTTACGATAATGCTCGCGCTTCTTTAAAACCGTGATCCAGGACAAACCCGCCTGGAACCCTTCGAGCAATAACAACTCGAACAGCCCATGCGCATCGCGCAACGGCACTCCCCACTCTTGATCGTGATAAGCGGTGTACAGCGGATCGTCTGAACACCAGAAGCAACGTGCCATATAGGCTCCAGGGGGTGGAGGGGCGACCGAATCGGGTATACTCCCGCTCTTTAAATCGCAGCCCAAGAAACAGGTGAATTTGTGAGCCAGCCTACGCCAGCAGTGCGTACCTTCCAAGACTTGATCCTCGCCCTCCAGCAATACTGGGCCGAGCAAGGTTGTGTGGTGCTTCAGCCCTACGATATGGAAGTGGGCGCCGGCACATTCCATACCGCCACGTTTTTGCGCTCTCTGGGCCCGGAAACCTGGAACGCCGCTTATGTGCAGCCCAGTCGTCGCCCGACTGACGGCCGCTACGGCGAAAACCCTAACCGTTTGCAGCACTACTACCAGTTCCAGGTAGTCTTGAAGCCAAACCCGCCAAACTTCCAGGAGCTGTACCTGGGTTCGCTGAAACACATCGGCCTGGACCCTCTGGTACACGACATCCGTTTCGTCGAAGACAACTGGGAATCGCCAACACTGGGCGCCTGGGGTCTGGGCTGGGAAATCTGGCTTAACGGTATGGAAGTCACCCAGTTCACCTACTTCCAGCAAGTCGGCGGCATTGAGTGCTACCCGGTAACTGGCGAAATCACCTACGGCCTTGAGCGCCTGGCGATGTACCTGCAAGGCGTAGATTCCGTCTACGACCTGGTATGGACTGACGGCCCGTTCGGCAAAGTGACCTACGGCGATGTGTTCCATCAGAACGAAGTCGAGCAATCGACCTACAACTTCGAACACGCCAACGTCGACAAGCTGTTCGAGCTGTTCGATTTCTATGAAAGCGAAGCCAAGCGCCTGATCGAACTGGACCAGCCGCTGCCGTTGCCTAGCTACGAAATGGTGCTCAAGGCGTCGCACACCTTCAACCTGCTTGATGCCCGTCGCGCCATTTCCGTGACCGCGCGTCAGCAGTACATCCTGCGTGTGCGTACCCTGGCCCGTGCGGTGGCTCAGGCCTATCTCGAAGCTCGCGCCAAGCTGGGCTTCCCGATGGCTCCACCTGATTTGCGTGATGAAGTGTTGGCTAAGTTGGAGGCTGCACAATGAGTGCTCAAGATTTTCTGGTTGAACTGGGCACTGAAGAACTGCCGCCAAAAGCCCTCAATACTCTGGCTGATGCGTTTCTCGCCGGGATTGAAAAAGGTTTGCAAGGCGCAGGTCTGAACTTCAGCGCGAAGAAGGTTTACGCCGCGCCGCGTCGCCTGGCCGTGCTGCTGACCCAGCTCGATACCCAGCAACCGGACCGCAGCATCAATATCGATGGCCCGCCACGTCAGGCAGCCTTCGACGCTGAAGGCAACCCGACCCAGGCAGCCCTTGGCTTCGCCAAGAAGTGCGGCGTTGAGCTGAGCGAAATCGATCAGAGCGGCCCAAAGCTGCGTTTCAGCCAGGTGATCGTCGGCAAGCCGACCGCCACCCTGCTGCCGACCATCGTTGAAGATTCGCTCAACGACCTGCCTATCCCCAAGCGCATGCGCTGGGGTGCCCGTAAGGTCGAGTTCGTGCGTCCAACCCAATGGCTGGTGATGCTGCTGGGCGATGAAGTGATCGACTGTACGATCCTGGCGCAAAAATCGGGTCGCGATTCCCGTGGTCACCGTTTCCATCATCCGGAAAACGTCACCATCACAGCACCGGCCAACTACCTCGAAGACCTGCGCAAAGCCTACGTGCTGGCAGACTTCAATGAGCGTCGTGAGCTGATTTCCAAGCGTGTAGCCGAGCTGGCGACGATGCAGGAAGGTACTGCAATCGTGCCGCCAAGCCTGCTCGACGAAGTCACCGCGCTGGTTGAATGGCCGGTGCCACTGGTGTGCTCGTTTGAAGAGCGCTTCCTGGATGTGCCGCAAGAAGCCCTGATCACCACCATGCAGGACAACCAGAAGTATTTCTGCCTGCTGGACGTTGATGGCAAGTTGCTGCCGCGCTTTATTACCGTGGCCAACATTGAGAGCAAAGATCCGAAGCAGATCATTTCGGGTAACGAGAAAGTGGTTCGCCCACGTCTGACCGATGCCGAGTTCTTCTTCAAGCAAGACAAAAAGCAGACACTCGAAAGCTTCAACCTGCGCCTGCAAAACGTAGTGTTCCAGGCTCAACTGGGCAGCGTTTACGACAAGGCCGAACGCGTGTCCAAACTGGCGGCATTCATTGCCCCGCGCATTGGCGGCGATGCTTCGCGTGCAGCCCGTGCCGGTTTGCTGTCCAAGTGCGACCTGGCCACTGAAATGGTCGGCGAGTTCCCGGAAATGCAAGGCATTGCCGGTTACTACTACGCGCTGAACGACGGCGAGCCTGAAGACGTCGCCCTGGCGTTGAACGAGCAATACATGCCTCGTGGCGCTGGCGCCGAATTGCCAAGCACCCTGACCGGCGCTGCAGTGGCCATCGCTGACAAGCTGGACACCCTCGTAGGGATTTTCGGCATCGGCATGTTGCCAACCGGCAGCAAAGACCCGTACGCACTGCGTCGCGCCGCGCTGGGTATCCTGCGCATTCTGATCGACAAGAAACTCGACCTCGACCTGACTGAAGCGGTGAACTTCGCTGTCAGCGCGTTCGGTGCCAAGATCAAGTCGGCCGGTCTGGCTGACCAGGTCCTGGAATTCATCTTCGACCGCCTGCGTGCGCGTTATGAAGATGAAGGCGTGGACGTTGCCACTTACCTGTCGGTACGTGCCCTCAATCCAAAATCGGCGCTGGACTTCGATCAACGTGTGCAAGCCGTGCAGGCGTTCCGTCAATTGCCGGAAGCCGCTGCACTGGCCGCCGTGAACAAGCGCGTATCGAATCTGCTGAGCAAGGTTGAAGGCACGGTTTCAACTCACGTTGAAGCCCGCTATTTCGACAATGCCAGTGAGTTCTCGCTGTTCTCGGCCATCCAGAAGGCTGACGAAGCGGTACAGCCAATGGCTGCTGCCCGTCAGTACAACGAAGCGCTGACCCGTCTGGCCTCCCTGCGCGAGCCGGTGGATGCGTTCTTCGAAGCGGTGATGATCAACGCTGAAGATGCGAGTGTGCGAGCTAACCGCTATGCATTGCTGGCACGTCTGCGTGGCCTGTTCCTGGGCGTTGCCGATATTTCACTGCTGGGCTGAGGGGTTACCGTTGAAACTGCTGATTCTCGATCGGGACGGAGTGATCAATGTCGACTCCGACGCTTACATCAAGTCAGTCGAGGAGTGGATTCCACTGCCCGGCGCGATCGAGGCCATTGCGCAGTTGAGCAAAGCCGGCTGGACCGTCGCCATCGCGACCAACCAGTCCGGCATTGCCCGCGGCTATTACGATGTCGCCACACTCGACGCCATGCACGCCCGTTTACGGGCGTTGGTGGCGCAGCAGGGTGGCGAGGTCGGGCTGATCGTTTATTGCCCCCATGGTCCTGATGAGGGCTGCGCTTGCCGCAAGCCCAAACCAGGCATGCTCCAGACGATTGCCGCGCATTACGGTGCCGATTTGACCCAATGTTGGTTTGTCGGTGACAGTTTGGGTGACTTGCAGGCTGCGCAAGCCGTCGATTCTCAGCCCGTTTTGGTAAAAACCGGAAAAGGCCTACAAACTTTGGCCAAAGTTCTACCGGTTAATACCCTAATATTTGACGATCTGGCGGCAGTTGCCGCAGAACTTATCCACAAATAGAGCAGGTTTGAACACGCCCCATCACACGGTGGATCGGGTTGTTCAGTCGTGCTCTATCCGCAACGGTAAAAGTCGCTATGTCGATCCTGCAGGCCATCAGAACCTTCTTCTTTTACCTGCTGCTGGGCACCAGCTCTCTGCTGTGGTGCTCGCTGAGCTTTTTTGTCGCCCCCTTTTTGCCGTTCCGTGCGCGTTATCGGTTTATCAACGTGTACTGGTGCCGCTGTGCGCTGTGGCTGACGCGAGTGTTTCTGAACATTCACGTCAACGTGACGGGTGCTGAAAACATCCCGCAACGACCTTGCGTGATTCTGGCCAACCACCAAAGTACCTGGGAGACGTTCTTCCTCTCGGCTTACTTTCAGCCGTTGAGCCAGGTTCTCAAGCGTGAGCTGCTGTATGTACCGTTCTTTGGCTGGGCGATGGCGATGCTACGTCCGATTGCCATCGACCGTGACAACCCGAAGGCGGCGCTCAAGCACATCGCCAAAAAAGGTGATGAGCTGCTCAAGGACAATATTTGGGTGCTGATTTTCCCGGAAGGAACCCGCGTGCCGTTTGGCCAGGTGGGCAAGTTTTCCCGTGGCGGTACGGCCCTGGCGGTCAACGCCGAGTTGCCGGTACTGCCAATTGCCCACAATGCTGGCAAGTACTGGCCAAAGACCGGCTGGGCTAAAAAGCCCGGTACGATCGAGCTGGTCATTGGTGAGCCGATGTACGCCAACGGCACTGGACCACGGGCGATTGCCGAGCTGAACGACCGTGTTCAAGCCTGGAATGAACAGGCTCAGCGTGACATGGGTTCACTGCCTCCAGTGGCGGCACCCATCGCCGCCGCCGTGGGTCAGTAAAATTGTGGATAAGGTGTGCACAAGATTTTGATATTTTTAAAAAAGCATCTGTAAGTCGATGATTTAAATAGTTATTTCGATTTCAGACTTTTTAACGAAAACCGTGCATAAGTTTTTCTTGGAACATAAAAAAACCGGCTTATTCCAGCCGGTTTTTTTGTGTCTGACAGTCTGCCTGACGGCCGTGTTGAAATCGCGGACAAGCCCCGCTCCCACCGAACAATTCTGTGGGAGCGGGCTTGCTCGCGATGGGCTAGACCTTGTCGATGTTTACGTTCCTGGTTTCCTTGAGGAAGATCATGCCCACCACCAGGCTGACCCCGGTAATCACCACCGGATACCACAAGCCATAGAAGATATCCCCGGTGAAGACCACCAGCGCAAACGATACCGTTGGCAGGAACCCACCAAACCAGCCATTGCCAATGTGGTAGGGCAGGGACATGGAGGTGTAACGGATGCGGGTCGGGAACAGCTCGACCATCACCGCCGCCAGCGGGCCATAGGTCATGGTGGCGATGAGGGTCAGCAATACCATGATCAGCACGACCATCGGCTGATTGACCGAGCTTGGGTCAGCCTTGGCCGGGTAGCCCGCTTCAGTGACTGCAGCGCGCATGGCGGCTTCGTCGAAACCGCTGATTTTCTTCTCGCCCACGGACACCTGAACCTCGGTGCCTGCTGCAACTGACTGCGAGGTGTACGGCAAGCCCTGTTTCACCAGAAAGGTTTTGACCTTGTCGCACGGGCTGTCAAAACGAGCCTTGCCCACCGGGTCAAACTGGAAGGTGCAGGTGGCCGGGTCAGCCATCACCACAATCGGTGACTGACGGCTGGCAGTATCAATCTGCGGGTTGGCGTAATGGCTCAATGCTTTGAACAGCGGGAAGTACAACACGGTGGCGAGCAACAGGCCGAGCATCAGGATCGGCTTGCGCCCCACCTTGTCCGATAGCCAGCCGAAGAAGATAAAGAACGGCGCACCGATGATCACGCTGATAATCAGCAACATGTTGGCCTGGGCCGGGTCAATCCTGAGCATCTGCGTGAGGAAGAACAGCACATAGAATTGCGCGGTATAGAAGGTCACCGCCTGGCCCGCGTTGATGCCGAACAGCGCAATCAGAACAATTTTAAGGTTTTCCCATTTACCGAACGACTCGCGGATCGGCGATTTACTGGTTTTACCTTCGGCTTTCATTTTCACGAAAGCCGGCGATTCGTGCATGCTCATGCGAATCCAGGTCGAGATGCCCAGCAGCACGATGGACAGCAGGAACGGCAGGCGCCAGCCCCACACTTCAAACTGATCACCGGTCAGGTAACGGCAGCTCAACACAACCACCAGCGACAGCAATAAGCCCAGGGTCGCGGTGGATTGAATCCAGCTGGTGTTAAAGCCGCGTTTGCCGGGAGCTGCGTGCTCTGCCACATAGGTGGCCGCACCGCCATACTCACCCCCCAGCGCCAGCCCTTGAAGCATGCGCAACACCACGAGCATGATCGGGGCCGCAATGCCGATACTGGCGTAAGTCGGCAACAGACCGACAGCAAAGGTCGAAAGGCCCATCAGAATGATGGTCATGAGGAAGGTGTATTTGCGCCCGATCATGTCACCCAATCGGCCAAAAACCAGTGCTCCGAAGGGTCTGACCAAAAAGCCTGCGGCAAAAGCCATCAAGGCAAAAATGAACGCCGTGGTGTCGTTTACACCCGCAAAGAACTGCTTGCTGAGTACGGTTGCCAAAGCGCCATACAAGAAAAAGTCATACCACTCGAAAACCGTCCCGAGGGATGACGCAAAAATGATCTTTCGTTCTTCACGACCGGTTGTTCCCTTGGCGGGAGCTGCTTGTTCTGCAATTGCGTCTGACATGTTCAATGTCCTCAGCCCTGTTGGGCCACAGTGATTATTGTTTTTGTCCACTGCCGGTTCCGGATGACTGCGCCCGAAACCACGATCCCGCTCAGGCGACCGGTGTTGCTACCGCGCGATTGACCTCAGTTGCGTGCTCCAGTGAGTCAAGTGACGCCTGCAGGATTAACTGCGCGGCTTTTTCGCCAATCATCAAGGTCGGTGAACAGGTATTACCCGACACGATGCTGGGCATGATTGAAGCGTCTGCCACCCTCAACCCCGGTACGCCATGAACGCACAACTGGTCATCGACCACTGCCTCGGCGTCCTGGCCCATGCGGCAGGTGCCCACAGGGTGAAAAATGGTCGTCCCGATGCGGGCGGCAGCTTCATACAACTCTTGCTCGGTTTGCAGGTCCTTGCCAGGCAAGTACTCCTCTGGCGTAAACGCCTGCAAGGCCGCACTGGACACGATGCGCCGGGTCAGGCGAATCGCATCCGCTGCGACTCTCAAATCGTCAGGATGGCTCAGGTAATTGGGATCGATCAGCGGCGCGTCATCCGGATTGGCAGAGCGGATATCGACCCGACCACGGCTTTTTGGGCGCAAGTTACACACCGACGCCGTGAACGCGGGAAAGGTGTGCAGCGGCTCGCCAAAACGCTCAAGGGACAACGGCTGGACGTGGTACTGCAAGTTGGCCGAGGGTTGATCGGGATCGGACTTTACGAATGCACCCAACTGACTGGGTGCCATGGCCAATGGGCCGCTACGGTCGTAGGCATAACGCAGGCCCATGCCTATCTTGCCCCACAGGCTGTTGGCCACCTGATTAAGGGTGCGCGCCTTGGTCAGTTTGAAGATCAGGCGCAGTTGCAGATGGTCCTGCAGGTTTCCACCCACACCGGGCAATTCGTGTTGAACATTTATCCCCAGGCTTTCCAGCAGGGGGCGGGGGCCAATACCCGAGCGCTGCAAGATCCCGGGAGAGCCAATCGAACCCGCACACAAGATGATCTCGCGACCGGCCGAGAAAACATGCTCAGCGCCTTGCCAGCGGGCACTGACCTGCGTCGCACGGCCATTTTCAAGCAGCACTTTATCGACCTGAACATCGGTCAACACGGTCAGGTTCGAACGCTTGAGCACTGGCCGCAAGAAAGCCTTGGAAGCATTCCAGCGCACACCGGATCGCTGGTTGACCTGAAAGTATCCACAGCCCTGGTTGTCGCCGCCGTTGAAGTCGCTGACGCTGGCAACTCCGCTTTCGGCGGCCGCGTTGCGAAAGGCATCCAGAATCGGCCAGGTATAGCGCTGCTGTTCAACCCGCCATTCGCCATCAGCGCCATGCAGGTCGGAGTTGCCGGCAAAGTGTTTTTCGCTGCGCTTGAATAGCGGCAGGACGTCTTTCCAGGACCAGCCCGCATTGCCTTGCTCGGCCCAACGGTCGTAATCGCCCGCCTGACCGCGCATGTAGATCATGCCGTTGATCGACGAGCTGCCGCCCAATACCTTGCCCCGCGGATAGCTCAGGCTGCGACCTTGCAAGCCGACCTGCGCTTCGGTTTTGAAGCACCAGTCGGTGCGCGGGTTACCGATGCAATACAGGTAACCGACGGGAATATGGATCCACGGGTAGTTATCTTGCCCACCCGCTTCGAGCAGCAACACGTTGTGACGTGGATCGGCAGACAGCCGATTCGCCAGCACTGAACCCGCAGGCCCGGCGCCCACAATGATGTAGTCGTACACCTTACTGGCTGATGGCATTGATCACCTCGCCTTTATTGTTCTTGTCCTACACCATCCTATTGATTAATTTCGAGTTTGAAACGCGTGATTTCACCCATGGCTTGTGCGTTTTTGCACAGCTGATTATCAATCGTGCTGGGGGGCTGACATGTTCGACTGGAATGACCTGCGATACTTTCTGGAACTGCAACGCAGTGGTCGCTTGCTTACCGCCGCCAAACGCCTGAATACAACCCACAGCACTGTCGCCCGGCATATCGAGAGCATCGAGCAGCACCTCGGCGCTGCGCTGTTCGTGCAACATGCACAAGGTTACGAACTGACGCCCGCAGGCCAGGCATTGCTCAAACACGCTGAAGCCATGGAAAACGTCGCATTGCTGGCGCAAGAGGAAATCACCCAGGCCATCGCTCCCATGGGCAAGATCCGGCTTGGGGTCACTGAAGGGATAGGGATCATGTTCATCACCTCGCGACTACGCGGGTTGTTTGAACGCTACCCTGGGCTGGAAGTGGAGCTGGTGGCGGTGCCGCGCTTTGTCAGCATCCTCAACCGCGAGGCTGAAATCAGCATCCACCTGGAACGCCCCAACGCTGACCTGTTGATCACTCGCAAACTCACCGACTACCGCCTGGCGCTCTACGCCAGCCGCGTTTACCTCGACAAGGCACCGCCCTTGAACAACCGCGATGACCTGGCCAATCACTACTGGATCGGCTACGTCGACGACTTGCTGTTCAGTCAGGAACTGCTGTTTCTCAACAACTTCTGCCGTACCCCGACCGTAACCTTTCGCAGCACCAGCGTCATTGCCCAGCAGCAAGCGGCGAGAGCAGGGCTCGGCATCGCCGTACTGCCCAACTACATGGCCAGCCATGACCCGGAACTGGTGCGCGTACTGCCCGAAGAGTCGGTCCAGCGCAGCTACTGGATCAGCACCCGCCGTGAGCTGCACAAGTCCGTAAGGCTGAGGGTTGTGTGGGATTTTTTGCTGGAGCTGTGCCAGGAAGAGCAGGGGGTTTTGCTAGCGCCGTAGGTGATTTTTTACCAAAAAAAAGGCCAACGCTAAGCGTTGGCCTTTTTTAACTGCACTACACCATCAGAAGTCCAGGTTGGACACTGCCAGTGCGTTGTTCTCGATGAACTCACGGCGCGGTTCTACGGCGTCGCCCATCAAGGTGTTGAAGATCTGATCGGCGCCGATCGCGTCTTCAATGGTGACTTTCAGCATGCGGCGCACGCTTGGGTCCATCGTGGTTTCCCAGAGCTGATCCGGGTTCATTTCGCCCAGACCTTTGTAGCGCTGGATGGTATGGCGCTTGGTGCTTTCTGCCATCAACCATTCCAGTGCTTCCTTGAACTCGGTCACTTGCTTGCGACGTTCGCCACGCTGGATGTATGCACCGTCGTCCAGCAAAGTGCTCAGCTGAGCGCCCAGGGTCACAACGGTTTTGTAGTCGTTGCTGCCGAAGAAGTCGCGGTTGAAGGTGATGAAGGTCGAGTGGCCGTGGGAGATCAGTTCGACCTCTGGCAACCAGACATTACGCTCACGGTCTTCACGCAGGCTGGCTTTGTAAACCAGGCCCGACTTCTCAACCAGACGCAGACGCTCTTCGAACTTGGCCATCCAGTCTTGCATGGCCGCGTGGTCGCCCAGCTGCTCCAGAGTAACGGCTGGCAGATAGATGAAGTGCTCGGTCAGCTCCTGCGGGTACAGGCGCGACAAACGCTTGAGGGTCTTCATCACCATGCGGAAGTCGTACACCAGACGCTCCAGCGCCTCACCCGAGATGCCCGGGGCTTCTTCGTTCAAGTGCAGGCTGGCGTCTTCAAGGGCCGACTGGGTCATGTACTCTTCCATGGCCTCGTCGTCTTTGATGTATTGCTCTTGCTTGCCTTTTTTCACTTTGTACAACGGCGGCTGAGCAATGTAGATGTAGCCACGCTCAATCAGCTCCGGCAACTGACGGAAGAAGAAGGTCAGCAGCAGGGTACGGATGTGCGAACCGTCGACGTCAGCATCGGTCATGATGATGATGTTGTGATAGCGCAGTTTTTCGATGTTGTATTCATCGCGGCCAATGCCACAGCCCAGGGCGGTGATCAAGGTGCCTACTTCTTGCGAAGAGATCATCTTGTCAAAGCGGGCTTTCTCGACGTTGAGGATTTTACCCTTCAACGGCAGGATGGCCTGGGTACGACGGTTGCGACCCTGCTTGGCGGAACCGCCAGCAGAGTCACCTTCCACGAGATACAGTTCGGACAGCGCCGGGTCTTTTTCCTGGCAGTCGGCCAGTTTGCCCGGCAAGCCTGCGATGTCCAGAGCGCCTTTACGACGAGTCATCTCACGGGCTTTACGCGCGGCCTCACGGGCACGGGCGGCGTCGATCATCTTGCCGACAATCAGCTTGGCTTCGTTCGGGTTTTCCAGCAGGAAGTCGGAGAAGAACTTGCCCATTTCCTGTTCAACAGCGGTCTTCACTTCGGAAGAAACCAGCTTGTCTTTGGTCTGGGAGCTGAACTTCGGATCCGGTACTTTCACCGAGATGATTGCAGTCAGGCCTTCACGGGCGTCATCACCGGTAGTGGCGACTTTGTGCTTTTTGGCCAGGCCTTCAGCTTCGATGTAGGTGTTGAGGTTACGCGTCAGGGCAGAGCGGAAGCCCACCAGGTGCGTACCGCCATCGCGCTGAGGAATGTTGTTGGTGAAGCACAACAGGTTCTCGTTGAAGCTGTCGTTCCACTGCAAGGCGATTTCTACGCCGATACCGTCTTCACGTTGAACATTGAAGTGAAACACCTGGTTGACCGGGGTCTTGTTGGTGTTCAGGTAGTCAACGAATGCACGCAAGCCGCCTTCGTACTTGAACAGCTCTTCCTTGCCGCTGCGCTCGTCCTTGAGGACGATACCTACACCGGAGTTCAGGAAGGACAGCTCACGAATACGCTTGGCCAGGACATCCCAGCTGAAGTGGATATTCTTGAAAGTCTGGTCAGACGGTTTGAAGTGGATCTGAGTGCCGGTGGTTTCGCTCTCGCCAACGATCGCCATAGGCGCCTGAGGAACACCGTGGACGTAGGTCTGTTCCCAGATCTTGCCGCTGCGACGTACAGTCAGGACCAGCAGTTCGGACAGGGCGTTTACCACCGAAACACCTACGCCGTGCAATCCGCCGGATACCTTGTAGGAGTTGTCATCGAACTTACCGCCAGCGTGCAGTACGGTCATGATGACCTCGGCTGCAGAAACGCCTTCTTCTTTATGCACGTCCACCGGAATACCGCGGCCGTTGTCGCGCACGGTGATGGACTCGTCCGGGTGGATCGTAATGGTGATGTCGTCGCAATGGCCAGCCAGCGCTTCGTCGATGGAGTTGTCGACTACTTCGAACACCATGTGGTGCAGACCGCTGCCATCGTCAGTATCACCAATGTACATACCGGGACGTTTGCGTACGGCATCAAGGCCTTTCAGCACTTTAATGCTCGTTGAGTCGTACGTGTTTTCTTCGCTCAATGCCTTCACTCCCGATGGTCGTGGGTCTGGGTGATACAGCCCTGTTCCACGTGGAACAGGGCAACTGGCGTTTCCGTCTGCCAGCCTTCCCTCAATAATTCGTGGTCTACACAGGTAATGAATACCTGGCAGCGTAAGTCTTCCAACAAGCGACACAATGCGTTGCGATGCTGCTCATCCAGTTCGGAAGGCAAGTCATCTACTAGATAAATACATTGGCCACGCCGGGCTTGGCTGACCAAATGCCCTTGAGCAATGCGCAGCGCGCAGACCACCAACTTCTGCTGACCCCGCGACAAAATATCTGCTGCGTTGTTTGCACCCAACTTGAGACGCAAATCAGCACGTTGTGGCCCTGCCTGGGTATGCCCCATTTGCTGGTCCCGGTGGACAGACGCGGCGAGTACAGCACTCAGCTCACGGTCTTTGTCCCAACCACGGTAATAGCTCAGCGTTAACCCTTCGAGATCAAGTAGCTCACTCAAGGTCTGCTCAAAGACTGGTTTCAAGGCTTTGATGTAGGCGCGGCGGTATTCATCAATTTCAGCACTGGCCAGGCAAAGTTCCCGGTCCCAGGCCGCTTGTGAAACGGCGTCGAGTGTACCATGCCGCAGCCATGAGTTCCGCTGCCGCAGGGCCTTCTGTAGCCGCTGCCAGGTCGACATGAAGCGGGGCTCAACATGGAACACCCCCCAATCGAGAAACTGCCTGCGGATCTTTGGGGCACCTTCCAGCAAGCGGAAGCTGTCAGGGTTAATCAATTGCAACGGCAGGATCTCGGCCAGCTGCGCAGCACTGCGCGCATTTTGGCCGTCGATACGGATCTGGAACTCCCCTTGCCGGTCCCGCGAGATACCGAGCGCGCTGTGCCCGCCTTCAGCCAGTTCGACCTGACCAAAAACCGTACAGCTCTGCTGCTCGTGCTGGATCACGGGATTGAGCCGCACACTGCGAAACGAACGCGCCAGCCCCAGCAAGTGGATAGCTTCCAGCACGCTGGTTTTTCCGCTGCCGTTGGCGCCGTACAGGATATTGATGCGGGGAGAGGGGGAGAAGGTCACCGGGTGCAGGTTACGCACCGCGGTGACTGTGACACGACTGAGGGACATCTAGCGTGGGCTGTGCATGGTTACAGGCGCATCGGCATAACAACGTAGGCCGAGTCGTCGTTGTCCGACTCTTGCACCAGAGCGCTGCTGTTGGAGTCCGACAGGATCAGACGCACTTGTTCAGTGGTCATGACCCCCAGCACGTCCAGCAGGTAGCTCACGTTGAAGCCGATCTCCAGTGAGCCGCCGTTGTACTCAACGCCCACTTCTTCTTCCGCTTCTTCCTGCTCCGGGTTGTTCGCCTGGATTTTCAGCTGGCCATTGGCCAATTGCAGACGGATGCCACGGTATTTCTCGTTGGACAGGATCGCGGTACGACTGAACGCTTCGCGCAATGCCTGACGGTCACCGATAACGACCTTGTCACCACCTTTAGGCAACACACGCTCGTAGTCCGGGAACTTGCCATCAACCAGCTTGGACGTGAAGGTGAACTCGCCGGTGGTGGCACGGATGTGGTGTGCGCCCAGAACGATGCTCACTTCGCCGTCCGGCTCAGTCAGCAAGCGCGCCAACTCAAGAATACCCTTGCGCGGAACGATCACTTGATGACGGTCTGGCTGGCCGATGTCGGCTTTCATCGAGCACATGGCCAGACGGTGACCGTCGGTTGCCACAGCACGGATGATGCCTGCCGATACTTCCAGCAGCATGCCATTGAGGTAGTAACGAACGTCCTGCTGCGCCATGGCAAAGCTGGTGCGCTCGATCAGGCGACGCAATTTGCTCTGCTGCAAGCTGCACGTCAGCGAGCCCGGGCCTTCTTCAACCGTCGGGAAGTCGTTGGCAGGCAGGGTGGACAAGGTAAAGCGGCTACGGCCTGCCTTGACTACCAGCTTGTTGTCATCGAGTTTGATGTCGATCAGTGCGTCGTTGGGCAGGCTTTTGCAGATATCCATCAGCTTGCGCGCAGGCACGGTGATTTCGCCTGGCTCGGCCGGCTCTTCAAGTTGCACTCGACCAACCAGTTCGACTTCAAGGTCGGTACCGGTCAGCGACAGTTGCTGGCCTTCGACAACCAACAGCACGTTGGACAAT
The DNA here is from genome assembly GCF_963970465.1 of Pseudomonas sp. RL_5y_Pfl2_69. Lineage (NCBI taxonomy): Bacteria > Pseudomonadati > Pseudomonadota > Gammaproteobacteria > Pseudomonadales > Pseudomonadaceae > Pseudomonas > Pseudomonas sp. RL_5y_Pfl2_69. The sequence goes on along the minus strand of NZ_CAXAOU010000006.1, from coordinate 93,864 downwards.
ACCGGCAAGGTCTGGCGGCGTTCAACGACGCCTGCGACCAGTTGCAGGGGTTTCAACAGGGCTTCGCGTTGAATGGTGAAATGCATGGTCTAGTCCCTTGCCTTAATAAGCTGCGCTGGTGTCATCAGGTTGTCAGTGTACGCAGCAGGTTCTTGTAGTCCTCGCGGATGTCCGCGTCGGATTCCTTGAGTTCGTTGATCTTGCGGCATGCGTGCAAGACCGTGGTGTGATCGCGACCGCCAAACACATCGCCGATCTCCGGCAGGCTGTGGTTGGTCAGCTCTTTGGACAACGCCATCGCCACCTGGCGTGGTCGCGCCACCGAGCGCGAACGGCGCTTGGACAGCAAGTCCGAAATTTTGATCTTGTAGTACTCAGCCACTGTGCGCTGGATGTTATCCACAGAGACGAGTTTGTCTTGCAGAGCCAGCAGGTCTTTAAGGGATTCGCGGATCAGCTCGATGGTGATGTCGCGGCCCATAAAGTGCGAGTGAGCGATAACACGCTTGAGCGCGCCTTCGAGTTCACGCACGTTGGAGCGAATGCGCTGGGCAATAAAGAAGGCGGCATCGTGAGGCAGGTCGACCTTGGCCTGATCGGCCTTCTTCATCAGGATCGCAACACGGGTCTCAAGCTCTGGCGGCTCGACGGCAACCGTCAAACCCCAGCCAAAGCGTGATTTGAGACGCTCTTCAAGGCCTTCGATTTCTTTCGGGTAACGGTCACTGGTCAGAATCACTTGCTGACCACCTTCCAGCAGGGCGTTGAAGGTGTGGAAGAACTCTTCCTGGGACCGTTCCTTGCGCGCAAAGAATTGAATGTCATCGATAAGCAAGGCGTCTACCGAACGGTAGAAGCGCTTGAACTCGTTGATGGCGTTGAGCTGCAAGGCTTTAACCATGTCGGCTACAAAACGCTCGGAATGCAGGTACACGACCTTGGCATTCGGATTCTTCTTTAGCAGGTGGTTGCCCACCGCGTGCATCAAGTGAGTTTTACCCAGACCAACGCCGCCATAAAGGAAGAGCGGGTTGTAACCGTGCTTGGGGTTATCTGCCACCTGCCACGCCGCAGCGCGAGCCAGTTGGTTGGACTTGCCCTCAACGAAGTTTTCGAAGGTAAAGGTGCGGTTCAGGTAGCTGGTGTGCTTGAGCGCACCTTCGACCTGGACGGTACGCTGTTCGGCGCGCACTGGCGCTTGCTGCGAGCTGGCACCGGCCATTGGGTCGAAGCTGGCCCGCGAAGGTTCTTCGCTGGCATGCCCGGACTGTTTTGGCGCGGGTGCAGGAGCGGGTGCCGCTGCGGTGTTAACAGGTGCGCTGGGCGCCGGGGCCTGAGAGGCCGCTGCAGCCAATGGCGCATTGGGGGCAGCACGAGGCGCCGAGCTGCGTTTGCTGCCTATTAACAAGGACAACGCAGGCGCCATGCCATTGCTGTGCTCGTTCAACAGTTCAAGCAAACGGCTCAGGTATTTTTCGTTGACCCAGTCGAGAACGAATCGGTTGGGTGCATACACACGCAACTCGTCGCCTTCGGCTTCGACCTGTAGTGGACGGATCCAGGTGTTGAATTGCTGGGCAGGCAGCTCATCGCGCAAAAGCTCCACGCACTGCTGCCAAAGTTCCACTGACACGGATATCCCCTAAGTTGAAAGCCGGTGAGGCAAAAACAGGCGCCATTGTAGCGACCGTGGCCCCACTTATCCACATGTAGGTGACGTGCATATAAGGAGAGATCCGGCTTTTTACTGTGAACAAAGCGACAAATGGTATGTGCATAAGCTCTGTGGATAAGCGGGCCTAAGCTCGTTGCACAAGTGGGGTCGAAAGTCTGTGCATAAGTCGCCTGTGGATAAAAGCCCCTTTCATGCACAGCTTATCCGAGGGTGGAGCACAGGTGGAGCACGGCTTCTCGACAGTGTTGTCATCTTCTGTGCGCCTTGTTTTATATGGCCTCAAGCTAGTTATCCACAGAAGATCGCTTCCCTAAGTTTAATAAGCTTTATAAAAGAGCTTTAAATACTTCGTTTTTTTATTTCTATAGTTGGCAGGTGCAAGGCAGGTGCGAAAGGGCAAACATCTATTTAGCGGTAAACGCTGGTTGGAAATTGACCTATTGGCTTGCTTTCTCTAGAATCGCCGGTCTCTTAAAACGGGGGCCATTCCGGCCCGTTGTGGACGAACCAGGTAGCACGACATGAAACGTACTTTCCAACCAAGCACTATCAAACGCGCCCGCACTCACGGTTTCCGTGCACGCATGGCTACTAAAAACGGCCGTGCAGTCCTGTCGCGTCGCCGCGCCAAAGGCCGTGCACGTCTGGCAGTTTGATAATCAGACAATGGTGGTGAGTCAGGACTTCAGTCGGGAAAAGCGGTTACTCACTCCCCGACACTTCAAGGCAGTCTTTGACTCCCCCACCGGCAAGGTTCCGGGGAAAAATCTCCTGCTCCTTGCGCGTAGCAACGATCTTGATCACCCCCGCCTGGGGTTAGTGATCGGGAAAAAGAGCGTAAAGCTCTCCGTTGAGCGCAATCGCCTTAAGCGTTTGATGCGTGAATCGTTTCGTCTCCACCAGGATTTACTGGTTGGTTGGGATATCGTTATCGTCGCGCGCAAAGGTTTGGGTGACGTAGAGAACCCCGAATTGATTCAGCATTTCGGCAAACTCTGGAAGCGTCTGGCCCGTAACACGCCAGTTCCAGCAGTTAAAACCGAAACTGTAGGGGTAGGCAGTCCTGATGCGTAAACTGGCGCTCGTTCCGATCCAGTTTTATCGCTATGCCATTAGTCCTTTGATGGCCAGCCACTGCCGTTTCTACCCCAGTTGTTCCTGCTACGCGTTGGAAGCCATCGAAAATCATGGCCTTCTGCGCGGCGGCTGGCTGACCTTTCGTCGTTTAGGTCGCTGTCACCCGTGGAATCCCGGTGGTTACGACCCGGTTCCGCCTATCCCTACCTCCCGTTCTTCTTGATGGCCGAGTAATCATGGATATTAAACGCACGATCCTGATCGTCGCTCTAGCAGTCGTGTCCTACGTTATGGTTCTGAAATGGAACCAGGATTACGGCCAAGCTGCCCTGCCGACTCAGAATGTTGCCGCCAGCAGCACAACCGCACCGGCTTTGCCCGATACGGTTTCAGGTAACAACGCTTCAAACAGTGCCGATGTACCCAGCGCCAATACAGATACCAGCACACCGACTGAAACTCCGGTGGCTGCAAGCAAAGACCTCATCCACGTAAAAACGGATGTTCTGGACATCGCGATCGATCCACAGGGTGGTGATATTGCCCAGCTGCGTCTGCCGCTTTATCCACGTCGCCAGGATCACCCGGATGTTCCTTTCCAGTTGTTCGATAACGGCAACGAACGCACCTATCTGGCACAAAGTGGCCTGACAGGCGTTGATGGCCCGGACGCCCGTCCGTCAGGTCGTCCTGTTTTCAGCGCTGAGAAAAAGAATTTCGAACTGGCCCCAGGCCAGGATCAACTGGTTGTTGATCTGAAATTCAGCGAAAACGGCATCAACTACATCAAGCGTTTCACGCTCAAGCGTGGTTTGTACGATGTACAAGTCAGCTATTTGATTGATAACGAGAGCGGCAAGCCGTGGAACGGCAACCTGTTCGCGCAATTGAAGCGTGACGCCAGCTCCGATCCTTCTTCCAGCACCGCCACCGGCACTGCGACTTACCTGGGCGCTGCCCTGTGGACAAGTTCGGAGCCGTACAAAAAAGTGTCGATGAAAGATATCGACAAGGCTCAGCTGAAAGAAACCGTTCAAGGCGGCTGGGTTGCCTGGTTGCAACACTACTTTGTGACGGCGTGGATTCCACAGAAAGGCGATAACAACGTCGTTCAGACCCGCAAAGACAACCAAGGCAACTACATCATCGGTTTTACTGGCCCAACCTTGACCGTTGAGCCGGGCAAAACTGCTGAAACCAGCGCTACGTTGTACGCAGGTCCAAAAAGCCAGGGTGTACTCAAAGAGTTATCCCCAGGTCTGGAACTGACTGTCGACTACGGCATTCTGTGGTTCATTGCCCAGCCTATTTTCTGGCTGCTGCAACATATCCACAGCCTGGTCGGTAACTGGGGCTGGTCGATTATCTTCCTGACCATGCTGATCAAAGGGATCTTCTTCCCTCTGTCGGCCGCCAGCTACAAGTCGATGGCCCGCATGCGCGCCGTGGCACCAAAACTGGCTGCTCTGAAAGAGCAGTTCGGTGATGATCGCCAGAAAATGTCGCAAGCAATGATGGAGCTGTACAAGAAAGAGAAGATCAATCCACTGGGCGGCTGCTTGCCGATTCTGGTGCAGATGCCGGTCTTCCTGTCCTTGTACTGGGTACTTCTGGAAAGTGTTGAAATGCGCCAGGCGCCGTTCATGCTCTGGATTACCGACCTGTCGATCAAAGACCCGTTCTTCATTCTGCCGATCATCATGGGCGCAACCATGTTCATCCAGCAGCGTCTGAACCCGACTCCGCCGGACCCGATGCAGGCCAAGGTAATGAAGCTGATGCCAATCATCTTCACCTTCTTCTTCCTGTGGTTCCCTGCTGGTCTGGTGCTGTACTGGGTTGTGAACAACTGCCTGTCCATCGCTCAACAGTGGTACATCACCCGTAAAGTTGAAGCTGCTACCAAAAAAGCAGCCGAGTAACCTACTCTGGTGAGCACCACTCAAAACGCCCCCTAGTGGGGCGTTTTGCTATCCGTCACTTTTGTTTTGAGGCCTGTTTTATGAGTGTTCCGGCTGAGACCATTGCCGCAGTAGCGACCGCCCAAGGCCGAGGTGGTGTGGGAATCGTGCGTATTTCCGGCCCGCTTGCCAGTGTTGCGGCGCAAGCGTTCAGCGAACGCGAGCTGAAACCGCGCTACGCCCATTACGGCCCTTTTTACGGCGAAAACCGTGAAGTGCTGGATGAGGGCATTGCGCTGTATTTCCCCGGCCCCAACTCCTTTACCGGCGAAGACGTACTGGAACTTCAAGGCCACGGTGGCCCAATTGTTCTCGATATGCTGCTCCAGCGCTGCATCCAGCTAGGTTGCCGCCTGGCTCGTCCGGGGGAATTCAGCGAGCGGGCATTTTTGAATGACAAACTCGACCTGGCGCAAGCCGAGGCAATTGCCGACCTGATCGAGGCAAGTTCTGCACAGGCTGCACGTAACGCATTGCGTTCCTTACAAGGCGCTTTCTCACAGCGTGTGCATAACTTGACTGAGCAATTGATCAGTTTGCGTATCTATGTCGAAGCGGCGATTGATTTCCCGGAAGAAGAAATCGACTTTTTGGCCGATGGCCATGTGCTTGGCATGCTGGATAAGGTTCGCGAAGAGTTATCCACCGTTCAACGCGAGGCCGGGCAGGGGGCTTTGCTGCGCGATGGCATGACCGTGGTAATCGCGGGCCGTCCAAACGCCGGCAAGTCGAGTTTGCTCAATGCCCTGGCCGGACGCGAAGCGGCTATCGTGACCGAAATTGCCGGTACCACCCGGGACGTATTGCGTGAACATATCCACATAGATGGCATGCCGTTGCATGTGGTCGACACCGCGGGTCTGCGTGATACAGATGACCATGTGGAAAAAATCGGTGTGCAACGGGCACTCAAGGCCATTGGCGAAGCCGATCGAGTGCTCTTGGTAGTCGATGCCACGGCTCCGGAAGCGGATGACCCGTTTGCGCTATGGCCAGAGTTTCTTGAGCAGCGCCCAGATCCTTCGAAAGTGACCTTGATCCGTAACAAGGTAGATCTGAGCGGCGAGAATATTGCCCTGCAGGTGTGTGACGATGGCCACGTGACGATTAGCCTTAGCGCCAGATCAACGGATGGGCTGGACCTGCTGCGTGAACACCTCAAGGCTTGCATGGGATACGAGCAAACGTCTGAAAGCAGCTTCAGCGCACGCCGTCGGCACCTGGAGGCGTTGCAGCACGCCAGCCGGGCACTTGAGCACGGCAGGGCGCAACTGACCCTGGCGGGCGCAGGGGAGTTGCTGGCTGAGGACTTGCGTCAGGCGCAGCATTCCCTTGGTGAGATTACCGGTGCATTCAGCTCTGATGATCTGCTGGGAAGGATCTTCTCCAGCTTCTGCATCGGCAAGTAACAGCACACGTCTGTAGTCGCTGCCGAGGAACGAAGGCTGCGATAGCCTGCAAACCGCTCGCAGCCTTCGTTCCTCGGCAGCGACTACAACGTGTCACACTGCTACAGTTATCCACATTCACACGAGGTGTTAGTCCAATGCGTCATTGATGCCGCCGCGATATTTGCGGCCAGTTCTTGATTCCCCTGCAACAGGGGGTAGATCTGTGCATCTCTGGAGTGCGTATGACTCTCGTTACCTCTGTAACGCTCAAAGGCGTTTCTTTTCACCTGCCCGATGGCAGTGCTCTCTTCTCGGACCTTGATCTGCATCTCGACCAGCGACGTACTGCTCTGGTGGGGCGCAATGGTGCAGGTAAAAGCGTTTTGGCACGCCTGATCACCGGGGATATCTTCCCTTCAACAGGCCATTGCACCCGAAACGGCACGGTGTATTACCTGCCCCAGTATGTCAGCCCCGACCCCGGTCACACCGTTGCAGACCTTGCCGGCGTACAGCACATCATCAGGGCCCTTGAGCACATCGAGCAGGGCAGCACTGAGCAAGCAGACTTCGATTGCATCGGCGAACGCTGGGGTATCCGTCAGCAATTACTCGACCAGTTGGCCCAGAACAACCTTGCACACTTGACGCCTTCTACCCCCACCTCAGCCCTCAGCGGAGGCGAAGCCATGCGCGTGGCCCTGATGGGGGCCTTCTTGTCTCAAGCTGACCTGTTGGTACTGGATGAGCCCACCAATCATCTGGATCGCCAGCACCGTGATGCGCTCCATGAGCAGTTGCAGAACTGGCCCAACGGTTTGCTCGTGATCAGCCATGACCGCGATTTGTTGGAACACATGGAGCGTATTGTTGAATTGTCATCCCAAGGACTCATCAGCTATGGCGGGGGTTTTTCGTTTTATGCACAGGCAAAAGCCGAGCAACTACAAGCGGCGCAGCAACAACTGGCGTCAGCCAAGCTAGAGCGCAAGCGTCAGGAACACTCCATGCGTGAACACAAAGAACGCCTTGAACGCAGCCAATCCCGCGGCCACAAGCAGGCCAGTGATGCCAATCAGGCTAACATTTTGCTGGGCCGGCAAAAGGAGCGCAGCCAGGCCAGTAGCGGCAAGCAGCGAGTACAACAAGACGCGGCACGGGAACATTTGTCTGCCCTGGTACGCCAGGCTGCGAGTCAGGTAGAAGAACAACAGGCCATCTTTGTTTATCCGCCCCATGCTTGCCAAAGCGCACCGTTGCAAATAGCTGAGTTGATCGATGCTCGTCTGCCCCATGGAGCTGAGCATTTACGCACGATCAATCTCACGCTGACTCGTGGCCAGCGTATTGCCCTGATTGGGCCGAATGGATGCGGCAAGTCGACTCTGCTCAGGGTACTGGCCGGTCAACTGTCAGTCATTTCAGGCCAGGCCAGGACCTTCGTAACCACTGCTTATCTCGACCAGGATCTGGGGCTGTTAAAACCTGAGCAGTCCGTACTTGAACAATTGCTGTCCCAAAATCGGCAGCTCAATGTAGGAGAATTACGCACCCGACTGGCGCAATTGGGTCTCAATGCCGATCGAGTCAACCAGCCATGCCATCGACTGAGTGGCGGTGAGCGCCTGAAAGCCGCCATGGCTTGCGTGTTTTATGCCGCTTCACCGCCGCACCTGCTATTGCTCGATGAACCGGCCAATCACCTGGATCTGCCTTCGGTTCTGGCCCTGCAGGACATGCTTGAACAGTATTCGGGAACTCTGATTGTCACCTCACACGATGAGGTGTTTTTGGCAGCAATCGGGGTTACCCACAGACTGCAGGCATCACCCACAGGGTGGCTGAACCAGCCCGTCTGATGAGACAGACTTGTACCGTTTATCACTTTTATGACTCACCGATTGTACGACCGCTTGATGGATTAGCCATTCCAGCGGTTTTCGGCTGCCTGTTTATTGGCCAAAAACCGCATAAATCGTTGAATAAGCTCTGTGTATAACTGGCCCTCAGGTCAGTGGGTAAGTAGGCCTGAAAACTGAAGATAACCACCCCTGTGGATAAGCACCTGTTTTACCCACAGGCTTAAAGCACTTATCCCAACCCCTCATCGGTGCATAACCACAGACTTTTGAATCTCTGTACAGTACGTAGAATATAGCCTTCAGCAATCTATCCACAGAAAGGTGGCTCAGTAGAAATAAACATAAAAACAAAGCTTTATAAATTTCTTCTCTATTTATTTATCTATCTTGCCTTTATCCACAGCTGGTTAAATTTTGTGCAAAGGGTTCTTTAAGAAGGGCGAAGTCCCTATACTTCGCGGTCTATCCAAAAAACCCCTAGTAACAGGCACGAGGTGCGTGGTGAATTTCCCTTCCCGTTTTGCAGTGATCGTCATCGGCGGCGGTCACGCCGGAACCGAGGCTGCACTTGCTTCAGCACGCATGGGCGTAAAAACCCTGCTGTTGACCCACAACGTGGAAACCCTCGGGCAAATGAGCTGCAATCCTGCGATTGGCGGGATTGGTAAAAGCCATCTGGTTAAAGAAATCGACGCCCTGGGCGGCGCGATGGCAATGGCTACCGATAAAGGCGGCATCCAGTTCCGTGTACTCAATGGGCGTAAAGGCCCGGCAGTACGGGCAACCCGTGCACAGGCCGACCGCATTCTGTACAAGGCGGCTATTCGCGAAACGCTTGAAAACCAGCCCAACCTGTGGATATTTCAACAGGCTGCTGATGACCTGATCGTTGAACAGGATCAAGTGCGGGGCGTAGTGACCCAAATGGGCCTGCGTTTTATGGCTGATGCTGTGGTTTTGACCACAGGTACTTTCCTCGGTGGACTTATCCACATCGGGATGCAGAATTACTCGGGTGGCCGAGCCGGTGATCCACCTTCGATCGCCCTGGCACACCGCCTGCGTGAACTGCCCCTGCGAGTTGGTCGCCTGAAAACCGGTACACCACCGCGTATCGATGGGCGCTCTGTGGATTTCTCGGTCATGACCGAGCAACCAGGCGATACACCGATTCCAGTGATGTCGTTCATGGGCAACAAAGAACAGCATCCGGCTCAGGTCAGTTGCTGGATTACCCATACCAACGCCCGTACTCACGAAATCATCGCGTCCAACCTCGACCGCTCACCGATGTACTCGGGCGTAATCGAAGGGATTGGCCCGCGTTACTGCCCGTCGATCGAAGACAAGATTCACCGCTTTGCCGATAAGGAAAGCCATCAGGTTTTCATCGAGCCGGAAGGTTTGACCACTCACGAGCTGTACCCGAACGGGATCTCCACATCCTTGCCGTTCGACGTGCAAATCCAGATCGTGCAATCGATTCGCGGCATGGAAAACGCCCATATCGTGCGGCCCGGCTATGCCATCGAATACGACTACTTCGATCCGCGGGACCTGAAATACAGCCTTGAAACCAAGGTAATCGGCGGCTTGTTCTTCGCAGGGCAAATCAACGGTACTACCGGTTACGAAGAAGCCGGGGCCCAAGGTTTGCTGGCTGGCGCCAACGCGGCATTGCTCGCACAGGGCAAGGAAAGCTGGTGCCCGCGTCGCGACGAGGCGTACATCGGAGTATTGGTCGACGACCTGATTACCCTGGGTACTCAAGAGCCGTACCGGATGTTTACATCTCGTGCCGAATACCGGCTGATCCTGCGCGAAGACAACGCCGACATGCGCTTGACCGAAAAAGGTCGCGAATTGGGCTTGGTCGATGATGCCCGTTGGGCCGCTTTCTGCACCAAGCGTGAAAGCATTGCGCAAGAAGAACAGCGCCTGAAAAGCACTTGGGTTCGCCCGGGCACTGAGCAGGGCGATGCCATTGCAGCTAAATTCGGCACGCCGCTGACCCATGAATACAATTTGCTGAACCTGCTGACACGCCCCGAAATCGACTACGCCGGTCTGGTTGAAGTGACCGGGCAAGGCGCAGAAGATCCGTTGGTCGCCGAGCAGGTTGAGATCAAAACCAAGTACGCCGGATATATCGATCGTCAACAAGACGAAATTGCCCGTCTGCGCGCCAGTGAGAACACCAAACTGCCTGTGGATATCGATTACACGATCATCTCCGGGCTGTCGAAAGAGATCCAGAGCAAGCTGGGCGCAACCCGTCCCGAGACCTTGGGGCAGGCTTCGCGTATTCCAGGTGTGACGCCTGCGGCGATTTCCCTGTTGATGATTCACCTGAAAAAGCGCGGCGCTGGCCGCACGTTGGAGCAAAACGCTTGAGTTCGCTGGTTACCGCGCAACACGCCGAAGAGTTATCCACAGGTGCACGCCAATTGGGCGTAGCACTGTCCGAAAACCAGCATCAGCTATTGCTGGGTTATTTGGCCCTGTTGATCAAATGGAACAAGGCCTACAACCTCACGGCTGTGCGTAACCCGGACGAAATGGTTTCGCGCCATTTGCTCGACAGCCTCAGCGTGATGCCCTTCATCGAAAATGGCCGTTGGCTGGATGTGGGCAGCGGCGGCGGCATGCCGGGCATTCCCCTGGCGATCCTGTTTCCCGAGTCCCAAGTGACCTGTCTGGACAGCAACGGCAAGAAAACCCGTTTTCTGACCCAGGTGAAACTCGAGCTCAAGCTGGATAACTTGCAAGTTATCCACAGTCGCGTTGAAGAGTTTCAGCCAGAGCTGCCATTCAATGGAATTGTTTCCAGGGCTTTCAGCAGCATGGAGAACTTCAGCAACTGGACACGCCATCTGGGCAACAGTGAAACGCGCTGGTTGGCAATGAAGGGCGTTCATCCGGCTGATGAGCTGGTAGCATTGCCGTCTGATTTTCGTCTAGATAGCGAACACGCCTTGACTGTTCCAGGTTGCCAAGGCCAACGCCATCTGCTGATACTGCGCCGCACGGCATGATTGGGAACGCAAGCAAGAATGGCTAAGGTATTCGCAATAGCGAACCAAAAGGGTGGTGTGGGTAAAACCACCACCTGTATCAACCTCGCAGCATCGCTGGTCGCGACCAAGCGCCGCGTGCTTCTGATCGACCTCGATCCACAAGGCAACGCCACCATGGGTAGCGGTGTGGATAAACATGGTCTCGAGAATTCGGTCTACGACCTGTTGATCGGTGAATGTGATCTGGCCCAGGCCATGCACATCTCCGAACACGGTGGGTACCAGCTTCTGCCCGCAAACCGTGATTTGACGGCAGCTGAAGTTGTATTGCTCGAAATGCAGATGAAAGAAAGCCGTCTGCGTACTGCACTGGCGCCGGTTCGCGAGAGCTACGATTACATTCTGATCGATTGCCCGCCGTCTCTGTCGATGTTGACCCTGAACGCTCTGGTTGCTGCCGATGGGGTCATTATCCCCATGCAGTGCGAGTACTTCGCACTCGAAGGCTTGAGCGATCTTGTGGATAACATCAAGCGCATTGCCGAACTGCTGAACCCGAACCTGAAGATCGAAGGCCTGCTGCGGACCATGTACGACCCGCGTCTGAGCCTGATGAACGATGTATCGGCTCAGCTCAAGGAACACTTCGGCGAGCAGCTCTACGACACGGTGATTCCGCGCAACATCCGCTTGGCCGAAGCGCCGAGTTACGGCATGCCGGCACTGGCGTATGACAAAAATTCCCGTGGCGCGATTGCTTACCTTGCCCTGGCGGGCGAGCTGGTTCGTCGTCAACGTCGTACCACCCGCACGCCTCAGCCAACTTAAGGAAATCCCATGGCCGTCAAGAAACGAGGTCTCGGACGCGGACTGGATGCACTCCTGAGTGGTCCAACGGTCAGCTCGCTGGAAGAGCAAGCGGTCAAGGTTGATCAAAGCGAACTGCAACACTTGCCTCTGGACCTGATCCAGCGCGGCAAGTATCAGCCTCGTCGCGACATGGATCCCCAGGCGCTTGAAGAGCTGGCCAGCTCGATCAGGACCCAGGGCGTGATGCAGCCAATCGTGGTTCGCCCGATTGATGGCAACCGCTTTGAGATCATCGCCGGTGAACGTCGCTGGCGCGCCAGCCAACAGGCAGGCAAGGACACCATCCCGGCGATGGTGCGTGATGTGCCGGATGAAACCGCCATCGCGATGGCGCTGATCGAAAACATTCAGCGCGAAGATCTCAATCCGATTGAAGAAGCCGTCGCCTTGCAACGCTTGCAGCAAGAGTTCCAGCTGACTCAGCAGCAAGTTGCCGACGCTGTGGGTAAGTCCCGGGTGTCTGTGGCTAACTTGTTGCGATTGATTTCCTTGCCGGAAGTCATCAAAACCATGCTGTCCCACGGTGACCTTGAAATGGGTCATGCGCGGGCATTGCTCGGTTTGCCTGAAACTCAGCAGGTTGAAGGGGCGCGACACGTTGTCGCACGAGGTCTGACAGTGCGTCAGACCGAAGCACTTGTTCGCCAGTGGTTGAGTGGCAAACAAGAGCCTGCTGAACCGGTTAAACCAGATCCGGACATTGCCAGGCTCGAACAGCGTCTGGCAGAGCGCCTAGGCTCTGCGGTGCAGATTCGCCACGGAAAGAAGGGAAAAGGCCAGTTAGTGATTGGTTACAATTCTCTGGATGAGCTTCAAGGAGTGCTTGCTCACATCCGCTGAAACAATTCCCCATGTAGCGTGCAGTCGGAAATCACTACCTGACAGTTGAATAGGGGCTTAAGCGCCCCTATACTCTGCGCGCATTTTGTCGGCACAAATTATGCCAAGTTTTCTGTTTTTGGTAGCCGACCTTTGAGGAGCAGTTGTGATGGAAACCCGCACGCCAAACCGCTTGCCGTTCCATCGCTTGGCGGTTTTTCCGGTTTTGCTGGCTCAATTTGTCGTTTTATTGCTGGCTGCTCTGGGGCTCTGGCAATGGCATGGAGTCGTCGCCGGATATTCAGGACTCTGCGGAGGCCTGATAGCTTTGCTACCCAATGTGTATTTTGCTCACAGGGCTTTTCGGTTTTCCGGCGCCCGAGCAGCGCAAGCCATCGTCCGGTCGTTTTACGCTGGCGAGGCGGGCAAGTTAATTTTGACGGCAGTGCTGTTCGCGCTGACGTTTGCAGGTGTGAAGCCATTGGCGCCGTTAGCAGTATTCGGCGTCTTCGTGTTGACCCAACTGGTCAGCTGGTTCGCTCCCCTGCTAATGAGAACAACACTTTCGAGACCTTAGGGCGTTTGAGGCAACCATGGCAGAAACAACCGCTTCGGGCTATATCCAGCACCACTTACAGAACCTGACCTTTGGGCAGCTACCTGATGGCGGCTGGGGCTTTGCTCACACCGTTGCAGAAGCTAAAGCAATGGGTTTTTGGGCTTTCCACGTCGATACCCTCGGCTGGTCGCTTTTTGTAGGTCTGATCTTCATCCTCGTATTCCGCATGGCGGCCAAGAAGGCAACTTCCGGTCAACCAGGCGCACTGCAGAACTTCGTTGAAGTACTGGTGGAATTCGTTGATGGCAGCGTAAAAGACAGTTTCCACGGTCGCAGTGCAGTTATCGCACCGCTGGCGCTGACCATTTTCGTGTGGGTGTTCCTCATGAACGCCATCGACCTGGTTCCGGTTGACTGGATTCCTCAGTTGGCGATCCTGATCACTGGCGATGAGCACTTCCCGTTCCGTGCCGTACCGACGACTGATCCAAACGCGACCATGGGCATGGCCCTGTCGGTATTCGCGCTGATCATCTTCTACAGCATCAAAATCAAGGGCATCGGCGGTTTTATCGGCGAACTGACCCTGCACCCGTTTGGCAGCAAGAATATTTTTGTTCAAGCGCTGCTGATTCCGGTGAACTTCCTGCTCGAATTCGTGACGTTGATCGCCAAGCCTATTTCGTTGGCTCTGCGTCTGTTCGGCAACATGTACGCTGGCGAACTGGTGTTTATCCTGATCGCCGTGATGTTCGGCAGCGGCCTGCTTTGGCTTAGCGGTCTGGGCGTGGTGCTGCAATGGGCGTGGGCTGTATTCCACATCCTGATCATCACCTTGCAAGCGTTCATCTTCATGATGTTGACCATCGTCTATCTGTCGATGGCACACGAAGATAACCACTAAGATCCGCTTCGGCGAGTCTGGTGCTCCTCTCACCTTCGGGTGAGAGGGCGTCGCAAAATGATTTTGTTTTACCGCTTTAATCTAAAAACCTAAACCATACGACGTAAAAGTCGGGAGGAAAGATGGAAACTGTAGTTGGTCTAACCGCTATCGCTGTTGCACTGTTGATCGGCCTGGGCGCACTGGGTACCGCAATTGGTTTCGGCCTGTTGGGTGGCAAGTTCCTGGAAGGCGCAGCGCGTCAACCAGAAATGGTTCCAATGCTGCAAGTTAAAATGTTCATCGTTGCCGGTCTGCTCGACGCCGTAACCATGATCGGTGTTGGTATCGCACTGTTCTTCACCTTCGCGAACCCCTTCGTTGGTCAACTCGCTGGCTAATCACTCGAATTTTCGAGTTGATTAGAGTGATGGACAACGAACGAGCGAGGTGTTGGCGTGAACATTAATGCAACCCTGATTGGCCAGTCCGTTGCGTTCTTCATTTTTGTACTGTTTTGCATGAAGTTCGTGTGGCCTCCGGTCATCGCGGCATTGCAAGAACGTCAGAAGAAGATTGCGGCTGGACTGGACGCTGCTAACCGAGCAGCTCGCGACCTGGAGTTGGCCCAAGATAAAGCGGGTCAACAACTGCGCGAAGCTAAGGCTCAAGCAGCTGAAATCATTGAGCAAGCCAAGAAACGCGGTACTCAGATCGTAGACGAAGCCCGTGAACAGGCTCGCGTTGAAGCTGACCGTGTGAAGGCTCAGGCTCAGGCCGAGATCGAACAGGAACTGAACAGCGTTAAAGACGCCCTGCGTGCCCAATTGGGTAGCTTGGCTGTTGAAGGCGCAGAGAAGATCCTGGGTGCCACAATCGATCAAAACGCGCACGCGGAGCTGGTTACTAAACTGGCTGCTGAAATTTAAGCGAGGGCGATCATGGCAGAATTGACCACGTTGGCCCGACCTTACGCTAAGGCAGCCTTCGAGCACGCCCAGGCCCACCAGCAACTGGCCTCTTGGTCAGCCATGCTCGGCCTGGCTGCAGCAGTGTCGCAAGACGACACTATGCAGCGCGTGCTCAAGGCCCCGCGACTGACGAGCGCAGAAAAGGCCGCCACGTTTATTGACGTGTGCGGCGACAAGTTCACTGTAGAAGCACAGAACTTCATCAACGTCGTTGCCGAAAACGACCGTCTCCCGCTATTGCCGGAGATCGCCGCTCTGTTTGACCTGTACAAGGCTGAACAAGAGAAGTCGGTAGACGTAGAAGTGACCAGCGCTTTTACATTGGACCAAGAACAGCAAGACAAACTCGCCAAGGTTCTCAGTGCACGACTCAACCGGGAAGTGCGCCTGCAAGTTGCGGAGGATGCCAGCCTTATAGGTGGTGTCATCATCCGCGCCGGCGACCTGGTTATCGATGGCTCGGTTCGCGGAAAACTCGCAAGCCTTGCCGAAGCATTGAAATCTTGAGTTTGAAGGGGCAGCAGAGCAATGCAGCAACTCAATCCTTCCGAAATAAGTGAAATTATCAAGGGCCGCATCGAAAAACTCGATGTGACCTCCCAAGCCCGTAACGAAGGCACTGTCGTCAGCGTATCTGACGGTATTGTGCGGATTCACGGTCTGGCCGACGTAATGTACGGCGAGATGATCGAGTTTCCGGGCAGTGTCTTCGGTATGGCTCTCAACCTGGAGCAAGACTCTGTAGGTGCCGTAGTATTGGGCGCATACACGACTCTGGCTGAAGGCATGAGCGCCAAGTGCACTGGCCGCATCCTGGAAGTTCCGGTTGGTAAGGAACTGCTGGGTCGCGTTGTCGACGCACTGGGTAACCCAGTTGATGGCAAAGGTCCACTGGGCAACACCGAGACTGATGCAGTCGAGAAAGTTGCTCCAGGCGTGATCTGGCGTAAGTCGGTAGACCAGCCTGTACAGACTGGCTACAAGGCTGTCGATGCCATGATCCCTGTCGGCCGTGGCCAGCGTGAGCTGATCATCGGTGACCGTCAGATCGGTAAAACCGCTCTGGCGATCGACGCGATCATCAACCAGAAGAACAGCGGCATTTTCTGTGTATACGTAGCGATCGGTCAGAAGCAATCGACTATCGCCAACGTGGTTCGCAAGCTGGAAGAAAACGGCGCGTTGGCTAACACCATCGTCGTTGCTGCCAGTGCTTCCGAATCCGCAGCGCTGCAGTTCCTGGCACCGTACTCCGGTTGCACCATGGGCGAATACTTCCGCGACCGCGGTGAAGACGCACTGATCGTTTATGACGATCTGTCCAAGCAAGCAGTGGCTTACCGCCAGATTTCCCTGCTGCTGCGCCGTCCACCAGGCCGTGAAGCTTACCCAGGCGACGTGTTCTATCTCCACTCCCGTCTTCTGGAGCGCGCATCCCGCGTATCCGAAGAGTACGTAGAGAAGTTCACCAACGGCGCAGTGACCGGCAAAACCGGTTCCCTGACCGCACTGCCGATCATCGAAACCCAGGCTGGCGACGTTTCCGCGTTCGTTCCGACCAACGTGATTTCCATCACTGACGGTCAGATCTTCCTGGAATCGGCCATGTTCAACTCCGGGATCCGTCCTGCAGTGAACGCCGGTGTTTCGGTATCCCGTGTGGGTGGTGCCGCTCAGACCAAGATCATCAAGAAGCTGTCCGGTGGTATCCGTACCGCTCTGGCTCAGTACCGTGAACTGGCAGCATTTGCCCAGTTCGCATCTGACCTGGACGAAGCGACCCGTAAGCAACTTGAGCATGGTCAGCGCGTTACCGAGCTGATGAAGCAGAAGCAATACGCACCAATGTCGATCGCTGACATGGCGCTGTCGCTGTATGCCGCTGAGCGTGGGTTCCTGACTGACGTCGAAATCACCAAGGTCGGTAGCTTTGAACAAGCGCTGATTGCTTACTTCAACCGCGATCACGCCGAACTAATGGCGAAGATCAACGTTAAAGGTGACTTCAATGACGAAATCGATTCTGGCATCAAAGCCGGTATCGAGAAGTTCAAGGCCACCCAAACCTGGTAAGCCGCAGCGGGAGCCGCAAGGCTCCCGCTTGCTAACCTGATAGGTGTTACATGGCAGGCGCAAAAGAGATTCGCAGTAAGATTGCGAGCATCAAAAGCACGCAAAAGATTACCAGCGCCATGGAAAAAGTGGCGGTCAGCAAAATGCGCAAGGCACAAATGCGCATGGCTGCTAGCCGTCCTTATGCGGAGCGTATCCGCCAGGTTATTGGGCATTTGGCTAACGCCAACCCGGAATACCGCCACCCATTCATGATCGACCGCGAAGTTAAGCGTGTGGGTTATGTGGTTGTGAGCAGTGACCGTGGTTTGTGCGGTGGTTTGAATACCAACCTGTTCAAGGCTTTGGTCAAGGACATGGCGGTAAACCGTGAAAACGGCGTCGAGATTGATCTGTGCGTGGTCGGCAGCAAAGGTGCGGCATTTTTCCGTAACTTCGGCGGTAACGTCGTCGCTGCTATCAGCCATCTGGGTGAAGAACCGTCGATCAATGACTTGATCGGCAGCGTTAAGGTGATGCTGGATGCTTACCTGGAAGGCCGTATTGACCGCCTGTCCGTGGTATCCAACAAGTTCGTCAACACCATGACGCAACAGCCTACTGTGGAGCAGTTGATTCCACTGGTGGCGACCCCGGATCAAAAACTCAAGCACCACTGGGACTATCTCTACGAACCGGATGCCAAAGAGCTGCTAGACGGCTTGATGGTGCGTTACGTGGAGTCGCAGGTGTACCAGGCGGTGGTCGAGAACAGTGCAGCTGAACAAGCTGCGCGGATGATCGCAATGAAGAACGCCACTGATAACGCCGGTGACTTGATCAGCGATTTGCAGCTGATCTACAACAAGGCGCGTCAGGCTGCGATCACCCAAGAGATCTCGGAAATCGTCGGCGGCGCTGCCGCGGTTTAACGGTTCAAATATTCAGAGGATCCAGCTATGAGTAGCGGACGTATCGTTCAAATCATCGGCGCCGTGATCGACGTGGAATTTCCACGCGAAAACGTACCGAGCATCTACAACGCGCTGAAAGTACAAAGCGCGGCCGGAACCACTCTGGAAGTTCAGCAACAGCTGGGCGACGGCGTGGTTCGTACCATTGCGATGGGTTCCACCGAGGGCTTGAAGCGCGGTCTGGAAGTCACCGACTCTGGCGCAGCCATTTCCGTTCCAGTCGGTAAAGCGACTCTGGGCCGGATCATGGACGTTCTGGGCAACCCGATCGACGAAGCTGGCCCGATTGACACCGAAGAGCGTTGGGGCATTCACCGCCCAGCACCGTCCTTCGCTGAGCAAGCTGGCGGCAACGACCTTCTGGAAACAGGCATCAAGGTTATCGACCTGATCTGCCCGTTTGCTAAAGGCGGTAAGGTTGGTCTGTTCGGTGGTGCCGGTGTAGGCAAAACCGTAAACATGATGGAACTGATCCGTAACATCGCCATGGAACACAGCGGTTACTCTGTGTTTGCTGGTGTGGGCGAGCGTACCCGTGAGGGTAACGACTTCTACCACGAGATGAAGGATTCC
This sequence comes from Pseudomonas sp. RL_5y_Pfl2_69, assembly GCF_963970465.1. Lineage (NCBI taxonomy): Bacteria > Pseudomonadati > Pseudomonadota > Gammaproteobacteria > Pseudomonadales > Pseudomonadaceae > Pseudomonas > Pseudomonas sp. RL_5y_Pfl2_69. Next base: position 75,180 of record NZ_CAXAOU010000006.1, on the reverse strand, counting down.
AGCGTACTGGACAAAGTGGCACTGGTTTACGGTCAGATGAACGAGCCGCCGGGTAACCGTCTGCGCGTAGCACTGACTGGCCTGACCATGGCCGAGAAGTTCCGTGACGAAGGTAACGACGTACTGTTGTTCGTTGACAACATCTACCGTTACACCTTGGCCGGTACTGAAGTATCCGCACTGCTGGGCCGTATGCCTTCGGCAGTAGGTTACCAGCCGACTCTGGCTGAAGAGATGGGTACTCTGCAAGAGCGCATCACTTCGACCAAGAACGGTTCGATCACTTCGATCCAAGCGGTATACGTACCTGCGGATGACTTGACTGACCCGTCGCCTGCGACCACGTTTGCCCACTTGGACGCTACCGTCGTTCTGTCCCGTGACATCGCTTCCCTGGGTATCTACCCAGCAGTAGATCCACTGGATTCGACTTCGCGCCAGCTGGATCCGAACGTTATCGGCCAGGAACACTACGACACCGCTCGCGGCGTTCAGTACGTGTTGCAGCGTTACAAAGAACTGAAGGACATCATTGCGATCCTGGGTATGGACGAGCTGTCGGAAACCGACAAGCAGTTGGTATCCCGCGCTCGTAAGATCCAGCGTTTCTTGTCTCAGCCGTTCTTCGTGGCAGAGGTCTTCACTGGCGCTTCGGGTAAATACGTTTCCCTGAAAGACACCATTGCTGGCTTCAAAGGCATCCTCAACGGTGACTACGACCACCTGCCAGAACAAGCGTTCTACATGGTCGGCGGCATCGAAGAAGCGATCGAGAAAGCCAAGAAACTGTAATTCCGGCGCCCGGCAACGGGCGCTAATCAGGTTGAGGCAATCAGATGGCTAATATGATGACAGTCCATTGCGATATCGTCAGTGCGGAAGGAGAAATCTTTTCCGGTCAGGTCGAGATGGTGATTGCGCACGGCAGCCTGGGTGATCTTGGTATCGCTCTGGGTCATGCTCCGCTGATCACTGAACTCAAGCCAGGTCCGATCCGCCTGATCAAATTGGGTGGTGAAGCCGAGGTGTTTTACATCTCCGGTGGTTACCTCGAGGTTCAGCCGAACATGGTCAAGGTTCTTGCCGACACCGTGCAACGTGCTGCCGACCTGGATGAAGCCTCCGCTCAGGAAGCCGTCAAGGCTGCCGAGAAGGCCCTGAACGAAAGAGGCGCAGAATTCGATTACGGATCTGCTGCTGCACGACTGGCCGAGGCTGCAGCTCAGCTGCGCACCGTTCAGCAAATCCGCAAAAAGTTTGGCGGCTAAGCCTCCTGCTTCATTGTGTGATTGATTAAAAAGGGTAGCCTCGGCTACCCTTTTTCTTTTTCCGCGAAATACTTTTTGGTCGCAACCGCTGACCACCCAGGATTGGTAGCCAGTCATGTCTCTCGATATCGTTATTCTCGCTGCAGGTCAGGGCACCCGCATGCGTTCATCCTTGCCAAAGGTTCTGCATCCCGTGGCAGGCAACTCCATGCTCGGCCATGTTATCCACAGCGCTCGCCAGCTCAAGCCGACCGGCATCCACGTCGTTATCGGGCACGGTGCCGAACTGGTCCGCGAGCGTTTGGCAGCTGATGATCTGAACTTTGTGCTGCAAGACAAGCAATTGGGGACTGGCCATGCCGTGGCCCAGGCATTGCCATTTTTGACGGCTCAAAATGTGCTGATCCTTTATGGGGATGTGCCGCTGATCGAAGTTGAGACCTTGCAGCGTTTGCTCAAGCAAGTCGGCCCTGAGCAATTGGGTCTGCTGACTGTGAACCTGGCCGACCCGACCGGTTATGGCCGGATCGTGCGTGACGCCAACGGCAACGTCAGTGCCATCGTTGAGCATAAGGATGCGACCGAAGCCGAACGTGCCATCAGTGAAGGCAACACCGGGATTTTGGCGTTGCCGACCCAGCACCTGGGTGACTGGATGAGCCGCCTTTCGAACAATAACGTCCAGGGCGAGTATTACCTGACCGACGTGATTGCGATGGCAGTGAATGATGGTCTGGTAGTGGCTACTGAACATGCACACGACCCGATGGAAGTGCAGGGCGCCAATGATCGCAAGCAACTCAGTGAGCTGGAGCGTCATTACCAGCTACGCGAAGCCCGACGCTTGATGGCATTGGGTGTGACCTTGCGTGACCCGGCCCGTTTCGATGTGCGCGGTGAAGTGACGGTGGGCCGTGACGTGCTGATCGATATCAACGTGATTCTGGAAGGCCGTGTGGTCATCGAAGATGACGTGGTGATTGGCCCCAACTGCGTGATCAAAGACAGCACCTTGCGCAAAGGCGTGGTAGTTAAAGCCAATAGCCATATCGACGGCGCCGTGATGGGTGAAAACAGCGATGCCGGCCCATTCGCTCGTTTGCGCCCGGGTAGCGTGCTGGATGCCCGTGCCCATGTGGGTAACTTTGTCGAATTGAAAAATGCCCACCTGGGTGAAGATGCCAAGTGCGGCCATCTGACTTACCTGGGGGATGCCGAGGTCGGGCCACGCACCAACATTGGCGCGGGCACGATCACCTGTAACTACGATGGCGCCAACAAGTGGAAAACCGTGTTGGGGGCCGATGTGTTTATCGGTTCGAACAACTCTCTGGTAGCGCCTGTGGATATCTCCAACGGTGCAACCACCGCAGCGGGCTCAACCATCAACCAGGATGTTGCCCCTGAGCAACTGGCAGTCGGTCGTGCGCGCCAGCGAAATATTGATGGCTGGAAGCGTCCGGTTAAGCAGCCAAAGGCTTGATGTGGACTTATCCACAGATCAGCTTGGCGATCTGGGGTTATCAACAAGTCATCCTATAACTGTTTAAAATCAATAAGTTACCTAAAGCCTTATCTACAATCTGTGGATAAGGCTTTATTTTTATCCGCTTTGAATAACGATAGGTCCCATTAATACAGGGCGACATTGAGTTATTCACAGAAAAAACCTGCAACATTTTCTTGACGGGGATTTCGAGATAAGGTTTCATTGCTTTCGTTATCTTTCGAAACGAAACTTAAGCCGTTATGTCCAAACGCAATACACCACAACGCAGACACAACATCCTGGCCATGCTTGCAGAGCAAGGCGAAGTCAGTGTGGATGAGCTGGCCAAGCGCTTCGAAACCTCCGAGGTTACGATCCGCAAGGATTTGGCTGCACTCGAAAGTAACGGTCTGCTGCTACGTCGTTACGGTGGTGCTATCACCATGCCGCAAGAACTGGTCAGTGATGTTCCCCAACCGGTTTCACTTTATAAGCAAGCCATTGCCCGCGCGGCGGTTGGCCTGATTAAAGAGCATGCGCGCATCATCATCGACAGCGGCAGCACCACGGCTGCGATGATTCCACAATTGGGCCTGCAGCCGGGCCTGGTGGTGATGACCAACTCCCTGCACGTCGCCAATGCACTCAGTGAACTTGAACACGAGCCTGTGTTGCTGATGACCGGGGGCACCTGGGATCCGCACTCTGAATCCTTTCAAGGGCAGGTTGCCGAACAGGTGTTGCGATCCTACGACTTCGATCAACTATTCATCGGTGCTGACGGCATAGACCTGCAGCGCGGCACGACAACTTTTAACGAGTTGTTGGGTCTGAGCCGGGTCATGGCTGACGTCGCGCGAGAAGTCATCGTAATGGTCGAGTCGGACAAGATTGGTCGCAAGATACCCAACCTGGAACTGCCCTGGAGCAGCGTCCACACCCTTATTACCGATGATCGCCTGCCGCTGGAGGCACGCGAACAGATTCAGGCCCGGGGCATAACACTGTTATGCGCGGCCCTAAGCTAGGAGAATTTTATGTGCGGAATTGTAGGCGCAGTCGCTGAACGCAACATCACGGCCATTTTGCTTGAAGGCCTGAAACGACTTGAATACCGTGGCTACGACAGTGCTGGTGTTGCTGTTTTTACCAACAACGGCACCCTGGAACGCATGCGTCGCAACGGTAAAGTTGCTGAGCTTGAGCAAGCGCTGGCCGGTGAACCACTGGCAGGGCGTCTGGGCATCGCTCACACCCGTTGGGCAACTCACGGCGCGCCTTGCGAGCGTAACGCTCACCCGCATTTCTCCGGTTCCGATCTGGCTGTGGTTCATAACGGCATCATCGAAAACCATGAAGCCTTGCGCGAGCAACTTAAAGGCCTGGGTTACGTTTTTACTTCGGACACTGATACTGAAGTCATTGCCCACCTGCTTGAGCACAAACTCCAAGATCACAGCGACCTGACTGCGGCCCTCAAAGCCACTGTTAAAGAGTTGCACGGTGCGTACGGCCTGGCCGTGATCAGCGCCAAACAACCGGATCGTCTGGTTGCTGCCCGTAGCGGTAGCCCGCTGGTGATCGGCCTGGGTCTGGGTGAAAACTTCCTGGCTTCCGACCAATTGGCATTGCGTCAGGTAACTGACCGCTTCATGTACCTGGAAGAAGGCGATATCGCTGAAATCCATCGTGACAGCGTTCAGATCTGGGATATAGATGGCCACAGCGTTCAGCGTGAAACCGTGCAGTACAGCGATGGTGCTGAAGCGGCTGACAAGGGTGAATATCGCCACTACATGCTCAAGGAAATCCACGAGCAGCCAGCAGTGGTGCAGCGCACCCTGGAAAACCGCTTGGGTCAGGACCATGTGCTGGTACAAGCCTTCGGTCCACAGGCCAAGGAATTGTTCGCCAAAGTACGCAATGTTCAGATCGTAGCCTGTGGCACCAGCTACCACGCCGGGATGGTGGCTCGTTACTGGCTTGAAAGCCTGGCCGGTATTCCTTGCCAAGTCGAAGTGGCGAGCGAATTCCGCTACCGCAAAGTCGTGGTGCAGCCAGATACCTTGTTTGTTTCGATCTCTCAGTCGGGCGAAACCGCAGACACCCTGGCCGCTCTGCGTAATGCAAAAGAACTGGGCTTCCTTGGCAGCCTGGCGATTTGCAACGTAGGTATCAGCTCGCTGGTGCGTGAGTCTGATCTGACGCTGCTGACCCAAGCAGGTCGTGAAATTGGCGTGGCTTCCACGAAAGCCTTTACCACCCAGCTGGTGGGCCTGTTGCTATTGACGCTGTCACTAGGTCAAGTGCGCGGCACCCTGGAAGCGGGCGTTGAAGCTCAGCTGGTTGAAGAATTGCGTCGTTTGCCGGCACGTTTGGGCGAAGCCCTGGCGATGGACTCGGTTGTCGAAAAAGTGGCTGAATTGTTCGCCGACAAACACCACACCCTGTTCCTGGGTCGTGGCGCTCAGTTCCCGGTGGCAATGGAAGGTGCACTCAAGCTCAAGGAAATTTCGTACATCCACGCTGAAGCGTATCCAGCGGGCGAGTTGAAGCACGGCCCTCTGGCGCTTGTGGATAACGACATGCCGGTAGTGACCGTTGCACCGAACAATGAATTGTTGGAAAAACTGAAATCCAACCTTCAAGAAGTTCGTGCCCGTGGTGGTGAGCTGATCGTGTTTGCAGATGAACAGGCAGGCATGACCAATGGCGAAGGCACCCATGTGATCAACATGCCGCATATCCATGATGTGCTGGCACCGATCCTCTACACCATCCCGCTGCAATTGCTGTCGTACTACGTGGCCGTGCTTAAAGGCACTGACGTCGACCAGCCGCGTAACCTGGCTAAATCCGTGACTGTGGAATAAGTGGCAGCGCGATAACAGGCAGTGGTTTTAGAGAGTTAAAACTGTCGCAGGCCGCTGATTGTTCTGATCAGGCGCCTGCCACAGTTCTCATTGCTTGCACGAAGCAATCCCTATGAGAAGCTGCCGGCAAGCCAAAGTACCGCGGTGCCTGGCGCGACGTAAAACGAGGTCCAGCGGGTGCCTACTGGCGTACAAAGTCTGGATCCGGGGCGCGGGTTGCCCTGAGGCTAGGAGTCACCAGGTTGCGTGTAGGATCAAGCACCAATTCGCGGTGCGATCGGTCCAGCTTCCATTTTGCTTTGCAGTGTGGAGGAGTAAACCATTCAAATTTGCCATCGCTTGCGGCCTTCCCACAGGCGCAATCACCTTCATAAGCGATGGTGAGTTGCCCCTGCGATGCGACACCAATCAGGTAGCTGGTGGTTCCAGTCTGGTTGGTGAACAACTGCCGGTGCATATCCACCAGGATTACCGACGTGACGGAGTTTCGGGTCGGGGGGCAGAAACTTTATCTCTCGCCGATGCTTGACCTCTATAACGGCGAAATAATCGCCTTCAAGACCGCGAGGCACCCGCTGTTCGACATGGTTGGTGCGATGCTACGCCAGGCTTTTGAAAAGTCATTGGGGTATGCGTTTAGGTCATAACGCCCAGGCATTGTCAGAAGGTTAGCAATGCCACTAGTATAGAATCATTCTCATTCAAGCCCGCCACCCATGAAGCCTTCTTCAAGCACTGACACGGACAGTCTCGACACTTTGTACAAGGGCTATCACGGGTGGCTGCTGGTCTGGCTGCGCCGACGCCTGGGCTGCCCGCACAACGCGGCGGACATGGCGCAAGAGACTTTTATCCGCTTGCTGACGGCGGGGGCTTACGTGACCCCGCGCGAGCCGCGGGCTTTTCTGGCCACCGTGGCGCGGCGCTTGATGGTTGATCGCAGTCGTCGGCAAAAGCTTGAGCAGGCCTATCGCGAAGCCTTGGCGCAACACGTTGAGCACTTAGAGCACGCGCCTTCCCCCGAGCAAATACTCGCGGCAGTGCAAGCGCTGGAACACATTGCCCGCGCACTTGAGAGCATGCTCCCGCGCGCGCGCCAAGCCTTTGTTTTGCGCCACCTCGACGGCCTGAGCCACGCACAGATCGCCGAGCAACTGAACGTGTCGACCAAAACCGTGCAGAACTATCTGGTACAGGCTCTGTTGCATTGCCACGCCGCGACCGAAGAGCCGCTATGAGCAGGCCTTCGCTTAAAATCATGCGTCAGGCGGCGGTATGGCTGGTGCGACTGGACGATGAACCCAGTGCAGCAGAGCATCGCGACTTTGCTGAGTGGCTGGCCCTTGCACCCGAACACCGCAACGCGATTGAGCGCCTGCAAGGCAGCCTCGCCCCCCTGCGCGAATTACCCCTCGCGCCGACCCGTGCCGCACTGGCCACCCTGAGCCATCGTTCATCGGGCAAACGTGCGCTCAAAGCCCTGGCGTTGGGCGCGCTGGTACTGCTGCCCGGCGCGCTGGCGTTGCAGCAATTTGCGCCGGCTTACCTGCTGGCAGACATTCGCACCGGCACCGGGCAATGGCATGCGCAAAAGCTTGCAGACGGTACGTGGCTGCGCCTTGATGCGCGCTCTGCGGTGGACCTGGACTTCGATGCCCACAGCCGCACGCTGCGCTTGATCAGCGGGGAAATCCTCCTGGACGTGGCCAAGGATGCCAATCGCCCGTTCCGGGTCATCACCGACCAAGGCAGCGTACGCGCCTTGGGCACCCGATTTGTGGTGGAACGCCTGGACGGGGCCACGCGCCTGGCCATGATCGAGTCGAGCACCGAGGTCAAAAACGCCGCACAGCAGCGCACAGTGCATGCCGGCGAGCAAGTGCGTTTCGATCAGGCGGGTATTTACCCGCAGGGATCCGTCGACGGTGCCGAGATTGAACAAGCGTGGGCCCGGCACCAGCTCATCATCAAGGATCAACCACTGTCGCAAGTCCTTGATCAACTGGACCGTTACCACAGCGGTTACCTGATGTTCGACCGCACCGAGCTGGCCAGCCTCCAGGTTACCGCCGTGTTGCCCGCCGACGACAGCCCGCGCGCCCTGCGACTGCTGGCCCGCAGTCTGCCGATCAAAATAACGACGTACACACCGTGGATGACCCGCATCTCGCTGGAGCCGGAGCAAGTGCTCAAATAAAAAATATTGTCAGTTGCTTCCAATTCTCATTTCCCGGCCGTCCTTGTTGTAGCCAATCCATCAGAGAGTCGGGAAAATGCCTTCAACCTCGCCCATGCGCCCCCCATTCACCCCTGCCAGTGCCTTGGTCCTGGCGCTCAAGCTCAGTGCCGGCAGCCTGGCGCTGGCCGCCTTTGCCCCGGCATTGGCCGAGCCACTGAATCACTACAACATCCAGGCCGGGCCCTTGGCTGAGGTCTTGAGCCGCTATGCACGCGAGTCCGGGGTGTCGATTTCTTTTGAGACGCGCCAACTCGCCAGCCAGAACAGCAACGGCCTGACAGGTGATTACGGGGTGGACGAAGGATTTGCTGCATTGCTGCGCGGGCACGGCCTGCAAGCCGTGCCGAGCAGCGACGGCTATGTGCTGATGGTCGTGCCGCAAGCACAGGGCGCGGTCGAACTGGACGCCACCCGGGTCAACGCCAACACCGGGGGTGTGAGCTCAGAAGAGACCCGCGCTTACACCGTAGGCTCCACCAGCACCGCGACACGACTGCCGATGAGCCTGCGCGAAACACCGCAATCGGTGAGCGTGGTCACCCGTCAGCAGATGGACGACCAAGGTATGAAAAACCTGGATGACGTGTTGCAGGACGCGCCGGGCATCACCATCGTCAAAAACGGCGGCGAGCGCTCGCTGTACATGGCGCGCGGCCAATTGGTCGACACCCTGCAAATTGATGGCGTGCCCACCAACATCAGCAACGCCTATTCGATGGACGCGATCTCCAAGCCCACCACCGATATCTATGACCGCGTCGAAATCGTGCGCGGCGCGACCGGTTTGCTGGAAGGTGCCGGCAACCCGTCCGCCACCATCAACCTGGTGCGCAAACGCCCGACGGCCGAGCCCCAGGCGCTGATCGAAACCTCGGTCGGCTCGTGGGACGACTACAAAACCATGGTCGATCTGTCATCGCCCCTGAACGATCAAGGAACAGTGCGCGGGCGCACGGTCATCACCTACAACAACGCCAACAGCTACATGGACACCGCGAAAAAAGAAAATCAGGTGTTCTATACCCTGCTGGAAGCCGACATCAGCAAAGACACCATGGCAACGCTCGGTTTCAGCTATCAGAAAGAGCGCAACTCGGGGTACGACTGGTCCGGTTTGCCGACCCAGGAGAGTGGCAAGTTCTACCCGCTGTCGCGCTCGACGTCGCTGACCGGCAAGTGGAACCATCTGGATAAACGCAACACCACGGTGTTTGGGGATATCCAGCACTACTTCGCCAATGACTGGAAACTGGTGGTCGCTGCCAACCAGACCTGGGCCAAATCGGACTTTCTCGGCAACTACACCCAGCGTGTGAACGGCACCGAGAACATGTTTACCTTGAACCCACGGCACTTCCGCTACGACGACACACAGACCAGCGTAGATACCTACCTGTCCGGGCCTTTCAGTTTCATGGGAAAGCAGCACGATCTGGTCGTGGGCAGCAACGTGCGGGTCGATGATTTCGACTACCACGGTGGCCGCGATGCGTCCTACAAATACGTGTTCGACATCACGGATCCGGGCAGCTTTAACCCACCGACGCCTACTGGGCTTAACGTCAACCAATGGAAGTACAACATCACGCAGAAACAGGCCGGGGTCTACGCGGCGGGCCGTTTCAGCCTGACCGACAGCACCAAACTGATCCTGGGCAGCCGTATCAGTTGGTTCAAGAACGAGAGCATGTCGTTCGTCAGCAAGAAGATTAACAACGAGTACGAAAAAAACGCCGAAATCACCCCGTACGCGGGTCTGGTCCAGGAGCTGAATGACAACATCTCGGCCTACGCCAGCTACACCGAAATCTTCAAACCGCAGAACAACCTCGACAGCAACGGCACGGTGCTCAAACCGATGACCGGCTCAAACTACGAGTTGGGGCTTAAAGGAGAGTTTCTCGACAAGCGCCTGAACACCTCGGCGGCAGTGTTCCAGACTGACCAGATCGGACGTGCAGAAGCCTACAGCGACGCTCAAGCAGATACGCTGTGTCCGGAGTTGCCGAACGGCTGCTACCGCGCTTCAGAGAAGGTGCGTAATCGAGGGATCGATCTCGAACTCAACGGTGCATTGACCGAAGACTGGAACCTGTCGGCAGGCTACACCTACACCCAGTCCAAATACGTGGCCGGTAGCCAGAAAGGAGAGGACTATTCAGCTTTGTCACCACGCCACCTGTTTAAAGTGACCACGGACTACCGCTTGCCGGGCGTCATGAACCAGACACGCGTCGGCGGCAGTTTCTTTGCGCAAAGCAAAATGACCAACACCTACCCGGGCGACGATTACAAAATCCAGCAGCAAGGCTATGCCCTGACCAATCTGCATGCGATCTACGAGATCAATAAAAACCTCGAAGTCCAATACAACCTCGATAACGTGTTTGACAAGAAGTACTACCAAAGCACCGGCAACACCAATTACTGGAACTTCTACGGCGCGCCGCGCAACTTCAACCTGGCATTAAGGGCGAAGTTCTAAAGCGGCTGAGAGTCTGTAGGAGCCTCCCCGCCACCATGCGCCGCGCTGTCGCGCAGCAAACAGGCCGCCGATAATCGACAGCATCCCCCAATCGGTTCCCTCTCCTTCGGGAGAGGGCTAGGGTACCGACTCCTGGCTACATGACCGGTCAACAAGCTCAGAGAGACATCAGTCAGTGCCTGATGCTTCACTACAACTGGATTCGACCTCATCAATTTAACGATGGGTTGGCTCCGGCAAAAACCGAAGAAAACCTTAAAACTGTGTCCGGGATCAAGACGCACACTGAGCAAACGGCTCAATTACAGGTGGAAGTGGCCTGCAGCCTCCGGCTGGTAAAGCACTTTCCTGATCTCAATCCGGCGGGTCCGATCAGAAATTCGCCAGTCGATAGTATCCCCCTCCTGATAACCCAGAATGGCGGCGCCGATGTCGGAATACACGGAATGCTTTCCTGCGTTGCTGTCCGCATCTTCAGGGTAGACCAAGGCCACTTCGATCTCTTCGTCGTCCAGTTGCAGCAAGGCCCTGGAGTTCATCGTGACGACATTGCACGCCACCTGTTGCGGCTTGACGACAATGGCACGCTCAAGCTCATGTTCGAGTTCAACAACGACCGGGCCTTGCTCGAGGGCGATCAGACTCTCGAGCCTGGCCTTGTCGATTTCGGTGATGTAGATCCTGGTGGAGTCGCCAACGGCACCTTCACGCAAGAGCTGGAGATAGCGCCCCGCCGTCATGGAAAATGACTTCAATGTCGGCGATTCGCTCTCAAGCACAAAGCCGCTGCGCAGAAAGGCTTTCAGCGAGCGCGCGTTGTCCGGGTGGATCTTGGCGATGAGCTTCTTGGCTCGCATGTCGAGGAAGGCCAGTTTCATGCCTTCGCGGATCGTGCGGGCGCCAAGGTTTCGGCCCCATTTATCGCTGTCTCCGATGACCAGAACGATCTCGCAATTTGAGCCGGTTTTGATTAGACGGACAAAACCCACTGGGGCGTCATGCCTGTCAAAGGCCATGAAGAACCGGCCACCCTGGTTGAATAGATGGGTCAGGATCGGCAATTGAGTCCGATCAATGGCTTGCTCAATGGAGCGGGAGACATGACGTGAATCGCTCAGATAGCAGGTAACGCGTTCATCCTCCAACCAATCCATCAACGTCAGCGCGTGTGCACGAGTAATCTCAGGGCACAGCGAAATGAAAGGCTTGTTCATCTTGACCACACTTACTTGTTAAGAATGGAAGCCCTTCATGGCTAGGGTCATGACGGTTCTTCGGCAACCGGCTATTTTAAGACATAACGCGAGTAATGCCGAATAGCCTGGAGGTTTCGAGGAAACCACCGTTTTTGCCCCTTTATCCGACCGTACGTGGATGTCGTGTCATTAGCAGGTGCAACAGTTTTAACGCTCTACATTCTGTAGCAACAACTCGACCCGCCCTGCGGGTCGAGTTGTTTTCGGGCTGTGGATAAGAGGGATATGAGCTATACAGATCAGTCACTTCTATCGCAAGGTGGTGTGCGGCCTTGAACTGAAAAGGAATATTCGATGTTTAAACAATTTTTTAAACCTGCCCGTACCGGCGCAGTTTTTTTACTGTCTTGCCTGGCGGCCTCTATAGCCTGTGCCACTGAAAAAACCACTTACCCGGATGCAGCCGCCAGCGACCCGGCGAAAATGGGCTGGATGGTCGGCGCGCCGCCACCGCCTGATCGCATTGTGCGGTTTGCCGATGGCAGTTATTTCCAGTTTCCGGCCATGCGCTGGAGTGTTTCCAACTTTCGCCAATTGATGCCCACCACCAATGTTTCACGTGGCCTGGGCGCACCGGTACCGCTGGCTCAAGCCTTGCGCACGGATATCGACGGGTTGACCTTTGTGCCACTGGGCAGCAAGCAACCGATGACCTGGGAGCAATCTCTGGCGGCGAACTACACCGACGGCATTGTCGTATTGCATCGCGGAAAAATAATTTATGAGCGCTACTTTGGCGTCCTGAACCCCGAAGGTCAGCACGGCGCAATGTCGATGACCAAATCGGTGGTTGGCACCATGGGTGCCATGCTGGTGGCTGACGGCACGCTGGATGCCAATAAAAAAATTGCAGAGTACGTGCCGGAGTTGGCCAAGTCGGCTTTTGGCAACGCCACCTTGCGTCAGGTGCTGGACATGACCACGGGGCTCAAATACAGCGAGGATTATGCCGACCCCAATGCTGAAGTCTGGAAGCATGCCCAGGCCGGTAACCCGCTGCCCAAACCCAAGGGCTACACCGGCCCGCAAAGCTATATGGAATATTTGCAGACAGTTGAGCCAGAAGGCGAGCACGGCCAGGCATTCGCCTATAAAACAGTTAACACCGATGTACTGGGCTGGGTGATTGCACGGGTGACAGGGCGCAACGTTGCACAGTTACTCTCCGAAAAAATCTGGCAACGCATTGGCGCAGAACAGGCTGCTTATTTTACCGTCGACTCAATCGGCACTCCGTTCGCAGGCGGCGGCTTGAATACCGGGCTGCGGGACATGGCCCGATTTGGCGAGATGATCCGTAATAATGGCCAGTACCTTGGGCAGCAAATCGTGCCCAAAACGGTTATCGATGATATTCGTGGTGGTGGCGACAAAGCAGCCTTTGCCAAGGCCGGTTATGACCTGCTCAAAGGCAGCAGCTATCGCGACATGTGGTGGGTAACGCATAACGCCGATGGTGCCTTTATGGCTCGCGGTGTTTATGGGCAGCGCACCTATATCGACCCGAAAGCCGAGATGGTGATTGTGCGCTATGCCTCCAACCCGATTGCCAGCAACTCGGCGAATGATCCGGTGACCATTCCGGCGTTCGAGGCCCTGGCCAAGCAGCTGATCGCTCACCCGGAGTGATTACACCCTAAAGCGGCGCAGCGGGTTGCGCACGATCTGTGTGCACCTCTGGTCCACGAAACTGACAGTGTTCGTTATTCGTCTAACCTATAGTTTTGAGATCTGAACTGAAGGAGGAACACAGATGCTCGCGCAACTTCCGCCGGCCTTACAGAAACTTCAACTTCCATTACGGCTAAGGCTGTGGGACGGGCATGAGTTCAATTTTGGCCCGAGCCCCAGCGTCACGATTGTGGTCAAGGATCCGACCCTGGTGGCTCAGTTTACTCATCCCAGTCTGGACCTTCTGGGCAGCGCTTTTGTTGAGGGTCGACTTGAACTGGAAGGCTCGATCAGCGAAGCCATTCGTGTGTGCGATGAGTTGAGTCAGGCATTGCTGGACGATGATGAGGACACCACGCCACCTCGCGTGCATCACGACAAGGCCACAGATGCCGAGTCCATTTCCTATCACTATGACCTGTCCAACGACTTCTATCAGTTGTGGCTCGACCGCGACATGGCCTATTCCTGTGGATATTTTGAAACCGGAGAAGAGAGCCTGGATGAGGCACAACAAGCCAAGTTCCGTTTGCTGTGCCGCAAGCTGCGACTCAAACCCGGTGAATATTTATTGGATGTTGGTTGCGGCTGGGGTGGGCTGGCGCGTTTTGCCGCGAGGGAATACGGGGTCAAGGTGTTCGGGATCACCCTGAGCAAAGAGCAACTTACACTTGCTCGCGAGCGGGTCAACGCCGAAGGCCTGCAAGACAAGGTTGATCTGCAACTGCTGGACTATCGTGACCTGCCTCAAGATGGGCGGTTCGATAAAATCGTCAGCGTCGGGATGTTCGAGCACGTGGGGCACGCCAACCTGCGTGAGTATTGCGAGATCCTGTCCAGGGCTGTGCGTGAGGGCGGGTTGGTGATGAATCACGGGATTACCTCCAAGCACACCGATGGTCGTCAGGTAGGCCGGGGGGCGGGTGATTTTATCGATCGTTATGTATTCCCCAACGGGGAGTTGCCGCATCTGTCGATGATGACTGCCGAGATCAGCGAAGCAGGACTGGAAGTGGTGGATGTCGAAAGTTTGCGTCTGCATTACGCGCGCACGCTGGAGCATTGGAGCCAGCGACTGGAGCACAACCTTGAGGCTGCCGCCAGGCAGGTGCCGGAACAGGCCCTGCGAATTTGGCGGCTGTATCTGGCGGGGTGTGCTTACGCCTTTGCTCATGGATGGATCAACATTGATCAAATTTTAGCGACCAAGCCCCATGCGGATGGTTCGCTTGAGCTGCCACCAACCCGTGCGGACATTTATCGCTGACAGGTTTTTACATGGGAGTGAAAAGGCCGTGACGCTAGAGCGTCACGGCCTTTTTTATAGAACGGGCGAAACCAGCCGGGCCACCCGCATGCCCAACTGCTGTAAACGGTGGGTTGCCTTGATATCCGCTTCGGTGATTTCACGGGCCAGGGCGAAGTCATCGAGCAGCATATGTTCGACCTGTCTGGCGAACGCTTCGTCGACGGTAAGCAACATCACTTCAAAGTTGAGACGGAACGATCGGTTGTCCATATTGGCGCTGCCAATGGCGCTGATTTCGTCGTCGACCAACACCACTTTTTGATGCAAAAACCCCGGTTGATAACGGAAGATTCGCACGCCTGCGCGTACTGCTTCAAAGGCATACAGGCTGGACGCGGCATACACAATCTTGTGGTCCGGGCGGGACGGTATCAGGATTCGAACATCCACACCGCGCAGTACGGCCAGCCTTAAAGCGGAGAACACCGCCTCATCGGGAACAAAGTAGGGGGTCGTAATCCATACCCTGCGGTTGGCGGCATGGATGGCTTCAACAAAAAACAACGAGCAGGTTTCATACGGGTCTGCTGGACCGCTGGCCAGAAACTGGCAGAGCACGCCGCCGTCCGGATAACTCTGGGGCAGGAGCAGGGGGGGCAGTTTGCGTGCGGCCCAGAACCAGTCTTCAGCAAAGGACTCCTGCAAGCAGGCCACCACAGGGCCGGTGACTTCGACGTGGGTATCGCGCCACGGAGACAGTGGCGGTTTGGCGCCCAGGTATTCATCCCCAACGTTGTGCCCCCCAACAAAGCCCCGCACGCCGTCTACCACTACCACTTTTCGGTGGTTACGAAAGTTCACCTGGAAGCGACTGATCCATCCGCCATGTGTGGCAAACGCATAAGTTTGAACACCGCCTGCGCGCAAGGTCTCGGCGTAAATATTGGGCAGTGCATGGCTGCCGATGCTGTCATAGAGCAGATGCACTGCGACCCCTTGTGCGGCTTTTTCCAGGAGCAATGCATGCAGCTTCATGCCGAGGTCATCGTCGTGAACGATAAAAAACTGGACCAGCACGACTTCTTTTGCTGCACGGATGGCGTCGAAAATAGCGTCGAAAGTAGCGGTGCCATTGATCAGCAATCGTACGGTGTTGTTTGCCAGGCAAGGCATGCGCCCTAACCGGGGCATCGCTCGCAGTGATGCATAGGCATTTGAGTTACGTGCTGCGAGGGCTTCTTCTACCCACGGCCGCCAGCTCAGGTGAGTGATGGCTTCTCGCATCTCCTGATTGGCATCGCGCCGGGCCCGAATGTAATCGTCAAATGTGCTGCGGCCAAAGATCAGGTACGGGATCAGTGTGATGTAAGGAATGAAGAATAATGACATGGCCCAGGCGATCGAGCCTTGCGCCGTCCTGACGGTTAATACCGCATGTACGGCAGCAATCAAGCCTAAGCTGTGGATTAATAGAATCAGATAACCAAATATGTGCGGGCCTAGATAATCCATGCGTATCCTTGCTCCTCAATGTTCAATGCCAATTACTGACAGACCACGTTCTGTAGTGAATGTCCCCATTTGGGTGCGTTGCAACACTCGCCCTTTTTTGACGTCTAACGCTGACAATAGCGTAGGAGTTACTTGATGAATGTTCGTCTGCTTGGGTTGTTCATGGCCTGTGGTTTGTCGATCCCGGTGGCTCAGGCCCAAATGCTGCAGCCGGGGCTTTGGGAACTGAGCTCCAGCAATATGCAGGTAGACGGCCAACAATTGCCTGAACTGCAGGTAATGTTAGGCCAGTTGCAAAATATGCTGACCCCGGAACAAAAAGCCCAATTGGAAAGCCAAGGGCTGACCATGGCAGGCAAAGGTGTTCGGGTCTGCCTCACCCCTGATCAAGTGAAAACAGATGACATCCCGCTGACTGATCCCAAGTCGGGATGTAACCAGCAGATCACTGAGCGTAGTGGAAATAAGTGGAAGTTTCGCTTTAGTTGTCCAAAAGCTCAGGGCGCAGGTGTGGCAACTTTTGCCAGTGATCGTGAGTTCACCACCCAGGTTAATGGCACCTTTAACGCGACCGGGATTCAGCAGAAGGGCAGCATGGACACCCGTGCTGTCTGGTTGGGACAAAACTGTGGAACAGTCAAACCCCGCACTTGATTAGAACTCGTTTTGCAGCGCCTTGTAGCCGCGTACCAGATCAACATTGGTGCGCGCTACATCCTCTGAAAACTCCGATGCGCTGACACTGACCGGGGCAAACTGGCTCAGGTCAGTGTTTGGCCCGATACGCGTTGTGGAGGGGACGTAGAATTTATCCGGCAGGTCGCGGCCATCGACGACCGAGTTATGCCGCACCACACACCCGTCCCCCAGTTCGCAGTTGAATAGCACACTGTTGAAGCCGATAAACACTCGATCACCAATACGGCAGGGTCCGTGAACGATGGACCGGTGCGCAATCGAGGTGTTTTCACCAATAGTGACTGCAGCCCCGGACTTCGAGTGAATCACCACACCGTCTTGGATATTGGAATTGGCTCCGATAGTAATCGGCAGCATGCCACCCTCACTGTCTACTTCATCGGCGCGTATCACGGCATATGGCCCGACAAATACATTCTCGCCAATCACTACCTTGCCGCAAATAATCGCGGTTCTATCAACGTAGGCTGACTCGGCGATCTTCGGCAGATCACCGGACGGATTCTTACGGATCATAGTGGTCTCCAGTTCCAGCAGCTCTGGGCTACGGCGTCATGGCTGTGCAAACTTTCAGCGTGTACCACTTTGAGGTTGAAGCCTTTCACTCCCGGTACAACCTTCAACGCGACATTCAGTCGCCGTACCGCATCCTCACAGAACATCAGGTTTTGACCGTTGGCTAATGCGAAGGCTTGTTCATCTGCTCGTTTGACTGCGGTTTGTACGGCGGTACCCAATGCTCCTTCTGCTTCATCGATAAGCAGGTTGATCGGAAACTTCTGCACTTCAGAGCTGAGGCGAGTCTGCAAGTAGGCGGTACTTCGTTGGCTATGGGGCGTTGCAACAATGCCCTGAGAACTACCAAGCCAGGTTAAAACTTCGGCGTGCTGCAGTGGCTTGTTTGCGAAGTCATTGACGAATTGTTGCTGGATTAACTGACGGGCCAAGGCAGCGGAGCATGGGCAAGTCGATGAGTAATCCACCTCAATTTTTAGTTCCACGTGGAACATTCCGTTTTTCAGAGACGCATCGATACTCACCGGATAGCTTTTCCAGCCACTCAGTGGGCTTACTAAAGCGGGACGTTTTAGCAGCACGTGGGTGTGAATTCGTAGGTAGGCACAGATCGATAAATCGTCATGACTGTCTAGAAATTGCTGCAAAACTTTTTTAAAAACGAGAGGGTTCAGGTCCTGCGACTCGAGTACTTCTAGCGCTAAATAAAGTCGTGACATATGAATCCCGCGGGCTTCACCGTCATCCAGACTTACACCTGCATCAGCTGTTGCTGCGAGTCGCTGGCCGTCAATCAAGACTGGCAGCGCAATACCGCACATTCCAACCCATTCAAGTGGGATAGCTTGTCGAGCGTTTTGTGACGCTATGTCGGGAAGGGTTAGGGCATTCATAAAAGGCTTCCATCGAGGGAGTTGGCGTTTTGTTACTTAATAACAATTCTAATGCTTTGTATTGTTATAATGTATCATTATCGACGATCAGAAATGATCGAGCCAACAAGCGGGCGCTTTGACCTGCCTATCCTGATGAGGAACTCCCATGCCTAAACGTCTGCCGGTGACAGTGCTGTCCGGATTTCTCGGAGCGGGAAAAAGCACTCTGCTCAATTACATTTTGCGTAACCGCGACAACTTGCGTGTAGCGGTGATCGTTAACGACATGAGCGAAATAAATATTGATGGCGGTGCAGTTCAGCGTGACGTGACCTTGAATCGTGCTGAAGAAAAACTGGTCGAAATGAGCAATGGCTGCATCTGCTGCACCCTGCGTGAAGACTTGCTGGAGGAGGTCAGTGCACTGGCGAAGGACGGTCGATTTGATTATTTATTAATCGAATCAACGGGTATTTCAGAACCTCTTCCCGTGGCAGAAACCTTCACTTTTCGCGATGAGGCAGGGCAGAGCCTGGCGGATAGTGCCCGTCTGGATACTATGGTCACGGTGGTGGATGGCCTTAATTTCTTGCAGGATTATCAAGCGGCAGAGAGCCTGGATTCTCGAGGAGAAACCCTTGATGATTCCGACGAGCGGTCAATAACCGATTTGTTGATTGAGCAAATCGAGTTCGCGGACGTCATCTTGATCAGCAAAATTGACCTCATCAGCAGTGCCGACCGACACGAATTAATGGCCATTTTGCAGCGTCTGAATACACAGGCAGAAATAATCCCCATGGTCATGGGGGAAGTCCCGCTAAATAAAATTCTCGATACCGGGCGTTTTGATTTTGAGCGTGCGGCCCAAGCACCTGGCTGGTTGCAAGAGCTGCGCGGTGAGCATGTATCTGAAACCGAAGAATACGGCATCGCCTCCAGCGCCTATCGCGCTCGCCGTCCGTTTCATCCCGAACGTTTTTTTAATTTCATCGAGCGTCCCTGGACCAACGGCAAATTGCTGCGTTCCAAAGGTTTTTTCTGGCTGGCCAGTAAATATCAGGAGGCGGGCAGTTGGTCCCAGGCAGGCGGCTTGATGCGCTATGGGTTTGCCGGGCGCTGGTGGCGTTTTGTGCCGAGCGACCAATGGCCACAAGATCCGGAAACCAGGGCGGAAATTCTTCAAAAATGGCTGCCAGACACCGCAGATTGCCGTCAGGAATTGGTGTTTATAGGTCAGCACATCGACTTTTCCCTTCTCACCCATGAGCTTGATGCCTGTTTGCTCAGCGACGCCGAAATGGCATTGGGCGAAGCAAGCTGGAAACGACTCAACGATCCCTTTGGTGATTGGTATGAAGAGGTAGCCGCATGAAGAATGCATTTACCTTTATCGCTCAGCCGTTGATCGATCAGGTTCGTGGGCAAACGCCGGAAATCATGACGCGGATTCTGGATGAAAACGTCAACTTGGCTATCTGGCAGCGTCAGTTACCTGTGCATATCGTCGATTTCGGGGCTTTATTACTCGCGTTAGACGAGCCATTGGCTGACGCCATCGTGATAGATATGCCCAACGAAAAGGCTCAGCCCAATTTGGCTGGCTTGGCCGCCAGGTTTAATGATCTGGAGGGCTATGCAGGCTTCATTGCCGATGTTTCCTGGCTGGTGAGCGCCTATGCGTGCCTGTTGGGCGCAAAACGCGTTGGGCTGCGTCTCAGGGCGCTGGATAAGGCCATGTGCCCACGGTTTCATGTGGACCACGTACCTGTGCGACTCATTACCACTTATGCGGGAGTGGGTAGCCAATGGCTGGAAGAAGGGGTGATGGAGCGTTCTCAGTTGGGCCAGCCGCAGGCCGAGCCAACCCGTGGCTCGTTGATTCAGCAGGTGAATGCCGGTGAGGTGGCCTTGCTCAAGGGAGAAAAGTGGCACGGCAATGAGGGGACGGGCTTGATCCATCGTTCTCCGGCACTGGAGCCGGGCGAGCGCCGATTGATTTTGACCCTCGACTGGCTGGCCTGAGGCATATTGCTGCTTTGATCAACATAGAAGCTGGCGATCATGTTGCAGAACATACCCACCCACGTGATTGCCGGGCCACTTGGCGCCGGCAAAACCAGTCTGATTCAGCACCTGATGACGCACAAGCCCGCCCATGAGCGCTGGGCAATATTGGTGAATGAATTCGGTCAAATAGGTCTGGATGCGGCTCTGATGAGTCAGGGGAACGATGCAATTGCGATTGCCGAAGTGGCTGGCGGTTGTGTGTGCTGCGTCAATGGCGCTCCTTTCCAGATTGGTTTAAGCCGTCTTTTACGCAAGGCCCGCCCCGACCGATTATTGATTGAGCCCTCAGGCTTGGGCCATCCCGCACAGATTTTAAAGCAGCTGAGTGAGGCACCCTGGCGGGGTGTTCTGGCCCTGCAGCCGTGCGTCATGGTGCTTGATGCGCAAGCCTTGGCCCAGGGCAAACCCTTGCCTGAAACCCAGCAAGAAGCCTTGAAAAGTGCCGGTTTAGTGGTCATGAATAAATCTAATAGTGTCCCAAATGAGCAACGTGAGCAGATTGCATACAGCCTGCCAAAGTGCCCGATTGTATGGGTCGAATATGGCCGGATCCCTTTAAATACGCTGCCTGCAGCCGACATGAATATCACTCATGCTGTGGATAACTCATTGATTTATAAGGAGTTTAATCAAATAGTCAGCGTGTTTTCAGACCCAAGTACACCGATTGTGATGACTCAGCTTCAGCCTCAGGCCTGGAGTGTGGGTTGGCGTTGGCATGCCTCAAGGCAATTTGACTTGGGGTTGCTGCGCCAGTGGCTGGAAAGCCTCAATTGGCGCCGTGCGAAGGTGGTTATTCATGGCCCGGAAGGCTGGTTTTCAAGTAATTCTGTGGATAACTCAGTCGCAGCCTGGGTGCCGAGTGAGTGGCGTACGGATTCACGCCTCGAATTAATATTTGATCAGCCGCAAGACCTGGATGTGCTTCGCTCGGGGCTGGAAAACTGCCTGCACGAGGACGTTTTTTAGGGGGGTGGGCATGGGGTGCGAGCAAGGGAACAGGGCGTTTTACTTGATTCTGTGCTGGTAAAATTGTCCTACAACATTAAGTGTGCCCATTGATTTCCACCGGCCAAAAACCAAGAGAAGTGTCTATCTCAATGGTTTTAGCCTGTTATGCGGGGAAGTTATCCACAGGTACGTTGCAGAAAGGTGCGAGAAGGGCTCAGTGGCGGGTCTTGCTGTGTTCCTGGCGCCATTGGCTGAGTTCAATCACTTGAGCGCTGGGAATTTCGCTGGGCTCAGGCTCGGTCTGGAAGGGATAGGGCGGCAGTTCGATTTTTGCGCTATGGGCACCGAACTGGGTGATGGTCCCGGTATGGCGTTGATCTCCCGTAACCGTGAACTCGAAGTTATACACACGGGCCAGGCGTTTGTGGCCATTGGCATCGGGGATCAGGCCGATTTTTTTGAGTGCCACGTTTTCATCCAGCAACTCGATATCGAGATTCTTGCAGTGCTGTTTGACGCGCTCCAGCGCCCGCTCGCGCAAACCGTGGTTGTGCCACAGCCAGGCTGCGCCAGTGGCCAGCAGCATCAGCACAAACATATTTCCTAGGGTCAGCATTACATGTGCTCCAACAGATTGTGCTCAGCTTAACTGCGTCTTCAACCTGTCGTACAGGCCGCGTTTCGTCGCATACTGCGTGGCTTGAATCCACCCGTAGTCTGGAATCCGGCATGAAACGTACACCTCATTTACTCGCCATCCAATCCCACGTGGTTTTCGGCCATGCCGGCAACAGCGCAGCCGTTTTTCCGATGCAGCGCGTGGGGGTGAATGTCTGGCCTCTGAACACGGTGCAGTTCTCCAACCACACTCAGTATGGTCAGTGGACAGGCGAAGTGTTGGCTCCCGAGCAAATTCCTTCGCTTGTTGACGGAATTGCCGCCATCGGTGAGCTGGGCAACTGTGATGCGGTCTTGTCCGGTTACCTGGGCAGTGCGGCTCAGGGGCGGGCAATCTTGAGTGGCGTGGCGCGTATCAAGGCCGTAAACCCCCATGCGCTGTACCTGTGCGACCCGGTAATGGGCCACCCGGAGAAAGGCTGCATCGTCCCCCAGGAAGTGAGTGATTTCCTGCTCGAAGAAGCGGCCGCGATGGCCGACTTTTTGTGCCCCAATCAGCTGGAGCTGGACAGTTTTTGCGGTCGCCATCCGCAATCGTTGTTCGACTGCCTGGCGATGGCCCGCAGCCTGCTGGCCCGCGGCCCGAAAGCGGTGCTGGTCAAGCATTTGTCTTATCCCGGCAAGCCGGCAGAAAGTTTCGAGATGCTGCTGGTAACAGTAGAAGGGAACTGGCACTTGCGCCGTCCACTGTTGGCTTTCCCGCGTCAGCCCGTGGGTGTGGGCGATCTGACTTCAGGCCTGTTTTTAGCGCGAGTATTGCTGGGCGACAGCCTGGTGGCCGCTTTTGAGTTCACCGCTGCGGCGGTGCACGAGGTGCTGCTGGAAACCCAGGCCTGCACCAGCTACGAATTGCAGTTGATCCGGGCCCAGGACCGCATTGCTCATCCGCGTGTGCGGTTTGAAGCCGTGCCGATCAGTTTGTAAGCAAACTTGAAAACCTTGTGGGAGCAGGCTTGCTCCCACAAGTCATTTACACCGTCTCGTCTTTCAGCTCGCGATAACGCTGCTCCAGTTCCTGACGGATCTGGCGACGTTGCTTGCCCTGAATAAAACGACGCTTGTCTTCACTGTTCAACGGCTGCAGCGGCGGAACAGCGGCCGGTTTACGGTCGTCGTCCACGGCGACCATCGTGAAGAAACAGCTATTGGTGTGGCGCACCGAGCGTTCACGGATATTTTCGGTGACGACCTTGATGCCGACTTCCATCGAGGTGTTGCCGGTGTAGTTGACCGACGCCAGGAAAGTCACCAGCTCACCGACATGAATCGGTTCGCGAAAAATAACCTGATCCACCGACAAGGTGACTACATAACGCCCCGCATAGCGGCTGGCGCAGGCGTAAGCGACCTCATCCAGGTACTTGAGCAGGGTTCCGCCGTGAACATTGCCAGAAAAATTGGCCATGTCCGGGGTCATCAGGACCGTCATCGACAGTTGGGCGTTTCCGGGTTCCATAGCAGCAGGCTCGTGGTTGTGTTGCAGCAGTGAAATGGGTATCTCTGTGGATACTTGTCGATTTTTGAAACAGTAATTAACGGGACGTTGCCGTTTTGACTGCCGTCACGCTTATATCCATCTGTTTCCATATATTGCACCGCCTTTATGCTGGAAGTCGCGGTGTTAACCTGCAAAAGCCCGTTAGTCGGGTAATTCCTACATTTAGAACGGTCGATACGCACAGCCAGTCAGGCGGCGTCTGTCGTCATGTTGCCTGTTGAAAATTAAACAAGGAGCGCCACGCCATGCATGCCATCAGTTTTATCCAGGATCTGGCAGTCATCATGCTGGTCGCAGGTGTGGTGACGATTCTTTTCCACAGGTTCAAGCAACCCGTGGTGCTGGGCTATATCGTTGCGGGTTTTATCATTGGCCCGCACACCCCGCCGTTTGGCCTGATCCACGATGAAGAAACGATCAAAACCCTGGCCGAGCTGGGGGTTATTTTTTTGATGTTCTGCCTGGGACTGGAGTTCAGCCTGCGCAAGTTGTTCAAGGTCGGGGCAACCGCCTTTATCGCAGCGTTTATGGAAATTACGCTGATGATCTGGATCGGCTACGAAATTGGCCGCTGGTTTGATTGGAACACGATGGATTCGCTGTTTTTAGGCGCGATTCTGGCCATTTCATCGACCACCATCATCGTCAAAGCCCTTAACGACCTGAAAATGAAGAACGAGCGCTTCGCACAGCTGATTTTTGGCGTGCTGATCGTTGAAGATATTTTAGGCATCGGGATTATTGCGCTGCTGTCGAGCATCGCTGTCAGCGGCAGTGTCAGCCCCGAGGAAGTTTTTTCGACAGTCGGTAAATTGTCGTTGTTCATGATTGTGGCGCTGGTCATCGGCATCTTGCTGGTGCCGCGTGTGCTGGCGTATGTGGCCAGATTCGAAAGCAATGAAATGCTGCTGATCACCGTGTTGGGGCTGTGTTTTGGCTTCTGCCTGCTGGTGGTCAAGCTGGAATACAGCATGGTGCTCGGGGCCTTTTTGATCGGGGCGATCATGGCTGAATCCCGTCAGTTGCTGAAAATCGAGCGCCTGATCGAACCGGTACGTGATTTGTTCAGCGCGATTTTCTTTGTCGCCATCGGGCTGATGCTCGACCCGGCGATCCTGCTGGAATACGCGGTGCCCATCGTGGTGATCACCATTGCGGTGGTGCTGGGCAAAATGCTGTCCTGCGGGCTAGGGGCATTTATCGCAGGTAATGACGGACGCACATCGCTGCGGGTTGGGATGGGACTTTCTCAGATTGGGGAGTTTTCTTTCATCATCGCGGCGCTGGGTATGACATTACAGGTCACCAGCAGCTTCCTGTACCCCGTAGCGGTTGCTGTATCCGTACTGACGACCTTGATGACGCCTTATCTGATTCGCGCCGCAGACCCGCTCTCGCTCAAGCTGGCACAGGTGGTGCCTGGTCGTGTGTCACGGGTGTTCGGGCTCTATGGCGAATGGCTGCGCAGTATTCAGCCGCAGGGAGAAGGGGCGTTGCTGGCCGCGATGATCCGGAAAATCCTGATGCAGGTTGGGGTCAACCTGGCCTTGGTCATCGCTATTTTCTTCGCGGGTGGTTATTTCGCCCCCCGGATTGGCCGTTACTTGCAGGGCTGGATTCTGGAGCCGAGCTGGCAAAAAGGGATTATCTGGGGCGTGGCCTTGTTGCTGTCGCTGCCGTTTTTGATCGCGGCGTATCGCAAGCTCAAGGCGTTGTCGATGCTCCTGGCCGAGATGGGCGTCAAACCGGAAATGGCCGGGCGTCACACGCAGCGCGTGCGTCGGGTGATCTCGGAAGTGATCCCGATTCTGTCGTTACTGGTGATTTTTCTGCTGTTGTCGGCATTGTCGGCGAGCATCTTGCCCACCAATGAATTGCTGATCGTGATCGCAGTAGTGGCAGCGGGAGTGGCTGCGCTGTTGTGGCGCTGGTTCATCCGGATCCATACCCGCATGCAGGTTGCACTGCTGGAGACGCTGGATAACCACAAGGAAGGGGGGCACTGACAGCCCGCTGACCAATGGCTGGAAAGCGGGCATCAAGCAGGTATCAGCTTTCCAGCCAGACGTCGCGCGCCCAGTGCCAGACCGATTCCCATGTTTCTTCGGTAACGAGCTCTTCTTCGCCGGACCACAGCACCACGGTGCCGTCTTCTTCTACGCAGTAGTAGTCGTCGCCGTCCTGGCAAATAGGGATCAAGCTGCGGTCAACGCCGGCATCCCAAGCGTTGGCTGCCACTTCCGGCAGGTAGGTGTGTGATTGTGGGTCGGTCACGGTGACCGGCTCCAGGCTGCCATACACCACGTCACTGACGGTCAGCAGAAACTCTCTGAAGACAAACGGAATATCAATGAACAGCTGTTCTTCGATTTCCACCAACTGGTCTTCTTCAGGCAGTTCCAGAGGAACTGGTACAGGCTCGTTTTTTTCGCGTAGCTCTTCAATGATCTCTTCCACGACCTCATCCTCATGCTCTATGGCGCGGTTTATATGACGCGCTTTATACAGTAGCTCGTTATAAGTGCAATCGTGAAATGCAAAGCCCCGGACAAGTCCGGGGCTTTGGTTAACGCATGTGTAGCTTGCGGGATCAGCCGTTCTGGCGGATACCGGCTACCAGCCAAGGCTGGTTATCACCTTGCTGACGCTCCATGTTCCAGCTTTCGCTGAAGGCTTCGCCCTGGTCAAAGCGCGAGTTTTTCGACACGCCGCTGAAGGTCAGGGTTGCAATGGTTTTGTCTGCACGATCATCCAGGCCGTCCAGTTGCACGGTCAGGTTGTCGATGTAGGTGGACTGGAAGCCATCACCCAGCTCAGCGCGTTCACGCTTGAGGAAGTCGAGCATCTGCGGTGTTACGAACTCGGCGATCTTGTCCATTTCGTTGGCATCCCAGTGCTGTTGCAGGGACTGGAAATGGTTGCGCGCAGCTTCAAGAAAGTTCTGCTCATTGAACCAGGCCGGTGCATTGATCACCGGGCGTGCCGCAGGGGCTGCCGAACCGCCGCCGAAGAAGGACGAAGGTGCTGGCTTGGCGTCAAAGGCTTCGCGTTGCAGTGGAGCGTGACCGGCAGGGGCCATCATCTCGGATTGTTGCTTGCGACGACGGGCCGCGATAAAGCGGAAGATCAGGAAGGCGATGACCGCCATGATCAGGATGTCGAAGAACTGCATGCCCTGGAAGCCACCGCCCATGAACATGGACGCCAACAGGCCACCGGCTGCGAGGCCAGCCAGAGGGCCGAGCCAGCGCGAAGCACCACCGGCTTTTGCGGCGGCGCCTGCAGCACCGGCAGCTGCAGGGGCTGCAGCTGGAGCGGCCTGGCGCGTTTGGTGGCTAGGCGCTGCACCAGCGCTTTTGCCGCCGCCGAAGCGCTTGGCGTTCGCGTCGAGGCTCATCGTCAAACCGATGCACAACGCCATGGCGATGCTAAGAAAACGTTTCATAAGGGGTTCCCATTTGTGGATATCACGCGCGCCATGTTGCACAGGTGAGTTGTGACTGGCTAGCGGTGAAGTGTTTCGGGCTTTTGCCTATTTATCTGTAAGAGACAGATTTTTTTACTGTAGGACGCATTGATGTGGGAGCGGGCCTGCTCGCGATTCCCGGCACTCGGTGCATCTGATACACCGAGGTGCTGCCATCGCGAGCAAGCCCGCTCCCACCGTTATCTATCAATCCAGACTATTCCCGCAAAGCTGTCGGGTTGCTGTCAGACCGCTTCAAGTTTGGCGTAGCCCATCATCAGCCACTTGCTGCCTTCGGAGAAGTTCACCTGTACCCGCGCCTGCGCGCCTGCGCCTTCGAAGTTGAGGATGACGCCTTCGCCAAAGACCGCGTGCTTGACCATCTGGCCAAGCTTGAATTCGGTTTCTGGTATTTCCGAACCGCCAAACAGGCTGCTGGCGCTCTGCTTTTGACCACCACCGAAAGGGCGACTGACGCTGTTGGACAGACGAACTTCCTGGATCAGGCCTTTTGGAACTTCTCGTACGAAGCGCGAAACCTTGTTGTAGGTCTCGCTACCGTACAGGCGTCGGGTTTCAGCGTACGTCATGACCAGATTCTGCATGGCGCGGGTAATGCCCACGTAAGCCAGACGCCGTTCCTCTTCAAGGCGGCCGGGTTCTTCCAGGCTCATCTTGTGCGGGAACAAACCTTCTTCCATGCCCACCAGGAACACATACGGAAACTCCAGACCCTTGGCGCTGTGCAGCGTCATCAGCTGGATACCGTCTTCATGCTCTTCGGCCTGGGTATCGCCTGCCTCCAGTGAGGCATGACCAAGGAAGGCGGCCAATGGCGACAGCTCTTCATCTTCGTCATTGTTCTCGAAGTTGCGCGCTGCGCTGACCAGCTCCTCAAGGTTTTCTACCCGGGCCTGGCCTTTTTCGCCTTTTTCCGCCTGATGGTAGGCAATCAGCCCACTCTGTTCGATCACGGTTTGGGTCATCAGATGCAGAGGCATCTCCATGACTTTTGCCGCGAGGTTCTCGATCAGTTCAATAAAGCCGGAAATGGCGCCTGAAGCACGACCGGGGAGGGCTTTATTGGCAATTAGCTGGCGCATCGCCTCCCACATCGACACATCGCTGTGACGTGCGTGATCGCGAATGGCCTCGACGGTTTTTTCGCCGATACCGCGGGCAGGCACGTTAATCACCCGCTCCAGCGCGGCATCATTGCCACGGCCTTCGAGCAGGCGCATGTAAGCCATGGCGTTTTTGATTTCTGCGCGCTCGAAGAAGCGCTGGCCACCATAAATGCGGTAAGGGATACGTTCGCGCAGCAACGCTTCTTCAAGCACCCGCGATTGGGCGTTGGAGCGGTACAAAATGGCGATATCGCTATGGGCCAGGCCGGTTTTCAAGGCGCTTTCGATGGTCTCGACCACGTAGCGCGCTTCATCGTGTTCATTGAAGGCTGCGTACAAATTAATTGCTTCGCCTTCACCGCCGTCAGTCCACAGCTCTTTGCCCATGCGTCCGGTGTTGTTGGCAATCAGGGCGTTGGCCGCTTTGAGGATGCCTGCCGTGGAGCGATAGTTCTGCTCCAGGCGAATGGTTTCGGCGTCCGGGAAATCGGTTGAGTACTGGTAGATATTTTCGATTTTCGCGCCGCGCCAGCCGTAGATCGACTGGTCGTCATCGCCCACGACCATCAGGCTGTCGCCGCCCTGGGCCAGCAATCGCAGCCAGGCATATTGAACGGCGTTGGTGTCCTGGAATTCGTCGACAAGAATGTGGCGGAAGCGCTTCTGGTAGTGCGCCAGCAAGCCCGGGTTGTCGCGCCACAGATCCAGGGCGCGCAGCAGCAGCTCGGAAAAGTCGATGACACCGGCACGCTGGCACGCGACCTCATAGGCCTCGTAAATATTGCGCATGGTGGCCAGGAACAAGTCGCCGCTGGCCTGGATATGTTTAGGACGCAGGCCTTCGTCTTTTTGACCGTTGATAAACCACTGCGCCTGACGCACCGGCCAGCGCTGTTCATCCAGCCCCAGTTCACGGATCACGCGCTTGACCAGGCGTTGCTGGTCATCGCTGTCGAGGATCTGAAAGGTCTGGCTCAGCCCGGCTTCTTGCCAGTGAGCCCGCAATAAACGGTGTGCCAGCCCGTGGAAGGTGCCGACCCACATGCCCGCCGGGTTGATACCCATCAGTTGCTCGATGCGGTGGCGCATCTCGGCGGCGGCCTTGTTGGTGAATGTCACCGACAGGACTGAGTGCGGCGACGCGTTCTCGACCTGGATCAACCAGGCGATACGGTGCACCAGCACACGGGTTTTGCCGGAACCTGCGCCGGCCAGAACCAACTGACGCCCCACACTGGCCGTGACGGCCTGACGTTGGGCATCGTTGAGAGAATTTAACAAGAGAGAGAGATCATCGCGCATCGGGGCATTTTAGGGGCTGTTGACGTTTTATTGCTAGCCACGTAGCGCTCTTGGGCCGAGCGGTCAAAAAGCCTGCCGGTATGGGCTGTGCCGGTTTCATCTATTAAATGATGCCTGTGCGTTTGGTCGCGGGCACAGCTTGTGTATGCTCGGGCAACTTCCTGGCTCCCCTACTGATAAGAATTTCGCCGATGGTTCAGAGTTTAAATTCGCCGGGATTTTTTTTCGGCCTCGGGTTCGGCCTTTTTCTGCTGGTGAGTGGTCTGGGTTGGCAAGTAAAGCGGGTCAATCTGCGTCACAAGGTTCAGCGTTTGCGCCATCAAGGTCTGTTCGACGACTTGCAGCAAGCCAATGTCCGCAGTGAGCAACTGAACGCTGAGCTTTTGCGCGAAGTGGAACTGCGCCGTCTCGTTGAAGCGCGCGTTCGCCACCTCGCCCATTTTGATGAACTGACCGGCCTGGCCAACCGTCTCTTGTTCAAGGAGCGACTGGAGGAGGCCAGCCAGCGTGTTCGCCAGGGTTCATGCCACCTGACGTTGCTGCACATCAACCTCGATCGTTTCAAATTGCTCAATGACAATCTTGGGCACGAGCTGGCCGATCATGTGCTGCAAAAAATGGCAGAACGCATCACCAAGGCCTTGCCTGAGGCCAACACCATTGCGCGACTGTCGGGCGATGAGTTTGCCGTGCTGTTTGATGCCTACAGCAGCCTGACCAGTCTGGCGCGGGTAGCGACCCGACTGATGGAAAGACTCGGCCGGCCCTTGGTGGTGGATGGCCATGAGCTGATCATCAGCGTGTCCATGGGCATCAGCCTGCTGCCGGGCAGCGCACGGGACATTGCCACCCTGGTCCACCAGGCCAATAAAGCCATGCGCCAGGCCAAGCATCTGGGCGGCGGCACTTTTCAGTTCTACAGTCACAGCCTGCAACACAGCACCCTGGAGCGCTTGCAACTGGAAAGTCAGTTGCGCAAAGCCATTGCCCAATGCCAGCTCGACGTTTTCTATCAACCTAAACTAT
Source organism: Pseudomonas sp. RL_5y_Pfl2_69 (assembly GCF_963970465.1). NCBI lineage: Bacteria > Pseudomonadati > Pseudomonadota > Gammaproteobacteria > Pseudomonadales > Pseudomonadaceae > Pseudomonas > Pseudomonas sp. RL_5y_Pfl2_69. The sequence goes on along the minus strand of NZ_CAXAOU010000006.1, from coordinate 44,930 downwards.
GCCTTGCAACGGGGCGCCTGCACGCAGCTGAAGCGCTGGTTCGCTGGGATCATCCGCAGTTGGGTAGCGTCCCTCCGAGCGACTTCATTGCCTTGGCCGAGGAGACTGGTCTGATCAGCGCCATCGGAGAGTTCGTGCTGCGCGAAGCCTGCCGGCAAGCCTGTGAATGGCAGCGCACAGGGCTGGCGCCGATACGGGTGTCGGTGAACCTGTCGGGGCATCAGTTGCGCCAGGGCAAACTGGTCAGCCTGGTGCGCCAGGTGCTTGAAGAAACCGGTCTGGCGCCGCACTGCCTGGAACTTGAGCTGACAGAAAGCCAGTTGCTCGACAATGTTGAATACGTCATCGCAACCTTCCAGCAATTGCACGAGCTGGGCGTGAGGCTGGCGATTGATGACTTCGGGACCGGTTACTCCTCGCTCAGTTACCTCAAGCGATTTGCAGTGGATTACGTGAAGATTGATAAAACCTTTATCCACGGCCTGGGGCGCTGCAGTGAAGACGAGGCCATCACCCTCGCGATTATCTCCATGGCCCATAGCCTCGACCTCAAAGTCGTGGCCGAAGGTGTCGAAAACGAGGCGCAACTGGCATTTCTCAAGGCTCGCCAGTGCGACGAAGTGCAGGGTTACTTGATCAGCCGTCCGGTAAACGCTGCGCAGTTTGGCGATTTGTTACGTGCCGGTGTAGTGGATTTGTAGTGCCAAAAAGGGCTACATCGCCCTGAAGCTGCATGAATCATGGGAAAGATAAGGGTAAGACAGGGTGTATTGGGTGGGCAGAAAGCGAATTCTTGTAGTATAACTACAAGAATGCTACATCCCCGGCGCCTGCCGCTTACAGACCGAGTCCTGCCCTTTGAACCTGCTGCAACATATTGCCCAGTCACGCCACCTGTTACGTAAATCGGAACTCAAGGTCGCCGATCACGTGCTGCTTGATCCTGCGGCTGTAATGCACAGTTCCATGGCCGACCTTGCCCACAGTGTCGGTATCAGTGAGCCCACCATCGTGCGCTTTTGCCGGGCAATTGGGTGTTCCGGGTTCCAGGACTTGAAACTCAAGCTGGCGCAAAGCCTGGCAGCAGGTGCCAGTTTCGGTCAGTTCGCAATCCACGAAGACGATTCGGTTGCGGACTACAGTCTGAAAATTTTTGACACCACGCTGCACACCCTGATGGAAGTGCGCGAGAAGCTTGATCCCGTGGCGCTGCAGCGTGCGGTGACGGCCATGTCGCAAGCGCAGCGGGTCGAGTTTTATGGTTTCGGTGCCTCGGGTGCCGTTGCGGCCGATGCCCAGCACAAGTTTTTCCGCCTTTTACTGACGGCTGCGGCGTACTCCGACCCCCATATGCAAGCGATGTCGGCTGCAACCTTGAAGCCTACGGATGTAGCGATTTGCATCTCCCAGTCGGGCCGTTCCAAAGACTTGCTGATCACCGCCAATCTGGTGCGTGAAAGTGGCGCGACCTTGATTACCTTGTGCCCGAGCCAAACGCCACTGGCGGAGCTGGCGACCGTCAATCTGGCTATCGATGTCCACGAAGACACCGAAATCTACACCCCGCTGACCTCGCGTATTGCCCACCTGGTGGTGATTGACGTGTTGGCGATGGGGGTTGCCATGGCTCGCGGCCCAAGCCTGGTCAACCACCTTAAAAGCGTCAAGCGCAGCCTGCGCAGCTTGCGTCTGTCGCCCAAGTCGCTGAAAAGCCACGAAGATTAATTGTGGGAGCGGGCTTGCTCGCGATGGCATCGCTGAAGCTTTCCTGACAGGCCGCGTTGCCTGAATCGCGATCAAGCGCCCTCCCGCACAGTACTCATATTCAGCCTTCATCCCCCTGTCATCCCATCTTCGCCAAGTCGTCATAAACAAAGTCCATCTTGAAACTCCCGTACACGCCTTGGGAGACTCGAAATGGCCCAGCCTTACGAAGAACGCAATAGCGCCGTCAAAACCCGCCGTCAGCAAGAAGACCAGCGCCGCATGGCCTTTCGCCGCGCAATCGAAGACCATGACAATCAGCGCCAGCTAAGGCTTGAAACCTCGGATTATCCCGACCTCAATGCAATCAACTATTGGCAGGCTGCGTCGGCAAGTGACCGTCGAAGCGCTCAACCAGCTCGCTGATTTGCAGGCGCTCACTGCGAATAAACCCCAGAAATGCATGGGCCACCGGTGACAGGCGCTTGGCTTTGGCCTGCACCACGCACCAGCTGCGATACAGCGGCAACTCTTCGACCGGCAACTCGCGCAGCAGGCCGGTCGCAAGTTCCAGGCTGACGGCGTGGCGTGTTAATAGCGCCACGCCCAACCCGGCCACTGCGCACTCGCGCTGGGACTCGTTGGACGACACTTCCAGTGTTTGACTGAAGTGAACACGCTTCTCCTTGAAGTACTCCTCGCACGCCATGCGTGTGCCCGACCCCTGTTCGCGCATCAGCAAGGTATACGGCTCCAGGTCCTGCAAACGGAGCGGACCACGGCTGCACAGCGGGTGGTCTGGCGGTGCGACGGCCACAATCGGGTTATTCAAAAACGGCAGAAATTCCAGGCCCATGTCCTGCGGCACCATCGACATGATCACCAGATCGTCGCGGTTATCTGACAGTCGACGAACGGCTTGCGCCCGATTGACCACCGTTAGCTGCAGATTGACCTCAGGGTGCTGGCGCTTGAAAGCGGCAAACAGGTGGGGGACGAAATATTTTGCACTCGATTCAACCGCCAGTTTCAGTTGGCCCTGCAGCGACCCGAGCATGTCCGAGAGCTGCATGTCGAGGTTTTCAAGGCGCCCGAAAATATCCCGGCTGGCCAACTGAAGCGCTTCAGCGGCCTCGGTCATGTACAGCTTTTTGCCTACGTAATCGAACAAAGGCTGGCCAATCAGCTCTTCAAGCTGACGAATTTGTAGACTTACGGCGGGTTGTGTCAGCGACATTTCTTCTGCAGCGCGGCTGTAAGAGCGCAAATCACAGACTTCGTTGAATACCTGTAATTGACGAAAAGTGATACGCATCAATGACTTACGCATTTTTATAAAATTATCCGAAGCGGCAAGTGATCTTACTATAAGTCGTTACTTATGCACGACCCAAGAATTATTGATTTTTGTTTATTGTTGCGTGGGTCTAGTGTGACGACACAACGGTTCAGACACATTTGGACACGTGCCGACCTGGTCTAGCAGGTCGTTTGTTCCATGGGCTTTAGGGAAAATCCAAGTGATAAAAAAGATCCTGATCGCCAACCGCGGAGAAATTGCCGTCCGCATCGTGCGTGCCTGCGCCGAGATGGGTATTCGTTCCGTGGCGGTCTATTCCGAAGCGGATCGACATGCCTTGCACGTCAAGCGTGCCGATGAAGCCCACAGCATTGGCGAAGACCCGCTGGCCGGTTATTTGAACCCGCGCAAGCTGGTGAACCTGGCGGTTGAAACCGGTTGTGATGCCCTGCATCCCGGTTATGGTTTTCTGTCAGAAAATGCTGAGCTGGCTGATATTTGCGCCGAGCGCGGAATCAAGTTCATCGGCCCGTCCGCTGAAGTCATCCGCCGCATGGGCGACAAGACCGAAGCGCGCCGCAGCATGATCAAGGCCGGTGTACCGGTCACGCCAGGCACTGAAGGCAACGTTGCCGATATCCACGAAGCACTGCTTGAAGGCGAGCGCATTGGCTATCCGGTCATGCTCAAAGCCACCTCGGGTGGTGGCGGACGCGGGATTCGTCGCTGCAACAGCCGTGAAGAACTGGAACAAGCCTTTCCTCGAGTGATCTCTGAAGCCACCAAAGCCTTTGGCTCGGCAGAAGTGTTCCTCGAAAAGTGCATCGTCAACCCCAAGCACATCGAAGCCCAGATCCTCGGTGACAGCTTTGGCAACGTGGTGCATTTGTTTGAGCGCGACTGTTCAATCCAGCGTCGCAACCAAAAGCTCATCGAAATTGCCCCAAGCCCTCAACTGACCCCGGAACAGCGCGCCTACATCGGCGACCTGTCTGTGCGCGCGGCCAAGGCCGTGGGTTACGAGAACGCCGGTACCGTGGAGTTCCTGCTCGCCGAGGGCGAGGTGTACTTCATGGAGATGAACACCCGGGTGCAGGTGGAACACACCATCACCGAAGAAATCACCGGCATTGATATTGTTCGTGAACAAATTCGCATTGCTTCCGGTCTGCCGTTGTCGATCAAGCAAGAAGACATCCAGCACCGCGGTTTTGCCTTGCAGTTCCGGATCAATGCCGAAGACCCGAAAAACAACTTCCTGCCAAGTTTCGGCAAGATCACCCGTTACTACGCGCCCGGCGGTCCTGGCGTGCGTACCGACACGGCGATCTACACCGGCTACACCATCCCGCCGTATTACGACTCCATGTGTCTGAAGCTGGTGGTGTGGGCCCTGACCTGGGAAGAAGCGATGGACCGTGGTTTGCGCGCCCTCGACGACATGCGTCTGCAAGGGGTCAAAACCACCGCCGCGTATTACCAGGAAATCCTGCGTAACCCGGAATTCCGTAGTGGCCAGTTCAATACCAGCTTCGTAGAAAGCCATCCAGAACTGACCAACTACTCGATCAAGCGCAAACCCGAAGAGCTGGCCCTGGCCATCGCTGCCGCCATTGCCGCCCACGCAGGCCTGTGAGGAAAATTTTCATGTCCAAGAAGATCTTTGTAACTGACACCATCCTGCGTGACGCCCACCAGTCGCTGCTGGCAACCCGCATGCGCACTGAAGACATGCTGCCAATCTGCGACAAGCTCGACAAAGTCGGCTACTGGTCGCTGGAAGTCTGGGGCGGCGCCACCTTTGATGCTTGCGTACGCTTCCTCAAGGAAGATCCGTGGGAGCGTCTGCGCCAACTGCGTGCCGCCTTGCCTAACACTCGCCTGCAAATGCTGTTGCGCGGTCAAAACCTGCTGGGCTATCGCCACTACAGCGATGACGTGGTCAAAGCCTTCGTCGCCAAGGCAGCTGTCAACGGTATCGACGTGTTCCGTATTTTCGATGCCATGAACGACGTCCGTAACCTGCGCGTTGCCATCGAAGCGGTCAAGGCTGCTGGCAAGCACGCTCAGGGCACCATCGCCTACACCACCAGCCCGGTGCATACCACTGAAGCGTTTGTGGCCCAGGCCAAGCAGATGGAGGCCATGGGTTGCGACTCGGTGGCAATCAAGGACATGGCTGGCCTGTTGACCCCGTTTGCCACCGGCGAACTGGTCAAGGCGCTGAAGGCTGAAATCAGCCTGCCGATCTTTATTCATTCCCATGACACCGCCGGTCTGGCTTCCATGTGCCAGCTCAAGGCGATAGAAAACGGTGCCGACCATATCGACACTGCGATCTCCAGCTTCGCGTGGGGCACCAGCCATCCGGGCACCGAGTCGATGGTAGCGGCCCTCAAAGGCAGCGAATACGACACCGGTCTTGATCTGTCGCTATTGCAGGAAATTGGTCTGTACTTCTATGCCGTGCGTAAGAAGTACCACCAGTTTGAAAGCGAATTCACCGCAGTCGACACCCGTGTTCAAGTGAACCAGGTACCGGGCGGGATGATTTCCAACCTTGCCAACCAGCTCAAGGAACAGGGTGCCCTGAACCGCATGAGCGAAGTGCTGGCCGAGATCCCGCGTGTACGTGAAGACTTGGGCTTCCCGCCGCTGGTGACACCGACGTCGCAAATCGTCGGCACCCAGGCGTTTTTCAACGTACTGGCTGGCGAGCGTTACAAAACCATCACCAACGAAGTGAAGCTCTACCTGCAAGGCGGCTACGGCAAGGCGCCAGGCGAGATCAACGAGCAACTGCGTCGTCAGGCCATCGGTAACGAAGAGCTGATCGACGTACGTCCTGCTGACCTGCTCAAGCCAGAAATGGTCAAGTTGCGTGCTGAGATTGGTGCTTTGGCCAAGTCGGAAGAAGACGTACTGACCTTCGCCATGTTCCCGGACATCGGCCGCAAATTCCTCGAAGAGCGTGCTGCAGGCACCCTGGCACCGGAAGTATTGCTGCCGATTCCTGAAGCTGGCGGTGTTACCAAGGCGAGCGGTGAGGGTGTACCGACCGAATTCGTGATCGACGTACACGGCGAAAGCTATCGCGTAGACATCACCGGTGTAGGCGTCAAGGCAGAAGGCAAGCGTCACTTCTACCTGTCCATCGACGGCATGCCGGAAGAGGTGGTGTTCGAGCCGCTTAACGAATTTGTGGGTGGCACTTCGAGCAAGCGCAAGCAAGCGAGCGAGCCGGGCCACGTCAGCACTGCAATGCCGGGCAACATCGTTGATGTACTGGTTGCCGTAGGCGACGTCGTCAAGGCTGGCCAGTCAGTACTGATCACCGAAGCGATGAAAATGGAGACCGAAGTTCAGGCCGCCATCGCGGGTAAAATCGTCACCATCCATGTCATCAAGGGCGACCGCGTTAACCCGGGCGAAATTCTGATCGAAATCGAAGCCTGATACCGCCTTTGATACAAACGCTTTAAACCTCGGGGGAGCATGTGCTCCCCTTTTTTTTGCCCTGGATTTGAGGTGTCTCACAACACCTGTAGTCGTTGAGGGGCGTAGCGAGGCTGCAGTGGGTAGCGCTACATGCGCGAAACCATGTCGCACTGCGCCTCATGTACATCACAACAACCAGGTTGAAAATGACGTCGCGAAGGTGCGCTCTTCTTCAATCGCAGCCTCGCTACGTTCCTTCGTGACTAACTACGGGGTTGGTACTGGAAATGTCCTCGCTCTGAATAAAAAACGCCCAACAGTCCTTGTTGGGCGCATTGATCAAATTTTATACAGTTGATGCTCTGCATTCTTCCAGGGTCTTTATTTGGCCGCTTTCTGGTTGGTTATCCAGTGCCAGCCATTTTTCGAAGCCTGCCGCTATAGAGGGCCATTCCGTACCGATAATGCTGTACCACGTGGTATCACGATTCTTGCCTTTAACTACCATATGCTGGCGAAAGACGCCTTCGTATGTGTACCCCAATCGTACTGCAGTACGCTTTGATCGCGCGTTGTCGTTGTTGCACTTCCACTCCAAGCGTCGGTTGCCCAGTGCGAAGGCTTCCTTGGCCAGCAGGTAGACCGCCTCGGTACTCTTTGGCGAGCGCTGCATGGGGGCGCCGAAGGTCACGTGGCCGATCTCGATGCGCCCGTGCTCAGGGACGATGCACATCAGGCTGATCAAGCCTTGTGCCTCGCCGCTCAACTTATCAACGACGGTATAAAAATGCGGGTCACGACTGGCGGCATGGTTTTGCAACCAGGTATCAAACGTCGGACGCTCATTGAAGGGCCCGTAGGGTAAATAGTCCCAAAGCTTGGGATCAGCCTGCGGCCCCTGTAAGGCTAGCCATAGTTCATCGCCATGCCGTGCCGGGTCGAGCTTTTCCAGACGAATGAATTGCCCTTCAAGGGTTCGGGTATCGGGTGTTTTGGCCGCCAGCCAGTGTTCTAGAGAGTCGGGCATTGCGCGTTCCTTAGTTATTACAAGGTTTTGCGAAACTGGATAAAGCCAGGGCGCTCGGCAATGCGCTCATACAACTGGATCGCCGTGGCGTTGGTTTCCTGAGTCATCCAATAGACTTTGGCACAGTCTTTATCGCGAGCGACGGCATAGACGTGCTCGATCAGTTGGCGACCTACCCCTTTACCGCGAACCTGGGGGCTGACAAACAGGTCTTGAAGGTAGCAGGCGTTTTTAATGCTCCAGTTGGTGCGGTGATACACGCACTGCACCATGCCCACGGCCTTGTCGCCTTGCCAGGCAAGGGCCAGAGAGGTCGGCTCAGCCGGATCGAAAAAACGTGTCCAGGTGGATTGGGTGATTTCGTCTGACAGCTCGGTGTTGTAGAAGCGCAAGTAGGCCTGCCAGAGGGGGAGCCACTGTTCGTGATCAGCAGTGGTTGCGGGTTTGATCTGGATTTGAGTCATGTGAGCTATTCCTTGGCCATTAAGTGAGCGAGTGCGTGGTCTTGCGGGTTGCTGCTGGCCAGGAGTCCCTTGCGTACGCCCGCCTGGTCAGCGGCGTCGCGGTTCTGGCTGAGTTTGCGTTTGCCGTCCAGGCGGGTGATGGGCAGGCGAAAACCCACAATGGCCTTGAGCATGCTGTCGATGTAGTCCGCTGGCGCATCGCTGACCGACCAGGGTTGGGATCGACCGGCTTCGTGCTGGTTGCTCAAGCGGCTGACCAGCGCCAGTAAACGCTCGGCATCCTCGAAGACTTCTGCGGTGCCATAAGCGTGAACAGCGAGGTAGTTCCAGGTGGGCACGGCTTTACCGTGTTCGGCCTTGCCGGGATAAAAAGACGGGCTGATGTAGGCCTGTTCTCCGGAGAAAATCACCAGGGTTTCGGTCCCTTCAGACAGGGCCTTGCCGTGGGGATTGGCGCGGGCAAGATGGCCATACAGGGTGCCGCAGGCGCCTTCATCCGGGTTCAGCAGCAAAGGCACGTGACTGGCGATCATGCCTTGGCTGGCGTGAGTGACCAGCACGGGCAAAGGCGTGGCCAGCATCTGTTGATGCAGCATTGGGATGTCATCTACTGCGAAGGCGCGGGGAACGTACATAGAAATTATCCTTGGCGAATGGCCTCATCCTAGGCAGGCTATTGGTTTGTTGTAAGAGCCATTAATGGTCATTTTCATAGGTCCAATTCATGTCGGATTCAGCGCTTTCCATCGCCTTCAACCCAGCCGGAATCGAGCTTGATCCAAAAAAAGGCCTGAGCCGCCAGCTGTATCAGGCATTGCGCCAGCGCGTGCTCGATGGTCGGTTGAGTGGCGGTGCGCGGTTGCCGGCCAGCCGTGACCTGGCCACTGCTCTTGGTATTTCCCGTAATAGCGTGGTGCGGGCCTATGACCAGTTGTATGCCGAGGGGTTTATTGAGGGGCGAGTGGGTGATGGCACTTATGTCGCAAAACTGCCTGAAAAAGCGCTGCTGATAAAAAAGTTGTCCACCAACTTATCCACAGGGTTTTCAACAGGCTTATCCCCAGGGTTATCCACAAAACAGGCTGAATTACCTGTAATTACATCCAGTAAAGTTATCCACAGCACTGCTTTGAGCCGGGTCGCAAAGCACGCCCTTGACCTGCCTCCCAGTGGGGTTCCTCGTGCATTTCGAGTGGGGGTACCGGCGTTTGACTTATTCCCTTTCGAGGTATGGAGCAAGCTGCAGGCGGCTTTTTGGCGTAAGCCAGACTTGCAGCAACTGTGTTACGGCGATCCGGCTGGTGATGAACGCTTGCGTGGACTTATTGCGGCGTATTTGCGTACTTCGCGGGGTTTATCGTGCACTAGTGATCAAATTTTGATCACTAGTGGTGCGCAGCAGGGGATTAGCCTTTGTGCACAGCTGCTGGTGGAGCCGGGCGAGGGGGTGGCTGTGGAGAACCCGGGCTATCGCGCAGCAGCCTATGCGTTCGCGATTGCCGGAGCGCATGTGCAGGGTGTGGCGGTGGATCAGGACGGTATGGATTGTTCGGCACTGGCACACTTGAGCAACTGTCGGCTGGCCTACGTGACGCCCTCTCACCAGTACCCGAGCGGTGTGACCCTGAGCCTGGCCCGGCGTTTGGAACTGTTGGCCTGGGCTGAGCGCACCCAGGGCTGGATTGTCGAAGACGACTACGATGGCGAGTACCGTTACAGCGGTGCGCCGCTGGCCCCGTTGGCGGCTTTGGACCGTAGTGGTCGGGTGATTTATGTCGGCACGTTCGGCAAAGTGGCCTTTCCGGCATTGCGGCTGGGGTACCTGGTGCTTCCCAAAGGTTTGACCGAGCCGTTTGCCCGGCGCCGATCCCTCGATATGCGCCATTCGGAAGTCAGCACCCAGGCGGTCATGGCTGAGTTTATGGCGGCGGGGCATTTTCAGCGGCACATCCGGCGGATGCGTCGTGCGGCCTTGAGTCGACGGGATGTGTTGCTGGCTAATTGGCCTCATGCGCTGGACGGGGTGGGGCCGATGCCGACCATCGCCGCGGGGTTGCATGTTGCCGTGCCGGTGACGAGCTTTGCGCGGGAGCAGGCACTGTTGGCGCAGGCCAAAACGGCCGGCGTGGAAATCAACGGGTTAAGCAGTTATTGGCAGCAAGACTCGATTGAGCCTGTGGATAAAAGAGCGGGGCTGGTGCTGGGGTTTGCAGCGGTGCCCGAAGTGGAGATCAAGGCGGCGCTGGAGCGGCTGGGCAAGGTGTGGAATGGCAGCCGTTGAACCTGTGGGAGCGGGCTTGCTCGCGAGAGGGGCACTGTATTAATTCAGACAGACCGCACCGGCTGAATCATGAGCAAGCCCGCTCCCACAGGCAGGGCTTGATCATTGCGCGCTTTCAAACCCTTCAAGCACGTTCACCGCATTCACGCCGATTTCCTCAACGGCGTAGCCGCCTTCCATCACAAACAGCGTCGGTTTACCCAGGCGTGCAATGCGTTCGCCCATGCGCAGGTAGTCCGGGCTGTCGAGCTTGAACTGGGAAATCGGGTCGTTCTTGAACGTATCCACACCCAGTGAAACCACGATGACGTCAGCGTCGTAGCTTTCGATTTCGGAGCAGGCCAATTCAAGTGCTGCGCTCCAACGATCCCAGGCCGAGCCTGCGGCCAGGGGATAGTTGAAGTTGAAACCTTCGCCCGGTCCTTCGCCCAGTTCATCTTCGTAGCCCAGGAAGAACGGAAACTCGGCTTCAGGATGGCCGTGGATAGAGGTAAACAGCACGTCGCTGCGCTCATAAAAAATCGACTGCGTGCCATTGCCGTGGTGATAGTCCACGTCGAGGATCGCCACTTTGCGACGGCCCTGGTCGAGGAACGCCTGGGCTGCGATTGCTGCGTTGTTCAGGTAGCAATAACCACCCATCAAGTCGCTGGCAGCGTGATGCCCGGGTGGGCGGCAAAGTGCGAAAGCGCTGTGGGCGCCGTTTTGAATCTCGGCCTGGGCGGTCAGGGCGACTTGCGCTGCGCTATAGGCCGCTTGCCAGGTACCCGCAGTAATGGGGGCGCCGCCATCAAAACTGTAATAACCGAGCTGGCCGTGGAGGCTGGTGGGCAAAACTGCGCGCAAGGTTCGGGCTGGCCAGGTGTATGGCAGCAAGTCGCCGTCACGACCGTGTTCTGTCCAGCGATCCCAGGCGCCCTGGAAAAAATCCAGGTACGCGGCGCTGTGGATACGTTCGATGGGGCCCCGACCAAAGTCTTGCGGCGCGCGCACCGGTCCCAGTTCGCGGGTTTGTACCCGCTGCAGAATATGGTCGGCGCGAGAGGGCATTTCGAAGCAAGGCATCAATTGCCCGTCCATCAACTCACAGCGGCCATGATGAAGGTGATGATCGTCCGAGTAGATCGTCAGCATGTTCTTGTTCTCCCAAGGCTTTGGCGGTGGCCTACAGTTTTGCGGCCCGGGGTGTTTGAGAGAACGGCAGGAGCGGCCAAAAGGGGATGGATGTGGCCAACATCACTGACCGAAATTCGCCCCTGAATCAAACACGGAACTGGCTGGGCGCAACCCCGCTCCAGCGTACAAAGGCGTGGCGAAAGCTCGCGGTCTCACTGAAACCCAGGGTTTCGGCAATCCGGTAGATGGGCCAATCGGTGTCGTTTAGCAGCAGCTTGGCCCGTTCGAAGCGCAAGTCGTCGAGCAGGGTTTGATAGCTGCATCCCACGTCGTGCAAATGGCGACGCAGAGTACGCGGCGAGCAGTTCATTTGTTCGGCCAGCCCCTCAAGCCCCGGGGCGGCGTGCATCTGTGCGCCAAGGAGTTGGCGGATACGTTCCAGCCAGGTTTGCCGCCCGGTGAATTCCAGGTTCTGTTTACGGCAGCGCTCGGCCATCGCCTGATGGGTAACGGCATCGGCCAGCGGCAAGGGATGGTCAAGCCAGCGTTTGGCGAAAGCGAACGCATTGCTGTCGGCCTCGAACACGCGCGGGCAGTCGAAGCTTTGCCCGTAGCTGGCGTGGTAATCGGGCGCGCTGTGGGTAAAACGTGCACCCAATAGTGGCAACGGTTGGCCGAGCAGGTCTTCGCAAATGACCTTGAGCGAAACCAGGCATAACTCGGTATTGAATACCGCGAGCTGTGGGCCTTCGCCATACCCGCTGGCGCAGAACCACACCTGATCTCCTTCGACCTCAAGGCTGAGTTCAAAAAGTGTTCCCAGCAGCGCCGGGTAGCGTAAAGCCAGACGCAGTGCGTCACCTAAGGTGGCACTGGTGAGTAGGGCGTAACCCAGCATTCCGTAGGACGACACATGCATTCGCCGGCCCAGCTCCAGGCCGATTTCGCGGCGCAAGGCCACGGCGTTGGCGCACACGCGCATCTCCTGATTGGTCGTGATGCGTGTGTCTGCGCGGCTCAAGTCCGCCGCCCGGATGCCGCTACCCGCCAACAGTGCTTCGCTGGACAAGCCTTCGGCATTGAAGGTGCTGAGCACCAGCGAAACGGCGTTGAGCGTTGTGAGATGAGAGTGGAGCATGCTCGTTTCCTGCATGGAGGTGCAGGAAGCGAGCAAGTTGTGTGCCGGGGCGGGCGCAGCTACGCGTCGATCAGGCCAGTTCCCCGCACACGTCCAGCTCGATCAGGCGCCGGACTTCAGCCAGCGGCAGATCGGCACCGAGCAGGGCATGCAGTTTGCCGAACACGGCTTCACGGGTCATGCCACCCCCCGACAGCACGCCAACCCCACGCAAACGACTGCCAGCTTCGTACACGTCCAGTTCCACACCGCCTTCATGGCATTGAGTAATGGCTACCACCACAATGCCGTTCTCCTGCGCCCGTTGCAGGCTGGCGAGGAAATCCGGGTTATCGCTGGGGCCAGTGCCGCTGCCGAAGCATTCGAGCACCAGCGCTTCGATCCCGCTGCTGAGCAGTGCGTCGAGCTGGGCTGCGCCAATTCCCGGTACCAGTGGCAATACACCCACACTGGCTTCGTGCCCTGGATGGTTGTAGGCCAGCTCGTCCGGCAGTGATGTGGCTTTTGCCACGCCGCCGTTGCGCGTCAACGCCACAAACGGGTTGCGCCCAAAGCTACGGACCTTTGCGCAACGTGTCGGGGCCATCAATTTGCCGTGGAAGTACAGCTGAACCCCGTGAGGCTGGCCTTGACCCAGCGCCTGCAGTGCACCGCTGACGTTTTCCCAGGCATCGCTGTCCGGTACACCTGCTGGCAGCATGGAGCCCGTGAACAGAACCGGTGCTGGCAACCCCAGCAGTTGAAAGCACATCGCCGCCGCACTGTAGGCCAACGTGTCAGTGCCGTGCAGGACCAGGACGCTATCGCAGCCATCCTGTTCGATGGCTTCGATGATCGCGCCACGCAGGCGCAGCCAGTAGGCAGGCGTCATGTTGGCGCTGTCGATCAGCGGGCTCATCTCGCGAAAGGACCACTGCGGCACTGTCAGCGCCGGTTGGCTGGCGAGGTGCTCGCTCATGCGCGCTTCAAAACCCGACGCTGGCGCCAGGCCGCCGGCGCTGGCTTGCATGCCGATGGTGCCCCCGGTGTAGAGCACCATGACGCGTTGGGAAGGGTGGTGAGTGGCTGCAGTCATTGTTGAGTCCCCATAAGCAAAAACGCGGCGGTTCTGGAGAACCGCCGCGTCAAGTATCAGCGTTTTGTTTCTTCGACCTTGTCGGCCGGTTTTGGCGGCCAGGCCTTCAGGTCCAGATCCAGATCCGGGAATTTACTGGAATCGAACACCGGTGTCTTGATCCCCGCACGGCGCTGGTCATCGTAGTCCTTGAGCACGCGCATGCAGATCTTGAACAGCATCGCCAGGGCAATCAGGTTAACGAAGGCCAGCATGGTCATGGCGATGTCGGCGAACGCGAAAACGGTCTGCAGGTTTTCGATCGAGCCCCAGAAAATCAAAACCAGCACCAGTGCTCGGTAGCCAATCAGCGCCTTGCGGCTTTCGCCGACCAGGAAGCGCAGGTTGTTCTCGCCCAGGTAGTAGTTGTAGAGCATCGAGGTGAACACGAACAACGCCAGGGCCACGCTGATGAACACACGGCCCCACTCGCCGACTACGGCCGCCAGGGAGTTCTGGGTCAGGGCAATGCCGTCGCCTTCAAACCCCGGGGTGTAGAAGCCCGAGAGCAGGATCAGCAAGGCGGTGCAGGTGCAGATCACGAATGTATCGAGGAATACGCTGAACGCCTGAACCACGCCTTGGGCGATCGGGTGTTCAACATCGGCCACGGCGGCCACGTTCGGGGCGCTGCCCAGACCGGCTTCGTTGGCGAATACGCCACGTTTGACGCCCATCACGATCGCACTGCCGATCAGGCCGCCAAACACCGGGTCGAGGCCGAAGGCGCTCTTGACGATATGGCCCAGCATGGCGGGCACGTGGTCGAATTGCAGCACGATTACGTAGAGGGTCACGGCGATGTAGGCCAGGGTCTTGACCGGTACCAGCAGGTCAGCCACCGAAGCGATACGTTTGATACCACCGATAAACACCAGGCCCAGCAGAATGGCGATGGCCAGCCCTGAGTAACTGACATCGAAACCGAAGGCATCTTGCAGCGAGTGGGTTACGGCGTGGGCTTGCAGGCCCATGAAGGCGAAGCCGAAGGTGATCAGCAGCAGCACGGCCATCAACTGGCCCATCCACAATTTGCCCAGGCCATGCTTCATATAGAAGGACGGACCGCCACGCAGTTGGCCTTCAGCGTCACGACGCTTGTACAGCTGGCCCAGGGAACATTCGATCAGGCTGCTGGACATGCCGACCAGTGCGGTGACCCACATCCAGAACACGGCACCCGGTCCACCCAGGGTAACGGCAATGCCGACACCGGCAATGTTGCCCGCGCCTACACGGCCGGCCAGGCTCAGCATCAATGCCTGAAACGAGCTCAGTTCACCGGCGCTGCTGCGCAGGCTGTCTTTGAATACCGAAAACATGTGCAGGAAGTAACGAAACTGAACGAAACGCGAGCGGATCGTGAAGTAACCACCGAGCCCGACCATAAGCACGATTAGCACTTTCCCTGAGAGGAAGTCATTGATGACTTCAAGCATGGATTATTCCTCGCTGTTTTTATCTGATGGCAACACGGGCGGATCGAAATATCGCGTTACACCTGCTTGAGCAAGGCATAAACGTAGGCGATCAATGAGACCCTGGCCATGTTGCTGCTTGGTTTACGATGCTGTTTCCGTGCTGGCGATGGCCGCTGGTGCTGGGGCCGGGCACAGGAAGAGGGGCGGCACTATACCTAGGAGCGCAGGAAGCGTCTGCATAAGTGATTGATTTTTCATGTGCGAGTCGTCTTAAAAGGCATCACTTTGTGTCCGATTTGCCCTTTTTTCAGGCAAAAAAAAGGACCTGCAGACGTATCTGCAGGCCCTCAAAAGGTGAGAGGTGTCTAGTCCCTCGACCTGGTGAGCGTGTTACAGCATCAGGCCTTGAGAGGCACCAGACGCGGAGCAATCATGTTTTCCGGGCGCAGGATGTCGTCGAGCATGGCGTCGTCGAGCAAGCCTTCTTCGCGCACCAGTTCCAGTACGCCACGGCCGCTTTCAAGGGCGATACGGGCAATACGGGTGGCGTTTTCATAGCCGATGTACGGGTTCAGTGCAGTCACCAGACCGATCGAGTGCTCGACCAGTTCGCGGCAGCGTGCTTCGTTGGCGGTGATGCCGACGATGCAGTGCTCGCGCAGCATGTCCATGGCGCGTTGCAGCAGGCGGATCGAGTCGAAGATCTTGAAGGCGATCAGCGGCTCCATCACGTTCAGTTGCAGTTGACCGCCTTCGGCAGCGATGGTCAGTGCCAGGTCGTTACCGATGATCTGGAACGCAACCTGGTTAACGGCTTCCGGAATAACCGGGTTGACCTTGCCTGGCATGATCGAGCTGCCTGGCTGACGCGCTGGCAGGTTGATTTCGTTGATGCCGGTGCGCGGGCCGCTGGAGAGCAGGCGCAGGTCGTTGCAGATCTTCGACAGTTTGACCGCGGTACGCTTGAGCATGCCGGAGAACAGTACGAAGGCGCCCATGTCGGACGTGGCTTCGATCAGGTCGGCAGCCGGTACCAGCGGGTGACCGCTGATGGTTGCCAGACGGTTGACGGCCAGCAATTGGTAGCGCGGGTCGGCGTTGATGCCGGTACCGATGGCAGTACCGCCCAGGTTCACTTCGGTCAGCAGCTCTGGTGCCAGTGTTTTCAGGCGTGCAAGGTCTTCACCCAAAGTGGTGGCAAACGCGCGGAACTCTTGACCCAGGGTCATCGGCACGGCGTCTTGCAGTTGGGTGCGGCCCATTTTCAGCACGTGGCTGAACTCAACGCCTTTGGCGGCGAACGCCTGGATCAGACTGTCGAGGCTGGCAAGCATGGCATCGTGACCCAGCAGCAGACCCAGACGGATCGCAGTCGGGTAGGCGTCGTTGGTCGACTGCGCCATGTTGACGTCGTTGTTAGGGTGCAGGTACTGGTACTCGCCCTTCTGGTGGCCCATAGCCTCCAGCGCGATGTTGGCGATGACTTCGTTGGCATTCATGTTGGTTGAAGTGCCAGCGCCGCCTTGAATCATGTCCACCACGAACTCTTCGTGGAAATCGCCGCGGATCAGGCGGGCACAGGCTTCGCTGATGGCAGCGTGCTTGGCGTCGCTCAGATGACCCAGCTCGCGGTTGGCGTCAGCGGCGGCTTGTTTAACCATGGCCAGGCCCACAACCAGCTTCGGGTAGTGCGAGATCGGGACGCCGGACAAGCGGAAGTTATGCACCGCTCGCAGGGTCTGGATGCCGTAATACGCTTGAGCCGGTACTTCGAGTACGCCAAGCAGGTCTTTTTCGGTACGGAAAGATGCAGCGGAGGACATGATAGAAATCATCTCGATATGAACCCGGTCTGGGCCGGAACGCTGCGAATCCTAGGCCTGCAGTCTATTTTGGGCCAATGCCTTTAAACACTATCCTATGCATAAACGGCATAATGGCGACGTGACGCGGCAGGCGCGTCGAGCGTGTGACCCATTTTGGTGCGCGTCCGGGAGGACTCGATGAATCTCGAAAGTAAATGGTTAGAGGACTTCAGTGCCCTGGCTGCTACTCGCAGTTTTTCCCAGGCGGCAGAGCGTCGTTTCGTCACTCAGCCGGCCTTCAGTCGGCGTATTCGAAGCCTTGAAGCGGCGCTTGGGCTGACCTTGGTGAATCGTTCCCGCACCCCGGTGGAGTTGACTGCGGCCGGTCAGCTGTTTTTGGTTACGGCACGTACGGTGGTCGAGCAGTTGGGTGAGGTGTTGCGTCATCTTCATCACCTCGAAGGCGGGCAGGGCGAGGTCATGCAAGTGGCTGCCGCACACTCCCTGGCGCTGGGGTTTTTCCCGCGGTGGATCGCCCAATTGCGCAATGAAGGTCTGAATATCGCCACCCGGCTGGTTGCGACTAACGTCGGAGACGCGGTGCATGCTTTACGCGAAGGCGGCTGCGATTTAATGCTGGCTTTCTACGATCCGGACGCTGCCTTGCAGATGGATCCGGAGATTTTTCCGTCATTGCACCTGGGCAACACCGAAATGCTCCCGGTGTGTGCGGCCGATGCAGACGGCAAGCCGTTGTTTGACCTTGAAGGTGAAGGCAGTGTGCCGTTGCTGGCCTATAGCGCTGGCGCGTTCTTGGGCCGCTCGGTGAATCTGCTGCTGCGCCAGCGCAGCCTGCGCTTCACCACTATTTATGAAACGGCCATGGCCGACAGCCTCAAGAGCATGGCCCTGGAAGGGTTGGGCATTGCCTGGGTGCCGCACCTGAGCGTGCGCGCCGAGCTGGCGCGAGGTGAGCTGGTGGTGTGTGGTGGCCCGCAATGGCATGTGCCGCTGGAGATTCGCCTGTACCGCTGCGCCCTGGTGCGCAAGGCCAACGTGCGGTTGTTGTGGCGCAAGTTGGAGAACCCGACCGGCCAGGCGCCAACGCCGGCCTGAGGTGATTTTTTCATTTGACCTTAGAGTCAATAAAACCGGGCGTCCGGGCCGTTTTTACCGTGCAAGACAGATGGTCGCCAAAGGTGCTGTCAAAACACCTCTTTGCGGTATACTGCGCGGCCTTCGGCTGGCTTGACCGGCCTTAATTCCTATAACAAGCCACGTCGGATCCTCCACGTGGCTTGTTGTTTTTTGACGCGCCTGCGGGCGCCCAAGAGAAGAGGCGCGACGATGAGTGCACTGGTAGGCGTGATCATGGGCTCCAAGTCCGATTGGTCCACCCTCAGCCACACCGCCGATATGCTGGAAAAACTCGGCATTCCTTACGAAGTGAAAGTGGTCTCTGCCCACCGCACTCCGGATCTGCTGTTCCAGTATGCCGAAGAGGCCGAAGGCCGCGGGATCGAGGTCATCATCGCTGGTGCCGGTGGCGCAGCCCACCTGCCAGGCATGTGTGCGGCTAAAACCCATTTGCCTGTACTGGGTGTTCCGGTGCAGTCGGCCATGCTGTCGGGCGTCGACTCGCTGCTGTCGATCGTACAAATGCCAGCGGGCATTCCGGTTGCAACCCTGGCCATCGGCAAAGCGGGCGCGATCAACGCGGCCCTGTTGTCGGCGAGCATCCTGGGTGCCAAACACCCGCAGTTCCATACCGTATTGAAAGCATTCCGTGCTGAACAGACAGACAGCGTGCTGGACAATCCAGACCCGCGCGTAGCCTGAGGTTTCTGACGATGAAAATCGGTGTAATCGGTGGCGGCCAACTGGGCCGTATGCTGGCCTTGGCGGGCACTCCGCTGGGCATGAACTTCGCTTTCCTTGACCCGGCTCCCGATGCCTGCGCAGCCGCACTGGGCGAACATCTGCGTGCGGATTACAGCGACCCGGATCACTTGCGCCAACTGGCCGATGAAGTCGATCTGGTGACGTTTGAGTTCGAAAGCGTTCCAGCTGAAACCGTGGCTTTCCTGTCGCAATTCGTCCCGGTGTATCCAAGTGCCGAAGCGTTGCGCATTGCTCGCGACCGCTGGTTCGAAAAGAGCATGTTCAAGGACCTGGGCATTCCGACGCCGGCGTTTGCCGACATTCAGTCCCAGGCGGACCTGGATGCGGCAGTCGCCACTATCGGCCTGCCTGCCGTGCTCAAGACCCGCACCCTGGGTTATGACGGCAAGGGCCAGAAAGTGCTGCGCACACCGGCCGATGTAGTGGGCACGTTTGCCGAGCTGGGCAGCGTGTCGTGCCTGCTGGAAGGTTTTGTACCGTTTACCGGTGAAGTGTCGCTGATCGCCGTACGCGGTCGTGATGGCGAGACCCGCTTCTATCCGTTGGTCCACAACACCCACGACAGCGGCATTCTCAAGCTGTCGGTCGCCAGCACGGATCACCCGCTGCAAGCTTTGGCTGAAGACTACTCCAGCCGTGTGCTCAAGCAGCTGGATTACGTCGGCGTGATGGCATTCGAGTTTTTCGAAGTCGACGGCGGCCTCAAGGCCAACGAAATTGCCCCGCGTGTGCACAACTCCGGGCACTGGACCACTGAAGGCGCCGAGTGCAGCCAGTTTGAAAACCACTTGCGGGCCATTGCTGGCTTGCCGCTGGGTTCGACGGCCAAGGTCGGTGAGAGCGCCATGCTCAACTTCATCGGCAGTGTGCCACCCGTTGAAAAGGTGATCGCGATTGCTGATTGCCATCTGCATCACTACGGCAAGGCGTTCAAGGTCGGCCGTAAAGTCGGTCACGCCAACCTGCGCTGCGCAGACATGGCCACGCTGCAAGCGCAAATCCTCAAGGTTGAAGCCCTGATCGACGAAGCGTAAATCGCTTTCGCCGGGAACCATTGGGTTGTAGCTGCTCTCTGATGGCGTGATGCCAAAGTGCTGACTAGGCTTTGGTATAACGCCATCTAATCAAGAGGAAGCGCCCATGGGCATCATCGGAACCATTTTCATAGGCTTGATCGTTGGCCTGCTGGCCCGTTTCCTGAAACCGGGTGACGACAGCATGGGCTGGATCATGACCATCCTGCTGGGTATCGGCGGTTCGCTGGCGGCTACCTATGGTGGCCAGGCGCTGGGTATCTACAAGGCGGGCGAGGGTGCCGGTTTTATCGGTGCCGTGGTAGGTGCTGTGATCTTGCTGATCATCTACGGCATGGTGTCGAAAAAGTCCTGATTTAACGCTTTGGTTCTCTCTGCGCCAGCCGCAGAGAGGGCTAAACTGCGCGCGTTCAATCCTTCTTTTATCGAGCCTTGCATGCGCCGTCTTCTACTGACTTTTCTTTTGCTGGGCTCAGGCCTGGTACACGCGGCAGAACTGCCCGAAACCGACTGGCTTGAATTGATGCCGATGTCGGATCAAAAAGCCCTCGAACAAATGCCCGAAATTGACCATGACTCGCCCGAGGCCAATGGTACGTTTACCGATAAGGGTGGTTTGAAGCAGAGCAAGGGTTTGCCGGCCGTGATGTATTCCAGCAAAACCGTTGCGGGCATGAACGGTAAAAATATCCGTCTGGGCGGTTATCCCGTGCCTCTGGAAACCGATGCCAAGGGGCGCAGCACGCTGTTTTTCCTGGTGCCGTACCCGGGCGCCTGCATTCATGTGCCGCCTCCGCCGCCCAATCAGTTGGTGCTGGTGCGCTACCCCAAGGGTCTGAAGCTGGATGACATCTACACGCCGCTCTGGGTCATGGGCACGCTGAAGGTCGAGAAGGTCAGCAATGACCTGGCCGATGCGGCCTATGCGCTGGATGCCAGCAAGGTGCGGGTGGTGGTCGAGGAAGATTTGTAGGGCTTGAAACCTTAGTGGGAGCGGGCTTGCTCGCGATGCAAGCGATTCGGTACGACAGGCCTGTCGAGTTGACGCCATCGCGAGCAAGCCCGCTCCCTCAGGTTTTGTGTGTATCAGGCTTTCAGCCGCTTGCTCGCAATGCTCACACCAATCGTATGACTGGCGCCTGGCTCCAGGGTGATTACGTCGTCCATCACATTGGCGGTTTCGATGCACAGCATGCGTTGCCAGCCATCTGCTGCCATATCGCTGAAGCTGGCAGTCTTGTCGATCCACGGGTTCCAGATCACCGCTGAGCGTGAGCCACGGCTGGTCAGCTCAAGGGTGCGCGACCAGTCGGGGTCGACGATGCTCAGTTGCTGCGGTGTGTCGAGATAGATGCGGTCGGTTTCGCCGCTGAAGGTCAAGTCGCCCGACTGTTTGACGTGTTCCCAGTCGTTGAGCGTATCGATGTAGGTCAGGCCTTCTACCCCTTGAACCTGAACCTTGCGCACGTCACTGACCGCGAAGTAACTGTGCAGCGCCTGGCTGATGCTGACCGGGATGTCGCTGCGATTATGGCTGGTGAGGCTGATGTGCAACTGGGTGTCGAGGCGAATGCTCAGCGTGAGCGCCACATCGTGGGGCCAGCCGGGCAGGCCGCCTTCGATGTGGGGCAGGCCCAGTTCAATATGCAGCGCTTCGCCCGCATCATCGATCTCCAGCACTTCCCACTCGCGGGTACGTACCAGGCCGTGAGCGGTGGCAGGCTCATCACTGTGGCGCATGGCCTGTACGCTTTGCGGGTTCAGCGCCAGATTGCCAAACCATGGCCAGCACACTGGCACGCCAGTGCGAATGCCTTTGCCCTGTTTGTACTGCGCTTTTTCGTTGAGCCAGATAATGGGAGGCTCATCGCCTATCTGATAGCTGAGTACCTGTGCGCCCTGTTTTGCGATCAACAGTTGTGCCTGACCATGCTGGAAGTGCCAGCACTCCAGTTCGTCCAGGGTGACTGACTCAATGTGGTGCATGGCAGGCTCTCTATTTCAGTGGCAAAGGCAGCAGTGGGCAGGCAAACCGCGAAAAATTCAGCGACGCGGTGGAACGGAGCGGGTACGACCGCTGCCATCAATGGCAACAAACACAAAGACGGCTTCGGTCACTTTGCGCCACTCGCTGGACAACGGGTCGTCACTCCACACTTCAACCATCATCTGGATCGAGCTGCGGCCGATCTCCAGTGCCTGGGTGTAGAACGACAATTGCGCGCCAACGGCCACAGGCACCAGAAACGCCATGCGATCAATAGCGACAGTGGCTACACGGCCACCTGCAACCTTACTGGCCATAGCGGTACCGGCGAGGTCCATTTGTGAAACCAGCCAGCCACCGAAAATGTCACCGAAACCATTGGTTTCACGTGGCAGGGCGGTGATTTGCAAGGCGAGGTCGCCTTGCGGGATTGGATCTTCTTGTTCGAGCTCTAGCATGCCGAAGGGCCTCTGACCCGTGATTCTTCATGAGTACTGCGGGTGAAAAAGCGTCTTTAGAAAAACGATTCAGCCCGAACATACTACGTTCGTCACGTTCTTCATAAGCCGCGCCAAGGGGAAACTCTGCGAAACCGGCTGAAGTCATCCTGCGGGCGTTTTCGCACAGCAACCTCAGAAGTTACCAAGTGTTTCTTACAGCGGGAGTATATCGGGCGACAGCCTGGCCGACGACCTCCTGATACTGCTTTTTGCGTGCGCTGCACGTCTAGCTCTGTGCTTTTGCAAACAATTTGTTATCTTTCAAAACCTGCCCAGCCCCTGCCGGCGAAGTTGCAGCTTTTGCCGAGCCTAATAAGAGAAGCATTACCCCATGATCACAGAGCCTTCCAGTGCTGCACCGCCTTCGCGGCCGTTGACCCGTAATGACTACAAAACCTTGTCGCTGTCTGCCCTGGGTGGTGCGCTGGAGTTTTACGATTTCATTATTTTTGTGTTTTTTGCCACCGTGGTCGGCAAATTGTTCTTCCCGGCGGACATGCCCGAGTGGCTACGCCTGATGCAAACCTTCGGCATTTTTGCTGCCGGTTATCTGGCGCGTCCGCTGGGCGGCATTGTCATGGCGCACTTTGGTGACCTGCTGGGGCGCAAAAAGATGTTCACCTTGAGCATCTTCATGATGGCCGTACCGACCCTGATCATGGGCTTGCTGCCGACCTATGCGCAGATCGGCATGTGGGCGCCGATCCTGTTGCTGCTGATGCGTGTGATTCAGGGCGCCGCCATTGGTGGTGAAGTGCCGGGAGCCTGGGTATTTGTGGCCGAGCACGTACCGCCACGCCATGTGGGTTATGCCTGCGGCACACTGACCTGCGGGCTGACGGCAGGGATTCTGCTGGGCTCGCTGATGGCCACGGCCATCAATACGATCTACACACCGGCTGAAGTCTCTGATTTCGCGTGGCGGATCCCATTCCTGATGGGCGGTGTATTCGGTTTGTTCTCGGTCTACCTGCGTCGCTGGTTGCACGAGACTCCGGTGTTCGCCGAGTTGCAATTGCGCAAGGCGCTGGCCGCTGAAGTCCCGCTCAAGACCGTGTTGCGTGATCACCGCGGGGCGATTGTGATCTCGATGCTGCTGACCTGGTTGCTGTCTGCCGGGATCATTGTGGTCATCCTGATGACGCCGACGGTTCTGCAAACCATCTACGGTTTTTCTGCGACGACCTCGTTGCAGGCCAACAGCCTTGCGATCGTTTTCTTGAGCTTGGGCTGCATTGCCTCGGGCGCCCTGGCTGACCGCTTTGGTGCGGGCAAAGTGTTTGTGGTGGGTTGCGCCGGGTTGCTGATCAGCTCGTGGACCTTCTATCACAGCCTGCTGCAACACCCCGACTGGCTGTTCCCGTTGTATGCCCTGAGCGGTCTGTTTGTAGGCACCATCGGCGCCGTGCCCTACGTGATGGTCAAAGCTTTCCCGGCGGTGGTGCGCTTTAGTGGTCTGTCGTTTTCCTACAACCTGGCCTACGCCATCTTTGGCGGCCTGACCCCAATGGCCGTGACCTTGTTGCTCAAGGAAAGCCCGATGGGCCCGGCGTATTACGTGGCAATCATTTGCACGATGGGCCTGCTGGTAGGTGCTTACCTGTGGAAGAAGGGGCGCTGATCGGCGGCTTGTCTGTCGCGACACCTCGTTAGCCTCTCCCTGAAGGCCATCATTTGTAACGAATGATGGCCTTTCATCTAATTGTCACAATCGGTTCATAGAGTAGTCACATGGCCTGCAGATACTGGCCCCCGATTCATCTAACCCCGTTTGTTAGGAGTAAGGCATGAAACTGAAGCGTGTTATGGCGGCCCTGACTTTTGTTGCCGCAGGCGTTGCAACTGCCAATGCGGTTGCCGCTGGTGTTGACCCGGCTATTCAGCCCTATGTGAAGACAACAGGTGTATCGGGCAACCTGTCCAGCGTTGGTTCTGACACCCTGGCGAACTTGATGACCTTGTGGGCCGAGGCTTACAAGAAAGAATATCCAAACGTGAACATCCAGATTCAAGCTGCCGGTTCTTCGACCGCGCCGCCTGCGATTACTGAAGGCACCGCTAACCTGGGCCCGATGAGCCGCAAGATGAAAGACAACGAACTGGCTGCTTTCGAGCAGAAGTACGGCTACAAGCCGACCGCTATCCCGGTGGCAGTGGATGCCCTGGCCGTGTTCGTGCACAAAGACAACCCGATCAAGCACATGACTATGGAGCAAGTAGACGCTGTCTTCTCCTCCACGCGTCTGTGTGGCGGCAAATCCGACATCAAGACCTGGGGTGATCTGGGTGTGACGGGCGACCTGGCCAACAAGCCGGTACAACTGTTTGGTCGCAACTCGGTATCCGGCACTTACGGTTACTTCAAGGAAGAAGCCCTGTGTAAAGGTGACTTCAAGCCTAACGTGAACGAACAGCCGGGCTCTGCCTCGGTGGTTCAGTCGATCAGCAGCTCGCTGAACGGCATCGGTTACTCGGGTATCGGTTACAAGACCGCCAGTGTGAAGACCGTGCCTTTGGCTAAAAAAGGCAGCACCGAGTTCATCGAAGACACAGAAGAAAACGCATTGAACGGCAAATACCCGCTGTCGCGTTTCCTCTACGTGTATGTGAACAAGGCGCCGAACAAGCCGCTGAACCCGCTCGAAGCCGAGTTCATCAAGCTGGTTCTGTCCAAGCAAGGTCAGGAAGTGGTTGTCAAAGACGGCTACATCCCTCTGCCAGCCAAAGTCGCTGCCAAAGCCTTGGCTGACCTGGGCCTGAAAGAAGGCGGCGCTGACGTCGCCAAGAAGTAATGACTGTGTAGTTGCTGCCGAAGGCTGCGAAAAGGATCGCGCAGACCTCAGTTCAACGGGTTGCTGCGCAACCCTTCGCAGCCTGCGGCAGCGACCACAGGGTTATTTCACTTCTGCTTCATCTCATTTTTCACTCCGCTGCCGGCACCGTTGGGCGGCGGATTTTTTGCGTCACTGCTTTGTCATCTTTCTGTCATACAGGACCGCTAGGGTGTGCGCATGAATGATCTGGCCAATTCCCCAATGACTACGACATCCGCTCCCAAGCGCATTGATTTCAATACGCCTGAACTGCAGCGCAAGCGCCGTATCCGCGCGCTTAAAGACCACTTGACCCGCTGGTATGTATTTATCGGCGGTCTTGCCGTGCTCGGCGCCATTACCCTGATTTTCTTCTTCCTGGGCTATGTGGTTTACCCACTGTTCCAGGGCGCCGACCTGAATGCCAAGCAGGCGATTACGCCGGTCTGGATGCAGGACGCCGGCAAGCCTTTGATGATCTCCGTCGAGGAGCAGAATCAGGTCGGCATGCGGGTATCCGACAAGGGCATGGTGCTGTTCTTCAATGTGAAGAATGGCGAAGAGCTGTCGCGGGTCAACTTGCCGTTGCCAGCGGGCACCCAAGTGACTTCGCTGGGCGAGGATCAGCCGGGTAATCCGGTGGTTGTACTGGGCTTGTCCAACGGCCAGGCGCTGGTGTTCCGTCACACCTATCGCGTCAGCTATCCGGACAACAAAAAGACCATCACCCCTGCAGTTGAGTACCCCTACGGTGAAACGCCCGTCGTCCTGGACCCGCAAGGCAGGGCACTGGATCACGTTAACCTCAGCGTGAACGATTCGACGCTGGTGCTGGCGGGTTCAACCGGCGCGCAGTTGCATGTGGTGTCGTTGGCCCGCGAAGAAAACATGATGACCGAAGAGGTCACGAACACCGAGACCCGCATCGATCTGCCGCAAATGACCAAGCAGGTTAAAGCGCTCTACATCGACCCGCGTCAGCAGTGGTTGTATGTGGTGAACGATCGGGCCCTGGTGGATGTGTTCAGCCTGCGCGACAAGAGCCTCAACGGTCGTTACACGCTGGCAGATGACGCAACGACCGAGATCACTGCCAGTACGCAGCTGGTGGGTGGCATCTCGCTGATCTTTGGTGATTCGAAGGGCGGTCTGAGCCAATGGTTCATGGCCCGCGACCCGGATGGCGAACAACGCTTCAAGCATATTCGCAGCTTCCAGATGGGCACTTCGCCGATTGTTGAAATCACTGCCGAGCAGCGTCGCAAGGGCTTCCTGGCCCTGGATGCGGCCGGTGAGATCGGTGTGTTCCACAGCACTGCGCACCGCACCCTGCTGGTCGAAAAAGTTGCCGAAGGCCCTGGCATCATGGCGTTGTCGCCGCGTGCCAACCGCATCATCGTGGAAGAGGGCGGCAAGCTGCTGCCACTGACCTTGAAGAACCCGCACCCGGAAGTGTCCTGGAGCGCGCTGTGGAGCAAGGTCTGGTACGAGAACTACGACGAGCCTAAATACGTCTGGCAGTCGACCGCCGCCAACACGGACTTCGAACCGAAGATGAGCCTTGCGCCATTGACCTTCGGTACGTTGAAGGCTGCGTTCTACGCCATGCTGCTGGCTGCGCCACTGGCCGTAGCTGCCGCGATTTACACCGCTTACTTCATGGCGCCGAGCCTGCGCCGCAAGGTCAAGCCGGTGATCGAGCTGATGGAAGCAATGCCGACGGTGATTCTGGGCTTCTTTGCCGGTCTGTTCCTGGCACCGTATGTCGAGGGGCATCTGCCGGGGATCTTCAGCCTGTTGATGTTGATGCCGATTGGTATTTTGGTTGCCGGTTTCACCTGGAGCCGTCTGCCCGAGTCGATCCGCCTGCGAGTACCGGATGGTTGGGAAAGCATGATCCTGATTCCGGTGCTGCTGTTTGTGGGCTGGCTGTCGCTGTACATGAGCCCGTATATGGAAGCCTGGTTCTTTGGCGGTGACATGCGCATGTGGATCTCCCACGACCTGGGCATTACCTACGACCAGCGCAACGCACTGGTAGTGGGCCTGGCAATGGGTTTTGCGGTTATCCCCAACATCTACTCGATTGCTGAAGATGCCGTGTTCAGCGTGCCTCGCGGCCTGACCCTGGGTTCGCTGGCGCTGGGTGCCACACCGTGGCAAACCATGACCCGCGTGGTGATCCTGACGGCCAGCCCGGGGATCTTCTCGGCACTGATGATCGGCATGGGCCGTGCGGTCGGCGAGACGATGATTGTGTTGATGGCCACCGGTAACACCCCGGTCATGGAAATGAACCTGTTCGAAGGCCTGCGTACCTTGGCGGCAAACGTGGCGGTGGAAATGCCGGAGTCGGAAGTAGGCGGTAGCCATTACCGCGTGCTGTTCCTCTCGGCGCTGGTGCTGCTGCTGTTCACCTTTGTCATGAACACTCTTGCCGAGCTGATCCGTCAGCGTCTGCGCAAGAAATATTCGTCGCTTTAAGGAAGGTAGAAGTCTGTGAAACAGAACTCCCTCAAAGGCTGGTTCAAGAGCGGCGCTCCTGGCGTCTGGATCAGCGGTGGTGCGGTGTCCATCGCCGTCATCATGACCATCGGCTTGCTGTCGGTGATCGCCGTGCGTGGCCTGGGTCACTTCTGGCCTGCCGATCTGATCCACGCCGAGTACAACGTGCCGGGTGATGCCAATCACCTGGTGGTCGGCGAAGTGGTGCAAAAGGAAGAAGTACCCCGCGAGCGTCTGAAAAGCGCGGGCTTGCCAGTCCCTGAGCAGGGCCCGGAGTTCATGACTCGCGAGCTGATCAAGGTCGGCAACCGTGACTTGAACGGCAACGACTTTACCTGGGTGGTCGGCGAGTGGCTGACCAACCAGAGCACACCGCCAGAGCTGATGGCCATTGAGCGCCGCGAGTGGGGCAACTTTTACGGTTATCTGGTTAACGTGAAAGAAAACGGCAAGGTGGTGGCAGAAGGTGCCGCCGCCTGGCCAGAGCTGCAAGCCCGGGTCAAACGTGTGAATGACCTGGCATCGCAACTCAGCCAGCTTGAGAAAAAAGACATCGGCGCGATCAACTACGGGCTGGAGCGTATCCGCCTGCATGGTCGCAAGCTGGAACTGGAAGGCAAGCTGACCCCGCAGGCACAAGCCGACATGGAAGCCGAACGCGCCGAGCTGAATGCGCGTTACAAGGCCATCGAAGACCGCCTGGGTGAGTTGCACGCACAGTTCAACCGCGACAGCCTCACGGCTCGCGATGCCAACGGCAAAGAGCTGGAAATCGGCATCGGCAAAGTGGTCAAGGCCTACCAGCCGAACGCCATGAACAGCTGGCAGAAACTGGCCATGTATTTCAGCAACATCTGGGAGTTCCTGAGCCAGGATCCCCGTGAAGCCAACACCGAGGGCGGGATCTTCCCGGCTATTTTCGGCACGGTGATGATGACGTTGATCATGGCTGTGATCGTGACGCCGTTTGGTGTGCTGGCAGCGGTTTACCTGCGTGAATATGCCAAGCAAAACACCCTGACCCGGGTGATCCGTATTGCAGTGAACAACCTGGCGGGTGTACCGGCCATTGTTTACGGCGTGTTTGGTCTGGGCTTCTTTGTGTATGTGCTGGGTGGTTCGGTAGACCGCTTGTTCTTCGCTGAAGCATTGCCTGCGCCGACCTTTGGTACGCCGGGCTTGATGTGGGCTTCACTGACGCTGGCGCTGCTGGCGGTGCCGGTAGTGATCGTGGCCACTGAGGAAGGGCTGGCGCGCATTCCGCGTACCGTTCGCGAAGGCTCGCTGGCGCTGGGTGCGACCAAATCCGAAACGCTCTGGAAGATCGTGCTGCCGATGGCCAGTCCGGCCATGATGACCGGCATGATCCTCGCCGTGGCCCGTGCGGCCGGTGAAGTGGCACCGCTGATGCTGGTGGGCGTGGTCAAGCTGGCGCCGTCGCTGCCGCTGGACGGCAACTACCCGTACTTGCACCTTGACCAGAAGATCATGCACTTGGGCTTCCATATTTATGACGTCGGCTTCCAGAGCCCGAACGTCGAAGCTGCACGCCCGCTGGTCTATGCCACGGCGCTGCTGCTGGTGCTGGTCATCGCGACCCTGAACCTGTCGGCGGTATGGATTCGTAACCACCTGCGCGAGAAGTACAAGGCGCTGGATAGCTGATAGACACATGACCTGTGGGAGCGGGCTTGCCCGCGATGGTATCGGTAAGGTTTCAACGTGAAACCGAGGTGCCTGAATCGCGAGCAAGCCTGTTCCCACAGAAGAAACCCGGTGACTGAAAACCGGAACGAATTTTTAGCGTATGGAGTAACCCATGCAGCATGAATCCTCAGCCCACGGCATCAACATGTCAGCCTTGGGTCGCACCAAACAAAGCTTGAACCTGGACAACGAAGAAGTCGCCATTGAAGTGCCGGGCCTGAATCTTTACTACGGCGAAAAACAAGCGCTGTACGACGTGTCCTTGAATATTCCGAAACAACGGGTCACGGCGTTTATTGGTCCATCGGGCTGTGGCAAGTCCACGCTGCTGCGTACCTTCAACCGCATGAACGATCTGGTAGACGGTTGCCGCGTAGAAGGCGAGATCAACCTGTACGGCAACAACATCTACCGCAAGGGCGAGGACGTCGCTGAGCTGCGCCGTCGCGTCGGTATGGTGTTCCAGAAGCCTAACCCGTTCCCCAAGACCATCTACGAGAACGTGGTCTACGGCCTGCGGATTCAGGGCATCAACAAAAAGCGCGTTCTGGACGAAGCGGTTGAATGGGCACTCAAGGGCGCGGCGTTGTGGGATGAGGTCAAGGACCGCCTGCACGAATCGGCACTGGGCCTGTCCGGTGGTCAGCAACAGCGTCTGGTGATTGCCCGCACCATCGCGGTAGAACCCGAAGTGTTGCTGCTCGATGAGCCTTGCTCGGCACTCGATCCGATCTCGACATTGAAGGTCGAAGAGCTGATCTATGAGCTCAAGTCCAAGTTCACCATCGTGATCGTGACCCACAACATGCAACAGGCGGCTCGTGTTTCGGACTACACGGCGTTCATGTACATGGGCAAAATGGTTGAGTACGGCGACACCGACACGCTGTTCACCAACCCGGCCAAGAAGCAGACCGAAGACTACATCACCGGGCGCTATGGCTAGTTTGAGCGGCAGTGACCGTTCGACGTATCGACAATTTGGCTAGCCGCTTACAGCGCGCAGCTCACAGCTTTTGCGGAGCAGAACCATGATTTCAAAGGATGGCCTCACCCATCACATTTCCGCGCAGTTCAACGCGGAACTCGAAGACGTGCGCAGCCACCTGCTGGCGATGGGCGGCCTGGTCGAGAAGCAGGTCAATGATGCGGTGACCGCGTTGATCGAGGCCGACTCGGGCCTGGCCCAACAGGTGCGCGAGATTGATGAACAGATCAACCAGATGGAGCGCAACATCGACGAGGAATGCCTGCGCATTCTGGCCCGTCGTCAGCCTGCGGCCTCTGACTTGCGTCTGATCATCAGCATCTCCAAGTCGGTGATCGACCTTGAGCGCATCGGTGACGAAGCGACCAAAATCGCGCGCCGGGCCATCCAGTTATGCGAAGAGGGTGAGGCGCCGCGGGGTTATGTTGAAGTGCGTCACATCGGTGATCAGGTGCGCAACATGGTGCGCGATGCACTGGACGCCTTTGCCCGTTTCGATGCCGACCTCGCCCTGTCGGTGGCCCAGTACGACAAAATCATCGACCGCGAATACAAGACCGCGCTGCGTGAACTTGCCACTTACATGATGGAAGACCCGCGTTCGATCTCGCGCGTGCTGAGCATCATCTGGGTGCTGCGTTCGCTGGAGCGTATCGGCGACCACGCCCGCAATATCTCGGAACTGGTGATTTATCTGGTGCGCGGTACTGACGTGCGGCACATGGGCCTCAAGCGCATGCGCGAAGAAGTTCAGGGCACCGGCGCGGATAGCGCTAATGTTGCGCCGCCGCCTGACGATAAATAAGACAGCCTGATCTAAAAAGCGCCCGGCTCAATGCCGGGCGTTTTGGTTTTTGGGCGTTCATATCCAAGGAGCAGTCGATGAGCAAGGTGAGTGTGCTGGTGGTGGATGACGCGTCGTTTATTCGTGACCTGATTAAAAATTGCCTGCGTAACTATTTTCCGGGTATCAGGATCGAAGACGCGGTCAACGGCCGCAAAGCCCAGACCCTGCTGACCCGCGAAGCCTTCGATCTGGTGCTGTGCGACTGGGAAATGCCAGAGATGTCCGGCCTTGAGCTGTTGAGCTGGTGTCGCGAGCAGGACCGGCTGAAAACGTTGCCCTTTATCATGGTCACGAGCCGAGGTGACAAAGAGAACGTGATCCAGGCCATTCAGGCAGGGGTTTCGGACTTCGTCAGCAAGCCTTTTACCAACGAGCAGTTGCTGTCCAAAGTGAAGAAAGCGTTCACCAAGGCCGGGTTGCTCGACTCGGTGATGTCCAGCGCACCGGCACGCATGAACTCGGCGTTTGGCAATGATTCGCTCAATGCGTTGACCGGCGGCAAGGCGCAGGTCGTAGCCCCTGCACCGGCGGCCCCTGCACCGCGACCGGTCCCAGTGCCCGCGCCGACACTGACAAGCCGTGGCCAAGGACAACTGCGTTTGCCCAGCGGTATACAGACGTGTGTGATCAAGGCCCTGAGCCTTAAGGAGGCGCTGCTGGTGGTGCGTCGCGGCGACGTGCTGCCTCAGGTTCTGGACAGCGCCGTACTGGACCTTGAGCAGGGCGAGAGCGCCGAGGTGGCGCGCTTGAATGGTTATCTGCATGCCATCGTGGCGTATGAGCCAAAACCGGACAGTGCCTGGCTGCAACTGACCTTCCGCTTTGTCGATCAGGATGCCGACAAAATGAACTACCTGTCGCGACTGATTGCCCACGGCACGGCACAGAAGCATTTTGTGCCGGGTGCGTGAAGTGCCCTTGTGGGAGCGGGCTTGCTCGCGATGTGGACGCCGCGGTTTTTCAGTCGAGCCGCGTCGATGCCATCGCGAGCAAGCCCGCTCCCACACGTCATAGGTGAATCAGGGCAGCTGCAACCCGCCCGATGCCTTGTGGATCGCCCGCAGGTGTTCGCCAATCTGTTTGACGTTGGCTTCAGTCGCTGCAATTTCAGCTGCGCGGGAAGGCTCCAGCAGGCTGCGCACTTCCTTGTCCAGGTCAGTGGTCAGGCGCAGCAGTTGCTGCTGGCGCTGACTGCTTTCGGACTCGAGCATTTCCCACTCCCTGGTTTGGGGCAGGCCGTAGCCATTGCTGCCGAGCAACTCGGCCGGGCGGCTGAGAAAGCCGCTGCTGGCGAGAATTTCCTGCAGGGTCTTGTTGGCCTTGTCCATGCCGCCATCCTTGAGCCCGCGTGCGCCCAGGTACTTTTGTTTGACCTCATCCTGAGCCAGCAGCAGTTGTCGGCGAAAGCCGGCTTGCTCCAGTAGCAACAAGGCTGCGCTGGCGCGCAAGTCAGCTTGCGCGATCCACGGGCGGCGTTCGTCCGCGTTCAGGGCCAACCAGTCTTCAACGGTGGCTTGCTTGAT
This sequence comes from Pseudomonas sp. RL_5y_Pfl2_69, assembly GCF_963970465.1. NCBI lineage: Bacteria > Pseudomonadati > Pseudomonadota > Gammaproteobacteria > Pseudomonadales > Pseudomonadaceae > Pseudomonas > Pseudomonas sp. RL_5y_Pfl2_69. Next base: position 12,316 of record NZ_CAXAOU010000006.1, on the reverse strand, counting down.
CGGCAGGCGGGTCTTGAGTACATCGAACATCGCCTGGTAGCGATCACGGTAGGAGTCAAAGCGATAACCCAGGCGCAGCGCTTCCTTGGGATCGTCCAGCACGCTGGTATCCGCCAGCCCCCGGGCTTTGAGTACTTCAAGCAAACCGTTGGGCACAATGCTGTCCAGGCCCTTGAGCTGGGCATTGTTGCTGCCGCTGCGCAGCAGTTTCAGGGTCTCGACCGCGCAGTTGTTGGAGATGAAGTAGTAGTCGCCGTCATAGCTCCAGTGCATCTCGGCCGCGTGCTCAACCACTTCCTCGATTTCCGGACGGCTCAGTTTGAGCGGTACGGAAGCCAGGCTGCGCAGTTCGGTCTTGGTGTATTCGTCGATCACTTGAGCCAGCGGTAATACGAACAGGCGCGAAGGGTAGGCGCCGGTCAGGCCGTCCCAACTTGAGAGCTGTACGTCATTGACGAACGCCCGGTAGGACAACACCAGGTGTTCTTGCAAGTCGAGTCGGCAGTCCGGGCCGCGTGGTCGACCTGGGGCGCAGATCACCAGACGGAGCATGCTGTGACCCCAGCGGCTGGCCCATTCCTGATTGGCTTCGGCCAGCAGGTAGTCGACCGCGTACACCCGCTCAGGGTCTACGGTACCCAGCGGGGTCTTGGCGAAATCGTTGCCGGCATTGAGGAAGGCAAAGCCTTTGGGGCACTCGTCCCTGGCGGCGGGTGCCCAGCCGAAATGTTCTTTGTAGTAGCGATACAGCGCCGGTCGGCGACAGGCATAGGCCGGGTCGAGGAGGAAGTACTCCATGTTGACCGCGACAAACTCCTTGGGGCTGCTGATTTCGTAGAGATCGGGGCTGCGCACGACCTGGTGGTTTTCTTGTTCGCGCTCGCCACGGCGGCCCACGTATTGCTGCCAGCCGGCCAGGTCGAGCAGGCGCGGATCATCACTGAGGGTGAAACGGCGCTCGGTCTGCCCGCGACATTGATCAGGCAGGCCAATCAGGCCCGCGTTGCTGTTTTGTCGGGTGCAGCGCCGGATCAGCGTGCGCTCGGCTGCGGGCCAGAGTCGGGCGCGATCGTAGAGGTGGGTGAGTTCATGCAAGACGGTGGCAAGCATTTCCCGGCGCACGGTGCCGTGGGGGCGGTTGGTCTGCTGGGTGGCAGCCGAACCATCGGTCAGCCCTGCCAGGAGCGTGCGATTGAGGTCCAGCTCGGAGGTCAGCGATGCCTGGCCGTAGGCGTTGCTGGGCATGTCATCCGTCCAGCCCACCAGAATCTGCCGATCCAATTGCTCGATAAAACGCGGTGGCAGGCTCTGCATGGCCTCATCCAGCAAGGCCTGGCTGGCCTGTTGCTCGGCCGGGCTCAGGCCTTCGGTCTTGAGTTGCAGATGCAGCGCGGCCTGGGCGCTGCTGGTGATCAGCAGCAGGCCACAGGCTGCGAGCCAGCGCGTTAGCGACCTCACAGTGCGAGGATGGCTTCGGCGAGATCCTGGTCACTGGCGTTGCGGGCTTCAGGCACGCGGTCACGCAGGGTGCTGAAGGCCGCTTCCAGTTGCACGCCGCGGATATCGCCCTGGCTGGCGACAAAGGTAGCCGCGTCGTCGTGGGCTTCACGCACGACTTTAGAGTCGCGGATGGAGGTCGTGGTGTCGGACGTGAAATCGATGGTGCGACCAAAGGCGCGCACGATGATGTTGCTGGTCTGCACAACGGTTTGTGCCTGCGCCACATCGGCGAGTAGCAAAAAGCCAAGGGTGGCGACAATTAAAGGGCTGCGCATGAAGTATCTCCAGGAAAAGCGGGTATTTATTGGACGAGAATTGTCTGTGCCAGTTCAAGGTCGCTGGCACTCAATTTTGGCGTGTTCTGGCGCAGATAGCGCAAGGCAGACTCCAGCTGCGCTCCTCTTGTCTGGCCATCACTGGCAATAAAGACGGCGGCATCATCCTGGGCGGCACGTATCAGTTTGTGATCAAAAGGCGCGGACGTCACTTTACTGGTGACGTAACCACTGAGCACCACATTCTGGGTGGTCATGTCGAAGGCGTTGGCTGATTGAGTCCAGCTGAGTGCAAGAAGAGCTAATAAGGAAAAACGCATGGGTCTCGAGGCTGTTTGAATGAGAGCCAAGGCTAGCGTAATGGTCTGGGCAGGGCCAGCGCGGGGGGGTGTCTTTGTGGGAGCGGGCTTGCTCGCGAAGGTGTCGACGCGGCTCAACTGAATGAACGCGCCGCCTGCATCGCGAGCAAGCCCGCCCCCCGAAAGAGCTGACCCGTTATGGCGTCACTTACATTCAGATCGTCAGAATGGCCTGGGCCAGCTGTGCATCCGTGGCCTGCAATTGCGGGGCTTGCTGGCGAATGGCTTCGAACGCGCTTTCGAGTTTTACCCCGCGAATGGTGCCTTCGCTGGCAACGAAGCTGGCAGCATCATCACGGGCTGCGCGTACGATTTTGTTGTCACGAAACGAGCCTGTGGCATCCGATGTCAGATCGGACGTTGCCTTGAGGGTGCCCACAATGCCATCGGTCGTGACGATGAAGCTTGTGGCGTTGGCGCTGGCTGCAACGGCCAGCAGTGCCGCCGCGCTGAGTAGGCGAAGTGTGGACATGGTGAGACTCCTGAATATGAACGTATGAAAATAGACGCTTATGGACCGAATAGTAGGCTCAGGCCTGCGTCAGGCATAGGACGTTTTGCTGGGTACTGTAGGTGAAGTGCTCTAGATCAGGCATTTTGATAACTGTACCTGTTTGTTTTTTGATTATTTAAAACTGTACCTGTCTTTATGCCAAGGCTTAAAAGCGTGGCCCATAAACGACAAAACCCGTCAGCGGTAATCCGCGACGGGTTCTGTTTTTTCAATTCAGGTTGCTGGCGGTGGACCGGTGGTCAGGGCCAGCGAGCGCAAGTTAGCGCCAGAACGGCTTGCTCAGCTCTTCGTAACGCTGTGCTTCGCTAATACCGGCATCAGCCAGAAGACGCGAGTCCAGTCGAGCCAATTGATGGCGGCTGGAGATGCGGCGCTGCCACAACATCAGGTTGGCAAGAACGCGCAGAGGCATGGAAGCCTGGGTGTTTACAGAGTTGCTTTCGCTGAACAGTTCGGAACTGAGTGTACGTTCCATGGTGTCATCCTTCCGCTTATGGCGGCATTGGCTAGTGGTTTAACTGATGCCAATGATCCTCCTCTTTGTACAGTGTCTCTAGATACAGTTCACCTGTATTGCAATGGGCCAGTTAACTGTTTATGCACGCTGTACGGGCACAAATACGCGTAACTGTACCTGTCCGCACCTAAGTGGTGCGAAATTGGCAAAAGTGGCCGTGAAAGAGTGTGTTGAAGGCGGGAAATGACCAGTACAGCAGTACAGTTTTTGAAATTATGGGTATAAAAAAGCCGCTGACAAAAACGTGTTTCCGTCAGCGGCTCTCTAGCTCGCGGGTTACGGCAGCATTTTCCCGGTTTCTTCCAGGTTGATATGCCAGCTCAGGGCTTCACGCAGGATGTGCGGCGTGTGGCCGCCAATCGCGCAGGCCTTGGTGAAGTAGTCATTCAGGGCTTCACGGAAGTCCGGGTGAACACAGTTGTCGATGATGACGCGTGCGCGCTCACGCGGCGCCAGGCCACGCAGATCGGCCAGGCCCTGCTCGGTCACCAGGATATCGACGTCGTGCTCGGTGTGGTCGACGTGGCTGACCATTGGCACAACGCTGGAAATCGCGCCTGCCTTGGCAATCGACTTGGTCACGAAAATCGCCAGGTGTGCGTTACGGGCGAAGTCGCCCGAGCCGCCGATACCGTTCATCATCCGCGTGCCGCAGACGTGAGTGGAGTTCACGTTGCCGTAGATGTCGAACTCCAGCGCGGTGTTGATGCCGATGATGCCCAGACGACGAACCACTTCAGGGTGGTTGGAGATCTCTTGCGGGCGCAACACCAGTTTGTCCTTGTAGCGCTCCAGATTGCCGAACACGTCCGAGTTGCGACGCTCCGACAATGTGATCGAGCTGCCCGAAGCGAAGCTCATCTTGCCGGCGTCGATCAGGTCGAAGGTCGAATCCTGCAGGACTTCGGAGTACATGGTCAGGTCTTCGAACGGCGAGTCGATCAAGCCGCACATCACCGCGTTTGCGATGTTGCCGATACCTGCTTGCAGTGGGCCGAGCTTGTTGGTCATCCGGCCAGCTTCGACTTCCTGCTTGAGGAAGTTGATCAGGTGGAAGGCGATACCGTCGGTTTCGCTGTCAGGCTCGGACACGGTGGACGGCGAATCAGGTTTGTTGGTGATCACGATGGCGACGATTTTTTCTGCCGGGATCGGGATCGCGGTGCTGCCGATGCGATCGTCGACCTTCACCAGCGGGATCGGCGTGCGCGTCGGGCGGTAAGTCGGGATATAGATGTCGTGCAGGCCTTCCAGGTTCGGGTTGTGCGCCATGTTGATCTCGACGATCACCTGTTTGGCGAAAATCGCGAAGCTGGCGGAGTTGCCCACGGAAGTCGTTGGAACGATATGGCCTTGCTCGGTAATGGCTACAGCTTCGATCACTGCGATGTCCGGCAGCTTGAGCTGATTGTTGCGCAGTTGCTCTACGGTCTCGGACAAATGCTGATCGATAAACATCACTTCGCCGGCGTTGATCGCCTTGCGCAAAGTGCTGTCCACCTGGAATGGCATGCGACGTGCCAGTACACCGGCTTCGGTCAATTGCTTGTCAAGGTCGTTGCCCAGGCTTGCGCCGGTCATCAGGGTGATTTTCAGCGGCGACTTTTTGGCACGCTCAGCCAGGGCCTGAGGGACGGCTTTGGCTTCACCGGCACGGGTAAAACCGCTCATGCCGACGGTCATGCCGTCTTGGATAAGGGCGGCGGCTTCTTCGGCGCTCATGACCTTATCGTGCAGGGAGTTCAGGCGAATACGTTCACGGTACATGGATTGTTATCTCGGGCAACGGAAGCAAGAGGCGCAGTCTATTCATTTTCAGAGCCTTTCGTCCCGCTACCATGGTCGAATGCCAGCGGCCGATTTAGAGCCTTTGGTCGGGTTCCTTGGAAAAAGAAAAACCCCGGCCATGACAGCGCCGGGGTTTTCGATATTGCGTTGATACCAGATGTTACTCGACAGCTTTAACCATATCTTCAATAACCTTCTTGGCGTCGCCGAAGACCATCATGGTTTTATCCAGATAAAACAGTTCGTTATCCAGGCCCGCATAGCCACTGGCCATTGAGCGTTTGTTAACGATGACGGTTTTGGCTTTATAGGCTTCGAGGATCGGCATGCCAGCGATCGGCGATTTTGGATCGTTCTTGGCCGCCGGGTTGACCACGTCGTTGGCGCCCAGGACGAGCACTACGTCAGCCTGGCCAAACTCGGAGTTGATGTCTTCCATCTCGAACACCTGGTCGTAAGGCACTTCGGCCTCGGCCAGCAATACGTTCATGTGACCTGGCATACGGCCTGCAACCGGGTGAATGGCGTACTTTACGGTGACGCCGCGATGGGTCAGTTTTTCGGTCAGTTCCTTGAGCGCGTGCTGTGCCCGGGCAACAGCCAGGCCGTAGCCTGGAACGATGATCACGGTGTCGGCGTTCATCAGCAGGAAGGTGGCATCGTCAGCCGAGCCGGATTTGACCGGACGGGCCTCTTGCGTGCCAGCTGGGCCGCCGGCGTCTGTTGCGCCACCAAAACCACCGAGGATCACGTTGAAGAACGAACGGTTCATCGCCTTGCACATGATGTACGACAGGATTGCACCCGAAGAACCTACCAGCGAGCCGGCAATGATCAGCATCGAGTTGTTCAGTGAGAAGCCGATACCGGCTGCTGCCCAACCTGAGTAGCTATTAAGCATCGATACCACGACAGGCATATCGGCGCCGCCAATCGGGATGATAATCAGCACGCCCAGCACAAACGCCAGGGCCAGCATCAGCGCGAAAGCGTTGAGGTTGCCGGTCAGCATAAAGGTGATGCCCAGTGCCAGCGTGGCCAGGCCCAGTACCAGGTTCAGCTTGTGTTGGCCGCTGAACTGTACCGGTGCGCCCTGAAACAGGCGGAACTTGTACTTGCCAGAGAGTTTGCCGAAGGCGATCACCGAACCGGAGAAGGTGATTGCACCAATGGCCGCACCCAGGAACAGTTCCAGACGGTTGCCTGCAGGAATAGCGTCGCCCAGGTGTTTGACGATACCCAGGGACTGCGGTTCGACCACGGCTGCGATTGCAATGAATACCGCCGCGAGGCCGATCATGCTGTGCATGAAAGCGACCAGCTCAGGCATTTTGGTCATTTCGACGCGTTTAGCCATGATTGAGCCAGCAGTACCACCGACCAGCAGGCCGACAATCACGTAGCCGATGCCAGCCGTCGCGATCTCTGCGCCCAGCTTGTAGATCAGGCCAACCGTGGTAATGATCGCCAGACCCATGCCGAGCATGCCGAACAGGTTGCCGCGACGTGAGGTGGTGGGGTGCGACAGGCCCTTGAGCGCTTGAATAAAGCAGATTGATGCAACCAGATACAGAACAGTGACCAGGTTCATGCTCATGGCTTGCGCACCTCTTCTTTGGCTTTAGGTGCTTTCTTCTTGAACATTTCCAGCATGCGCCGGGTGACCAAAAATCCACCGAATACGTTTACGGCAGCCAGCGCGACCGCCAGGGTGCCCATGGTTTTGCCCAGCGGGGTAACCGTCAGTGCGGCAGCGAGCATGGCGCCCACAATCACAATGGCTGAAATGGCATTGGTGACGGCCATCAAGGGTGTGTGCAGTGCAGGTGTCACGTTCCATACCACGTGATAGCCCACATAGATGGCCAGCACGAAGATGATCAGGTTGTAGATACCGGGGGAGATGAACTCTTCCATTATTTTTATCCTCAGCCGTTTTTGCGCACGACTTGACCGTCGCGGCACATCAGGCACGCGGCGACGATGTCGTCTTCAAGGTTGATCTGGAACTGTCCTTCGGGGGTGAAGACCAGCTTGAGGAAGTCCAGCAGATTGCGGGCGTAGAGCGCCGAGGCGTCTGCAGCAACCATTGCAGCAAGGTTGGTGTGGCCGACGATGGTGACACCGTGCTCAACCACTACTTGGTCGGCGACGGTCAGCGGGCAATTGCCCCCTTGGGCTGCAGCCAGATCGATGACCACCGAGCCGGGTTTCATCTGGGCTACGGTTTCAGCGCTGAGCAGTACCGGAGCTTTACGGCCCGGGATCAAGGCGGTGGTGATCACGATGTCAGCCTGCTTGGCGCGTTCGTGAACAGCCTGTGCCTGGCGTTGCATCCAGCTGGCAGGCATTGGGCGTGCATAGCCGCCTACGCCAATGGCGCACTCACGCTCTTCGTCGGTTTCGTAAGGCACGTCGACGAACTTGGCGCCCAGCGATTCGATCTGCTCTTTAACGGCTGGTCGTACATCGGATGCCTCGATCACTGCGCCCAGGCGTTTGGCCGTGGCGATCGCCTGCAAGCCAGCCACGCCTGCGCCCAGAATCAGTACGCGAGCGGCCTTAACGGTCCCGGCGGCGGTCATGAGCATTGGCATAAAGCGCGGATAGTGGTGGGCGGCGACCAAGACGGCTTTATAGCCGGCGATGTTGGCCTGAGATGACAGCACATCAAGACTTTGCGCACGAGAGGTTCGGGGAGCGGCTTCGAGAGAGAAAGCAGTGATCCCGCGCTCGGCCAGTTTGGCAATGGTTTCATTGCTGAACGGGTTGAGCATGCCAATGAGCACGGTGCCGGTCTTGATCAGGGCCAGTTCGCTGTCACTTGGGGCGACAACCTTGAGAATCAGCTCTGCGCCGAAAGCATCTGTAGCGTTGCCAATAGTTGCGCCGGCGGCTTCATAAGCACTGTCGATAACGCTGGCATTGATACCTGCGCCGCTTTGAACAGTCACTTTATGGCCTTGGCCGATCAGCTTCTTGATGGTTTCCGGGGTTGCAGCAACCCGGGTTTCACCCGTATGGGTCTCGAGAGGAACACCAATGTGCACGTCATATCTCCTGCGTGATCTTTTATAAGAAAGCCAGCGCACTACGGATGGTGCGACTGGGGCGGCCGATCAGCACGATCCCACCAAAGTATGGGTGGGGCGGGGCATTCTGCTGGCAATTTTTTTACCCTTCAAGGACTTATGGAGGACGACGGGATTTTAACTACAAGTCATGCAGTGACCGAATGTCGCAATGATCGGCTGCATGCCTTTAAATACGAGGATTTCAGAGGATTTGAGTGTTTTTTGAGTTTTTTTCACATTTCTTTTGGTTATCGCTGCATAACTTTGAGAAATACCCTGCAGGCCGCGTGGTTACTGGCTTGCAGGTTTGTCCAGTTAGACCAAAGTACAGAGTGTTTAAACGCGACATTTACGTACATATGTAGTGTGTTTTTATGCATCGCTACATAGTTTGTTTGGACCATGCGGCTTTTCAAATCAGGCTGTAAGTGGCGGCCTGATTGACTAGCCAGTCTCGAAAGGCCTGCAATGAAGCTGATTCGATTTTGCGTTCGGGGATCATCAGGTAGTAAGCCTTGGTGCTGAGCAGGGTGCTCTTGTTGGCAATCACCAGACGTTTTTCGGCCAGTTCTCGCTGAATCAGAAAGGGGGGGATAAGGGCGACGCCCATTTCATGCATGGCGGCTTGGGCCAGCATCGAGAACAGTTCATAGCGTGGCCCGGTCATGTCGCGAGGTACGTTCATGTCCTGCGCGTTGAACCATTGGCGCCAGGCATAGGGGCGTGTGGTTTGTTGCAGCAGGGGGAGTTCGCAGAGCGCTTGCGGGGTGAGGCTTTGCTGTTCACCCAATAATGTGGGGCTGCACACGGGGACCGGGTTTTCACCCATCAGGCGGTAGGACGATGTTCCGGACCAGTCGGCATCTCCGAAGTAGATGGCAGCATCAAAGTCGGTATCGGCAAACAGAAAGGGGCGAGTGCGGTTGGTCAGGTTTACCGTGACGTCCGGATGCTGGTGCTGAAAGTCCTTGAGCCGAGGGAGTAGCCATTGCGTCCCGAAAGTGGGCACCACAGCCAGCTCGATGACGTTGGCACCCTGTTGGCCCATGACGGACAGCGTGTCCCGTTCCACGGCATCCAACTGGGTTGCTATGCGTCTGCTGTAAGAAAGGCCTGCTTCGGTCAGTTTTACGCCACGTTTAGAGCGTCGGAAGAGCTCTACACTCAGGAACTCTTCCAGGTTGGCAATCTGTCGGCAAATAGCCCCTTGAGTGAGGGAAAGCTCATGTGCTGCCTTGGTAAAGCTTTCATGGCGTGCGGCCGCTTCGAAGCTGATCAGGGCTGTTGTGCTAGGGATCTTGCGGCGCATGTACGGCTTCCTCACTAAACGAAGTCAGAAAAGGCTATTTATAGAGCTACGGAGTGAGAAATTATCACAGGATGGTGCTGAATCCTCGTTTGTCCTTCTATATAGAAGGAGCCTAGGATCGGCTCACGACATTTTATCTATTACGCGAGGGTTCTCTCATGGCGGGTAAAGCAAGCTTCAACTGGATTGATCCACTGTTGCTGGATCAGCAGCTCACTGAAGAAGAGCGCATGGTGCGCGACAGTGCTGAGCAGTTTGCTCGGGACAAGTTGGCGCCACGTATTCTTGATGCTTTCCGTAATGAGAAGACTGACCCTGCGATCTTCCGTGAAATGGGCGAAACCGGTTTGCTGGGTGCGATGATTCCTGAGCAGTACGGCGGTAGCGGTCTCAATTACGTCAGCTACGGCCTGATAGCTCGCGAAGTGGAGCGGGTCGATTCGGGCTACCGCTCGATGATGAGCGTGCAGTCTTCTTTGGTGATGGTGCCAATCAATGAGTTCGGTACCGAGGCGCAGAAGCAAAAATACCTGCCCAAGCTGGCATCTGGCGAATGGATTGGCTGCTTCGGTCTGACGGAGCCTAACCACGGCTCTGACCCAGGCGCGATGATTACCCGTGCTCGCTCGGTTGATGGTGGCTATAGCCTGACGGGCAGCAAGATGTGGATCACCAACAGTCCTATCGCCGATGTGTTTGTGGTGTGGGCGAAAGATGATGAAGGCGACATTCGTGGCTTTGTTCTGGAAAAAGGCTGGAAGGGTCTGACTACGCCCGCGATTCACGGCAAGGTTGGCTTGCGTGCGTCCATTACTGGCGAAATCGTGATGGATAACGTGTTTGTCCCCCAAGAAAACATCTTCCCGGATGTGCGCGGCCTGAAAGGTCCTTTTACCTGTCTGAATTCGGCTCGCTACGGGATTTCCTGGGGGGCGCTGGGGGCTGCTGAGTTCTGCTGGCATACGGCGCGTCAGTACACGCTGGATCGTCATCAATTTGGCCGGCCTTTGGCGGCGACCCAGTTGATCCAGAAAAAGCTGGCCGATATGCAGACCGAGATTACGCTGGCCCTGCAGGGTTGCCTGCGTCTGGGGCGGATGAAGGATGAAGGCACTGCGGCCGTTGAGATCACTTCGATCATGAAGCGCAACTCATGCGGCAAGTCGTTGGATATTGCGCGTATGGCTCGCGACATGCTGGGTGGTAACGGTATCTCGGATGAGTTCGGGGTTGCGCGTCATCTGGTCAACCTGGAGGTTGTGAATACCTATGAAGGCACTCATGACGTGCATGCCTTGATTCTTGGGCGTGCGCAGACCGGCCTTCAGGCGTTCTATTAACAGGAGCTCGGCTCATGGGTGCTTTATCGCATTTGCGGGTGTTGGATTTGTCTCGGGTGCTGGCGGGGCCGTGGGCCGGGCAAATACTGGCGGACCTTGGGGCCGAAGTTATCAAGGTGGAGCGCCCGGGCAATGGTGACGACACTCGCGCCTGGGGGCCGCCCTTTCTCAAGGATGCTTATGGAGAAAGTACGGGGGAGGCTGCCTATTACTTGTCTGCAAACCGCAACAAGCAGTCGGTCACTATTGATTTCACCAAGCCTGAAGGGCAGCGGCTGGTTCGTGATCTGGCGGCCAAGTCGGACATTCTGATCGAGAATTTCAAGGTTGGGGGGCTGGAGGCGTATGGTCTGGACTATGCGTCACTAAAGGCTTTGAATCCTGACTTGATCTATTGCTCGATTACGGGATTCGGTCAGACCGGTCCCTATGCCAAGCGGGCAGGTTATGACTTTATGGTTCAGGGCCTTGGCGGTCTGATGAGTCTGACGGGGCGGCCTGAAGGTGATGAGGGGGCGGGGCCGGTAAAGGTTGGGGTTGCGCTGACAGATATCTTGACCGGGCTTTACTCGACTGTGGCGATTCTGGCCGCCCTTGCTCATCGTCAGCATGATGGTGGCGGGCAGCATATAGATATGGCGCTGCTGGATGTGCAGGTGGCTTGCCTGGCGAATCAGGCGATGAACTATTTGACTACGGGCGTAGCGCCGCAGCGCCTGGGCAATGCGCATCCGAATATCGTGCCTTATCAGGACTTTCCGACGGCAGATGGCGACTTCATTCTTACGGTAGGGAATGACAGTCAGTTCCTTAAATTTACTGAAGTGGCTGGTCGGCCCGAGCTGGGTGGGGATCCGCGCTTTGCTACCAACAAGCTGCGTGTTGCTAATCGGGCGGAGTTGGTGCCGCTTATCAGGCAGTTGACTGTTTTCAAGACCACGGCTGAGTGGGTGGCGCAGTTGGAGGCGGTTGGTGTTCCCTGTGGGCCGATCAATGACTTGGCTCAGGTATTTGCTGACCCTCAGGTGCGTGCCCGCGGATTGGCGATGCAGCTACCGCATGCGTTGGCGGGGCTTGTGCCGCAGGTAGCGAGCCCTATTCGGCTGTCCGAAACGCCAGTCGAGTATCGCAATGCGCCTCCTTTGTTGGGTGAGCATACTCAGCAAGTTCTGGAGCAAGTGCTGGGGTTGGACGAGGGAGTGGTAGAGGGTTTGCGTCGGTCTGGCGTGCTGTAGCTATATAGAGGGGTGCGTCAGCACCCCTCTATATAGGTGTAATTAGGGGTATTTGGAGTTAATTGATAGTTTTACTCAATTAGCCCTTGACTAGGATTTTTAGCGGCCTATAATTCGTCCCACTTCCGGCGCAGTTGAAACGGAAAACTCCTTGAATATCAATGAGTTGGATTGTTTTGCAGTGTCAGCTTCAAGTCATCGAAGCAGGAAATTAGGTGTTGACAGCAGCTTGTAACGCTGTAGAATGCGCACCTCGGTTCAGCGAAGGCTAAACCAATCGCTCTTTAACAACTGAATCAAGCAATTCGTGTGGGTGCTTGTGGAGTCAGACTGATAGTCAACAAGATTATCAGCATCACAAGTTACTCCGCGAGAAATCAAAGATGTAACCAACGATTGCTGAGC
>NZ_CAXAOU010000005.1:0-367983 GCF_963970465.1 Pseudomonas sp. RL_5y_Pfl2_69 | reverse complement strand
CGGCAGCCGTGGTCAAAGCCGCCAAAGCCTCGATGGGCGAGCACGTTGAAGCCATGCTGGCCTTCCAGAAAGCGGGCGTGCCGACCTTCGACTACGGCAACAACATTCGTCAGATGGCCAAAGAAGTAGGCGTAGAAAACGCCTTCGACTTCCCTGGTTTTGTACCGGCTTATATCCGCCCATTGTTCTGCCGTGGTGTAGGCCCGTTCCGCTGGGTCGCGCTGTCGGGCGATGCCGAAGACATCTACAAAACCGACGCCAAGGTCAAGGAACTGATCGCTGACGACGCCCACCTGCACAACTGGCTGGACATGGCTCGCGAGCGCATCAGCTTCCAGGGTCTGCCGGCACGTATCTGCTGGGTTGGTCTGGGCCAGCGCGCCAAGCTGGGCCTGGCGTTCAACGAAATGGTGCGCAGTGGCGAGCTGAAAGCCCCGATCGTGATCGGCCGCGACCATCTGGACTCCGGTTCGGTATCGAGCCCGAACCGTGAAACCGAGTCGATGAAAGATGGATCGGACGCCGTGTCCGACTGGCCATTGCTCAACGCCCTGTTGAACACCGCGAGCGGCGCGACCTGGGTTTCGCTGCACCACGGTGGTGGCGTGGGCATGGGCTTCTCCCAGCATTCGGGGATGGTGATCGTGTGTGACGGTACCGACGAAGCGGCTGAGCGTATCGCCCGTGTACTGCACAACGACCCGGCAACCGGCGTGATGCGTCACGCAGATGCGGGCTACGACATCGCCATCGACTGTGCAAACGAGCAGGGCCTGAACCTGCCGATGATCAACGGCTGACCCACGGGCACGAATCCTGTGGGAGCGGGCTTGCTCGCGATGCAGACGCCTCGGTGCTTCAGGCAGTACGAGGTGATGCAATCGCGGGCAAGCCCGGCTCCCACAAGGTTACGAACAATTTCTATAATTTCGGTTACACGCGTGAAGGAGTATTAACGTGCTTGAGTTAAACCTGATCCCCGGCCAACTGAGCCTTGCCCAACTGCGTGACATCTATCAGCAGCCAGTCACCCTGAGCCTGGACGAAAGTGCGTCGGCGCAGATCGATGCCAGTGTGGCGTGCGTTGAGCAGATCCTTGCCGAGAACCGCACCACGTACGGCATCAACACCGGTTTCGGTTTGTTGGCTTCGACCAAAATTGCCAGCGAAGACCTGGAAAACCTCCAGCGCTCCTTGGTGCTGTCCCACGCAGCCGGTATCGGCGAGCCAATCAGCGATGATCTGGTACGCCTGATCATGGTGCTCAAGGTCAACAGCCTGAGCCGTGGTTTCTCCGGGATTCGTCGCGTGGTGATCGATGCGTTGATCGCGCTGATCAATGCCGAGGTTTACCCGCACATTCCACTTAAAGGTTCGGTAGGCGCATCGGGCGACCTGGCACCGTTGGCGCATATGTCGCTGGTGCTGCTGGGCGAAGGCAAGGCCCGTTACAAGGGTGAGTGGCTGGATGCCGTCACTGCCTTGAAACAAGCCGGTCTTGAGCCGCTGACCCTGGCTGCCAAAGAAGGCCTGGCCCTGCTCAACGGCACTCAAGTGTCGACGGCCTATGCCTTGCGCGGTCTGTTTGAAGGCGAAGACCTGTTTGCTGCCGCGATGGCCTGTGGCGGCCTGACCGTTGAAGCCGTTCTGGGTTCGCGCTCGCCGTTCGATCCACGCATTCATGCTGCCCGCGGTCAACGCGGTCAGATCGACGCCGCTGCCATTTACCGCGACCTGCTGGGCGCGAGCAGCGAAGTGTCCGAGTCGCACAAGAACTGCGACAAGGTACAAGACCCGTACTCCCTGCGTTGCCAGCCGCAAGTGATGGGTGCCTGCCTGACCCAGTTCCGCCAGGCCGCCGAAGTGCTGGGCATTGAAGCCAACGCAGTGTCGGATAACCCGCTGGTATTCGCCGAGCAGGGCGACGTGATCTCCGGTGGCAACTTCCACGCCGAGCCGGTTGCAATGGCTGCTGACAACATGGCGCTGGCGATTGCAGAAATCGGTTCGCTGAGCGAGCGTCGCATCTCGTTGATGATGGACAAGCACATGTCGCAATTGCCGCCGTTCCTGGTGGCCAATGGTGGCGTGAACTCCGGCTTCATGATCGCTCAGGTAACGGCTGCGGCCCTGGCCAGCGAGAACAAGGCGTTGTCCCACCCACACAGCGTTGACAGCATTCCGACCTCGGCCAACCAGGAAGACCACGTATCGATGGCCCCCTCTGCTGGCAAGCGTCTGTGGGAAATGGCCGAAAACGTCCGTGGCGTACTGGCGATCGAGTGGCTGGCCGCGTGCCAGGGTCTGGATCTGCGTGATGGCCTGAAAACCTCGGCCAAGCTTGAAGTCGCTCGCACCACCCTGCGCAGCAAGGTCGCTCATTATGAGAAAGACCGCTTCTTCGCACCGGATATCGAAGTTGCCATGCAACTGCTGGCAACCCGTTGCCTGAACGATCTGCTGCCTGCTCACGTTCTGCCAAGCCTGTAACCCCAAAAAACGCAGAGGGTCTTATCGACCCTCTGCGTCTCTGTTTTCGCCGACAAAAATAATCAAGGACGCGAAATGCAAAACCAGACTCAAGGTTTGAAACGCGGGCTATCCGCTCGCCACATCCGTTTTATGGCGCTGGGTTCAGCGATCGGAACGGGTCTTTTTTATGGTTCAGCCGCTGCCATCCAAATGGCTGGGCCTGCTGTGCTGCTGGCGTACCTGATTGGTGGCGCCGCGGTGTTCATGGTGATGCGTGCACTGGGCGAAATGGCCGTGCATAACCCGGTATCCGGCTCGTTTGGCCAATATGCCAGCACCTACCTGGGCCCCATGTCCGGCTTTATCCTGGGCTGGACCTATGCCTTCGAGATGATCATCGTGTGTCTGGCCGATGTCACCGCCTTCGGCATTTACATGGGCTTCTGGTTCCCGGAAGTCGCGCGCTGGATCTGGGTGCTGGGCATCGTGCTGCTGATCGGCGGCTTGAACCTGTGCAGCGTCAAAGTCTTTGGCGAAATGGAGTTCTGGTTGTCGCTGCTTAAAGTTGCCGCGATCGTGGCCATGATCCTGGCCGGTTTCGGCATCATGCTGTTTGGCATCGGTACGTCTGGCAGCACGGATGCCGTGGCTACCGGCATCAGCAACCTGTGGTCCTTCGGCGGCTTCATGCCTAATGGCGTGGGCGGTTTGATTGCTTCGTTTGCCGTGGTGATGTTTGCCTTCGGCGGTATTGAAATCATCGGCATCACTGCCGGCGAAGCCAAAGATCCGCAGCGTGTGATTCCCAAAGCGATCAACGCGGTGCCGCTGCGCATTCTGCTGTTCTATGTACTGACCCTGTTTGTGTTGATGGCGATCTACCCTTGGACCCAGATCGGCAGCCAGGGCAGCCCGTTTGTGCAGATCTTTGACAGCCTGGGCATCAGCTCGGCGGCCACCATTCTGAATATCGTGGTGATTTCGGCGGCGGTATCGGCCATCAACAGCGACATCTTCGGCGCGGGCCGCATGATGTACGGCCTGGCCCAGCAAGGGCAGGCGCCTAAAGGCTTTGCAAAAATCTCCCGCCATGGCGTGCCGTGGATGACCGTACTGGTAATGGGCGCTACGTTGTTGGGCGGTGTGGTGCTCAACTACCTGATCCCGGAAAACATCTTCCTGGTCATCGCCTCGATTGCCACCTTCGCCACGGTCTGGGTGTGGTTGATGATTCTGGTGACCCAAGTGGCCATGCGCCGCTCCATGACCCGTGAGCAAGTAGCCGAACTCAAGTTCCCGGTACCGTTCTGGCCGTATGCGCCAATGGCTGCTATCGCATTCATGGTGTTTATCTTCGGCGTACTGGGTTACTTCCCTGAGACCCAGGCGGCACTGATGGTTGGCGCGGTCTGGATTGTATTCCTGGTGGTGGCTTATCTATTGTGGGTAAAGCCGGCAGCAGGTCGGGCGATTGAAGTGGCTCCCGAGCTTTCCTGAGTTTTTGATCATTGACGGAGTGACGCAATGAAAACCCTTTGGCAACACTGCAATGTCGCAACCATGGCCAATGGCACGTACTCGATCATCGAGGATGCCGCCATTGTCACCCGTGATGGCTACATTGAGTGGATTGGTCCGCGTCTGCAGTTGCCGACGGGCGAGTATGGTCAAACCCACGGCCTGGAAGGGGCGTGGGTGACGCCGGGGCTGATCGATTGCCATACGCATACGGTGTTTGGCGGTAATCGCAGCGGCGAATTCGAGCAGCGCTTGCAGGGCGTGAGCTATGCAGAAATCGCCGCTGCCGGGGGCGGTATTGCCAGCACCGTGCGTGCGACCCGAGCCGCCAGCGAAGATGAATTGTTCGCCAGTGCCCGTCAGCGTTTGCTGTGTTTGCTGCGCGATGGCGTCACCAGCGTCGAGATCAAGTCCGGTTACGGCCTGAGCCTTGAAAGCGAGCGCAAAATTTTGCGGGTGATCCGTCGTCTGGGCGAAGCGTTGCCGGTCACGGTGCGTAGCACCTGCCTGGCGGCCCATGCCTTACCGCCGGAGTACAAGGACCGTGCCGACGACTATATCGAGCATATCTGCAACGAGATGCTGCCCGCGTTGGCCGCCGAAGGGCTGATAGACGCGGTGGATGCGTTCTGCGAATACCTGGCGTTTTCGCCCGCCCAGGTTGAGCGGGTATTCACAGTGGCGCAGCAATTGGGCTTGCCGGTCAAATTGCATGCCGAGCAGTTGTCCTCATTGCATGGCTCAAGCCTTGCGGCGCGCTACCAGGCGTTGTCGGCGGACCATCTGGAATTCATGACCGAAGAAGACGCCATTGCCATGGCCGCCTCCGGCACCGTGGCCGTGCTCTTGCCCGGTGCGTTTTACTTCTTGCGTGAAACCCAGTTGCCGCCGATGGACGCTCTGCGCAAGCACGGAGTGAAAATCGCCATCGCCAGCGACCTCAACCCCGGTACGTCCCCTGGCTTGTCGTTGCGCCTGATGCTGAACATGGCCTGCACCTTGTTCCGCATGACCCCCGAAGAAGCCCTGGCTGGCGTCACCCAGCATGCCGCGACGGCATTGGGCATGGGCGAGACCCACGGTTCGCTTGAACCCGGCAAAGTGGCTGACTTTGTTGCCTGGAACATTGATCGTCCGGCAGACCTGGCCTACTGGCTGGGCGGTGATCTGGACAAACGCGTCGTGCGCAGCGGCGTTGACGTAACGCTTTAGGAGAAAAGCTTGTGGACAAGGTTCTGACATTCAAACAAGGCCGTGTGCCATTGCTGATCAGCATGCCCCATGCAGGCTTGAAGCTGACACCTGCGGTCAAGGCCGGGCTGATCCCCGAAGCGCAAAGCCTGCCGGACACCGACTGGCATATCCCGCGGCTCTATGAGTTTGCCGCCGAACTGGGTGCCAGCACCCTGGCGGCGGAGTATTCGCGCTTTGTGATCGACCTCAATCGCCCGCAGGACGATGCGCCGATGTATGTAGGTGCGACCACCGGGCTGTTCCCGGCCACGCTGTTCGACGGTGTGCCATTGTTTCGCGAAGGGCAGGTGCCGTCTGCCGAAGAGCGTGCAACGTATCTGGAGCAGATCTGGAAACCTTACCACCTGACCCTGGAGCAGGAACTCAAGCGCCTCAAGGACGAGTTTGGCTATGCGCTGCTGTTTGATGCGCACTCCATCCGTTCTTGCGTACCGCACCTGTTTGACGGGCGCTTGCCGGACTTCAATCTGGGCACTTTCAATGGCGCCAGTTGCGATCCGACCCTGGCCCGCGACCTTGAAGCCATTTGTGCCGAGCATCCGGCCTACAGCCACATCTTGAACGGACGCTTCAAGGGCGGTCATATCACTCGCCACTACGGCAGTCCGGCGGACAACATCCATGCCGTGCAGCTGGAACTGGCCCAGTGCACTTATATGGAGGAGTTCGAGCCGTTCAACTATCGCGAAGACCTTGCGGCACCGACCCAGGTGGTGCTCAAGCAGTTGCTGGCGCGGATTATCGAGTGGGGCCAGCAGCGATACTCCAAGGGCTGAGTCGAGTTATGTGGGAGCGGGCTTGCTCGCGATGCCAGCGCCGCGGTCTGTCAGTGAGGCTGCGTCGATGCCATCGCGAGCAAGCCCGCTCCTACAGGGTTTAAGCAACAGCCCGATATTCAACCACAGTGTTTTTAAGGGCATGCTCATTGCACCCAATCGGGTTTATGATGCCAGAGGCAACATTATCCCGACCTCCCGGAGTGCGTAATGCAGACCTTGTTCCCGCAGATCAAACCCTACGCCCGGCATGAACTGGCAGTCGATGGCCCGCATGTGCTTTACGTTGACGAGAGCGGTTCGCCAGACGGCCTGCCAGTGGTGTTTGTCCACGGTGGACCGGGTTCGGGCTGCGATGCCAACAGCCGCTGCTACTTCGATCCGGGCCTGTACCGCATCATTACCTTTGATCAGCGCGGTTGCGGGCGTTCAACCCCCCACGCCAGTCTGGACAGCAACACGACGTGGGACCTGGTTGCCGACATGGAACGGATCCGCCTGTTCCTGGGCATCGACAAGTGGGTGCTGTTTGGTGGCTCGTGGGGCTCGACCCTGTCACTGGCGTACGCGCAAAGCCATCCGGACAAGGTGCACGGGCTGATTCTGCGCGGGATCTTTCTGGCTCGTCCTCAAGAAATCGAATGGTTCTATCAGGCAGGTGCCAGCCGGATATTCCCGGACTACTGGCAGGAATACATAGCGCCAATCCCGCCGGATGAGCGTCATGACCTGATGAGTGCCTTTCATAAGCGCCTGACAGGCAATGACCAGATTGCCCAGATGCACGTGGCCAAGGCCTGGTCGACCTGGGAAGGCCGTGCGGCGACCTTGCGGCCAAACCCGCAAGTGGTCGAGCGCTTCTGTGACCCGCACCGGGCACTGTCCATTGCCCGCATCGAATGCCACTACTTTATGAACAATGCGTTCCTGGAGCCCAATCAGCTGCTGCGTGACATGTACAAGATTGCCCATCTGCCGGCGGTCATCGTGCATGGTCGCTACGACATGATTTGCCCGCTGGATAACGCCTGGGAGCTGCATCAGGCCTGGCCGGGCAGTGAGCTGCAGATCATTCGTGAAGCCGGACACGTCGCTTCCGAACCCGGGATTACCGATGCATTGGTACGCGCCACCGAGCAAATGGCCCGCAGCCTGCTCAACTTGCAACCGGACGAAGCATGAGGGGGTTGTTGCAGCGTGTCAGTGGGGCGCGGGTTGAGGTCGCGGGGGAGATAGTCGGCTCGATCGACCAGGGTTTGCTGGTGCTGGTCGCCGTCGAACCCGGTGATACCGAGGCAAGCGCCGCCAAGTTGTTGCACAAGCTCCTCAACTACCGGGTGTTCAGCGATGCCGAAGGCAAAATGAACCTTTCGCTGGCAGATATTGGCGGTGGTTTGCTGCTGGTATCGCAATTTACCCTGGCGGCAGACACCAAAAGTGGCCTGCGCCCCGGCTTCTCCACGGCGGCCCCTCCTGCGTTGGCCGAGGCGTTGTTCAATCATCTGCTGAGTGAGGCCAGACGTCTTCACCCGACAGTAGAATCAGGTCGTTTTGGGGCCGATATGCAGGTGCATTTGGTCAATGATGGCCCTGTGACATTTCTGTTACAAATCTAAAACCCTTAAAAACCGCGTTTTCGTCTGAAAACAGGCGGTTTTAGCGAGAAATACTTGCTGACAGTAGATGCGTTGTCACGCGGGCTACTAGATAATCCTGCGCTACACAGAGACTAATCCGACGCGTCTGGGGAATCATTCATTCCTTTGACGGTCGGAACAGTGCTCGCCAACCTGGCATTTAGATCGCTGGCCGTTGGTTTCATCATCTGTTTTCGGCGAGGTTTGCTCGTGATTGTTAGTCCATTTAATGCACCAAAAATGTCTGCCAAGCGGTTACGCAACGCACTGGTGACGGGCTCTGCGCTCTTTTGCTTGTTCGGTGCGGGTCAACTGTGGGCATTCAGTCTGGATGACGTGGCGGCTGAGGCTAAAACCCTCGCCGAACAGAAATACCAAGCGCCACGCAGCAATTTGCCAAAAGAGTTCCGCGACATGAAGTTCGCGGACTACCAGAAGATTCAATTCAACCGTGACAAGGCCCAGTGGGCGGGCGATAAAACCCCGTTCAAATTGTCCTTCTATCACCAGGGCATGCATTTCGACACGCCGGTGAAAATCAACGAAGTGACGGCCACCACGGTTGAAGAAATCAAGTACGACGCCAGTCGTTTCGATTTCGGTGATGTCCAGTTTGATCCAAAAGCTACCGAGAACCTCGGTTGGGCGGGTTTCCGCGTGCTGTATCCGATCAACAAGGCGGATAAGCAGGACGAAATCATGACCATGCTCGGCGCGAGTTACTTCCGCGTTGTGGGCAAGGACCAGATCTACGGCCTGTCGGCCCGTGGTATGGCGATCGACACTGCATTGCCGTCGGGTGAAGAGTTCCCGCGTTTCACCGAGTTCTGGATCGAAAAACCCAAGCCTAACGACAAGCACCTGGTGATCTTCGCCTTGCTGGACTCGCCACGGGCTACCGGTGCTTACCGCTTTACCCTGCGCCCTGGTGTTGACACCGTCGTGGACGTCAAAGCGCAAATGTTCCTGCGTGACAAGGTTGGCAAGCTGGGCATCGCTCCGCTGACCAGCATGTTCCTGTTCGGCGCTAACCAGCCGTCCAAAGTCCTGAACTACCGTCGCGAGTTGCACGACTCGTCGGGTCTGGCCATTCATGCCGGCAACGGCGAGTGGATCTGGCGTCCGCTGAACAACCCGAAACACTTGTCCGTCAGCAACTTCTCGGTTGAAAACCCGCGCGGCTTTGGTTTGCTGCAACGTGGCCGTGACTTCAGCCACTACGAAGACCTGGACGACAACTATGACAAGCGCCCAAGCGCCTGGATCGAACCGCAGGGTGACTGGGGCAAAGGCTCCGTTGACCTGGTAGAAATTCCGACCGCCGATGAAACCAACGACAACATCGTTGCGTTCTGGAGCCCGGAAACACTGCCAGAGCCGCTCAAGCCGTTTGATTTCGCTTACCGCATGCACTGGACCCTGGACGAAGCTGCCCTGCATCCAACGGATAGCGCCTGGGTCAAACAAACCCTGCGCTCGACCGGCGACGTCAAGCAATCGAACCTGATCCGTCAGCCAGACGGCAGCGTTGCGTATCTGGTGGACTTCGAAGGCCCGTCGCTCAAGGCCTTGCCAGAAAACACCCCGGTACGCAGTCAGGTCAGTGTCGGTGACAACGCCGAACTGGTTGAGAACAACGTGCGTTACAACCCTGAAACCAAGGGCTGGCGCTTGACGCTGCGGATGAAAATCAAGGATCCGAGCAAGTCCACAGAGATGCGCGCAGCGCTGGTTCAGGACATCGAGCAAGCCCCTGTGGCCAAGGCACACGAGAAGAAAGATCACGCGGCCAAGGACGCCAAGGCCCCAGCGGCCCAAGCGCCTGCAGCCACTCCAGAACCGGTGAAGACTGAAAAAGTGTTGACCGAGACCTGGAGCTACCAGTTGCCAGCCGATGAGTAATGCTCAGCCCCAGCCAGCCTCGCTCAGCGAGTACCTGGCGCATCTGCCACTGAGCGATGAGCAGCGCGCGGACCTTGCGAGCTGCACCTCGTTCGCCGAGTTGCATGCGCGTCTGTCCACGCAGGCCGATGTCGATGCTACTGAGGCCGCTCAGGCCTCGGTAGGCACGCGTCTGAACCTGACGTCGGCCGCGGAGCTTGAGGAAGCAGAAATGCTCGCCCTCGATGCCAGCGGCCGGGTGATGCTCAAGGCCACGCCGCCGATTCGTCGCACCAAGGTGGTGCCCGAGCCGTGGCGCACCAACATTCTGGTCCGTGGCTGGCGGCGCCTGACCGGTCGCAGCAATCCGCCTGCGCCGAAAATCGACGAGCGTGTATTACCCCATGCCCGCTGGCGTACGGTGGGTTCGATCCGCCGTTACATCCTGCTGGTCTTGATGCTGGGTCAGACCATCGTTGCTGGCTGGTATATGAAAGGCATCATGCCGTACCAGGGCTGGGCGTTTGTCGACCTTGAAGAGGTGTTGCACCAGCCGTTGATGCAAACGGCGCAACAAGTGCTGCCGTATGCCTTGCAGACCAGCATCCTGATTCTGTTCGGGATTTTGTTTTGCTGGGTATCGGCGGGTTTCTGGACGGCCTTAATGGGCTTTCTGGAGCTGCTGACCGGCCACGACAAATACCGTATTTCCGGCAAAAGCGCCGGGAATGAGGCAATCCCCGAGCAGGCACGTACTGCGCTGGTGATGCCGATCTGCAACGAAGATGTCACCCGTGTTTTTGCAGGTTTGCGCGCCACCTACGAGTCGGTTGCCGCGACCGGCGATCTGGATCGCTTCGACTTCTTTATCCTCAGTGACAGCAACGATCCAGACATCTGTGTTGCCGAGCAACAGGCCTGGCTGGATGTGTGCCGCGAAACAGAAGGCTTCGGGCGGATTTTCTATCGCCGTCGTCGCCGTCGTGTGAAGCGCAAGAGCGGCAACCTCGACGACTTCTGCCGTCGCTGGGGCGGTGATTACAGGTACATGGTGGTGCTCGACGCGGACAGCGTGATGAGCGGTGAATGCCTGACCAGCCTGGTGCGCTTGATGGAAGCCACGCCAGACGCCGGGATCATCCAGACCGCGCCGCGAGCATCGGGCATGGACACCTTGTATGCGCGCATGCAGCAATTTGCGACGCGGGTGTACGGACCCCTGTTCACTGCCGGTCTGCACTTCTGGCAGTTGGGTGAATCCCACTACTGGGGCCACAACGCAATCATCCGCATGAAGCCGTTTATCGAACACTGTGCTTTGGCGCCGTTGCCGGGTAAAGGTGCTTTTGCGGGCGCGATCCTGTCTCACGACTTTGTTGAAGCCGCGCTGATGCGCCGTGCCGGTTGGGGCGTGTGGATTGCCTACGACTTGCCGGGCAGCTATGAAGAACTGCCGCCCAACCTGCTTGACGAACTCAAGCGTGACCGTCGCTGGTGCCACGGCAACCTGATGAACTTCCGCCTGTTCCTGGTCAAGGGCATGCACCCGGTTCACCGTGCGGTGTTCCTCACGGGCGTGATGTCTTACCTGTCTGCGCCGTTGTGGTTCTTCTTTCTGTTGCTGTCGACCGCCTTGCTGGCAGTCAACACGCTGATGGAACCGCAGTACTTCATGGAACCGCGCCAGTTGTATCCGCTGTGGCCACAATGGCACCCGGATAAAGCCGTGGCGCTGTTCTCGACTACGATCGTGCTGTTGTTCCTGCCTAAACTGCTGAGCATCATCCTGATCTGGGCCAAGGGCGCGAAAGAGTTTGGTGGCAAGTTCAAGGTCACGCTGTCGATGCTGCTGGAGATGCTGTTCTCGATGCTGCTGGCACCTGTGCGCATGATCTTCCACACCCGCTTTGTACTGGCCGCGTTCCTGGGCTGGGCGGCGACCTGGAATTCGCCACAGCGTGACGACGACTCCACGCCGTGGAGCGAAGCGGTGCGCCGTCATGGTCCGCAAACCCTGCTGGGTGCGGCCTGGGCTGCGTTGGTGTTGTGGTTGAACCCGAGCTTTTTGTGGTGGCTGGTGCCGATTGTCGGTTCGCTGATGTTGTCGATTCCGGTGTCGGTGATCTCCAGCCGGGTCAAGCTGGGCCTCAAGACTCGCGATGAAAGCCTGTTCCTGATTCCTGAGGAATACGCACCGCCCCGTGAATTGTCGGCCACAGCCGAATACACCCACGAAAACCGCTACCACGCACTGCATGACGGTTTTGTGCGGGCCGTGGTTGATCCACAGCAGAACGCACTGGCCTGTGCCCTTGCGACGTCGCGTCACCGTGAGGCCGAGCCGATTGAATGGCTGCGTACTGAACGTGTGCGTCACGCACTCAAGGTGGGTCCTCAGGGTGTCAGCGACAAAGAGCGCATGGAGCTCTTGAGCGACCCTGTAGCCCTTGCCCGCTTGCACGCGCTGGTGTGGAACGAAGGTCACGAAGGCTGGCTGAACGCCTGGCGTGAGTCGGTTGCCGCTGACCCTCACGCACCGTTGTTGCCGCTACAGCCTGCTGCCTGATCTCTCGCATGCAACCCGCTACCCCTTGTGGGAGCGGGCTTGCTCGCGATGGCCTCACCCCGTAATACCTGTTGCACCGCGTTGCCTGCATCGCGAGCAAGCCCGCTCCCACGGGAACGGCATCCCACGCCCGTCGTGCTTTTCTCTCGCAAAACTCGTCTCATAACCCTCAGTGAGTTAGCATCCGTTTTCGAATGGGTGAGTGCCCGGCTGTATTGGCTTTTTGAATCGAGCCTGCCGTTGGCCAACGCCTTAATTGAGTAGGTGAGGGGGAGTTGTGATGAAGAAGTTTGTGTCGAAACTGCTGTGCGGTGTGACTGCATTACTGGCGATCAGCGCAGCCCATGCAGGCGCAATTGATGACGCGGTCAAACGCGGCACTCTGAAGGTGGGCATGGACCCAACCTACATGCCATTTGAAATGACCAACAAACGCGGCCAGATCATTGGTTTTGAAGTTGACCTGCTCAAAGCGATGGCCAAGGCCATGGGTGTGAAGCTGGAGCTGGTTTCCACCGGTTATGACGGCATCATCCCGGCGTTGATGACCAACAAGTTCGACATGATTGGCAGCGGCATGACCCTGACCCAGGAACGCAACCTGCGCCTGAACTTCAGCGAACCCTTCATCGTAGTGGGCCAGACCGTGCTCATTCGCAAAGAGCTGGAAGACAAGGTCAAATCTTACAAAGACCTCAACGACCCGCAATATCGCCTGACGTCCAAGATTGGCACCACGGGTGAAATCGTTGCTCGCAAACTGATGTCAAAAGCCCAGTACCACGGCTACGACAACGAGCCTGAAGGTGTTCTGGACGTCGTCAACGGCAAGGCTGATGCCTTTATCTACGACGCCCCATACAACGTTGTAGCGGTTAACAAGTTCGGTAACGGCAAGCTGGTGTTCCTCGACAAGCCGTTCACCTACGAGCCTTTGGCCTTTGGTCTGAAGAAAGGCGACTACGACAGCATCAACTTCATCAACAACTTCCTGCACCAGATCCACGAAGACGGCACTTACGATCGCATCCATGACAAGTGGTTCAAAGACACCGCCTGGCTCAAAGACATGGAATAAGCGCTGATCGCATTCCGCTACTTTTGTAGCAGCTGCCGAAGGCTGCGTCCGGTTGCGCAGCAGCCGTAAAGAAGCTGAATGCGGTTCAGATGAAAAACGGAGGCGTTCGATTTACGAGCGCTTCGCGCCCGGACGTAGCCTTCGGCAACTGCTACGGGCCTGGCTTTTCTCCTGACGGAACCTGAAAGTGATCAAACAAAAAAAAGTCCAGTGGCCCTGGCACGTATTGACCGTGCTGGTGCTCATCGGTCTGGCGGGTGCGTTGTATTACGCCACTTCGCTGATGTCTTACGAATGGCGCTGGAACCGTGTTCCGCAGTACTTCGCCTATCAGGCCGAAGAAGCCCAGCGGGCGGCTGAACGCTCGACCATCATCGAACTGGTACGCAAGGGCGACACTGCCGAAGTCGTGCTGCGTGGCGAAGATGGCAAAGAGCAACGCGTAACCGTTGCCGACAACAGCCTGCAACTGGCTGAAGGCGACGAGGTCGAGGAAGGCGATGTCATTGGCGTGAACCGCCACTGGGCCGCAGGACCGCTGCTCTGGGGCTTGTGGACCACCGTCTGGCTGTCGCTGGTGTCTGGCGTATTGGGTTTGATCATCGGGCTGGCCACCGGCCTGTGCCGACTGTCGAACAACCCGACCCTGCGCGACCTCTCGACGCTGTACGTCGAGCTGGTACGCGGTACACCGTTGCTGGTACAGATTTTCATCTTCTACTTCTTCATTGGCACTGTGCTCAACCTGTCCCGCGAGTTTGCCGGTATTGCCGCGCTGTCGCTGTTCACCGGTGCGTACGTGGCCGAAATCATTCGTTCGGGCGTGCAGTCCATTGCCCGCGGGCAAAACGAAGCGGCGCGCTCGCTGGGCCTCAACAGCAGCCAGTCGATGCGCCATGTGGTGCTGCCGCAAGCGTTCAAACGTGTGTTGCCGCCATTGGCCGGGCAATTTATCAGCTTGGTCAAGGACACCTCGCTGGTGTCGGTGATCGCCATTACCGAACTGCTCAAAAGTGGCCGTGAGGTCATCACCACCTCGTTTTCGCCGTTCGAAATCCTGTTCTGCGTAGCGGGCCTGTACCTGTTGATCAACCTGCCGCTGTCGCATTTCGCCAGCCGGCTTGAGCGGAGGCTCGCGCAAAGTGATTGAAGTTCGCGAACTGGTAAAAGTCTTCGACACCCGCGGCCACATCGTTCGTGCGGTAGACAACGTCAGCACCACTGTCGCCCAGGGCGAAGTACTGGTGGTGATCGGCCCGTCGGGCTCTGGCAAGTCGACCTTCCTGCGCTGCCTCAATGGCCTGGAAGACTTCGACTCCGGCTCCGTCAGCATTGGCGGCCTGGACCTGGCCAACCCCAAAACCGACGTCAATGCCTATCGGCGTGAAGTCGGCATGGTGTTCCAGCATTTCAACCTGTTTCCGCACATGACCGTGCTGGAAAACCTGTGCCTGGCACAAAAGGTTGTGCGCAAGCGTGGCAAGGTCGAACGTGAAGCCAAGGCCCGCGCATTACTGGACAAGGTGGGTATTGGTCAGAAGGCCAACGAGTACCCGTCGCGTCTCTCGGGCGGCCAGCAACAGCGCGTGGCGATTGCCCGTGCGTTGGCGATGGAACCCAAGGTGATGTTGTTTGACGAGCCCACCTCGGCGCTCGACCCGGAAATGGTCGGCGAAGTACTGGACGTGATGAAGACCCTGGCCCGCGAAGGCATGACCATGGTCTGCGTGACCCACGAAATGGGCTTTGCCCGCGAAGTGGCGAACCGCGTGCTGTTCTTCGACCATGGCAAGCTGCTGGAAGACTCCTCCCCGGAAGACTTCTTCACCTCGCCCAAGGACCTGCGCGCTCAGGCGTTCTTGCGTCAGGTACTGTAGTTCTGAATGTGTGGGAGCAAGCCCGCTCCCACACAGGGTTACAAGGCTGTTAAACCTTGAACCGCCCAACCAATGCCTGAAGATGCGTGCCCAGCCGCGCCAGTTCAATGCTCGAAGCCGCAGTCTCTTCGCTCGCGGCGGCGGTTTGCTCTGACACATCACGCACATTCAACACGCTGCGGTTAATCTCATCGGCCACCGCGCTTTGCTGCTCGGCGGCGGCTGCGATCTGCTGGTTCATCCCCTGAATCGTCGACACCGTACGGGTGATGTTGCCCAGTGACTCGCCCGCACGGCGGGTCAGCTCAACGCTGTTGTCTGTCAGGGCACGACTGTTGTCCATGCTGCTGGACACCTGCTGAGTGCCGCTTTGCAGGCCGGCAATCAACTCTTCGATTTCTTCTGTGGATTTTTGCGTGCGCTGCGCCAGGCTGCGCACCTCGTCGGCCACGACCGCAAAACCACGACCGGCCTCACCGGCCCGTGCCGCTTCGATGGCGGCGTTGAGGGCCAGCAGGTTGGTCTGCTGGGCGACGGACTTGATCACGTCCAGCACGCTGCCGATCTTGTCGCTTTCGCGTTTCAGATGGCCCATGGCATCGGTGGAATGGCCGACTTCAATGGCCAGCTTCTCGATCTGGGCGATGGCTTGTGCGACCACGTTGTCGCCCTCGCGGGCCTGCTGGTCAGCCGCGACAGCCGCCTCGGAGGCTTCTTCCGCATTGCGCGCCACCTCTTGAACGGTGGCGGCCATTTCGTGCATGGCCGTTGCGACCTGATCGGTTTCGACTTTCTGGCTGTTAACCCCCGCGCTGGTTTGTTCGGTGACCGCCGAGAGTTCTTCCGCTGCACTGGCGATTTGAGTCACGCCATCGCTGATCCCGCCAATCAACTCGCGCAGGCCTTGGGTCATCCGTTGTATGGCTTGCTGCAGCTGCCCCAGTTCGTCGCGGCGGTCGGTGTGATGGTCTTGGGTCAGATCCCCGGCCGCGATGCGCTCAACGGTCTTGAGCGTGCGTTGCAGCGGGATCACGATCTGGCGGGTAATGACCCAGGCGGCGATCATTCCCAGCACCAGCGCCAGCAGCGCGCAACTGATCAACAGGGTCGTGGCCTGATGGCTTTCGTTGTTGCGTTTGGCTGTCTGCAGTGCCGAGAGCTTCTGGCTCTGCTCGATCAGGACATCGCCCTGCTGGTGCATGCGCTCAACGGCCTGTTCGGGCCGGGAGCCCTGGATGAGATCGGTGAAGGCGCGTTTGTACTCGGTCACGGCATTGAGTTGCTGCTCGATCAATACCAGGTCTTCGGGCGATGTCAGCTGTTTGTGTGACTGCTCCAGCGCGTTGTCCAGTGCACTCAGTTGGCCGGTGACGCCGGCCAGTGTGTCCTCCCCTGGATGGCGGTCATATTCAAGGCGGGCAATGCGCAGGTCTTTGGTCAGCGAGATGATTTTCGAGATATTGGCCAGTTTGTCGCCCCGGTCGATCACCGACACCAGGCCATTCCAGCCCGCTGCGGCGATCAGCAGAGTCAGCACCAGTACCAGCCCGAAGCCCAGGCTGAGTTTGCGATTGACGCTTATATTGCCCAGCAGTAGAGCCAGCCGACGGTACATGGTGATACTCCTTCAAGGGGTATCAGGCCATCGGCGCCGGGGGCCGGAACTGAAGGGCAGTTGCCGTTAGTGTGATGAGAGTCGCACTGGCCGAGGGTCAGACCTTGAAGCGGGTGACCAGTGTTTGCAGGTGCGTTCCCAGCCTTGCAAGTTCCACGCTGGCGGCGGCGGTCTGCTCGCTGGCGGCGGCGGTTTGTTCCGACACGTCGCGCACGTTCAGCACACTGCGGTTGATCTCTTCGGCCACCGCGCTTTGCTGTTCGGCTGCTGTCGCGATCTGTTGGTTCATGCCCTGAATCGTCGATACGGTGCGGGTAATGGTGTCCAGGGACTCGCCCGCGCGGCGGGTCAGCTCAACGCTGCTGTCGGTCAGCAGGCGGCTGTTGTCCATGCTGCTGGACACTTGTTGAGTCCCGCTTTGCAGACCGATGATCAAGACTTCAATCTCTTCCGTGGACTTTTGCGTACGCTGCGCCAGGCTGCGCACTTCGTCGGCCACCACGGCAAAACCGCGCCCGGCTTCGCCCGCCCGAGCGGCTTCGATGGCGGCGTTGAGGGCCAGCAGGTTGGTTTGCTGGGACACGGCCTTGATCACGTCGAGCACGCTGCCGATTTTGTCGCTTTCCTGTTTCAGATGAGCCATCGCCTCGGTGGACAACACCACTTCAGCCGCCAGGCGCTCAATCTGTGTAATGACCTGGGCGACCACGGTATCGCCCTCACGGGCTTGCACGTCGGCGGACATTGCCGCCTCGGAGGCCTCTTCGGCATTGCGTGCAACTTCTTGAACCGTGGCCGTCATCTCATGCATGGCCGTGGCCACCTGATCGGTTTCGATTTTCTGGCTGTTGACCCCGGCGCTGGTTTGCTCGGTCACGGTGGACAGCTGTTGGGCCGCACTGGCGATCTGAGTGACGCCGTTGCCGATGCCGCCGACCAGCTCGCGCAGCCCGCCGCGCATGCCTTCGATGGCCTGTTGCAGTTGGCCCAGTTCGTCGCGACGGGTGGTCGGATGCTCCTGGCTGAGATCACCGGCCGCCACGGCTTTGACAATATTGAGGGTGTCGCGCAAGGGGGTAATGATCTGCCGGGTGATGATCCACGCCGCGATGACGCCCAGCAGAAGGGCCAGGCTCGCGCAGATCAGCAGCGCGGACTTGGCCTGGCGGGTATCGCTGTCGCGCTGGCTGAGTTGGGACGCCGACAGTTCATTGCTCAGATCCACCAGGGAATTGCCCAGCACTTGCAGTTGCGACAATTGCTTGTCGCTGTGTACCTGAGAGTCGCGAAACTCGATAAAGGCGGCCCGATAGTTTTTCAGTGCTGTGCTGGCCTGCGCGAACTGGGGGCTGTAGGCACTGGGCATGATGCTGCTCAGGCGTGCGAGTTCTGTCAGCGCCTGGTCGATGGCTTCGATCGCAGGTGTAGCCGCTTCAAGATCGCCCGTGTGGGTATAACCGCGCACCTCGAACCGAGCTTGCAACAGCAACCGGCTGACCTGGTTGACGCTATTGAGCTCGGCCAGGTTGTCACCCTGCAGCACGTCTTTTTCAATGGCGGCGATACTGGCCAGGGCGGCTTCGGACGTTGCACCGAGCTTGCCCCGGCTGACCTCGCGGGCCTGGGTTGCCTCGTCGATAGCCGCGAAGATGGTTTTGTATTGCGACACAGCCTTGAGTTCCTGGTCGCTCAGGCTCAAGTCACTGGCCTGGACCATGCGCTCCTTGGCGGCGGCGAGGTTGGTACCGATCTCGTTGAGCAGATCATTGACCAGATCGGGGCCGTTTTCGCCGTTGTCCTTGTCGTAGGTGACGCGGGCGATGCGCAGGTCCTTGATCAGCGTGATGACCTGGGAAATATTGGCCAGCTTGTCGCCGCGATCAATGACAGACATCAGCCCCTTCCAGCCGGTGACGGTGATCAGCAGTGTCAGCAGCAAGACGGTACCGAAGCCCAGGCTGAGTTTACGAGTGACACTGATATTGCCCAGGGTGGCAGATAACCAATGGTTCATGGACGAACTCCTTTTTTTGATCGATTGGTATCGATAACAGCCGTCCATGGCTTCTTGAATGATCTTGACGTGTTAATGCATCGGCTCGGTCGAGCAAAACTGAAGCAGGCAGATGATACAGAATGTATTTAAATCGGGCTGTCAGAACAACCGGGCGAGCAGGGCGGTGACGGCGGTTTCGACCCGCAGGATACGTGCCCCCAGTTGCACCGGTTGCAGGCCTGCCTTGGCCAGCAAGTCGATCTCGTAGGGAATCCAGCCACCTTCCGGGCCGATGGCCAGGGTCACGGCTTCATCCAGCCCGCGCGGGCAGGCCGGGTAATCTCCCGGATGGCCCACCAGGCCCAATGTGCCTTCGACCAGCGCCGGCAAACGGTCTTCGACAAACGGCTTGAAGCGTTTTTCGATAATGACTTCGGGCAAGACGCTGTCCCGCGATTGCTCCAACCCCAGGATCAATTGCTCACGAATGGCTTCGGGTTCCAGAAACGGTGTCTGCCAGAAGCTTTTTTCGACCCGATAACTGTTGACCAGAATGACCTTGGGCACGCCCATCGAGGCCACGGTTTGCAGTACCCGGCGCAGCATTTTCGGGCGCGGCAGGGCAAGCAACAAGGTCAGGGGCAGTTTGGCCGGTGGTGGCTGGTCAAGGCTGTGGATAACCAGTTCGGCTTCCCTGGCCTCAAGGCGCACCAGTTCGGCGCTGCCCATCAATCCGCCAATCTTGCCCACGCGCAGGCTGTCGCCGACAGCGGCCCGGTGAACTTCCTGCATATGAGTCAGGCGCCGGTCGCGCAGGATCACGCGGTCGGCGGCAATGAAATCAGCCTCTTCGAGGAGCAGCAGGTTCACGCTTGCGGTGCTGGCGGTTGGGCGTCGCTATCAGCCGAGGGTTCGTCCGGGTCTTCGCCGCGTTTGTTCTTGCTGATCAGGCTGCCAAACAGAATGCCGATTTCAAACAGCATCCACATCGGGATCGCCAGCAAGGTTTGCGAGAAGATGTCGGGCGGGGTCAGGATCATGCCGACCACGAAACAGCCGATGATCACGTACGGGCGGATCTTGCGCAGGTATTGCACGTCGACAATGCCGATCCATACCAGCAGCACCACGGCCACCGGGATTTCAAAGGCCACGCCAAAGGCAAAGAACAGGGTCATGACAAAATCAAGGTAGCTGCTGATATCGGTCATCATCGCGACGCCTTCCGGGGTGGCGGCGGCGAAGAACTTGAATACCAGCGGGAATACCAGGAAGTAGGCGAACGCCATGCCGGCGTAAAACAGGAAGATGCTGGACACCAGCAGGGGCACGGCGATGCGTTTTTCATGCTTGTACAGGCCGGGCGCAATGAAGCCCCAGATCTGATGCAGGATCACCGGAATGGCAATGAACAGCGAGACCATCATGGTCAGCTTGAGCGGCGTCAGGAACGGCGAGGCCACGTCGGTCGCGATCATCGTCGCACCCACCGGCAGGTATTCACGCAGCGGCGTGGAGACCAGGGTGTAGATCTGCTGGGTAAAGGCGAACAGCCCGGCAAAGATGATGAAAATCGCCGCGATGCAGCGCAACAGGCGGGTGCGCAGCTCGGTGAGATGCGAAACCAGCGGCATTGGCTGGTCGTGTTCTGGCTTATCGCTCATGCGCTTAAGGGGCTCGCGGTGGCAGAGTGGGGTCGTGTGGCGCTGCCGGTTGAGGCGCAGGGTCGGACGCGGTTTTGCTCAGGCTCACGGGCGCGGGGCTCGCAGGCTCGACAGGCGCTGTGCTGACGGTCGGCTCGGTCGGCGTTGGCGGCTTGACGGCGTCCTGCAGCGGAGCCAGGATTTTCTTGGCTTCTTCTTCCATCGACAGGATGTGTTCGTTGTGCAGCTGCCGACGAATTTCGTCCGCGCCGATTTCACGTTCAACTTCCTGTTTGATCGCATTGAAACTGCGTTTCAAGCGCCCGATCCACAGGCCCGCCGTGCGTGCGGCACCCGGCAGGCGCTCGGGGCCGAGCACCAGCAGGGCCACCAGGCCAACGAGCAGCAGTTCACTGAAGCTGATACCGAACATTAGTTTTGGCTCACACGTCTTTGCGGGTCGGCTCTTCGACTTTTTGCGCCTGCACGTCGATGGTGTGCGGCTCGTTCAGGGTCGAAGTCGTGTGTGGCTGCGGGGCGGCGGTTGGCTGCGCAGGCGGAACCACGGGCTCGGCTGGTTTTTCGTCGTCGTTCATGGCTTTACGAAAGCCCTTGATCGATTCGCCGACATCGGTGCCCAGGTTTTTCAGTTTTTTGGTGCCGAAGACGAGGACGACGACTACCAGAATGACGATCCAGTGTTTCCAGTCAAAAATGCCCATGATGTGATCCTTAACAGAGTGATTTAGGCGGACGGCCGTGAGGCTTTTTCCACGTGGCCAGAGGTTCCGATACGACGCTCCAGTTCATCCAGTACGGCCTGAGGATGCTGCCCCAGCTGGGCCAGCATGATCATGCTGTGGAACCAGAGATCGGCTGTTTCGTAGATCACATCGCTGCAATCACCACTGATGGCGGCGTCTTTGGCGGCGATGATGGTTTCGATCGACTCTTCGCCGACTTTTTCAAGAATCTTGTTCAGACCCTTGTGGTAAAGGCTTGCGACATAGGAGCTGTCGGGGGTGGCGCCTTTGCGCGCTTCGAGCACTTGGGCTACGCGGCTCAAGGTATCAGTCATGGGAGTGCCCTGCGTGATAAATGGCGTGGGGATCTTTAAGCACCGGGTCGACGGTCTTCCACTCGGCATTGTCGTATACGCGATAGAAGCAGCTCTGGCGGCCGGTATGGCAGGCGATGTCACCGATTTGCTCAACCATCAGGATGATCACGTCGGCGTCACAGTCCAGGCGCATTTCATGCAGCTTTTGCACGTGGCCGGACTCTTCTCCCTTGCGCCACAACTTGCCACGGGAACGTGACCAGTAAATGGCACGGTTCTCGGCGGCGGTCAGGCTCAGGGCCTCGCGGTTCATCCAGGCCATCATCAGCACGCGCCCGGTTTTGTGGTCTTGGGCAATCGCCGGCACCAGGCCGTCGTTGTCCCACTTGATCTCGTCCAGCCAGTCTTTCATGTTCGACTCCGACAACCTGCCTCAACCCTGTGGCTGAGGCCTGGTGAATTCACAGTTTGCCAGCCTCGCCCGGAGCTGGCTATCGGCGCACGATCAGATACAAGCCTACGGCCAGCATTATGCCGGCAGGCCAATAGCCTGCAGTGTGCAGCGGACCGATACTGGCCAACAATGCGCCAGCTGCCAAGTGCCCGGCACCGATCAGGCGCAGGAACCAGCCGTCGCGAGACTCGCGAACGATCAATGGCGGGTTGTTGGCGTGTGGTTGCGACATGCGTTCCAGCAGGTCGCGGGTCATGCCGACCAGGTGCGGGATTTGCTCGACCTGGCTGTGCAGGTTGCGCAGCAGGGTCTTGGGGCTCACGCGCTCACGCATCCAGCGCTCGAGGAACGGCTGGGCGGTGCTCCACAGATCGAGGTCGGGGTACAGCTGGCGCCCCAGGCCTTCGATATTGAGCAGGGTTTTTTGCAGCAACACCAACTGCGGCTGGACTTCCATATTGAAGCGTCGAGCCGTCTGGAACAGGCGCATCAGCACCTGGCCAAAGGATATTTCCTTGAGCGGTTTTTCAAAGATCGGTTCGCACACGGTGCGGATGGCCGCTTCAAACTCGTTGAGTTTGGTGTGGGCCGGTACCCAGCCAGAATCAATGTGCAACTGCGCCACACGGCGGTAGTCGCGCTTGAAAAAGGCAAACAGGTTACGCGCCAGATAGTCCTGATCCTCGGGGGTCAGGCTGCCGACGATGCCGCAGTCGATGGCGATGTATTGCGGGGCCCAGGGGTTAACGGTGCTGACAAAAATGTTGCCGGGGTGCATGTCGGCGTGGAAGAAACTGTCGCGGAACACCTGGGTGAAGAAGATTTCAACCCCGCGCTCGGCCAGCATCTTCATGTCGGTGCGCTGATCTGCCAGTGCTTCGAGGTCTGTGACCTGAATCCCGTAGATACGCTCCATCACCAGCACTTTCGGGCGGCACCAGTCCCAGTAGATCTGCGGGACGTACATCAGGGGCGAGCCTTCGAAGTTGCGCTTGAGCTGGCTGGCGTTGGCCGCTTCGCGCAACAGGTCGAGTTCGTCGTAAATGGTTTTCTCGTAGTCCGTCACCACGTCCACCGGGTGCAGCAGGCGGGCATCAGCGCTCAGGCGCTCGGCCGTGCGGGCCAGGATGAACAGCCAGGCGAGGTCGGAACCGATGATCGGCTTGAGGCCCGGGCGCACAACCTTGACCACCACTTCTTCGCCGGTCTTGAGCTTGGCCGAGTGCACCTGGGCCACCGAGGCCGAGGCCAACGGCTGGATGTCGAAGCGACTGAACACCTCGCTGATCCTGGCGCCCAGTTGCTCTTCGATCAGCTTGACGGCCAACTGCGGGTCAAACGGCGGCACGCGATCTTGCAGCAACATCAACTCATCGGCGATGTCGGCGGGCAGCAGGTCGCGACGGGTAGAAAGGATCTGGCCGAACTTGATGAAAATCGGTCCCAGATCCTGCAGGGCCAGGCGCAGCGCCGCGCCGCGGCTCAGCTCCAGCTTTTTGCGCGGGAACCAGCGCCACGGCAGCGCGTAGCGCAGGGACAGCATCCACCACGGCAACGGCAGGGCGAACAGCAGGTCATCCAGTCGGTAGCGAATGACGACGCGCTGGATACGAAACAAACGGCGTATGGCAAGCAGCTTCATGCGTTATCGCTGGAATTGAGGGATCGGGAGAGGCGCTCAACGCGTGCCTCCAGGCGATCCAGGTCGAGTTTGATTTGGTCGAGTTCGTCAAAGCGCGCTTGCGCCTCACGTTCGCCGACCAAGGTACGGGCTTCTTCGCTCAGGTATTCGGCCAGGTTCTGATTGAGGCTGGCGAAGCCTTGCTGATACCAGTTGGCGCGGCTGCGCACATGCCCTCCGATCAATGCCGTGGCCACCGGCCCGATCCAGTTCGAGAGTTCGTACTCCCAATCCAGCTCCAGGTCTTGCAGCACCGCTGCCAGTTCCATCAGCACCGCGCTGTCGCCTTCCAGCTCGACTTCAGGGCTGTGCAGGATGGTGCTTTTGTCCTTGCTCAAGGCAAGGCGCAGCAGGCTGGAGGCGGGAGCGCGCAGGGTGCAGTCGGGGTCGGCCGCCCATTGGGTAGCCAGCAGCAGGCCTTCATCGCTGGGCAGAATGAACAGGTTCAGCGAGGGGCTCGCACACTCGACGGCAATCAACTTGCCGGTCAAGGGGCGCAAGCGCGCCAGGGCCGTGCTGTCCAGCCGCACTATGCGGTTGACGCCGAGTTCGACGCTGGCGAGAAGGCCGCGCAGCAACATCAGGGCTTGATGCCGCGATGCAGGGCAACGATGCCGGAAGTCATGTTGTGATACGTCACGCGGTCAAAACCGGCCTCGACCATCATTGACTTCAGGGTTTCCTGATCCGGGTGCATGCGGATCGATTCGGCCAGGTAGCGATAGCTGTCCGGGTCGTTGAGGATCAGCTTGCCCACCATCGGCATGAAGGCGAACGAGTAAGTGTCATAGACCTTGGACATCAGTGCGTTGGTCGGCTTGGAGAACTCCAGCACCAACAGGCGGCCGCCCGGCTTGAGTACGCGCAGCATGGAGCGCAGGGCGTCTTCCTTGTGGGTCACGTTGCGCAGGCCGAAGGCGATCGTCACGCAATCGAAGTAGTTGTCCGGGAACGGCAGCTTTTCAGCGTCGGCCTGAACGAACTCGATATTGCCGGCTACGCCCTTGTCCAGCAGGCGGTCGCGGCCGACCTTGAGCATGGAGGCGTTGATGTCGGCCAGTACCACTTGGCCGGTCGGACCTACCAGGTGGGAAAACTTGCGGGCCAGGTCACCGGTGCCACCGGCGATGTCCAGCACCTTGTTGCCAGGGCGAACGCCGGACAATTCGATGGTAAAGCGCTTCCACAGACGGTGCATGCCGCCTGACAGAACGTCGTTCATCAGGTCATATTTGCCGGCTACAGAGTGGAAAACCTCGGCGACTTTTTCGGCCTTTTGGCTTTCCGGTACGTTTTTGAAGCCGAAGTGAGTGGTGGGTTCGGCATCGCTGCCTTTGCGCTGATCAGTCATATCGCTGTCACCAAAAGAGAATGCTGGCCATTCTAATCCCGGTGGCCGGCTTTGTCTTGGCGAGGGTGAATGTATAGTGGCGGCTTTATTTAACAGGAGCGACGCCATGGCGCGTATCAGCGTTGAACGTACCCACAGCCTGGGCCTTGAGGCCGCACGTGAGAAAGCCCAGCCTCTGGTCGAGAAACTGGCCAGCCAGTATGGCCTGACCCCTACCTGGGCCGGTGACACCGTAAAGTTGAAACGCTCCGGCGTGAACGGCACCCTGCAAATCAGCGAAACCAACGTCAAGGTCGATGTGGAGCTTGGGCTGCTGATGTCAGCGATGAGCGGCATGATTCAGTCAGAAATAGAACGGTCGCTGGACAAAGCCCTGTCGTGATCGTAACCGCCTGCCCGTCGTGATCATCGGCGGGTGGAGCTGGCTTATGCAGCTACCAGAATTTTTACTGTGAGAATGTTCTAATTAAAGCGCTGTAATAGTTGACTTCGTATAAGTGAATATTTTTTCCAGTTGATATGAAAGGTTTTTTTATATTCTGGGTTAGTTATGGTGTTTTGGATTTAAATGGATTTTTACCTAGTGTTGTTTTTAAACATAAACAACAAAGGTAATCGTGTATGACTTATCACGTGTGTTCCATTACTTATAAAACAACGCTGCCCGATGCCGTAATGGCAGACAGGGTCAGGCGTGTTGCGCAGTCCTTTGCATCTTCGCGAGGTTATCAAGTTGTTGCGGGTGGGGAGGGTGAACGCTATGTATTGCAAGCGACGTGTTTGCAACGAATGGGTTTTGTGACGGTCAGCCCCGGGCTGGTTCAGTTCTTTGTGTATGTGTTTGGCGCAGAGGAAGCGTTGGCTCAAGCCTATGCCGTAGAAGCCGAGATGGGCGATCTAATGAAAAAAGAGTTCGCTGATTCAGAACAAATACCGGGCACGCTGCTAAATCCGCTTGGAACAGTGAAAGAAGTCGAATTTCCTGACATCGATGAAGCGCTGCTTAAAATTGACTTGTCTGAAACCCAGCCGGGTGACATAGAACTCGGTTAATGGGCCACTAAACAGTGGTGCTCACCTTGAAACAAGGCTGTTTAGCGTCTAAACCTGATGCAGGTGAGCACCTTTGTTCATCTTGATGATTCGACGATCTTGCTCACTGACGTCGCGACTTAACATTAAGGGGAACACGATGGCTGCTAAAAAACCGACTGCAAAAGAAAGTCATTCATGGGTTGGCAAGGTTGAAGAGTACTCACGCAAAATCTGGCTGGCGGGTTTGGGTGTGTACTCGAAGATTGATACCGATGGCAGCAAGCTGTTTGACACCTTGGTCAAGGATGGCGAAAAAGCCGAAAAGCTGGCCAAGGACGCGGGTCACAAAGTCGCCGAGGGTGTAAAGGCCTCGACGTCATCTGCCCGTTCTCGGGTTGAAGATGTTAAAGATTTGGCACTGGAGAAATGGAGCGAGTTCGAAGAGGCTTTCGATAAGCGTCTTAACAGTGCCATCACTCGATTGGGTGTACCCAGCCGTGAAGAAGTCAAAGTGCTGCATGCCAAGGTCGAGACGCTGACCAAGCATATAGAGAAGCTGACTGCGGCCGCTGCCAAAGTCACGGCCACCAAGGCCCCGGCTGCGAGCAAGCCTGCACCGGCAAAGCCTGCAGTTAAAGCTGCGACAAAACCGGCGGTTGCAAAGTCGACGGCTAAACCAGCGGTAAAAGCGGCTGCCAAGCCTGCCACCAAGCCCACTGCCAAAGCGGTAGCCAAACCTGCGGCCAAGGCACCTGCGGCGGCCAGCAAACCTGCACCTGCCAAAGCCGCAACAGCCAAGCCCGCCGCGAAAAAGCCTGCTGCCAAAAAGCCCGCCGCGGCTCCCAAAACACCTGCGGTTGAGGCAACGGCAACTACACCCACAACATCTGCTTGATTGCTGGCACATAACACCCTGTAGCAGCTGGCGTAGTAACGCAGCTGCTACAGAGAGATGTGCAACAGGATCAAAGCATCAGCTTTACGACTGACACCGACGGGTCGCGGGACTTGCCGGCTTTTTCCAGCTCTTGCAGATAGTCAGCCCATAGCTCTTGCTGGCGTACGCCGAGCTGATAGAGGTATTCCCAGGTAAACAACCCGCTGTCGTGTCCGTCATCGAAGGTCAGTTTCAGCGCGTACTGGCCTGCAGGCTCGATCTTGCTCAAACCGACATTAATTTTGCCAAATTGCAGAATCGGATTGCCGTGGCCCTGAACTTCGGCGGACGGGGAGTGCACGCGCAAAAATTCGGCAGGCAAGTGGTATTGCTCGCCGGACGGGTATTTAAGCGTGAGGGTTTTGGAGGCTTTGTGCAGGTTGATGGCGCTGGGGATCATGGTCATAACCTTAGGTCATTGCACAAACACTGTAGCCGCTGGCGCAGGCTGCGATCGCCAATGCAGTTGGCGCAAGATCCGTAGATCGTTGAAGGCCTTCGCCTTATCGCAGCCTGCAGCAGCGGCTACAGGTGTTCGGTTTACAAGATGTAGCGCGAGAGGTCTTCGTTCTCGGCCAGTTCGCCCAGGTGGCTGTTCACGTAGTCGGCGTCGATGCGAATAGGCTCGTCTTTCTGTGCGCTGGCAATATCACCGGCGCTGAAAGACACCTCTTCGAGCAAGCGCTCAAGCAGTGTGTGCAGACGACGAGCACCGATGTTTTCGGTTTTTTCGTTCACTTGCCAGGCAATTTCGGCCAGGCGCTTGATACCTTCAGGCAGGAACTCGATGTTCAGGCCTTCGGTTTTCAGCAGTTCGCGGTATTGCTCGGTCAGGGATGCGTGTGGCTCGCTGAGGATGCGCTCGAAATCTTGTGGCGACAGGGCCTTGAGTTCAACGCGGATCGGCAGGCGACCTTGCAGCTCTGGCACCAGATCGCTTGGTTTGCTCAGGTGGAACGCGCCGGAGGCGATAAACAGGATGTGGTCGGTTTTGACCATGCCCAGCTTGGTATTGACGGTGCAACCTTCGATCAGCGGCAGCAGGTCGCGCTGCACGCCTTCGCGGGATACATCGGCGCCACCGACATTACCGCGTTTGGCAACTTTGTCGATTTCATCGATAAACACGATGCCGTGCTGCTCGACCGCTTCCAGGGCCTTGGCCTTGAGTTCTTCGTCGTTAACCAGGCGACCGGCTTCTTCGTCACGCACCATTTTCAGTGCTTCTTTGACTTTCAGCTTGCGGCTCTTGCGCTTGCCTTTGCCCATGTTGGCAAACAGGCTTTGCAGCTGGTTGGTCATTTCTTCCATGCCAGGCGGCGCGGAGATGTCCACGCCGACGGCATCGGCGACTTCGATTTCGATTTCCTTGTCGTCCAACTGGCCTTCACGCAGACGCTTGCGGAACAGTTGGCGAGTGTTGGAATCCTGCGGTACGGCGGCTTCTTCGCCGAATGTGCGGGCAGGAGGCAGCAGGGCGTCGAGGATGCGCTCTTCGGCGGCGTCTTCGGCGCGGTGGCGAACCTTCACGATTTCCTGTTCGCGCAGCAACTTGATTGCAGCGTCAGCCAGATCACGGATGATCGACTCGACGTCACGGCCTACATAGCCAACTTCGGTGAACTTGGTGGCTTCAACCTTGATGAACGGTGCGTTGGCCAATTTGGCCAGACGACGGGCGATCTCGGTTTTACCGACACCGGTAGGGCCGATCATCAGAATGTTTTTTGGCGTCACTTCAACGCGCAGTTCTTCAGGCAGTTGCATCCGGCGCCAGCGGTTACGCAGCGCGATGGCTACGGCGCGCTTGGCGTCGTCCTGGCCGATGATGTGGCGATTGAGTTCGTGGACGATTTCGCGGGGAGTCATGGACATGGTAGTTGGCGTTCCTCTAGCTAAAGTAAGGTTCACAAACGGGCTGGCACTCCAGCCCGGCAGGCGTCTTATTCAGCGAGGTCCTGCTCCTCAATAGTGATGTTGTGGTTGGTGAACACGCAGATGTCGCCAGCAATGCCGAGTGCTGTTTCAGCGATTTCGCGGGCCGACAGATCGGTTTTCATCAGCAGGGCGCGGGCTGCAGCCTGGGCAAATGCACCGCCCGAACCCATTGCGATCAAGCCGTCTTCGGGCTCAACCACGTCACCGTTACCGGTGATGATCAGGGATGCGTCCTTGTTGGCAACTGCCAACATGGCTTCCAGGCGGCTCAGCGAGCGGTCGGTACGCCATTCTTTGGCCAACTCGACAGCGGCGCGAACCAGATGGCCTTGATGCTTTTCAAGTTGGCCTTCAAAACGTTCGAACAGAGTGAATGCATCTGCGGTGGCACCGGCGAAACCGGCGATTACCTGGCCGTGATAGAGACGGCGGACTTTTTTCGCGTTGCCTTTCATCACGGTATTGCCAAGAGAAACCTGGCCGTCGCCAGCCATGACGACTTTGCCGTGGCGGCGTACTGAAACGATGGTGGTCAAGGGAGAGTCTCCACGCAGCGGGGCGAAAATGCCTGATGGAAATACATATGGGGGTTGTCGCGGATTTTTCAACAGCGGGGAGGGAATGGGGATGAGCGGGGGGGCAGAATTTTGCGCGGGTGGTGTG
Organism: Pseudomonas sp. RL_5y_Pfl2_69; assembly: GCF_963970465.1. Taxonomy (NCBI): domain Bacteria; kingdom Pseudomonadati; phylum Pseudomonadota; class Gammaproteobacteria; order Pseudomonadales; family Pseudomonadaceae; genus Pseudomonas; species Pseudomonas sp. RL_5y_Pfl2_69. The sequence continues at coordinate 338,551 of NZ_CAXAOU010000005.1, read as the reverse complement.
GGAGCGGGCTTGCTCGCGATGGCATCACCGCGATTACCCTGACACTCCGGGTCGCCTGCATCGCGAGCAAGCCCGCTCCCACAGGGTGTAGTGGAACCCCGTGGGAGCGGTTGCTGTCAGCGTCGTTGTTGCAGTAGCAAGTTGTTGAATCCGCCGCCCGCCAATTGCTTTTGGGCCACGGTCAATTGATCGCGGTTGCTGAACGGACCGACGAGCACCCGGTACCAGGTTTCGTCTTTTACCGTACCGGCTTCAACCGTAGCGGTCTGGCCCAGCAGGATGATTTGCGCCCGTACCTTTTCAGCATCGGCCTGTTTGCGGAACGAGCCCGCTTGCAGGAAGAACTTGGTGACCGGCGCCGCTTTTACGACAGGCGGCGCAGGAGGCGGTGTAATACCGCTCAGGGCTGCCTGGGCGCGGGCGGTGTCGATTTTTGCAGCTTCAGCCGGCGTGACTGGTGCCAGCGGCGCGGTTTGCGGCGTTGGCAGAGTCTTCTCGGGTACGGCTTCTGGCGGCACGATCACTTCAGACTCGGGCAGCAGGGTGTAGAAGTCGTACTTGGGTTTGGCCGGCTGGGTCGGGCTAGGCGCTGTCTTGTTGGCTTCCGCCGCTTTCGTGGCTTTGACCTGCTCTTGCTTGACCCGTTTGACGTCGTCGCCCTGGTCGGGCTCAAGTTTCATCAAAAACACGATAAATGCGCCAACGGTCAGGCCGATGGCCATCCATAGCCAGCCCGGAATCGGCTTTTTAGCCGGTGCCTGGTACCGACTGGCGCCGCGCTTGGGTGCAGGTTTTTTCTTGGCGGCCAACTTACATGCGCTCCAGAGTTTCCAGACCCAGCAGTTCCAGGCCTTGCTTTAGGGTACGGCCCGCTAGAGCAGCCAGGCGCAAGCGGCTTTGTTTTTGCGCTTCGTTTTCTGCGCTCAGGATCGGGCAGTTCTCGTAGAAGCTGGAGAACAGCCCGGCTACTTCGTACAGGTAGGTGCAGAGGGTGTGCGGGGTGCCTTTTTCAGCAACGTTGTTCAGCACTTCACCGAACTGTGCCAGCTTGGCTGCCAGTTCATGCTCTTGCGCAGCTTCAAGCACGATCTGACCCTGCACCTCTTCGAAGCCCTTGCCCAGCTTGCGGAATACGCCCGCGACACGGGTGTAGGCATACAGCAGGTAAGGTGCGGTATTGCCTTCAAAGTTCAACATCAGGTCGAAGTTGAAGCTGTAGTCACTGGTGCGGTGCTTGGACAGGTCCGCGTATTTCACGGCGCCAATCCCGACAACTTTGGCGATGGCGCGCAGTTCGTCTTCCGCCAGCTCCGGGTTTTTCTCTTTGACCAGCGTGTAGGCGCGCTCTTTGGCTTCGTTGAGCAGGTCGATCAGTTTGACCGTACCGCCATCACGGGTCTTGAATGGACGGCCATCAGCGCCGTTCATGGTGCCGAAGCCCATGTGCTCCATTTCCATCGGATGGGTGATGAAACCGGCCTTGCGGGCTACGGCAAACACTTGCTGGAAGTGCAGGGCCTGACGCTGGTCGACGAAGTACAGGGCGCGATCAGCTTTCAATACGCCGCTGCGATAGCGGATGGCTGCCAGGTCGGTAGTCGCGTACAGATAGCCACCGTCTGCTTTGACGATGATGACCGGCAGGGGCTCGCCGTCGGCATTTTTGAACTCGTCGAGGAATACGCACTGGGCGCCATTGCTCTCGACCAGCATGCCTTTGGCCTTGAGGTCGTTCACCACGTTGATCAGGTCGTCGTTGTAGGCGCTTTCGCCCATCACGTCGGCCATGGTCAATTTTACGTTCAACTGCTCGTAGATTTTCTGGCAGTGCGACAGCGAGATGTCCTTGAACTTGGTCCACAGCGCCAGGCAGTCCGGATCGCCGGCTTGGAGTTTGACCACCAGGCTACGGGCGCGATCGGCAAATTCCGGCGACTCGTCAAAACGTTTCTTGGCGGCGCGGTAGAAGTTCTCCAGGTCGCTCAGCTCGTCGCTGGTGATCGGGTTTTCTTCCAGGTAGGCCATCAGCATGCCGAACTGGGTGCCCCAGTCGCCTACGTGGTTTTGACGAATCACGTCGTCGCCCAGGAACTCCAGCACGCGGGCCACGCCGTCGCCAATGATGGTGGAGCGCAAGTGGCCCACGTGCATCTCTTTGGCCAGGTTGGGCGCCGACATGTCGACCACGGTGCGCATGGCTGGAGTGGCTTTGCGCACGCCGATTTTTGGATCGGCCAGGGCTGCGTCCAGGCGCGAAGCCAGGGCCTGGGTGTTCTGGAAGAAGTTCAGGAAGCCGGGGCCTGCAATTTCGGTCTTGCTGATTTGCTCATCGGCCGGCAGTGCGGCGATGATTTTTTCAGCCAGATCACGGGGCTTCATGCCCGCAGGCTTGGCCAGCATCATGGCGATATTGCTGGCGAAGTCGCCGTGGGTTTTGTCACGGGCGTTTTCCACCTGAATCGCTGGCGTCAGGCCTTCAGGCAACACACCTTCTGTGACGAGTTGAGCTAGGGCTTGTTGAATCAGCTGGCGAATGGTGTCTTTCATGGTCTTCTCTTTCGACCGCAAGCGCGGTAGCGCTTCAGTGCGCAGGTGGAAAAACTGGGCATTATCCGTTGCCGGGTCGGCCTTGCCAACCATAGCAGGCGGGTTATGGATCTGCGGTGTTCGGTTATTACTGCAAAACGGTGGGTGCGGGTGTCATGAGGTGACTTAATAAAGGTCTACCGGATCCACATCCAGCGACCAGCGAACCTGGCGACCGCTGGGCATTTGTTCAAGGGCCAGCAGCCATTGGCTCAGCAATCGATGCAGCGGCCCCCTGGCGTTGGCTTGCAGTAACAACTGGGCGCGGTAGCGCCCCGCGCGGCGTTCCATCGGTGCGGGCACCGGGCCGAGCAGTTCGATGCCGCCCAGGTTCAATTCGGCCAGCAGGCGTTCAGCCTCGGTGCAGGCCTCATCCAGAAAACCTTCCGCCTGTCCGGGTTTATGGGCTTCGGCACGCAGCAGCGCCAAATGCGCGAAAGGTGGCAGCCCCGCAGCCCGACGCTCGCTCAAAGCCTGTTCGGCAAAGGCAAAATAGCCCTGCTCAGTGAGCTGGATCAACAGCGGATGGTCGGCCAGATGGGTCTGGATGATCACCTTGCCCGGCTCTTCGGCGCGGCCCGCACGGCCTGCGACTTGAACGATAAGTTGGGCCATGCGCTCGCTGGCGCGAAAATCACCGGAGAACAGGCCGCCATCGGCATCCAGAATCGAGACCAGCGTCACCCGTGGGAAGTGATGGCCTTTTGCGAGCATTTGCGTGCCGATCAAAATGCACGGTTGACCCTTTTGAATGGTGGCAAACAACTGGTTCATCGCGTCTTTGCGCGAGGTGCTGTCGCGATCGACCCGCAGCACGGGGTAGTCGGGGAACAAAATCCCCAGCCGCTCTTCAGCGCGCTCAGTCCCTGCGCCTACCGGGCGTAAATCAACCTTGCCGCATTGCGGGCAATTGCGTGGAACGCGCTCGACGTAGCCGCAGTGGTGGCAGCGCAGTTCGCCGGAGCGCTGATGAACGGTCATGCGCGCATCGCAGCGTTGGCACTCCGACATCCAGCCGCAGTCATGGCATAACAGAGTGGGGGCAAAGCCGCGGCGGTTCAGAAACACCAGGACTTGTTGGCCGGCAGCGAGAGTCTGACCGATGGCTTGTTGCATCGGGCCGGATATCCCGCTGTCCAGCGGGCGGCTTTTCACATCAAGACGCAGGAAGCGCGGTTGTTTGGCCCCGCCAGCGCGCTCATTCAACCGCAGCAGGCCATAACGACCGGTGTAGGCGTTGTGCAGGCTTTCAAGAGAAGGTGTCGCGGAGCCCAGCACGATGGGGATGTTTTCCTGCCGAGCTCGAACCAGCGCCAGGTCTCGGGCGTGATAGCGCAAACCTTCCTGCTGTTTATAAGAGCCGTCATGCTCTTCGTCGATGATGATCAGCCCGGGGTTTTTCATCGGGGTGAACAGCGCAGAACGAGTGCCAATAATAATGTCGGCCTCGCCATCCCGTGCCGCCAGCCAGCTTTCAAGGCGCTCACGGTCGTTGACCGCCGAATGCACCAGGGCGATGCGCGCATTGAAGCGTTGCTCGAAACGGGCCAGGGTTTGCGGACCAAGGTTGATTTCGGGGATCAACACCAGTGCCTGCTTGCCCGCCTGCAGGGTCTCGCGGATCAACTGCAAATACACTTCGGTCTTGCCGCTGCCGGTCACTCCGGCCAGCAAGAAGGCATGGAAGTGGTCAAAACCTGCGCGAATCGCTTCGTAGGCCGCCCGTTGCTCGCTGTTGAGCGGTAGCTCGGGCTGGGCCAGCCAATGTTCGTGACGCTCGCTGGGTGCGTGCCGGCGCACTTCAACGGTCACCAGTTCTTTGGCCAGCAGCAGGTCGAGGCTGTCTTTGCTCAGCATCAGCTTGCTCAATAGTTGATGCGCCACGCCGTGGGGGTGTTGGGCAAGCGTGGCCAGTGCTTCACGCTGGCGCGGTGCGCGGGCGATGCGCGGATCGTCCATCCGGGCGCCGGGGGCTATCTGCCAGAAACGCTCCTGGCGAGTCTCGGCCAGTTCGCCCTGGCGCAGCAAAACCGGCAGCGCCCAGCTCAGGGTGTCGCCCAGGCTGTGCTGGTAATACTGGGACGTCCACAGGCACAGCTTAAATAAGGAAGCCGGCAGCGGCGGCACGGCGTCGAGCAGGGCAATCGCCGGTTTGAGCTTGTCGGCCGGGACTTCGCTGTGATCGGCCACTTCGACCAGGATGCCGATCATCTCGCGTCGCCCAAACGGCACCCGCAGGCGCATGCCCGGCTGGAGTTGACTGCGCAGCACGCCAGCAGGCGCCCGGTAATCAAACAGTCGGCGCAGGGGGGAAGGCAGGGCAAGGCGCAAAATGGCGTCGGGCACGCGGGGCTCTCAAGTGATGAACGGCAAAGATGGCCCGGAGCCTAGCAGACAAAGCCCTGCGGGACTAAAAGGCCAGGTGCTGAAAGATGAATGATTTTTGATGGAGCATGCTTGGCCGCTTGCGTCAATGCAAAGGTCTGGTATTATCGGCGCCCTAATTTTACGTGCGGTATTCAACAATGGTGTTGAGTGGCGGCACGCTAGCCCGAGGAATACCCCATGAAAGCCGATATCCATCCAGCGTACGAAACAATCCTGGTAACTTGCAGCTGCGGCAACAAGTTCGAAACTCGTTCGAACCTGTGCAAGCCACTGGGCACTGACGTATGCAACGAGTGCCACCCGTTCTACACCGGTAAGCAGAAGACTCTGGACATTGGCGGTCGTGTTGATCGCTTCAAGACTCGTTTTGGTGCTTTCGGCGCTAAAGCAGCAGCTCCAGCAGCAGAAGCAGAAAAAGCAGCCGAGTAAGGCTGATGACCTTGAGCAGCCTTTCGGGTCTGGTCAGGTTATTGAAAAAGGCGTCCCTTGCGGGCGCCTTTTTTATGCCTGCGATTTGGTTTTCCGGCGCTTGGGCTGCGACGCTTTGCCCGGCCCCTGGCGCTGTTTCCTACGCGTTGGTAGAGCGCGTGTCCGACGGCGACACCTTGCGTCTGAAGGATGGTCGCAGCGTGCGCATGATCGGTATCAATGCTCCGGAAACAGGTAAAAAAGGCCAGTCCGCCGAGCCTTTTGCTGACGCAGCCCACAAACGCCTGCAAGCGCTGGTTGCGCGCAGCGATGGCCGGGTCGGGCTGTTGGCGGGTACGCAGGCCCAGGACCGTTATGGTCGTACCCTGGCCCATGTGTTTGGTGCTGATGGCAGCAATCTTGAAGCCCAGCTGCTGGCAGATGGCCTGGGGTATCAGGTGGCGATAGCGCCCAATGTCGCACTGCTCGATTGTCAGCAAGCGGCTGAGCGCAGTGCCCGGGCAGCAGGCCTGGGGCTTTGGCGGCAATCGCCGGTGCTGGCGCCGCAGCAAATCAGCCGTTCAGGCTTTGCTCTGGTGGGCGGCAAGGTCGACAAGGTGCAGCGCAATCGTGGGGGGCTTTGGATCGATATGCAGGGTGGTTTGGTGCTGCATATTGCACCCAATCAGTTGGCCAATTTCGATCAGAAAACCCTTGCTGGCCTGCAAGGTACACAGGTCGAGGCCAGAGGCTGGGTGCTGGATCGTTCGCGTCGAGGCGGGTTAAAGGAAGGGCAGGCGCGCTGGATGTTGTCTTTGACTCATCCGGGGATGCTGAAAGTGGCAGCGCATTAAAAATTGTAGACAATTTTTAATATAGATTGTGAACACTCTAGCCCTTATGGGGCGCGGCTCTTGGGCCAAAGTCGTAAGGCAAAGCCCTTGACACTGCTGACTGGTCAGTCTTGTCGGGACTTTGCGACACGCGTATGCTCGGCGATTCGTCTGTCCAACAGCAAAAAAGCGGAATGCCCACATGTCTGATTTGAAAACCGCCGCTCTCGAATACCATGCCCAGCCCCGTCCAGGGAAACTGAGTGTCGAGCTCACCAAACCTACCGCTACAGCCCGCGATCTAGCGCTGGCTTACAGCCCGGGTGTAGCCGAACCAGTACGCGAAATCGCCCGCGACCCTGAACTTGCCTACAAATACACTGGCAAAGGCAACCTGGTAGCCGTGATTTCCGATGGCACCGCTATTCTGGGCTTGGGTAACCTCGGCCCATTGGCCTCCAAGCCTGTTATGGAAGGCAAAGGCGTGTTGTTCAAGCGCTTTGCCGGTATCGATGTATTCGATATCGAAGTTGACTCCGAGAGCCCACAGGCTTTCATCGACACCGTAAAACGCATCTCCATCACCTTCGGCGGCATCAACCTCGAAGACATCAAGGCACCTGAGTGCTTTGAGATCGAACGTGCTCTGATCGAGCAGTGCGATATTCCTGTATTCCACGATGACCAGCACGGCACCGCTATCGTGACCGCGGCCGGCATGATCAACGCCCTGGAAATCGCTGGCAAGACCCTGTCTGACGCCAAGATCGTTTGCCTGGGCGCCGGTGCAGCAGCCATCTCCTGCATGAAGTTGCTGGTGAGCATGGGTGCAACCATCGAAAACATCTACATGATCGACCGCACCGGTGTGATCCACTCCGGCCGTGACGATCTGAACCAGTACAAGGCGGTATTCGCCCACGCAACCGAGAAGCGCACCCTGGCTGACGCCATGAACGGCGCAGACGTGTTCGTTGGCCTGTCGGGTCCGAACCTGCTGAGCGCTGAAGACTTGCTGCGCATGGCACCTAACCCGATCGTGTTCGCGTGCTCGAACCCTGATCCGGAAATCTCGCCGGAACTGGCTCACGCCACCCGTGACGACGTGATCATGGCCACCGGTCGTTCGGACTACCCGAACCAGGTCAACAACGTACTGGGCTTCCCGTTCATCTTCCGTGGTGCTCTGGACGTTCGCGCCAAGCGCATCAACGAAGAAATGAAAATCGCAGCGGCCAATGCGCTTCGTGAATTGGCCAAACTGCCAGTGCCACAAGAAGTGTGTGACGCCTACGGCGGCATCAAGCTGGAATTCGGTCGTGAGTACATCATCCCGAAACCAATGGACGTGCGCCTGATCACCCTGATCTCCGACGCAGTTGCCAAAGCGGCTATCGAGACCGGTGTTGCAACCCTGCCATACCCGAAGAACTACCCGCTCAAAAGCGTTGATGACGTCTTCAACGGCTAAACCCGTGTAGCGTGTCAACTCAAGCCCCGGCGTTGCAAAGCGTCGGGGCTTTTTAGTTTTTGCAGGGTGGGATTATTTAACCAACTCGTAGGAATACGGGATTATTCCACATAAAAAATAGGATCTTTCTTACATAAAGTCCCGCGATCATCCGTTAGCGTCACTCCTTTATTTTAAGGGTGCTTTTTTCTGAAGTTTGCCCTCTGTGCCTATAGGAATCACGGATGTTCACGCCCTCACGTCAGAAGCGTAATAGCAGGACCAGTTTTCAATTGATTGACGAGCGAGGCGCAGGCGAGCCCTATGCAGGGTTGGCCTATGAACTCGTAGACAGGGAAGGAAAGAAGCACAGCGGCCATCTGGATGCCACTGGAGGCGGTGAGGTTGGCAATCATCTTGTAGAGCCAGTTGCCATCACGTTCAGGCAGCTATACAGCGGTCGCAACGATGTGTATTCGCGGCTAATCGATCGCAAGCATTACCCCCTCAAGATTACCGAACTTCAGGTCAGGGCCGAGCACACCCGATACCTCAATAAAAACGGCGCCCGCACGCAGCATAAGCCGCTACCTATCGATGCCTGTACCGATTACTTCCAGGTTGAAGTCCGACACCTTGTCGAGCATGTTTCGCACTTGCCGCCTATGGTCGATTGTCACCACCCCCTTGAGCGCGGCCCACTTGGGGTATCCCTGGCTGTCGGTCGTCATGCCTTGCTGGAAGTTCGGCCCTTGCGAGCCTTGTGCCCGTTGCTGTCTACCGATTCGCAGTTTTGCGCGCTGAACCTTTACCAGTTGGCATTGATGGCCACGCTGAGCAATTGTCCTTTCGAGCACGCCACGGGCAAGTCGCGAGTGACCACGCCCTGTGCGGAGTTGAGCATGGGGGACTGGCAGGTCAGCCCGGAGCAAGCCAAGTCCTATTACCCGCTGTATGAAGAGGTGGCGTACTCCAGGCGACTGGAAATTGTACCTTTTGACCCTGTGCTGTATCCGGTCAATAACCCTCTTGGCGGGGCGGATCAGCAGACCCCGGCCACTGTGCATTTTCGCGGTGATATTCGTTTTGGATCAAAAGGTACAAGCGCACAAACCTTTGTGACCCATAACGACAAAGTCATTTTGATTGCTGTTCGAGGCGCCTGCTCCTGGTCCGACCTCTTGCAGGATGCCGATGCCCCTCAAGTGCCGTTTGAAGAAGGCGAGGGCAAGGTGCATGGCGGCTTTTACGCAGCTGCACGGCAGGCGTTTGAGCTTGTTGATGCGTATCTGGATAAATTCCATGCCGGGCAAAAAGTACTGGTCTGTGGTCACAGCCAGGGAGGGGCAATTGGTTTGATCCTTGCGCAGATGCTGCGTTTGCGCCGGGCTTGCGACGTGCAGCTCTACACCTATGGAGCCCCTCGTGCAGCAGATGGGGCCTTCGTCAATGCAGCCAGTGGGCTGGTGCATCAGCGCATGGTCAATCATCACGATCCGATCCCCAGTGTCCCTGGAAGCTGGATGAACAGCCCGTTATCGGCTTATCGCGCAGGTTCGGTGCTCAGCTTTACGAATGTACCTGCAGGTTTTGGGGTGTTTGTGGCAGGCCTGAGCCAATTGCTTGGGGAGCCTTATCAGCATCACGGAACCTTGCGTCACTTCATGCCGGTGGAGTTTGGTCAGGGGCAGGTGTCGCATGTGATGTGGGGGCCGTTGAGCGATACCGTCACCCAGCATGCTGTGAGCCACGCGGTGCTTGAGCAAAAAAGTGGCGCGCCAGAAGCCGATGGGCTGCTCAAGCAACGGGTCGACGTTGGCCAGCAGTTCATGGTCGACAGTTACATTCCGAGCAGTTGGGCGGTTCTGCGTCGAAGCCAGCAAGCGCTGAATGCCCATTGCTCGCTGGTGACGGAGCGTGAAGTGCTGTTTGTGGATCAGGCACTTGAACACGTCGCCCAACAACTGCGTGCTCACTACCGTGAGGTAATGACGCGGGCCGACGGTGTATTTGAACAGCAGGTACGAGTCATGAATCTGTTGATGCGCGAGATGGGCAACGTCCAGAAAACCCGCGAGGGGCTATACCAGTTGAGGTTCGGGGTGCCCAGCAGCAGAGATGTATATGGAGGGTTCGCGCAGCACTGCGATGTCCTGGCCGAAAGCCTGGCGCGCTGGGAGGCACACGCCGAAAGTACCCGTATCGATCAGCTGGCCATGGCGCCGGTAGCTGAGATGCTCGACGGGACTGGTCCCTTGAAGTACATGCTCGCTTGAGCAAGCTACAAGCTACAAGTGAACAACCGCTCTTCACCTGGAACTTGTAGCTAAGCGCTCGCCGCTCTCTTGGTCAGAAGAGATCGATTGGAGCCCCATCATCTGCCGGCAGCGGGCTGCCAGGCGCTACGCTGTTGCCCAGTTCGCTGTTGGTCGGCGGCGTATCTTCGCTCTTGAACAGCTCAAAGTAGGCGCCTGGCGTTCCAGGGGAAGCGATACGGCCACTTAACGGGTCAATCCGCAAGCTGAGGATGCCTTCGGGTTCAGGCAACGTATGAGCCGGCTTGCCCTTGAGCGCGCCACCCATGTAGGTCATCCAGATCGGCAGGGCTACGGTGCCACCATATTCCCGACGGCCGAGGCTTTCAGGTTGGTCAAAGCCGGTCCATACGGTGGTCACGTAATCGGCGTTGTAGCCTGAGAACCATGCATCCTTGGACTCGTTGGTCGTACCGGTTTTACCCGCCAGGTCGGTGCGTCCCAGCGCCAGGGCGCGGCGACCAGTACCGAGCTTGATCACGTCCTGCAGCATGCTGGTGAGGATGTAAGTGGTGCGGCCGTCAACAATGCGTTCGGCCACCGCTTGCGTCTCGACGGTAGGCAGCCCGGGTGCTGCATTGATGGTGTCGATGGTCAGCGCTGCAGCTTCTGGCGGCACATCCTTGCCTGCGGCTTTGGGCACGCTTGGCGGGTTGGCCACGAACAGGGTCTCGGCGTTGCGGCTTTCGATCTTGTCGATCAGATACGGCGTGATTTTGTAACCACCGTTGGCGAACGTGCTCCAGCCGGTAGCGATCTCCATAGGCGTCAGGGTTGCAGTACCCAAGGCCAGCGACAGGTTGCGCGGCAGGTCCTGCTTGTTGAAGCCAAACTTGCTGATGTAGTCGACGGTGCGGTCGACACCCAGGCTTTGCAGCAAGCGGATCGAGACCAGGTTGCGAGATTTGTACAGGGCCTCTCGCACGCGAATCGGGCCAAGGAAAGTGTTGGTGTCGTTCTTTGGACGCCAGACCTTGTCCAGGTACTCGTCTACAAACACGATCGGTGCATCGTTCACCAGAGTGGCGGCGGTGTAGCCGTTATCCAGCGCGGCGCTGTAAATGAAAGGCTTGAAGCTTGAACCTGGCTGGCGTTTGGCTTGCATCGCACGGTTGTAGTTGCTCTGCTCGAAGGCAAAGCCTCCCACCAGTGAGCGGATAGCGCCGTTGTTCGGGTCCAGGGATACCAGCGCACCTTGTACGGTGGGCACCTGGCTGAACTTGTAGCTGCCATCGGTCTGCGGCTGCACGCGAATCAGGTCGCCGACCTGAGCGACATCCGAAGGCTGCTTGGGCATTGGGCCCATGCTGTTGGTATTGAGGAACTTGCGTGCCCATTTCATGGTGTTCCAGGAAACGTGAACTTCGCCGGTGCGGGTCAGCACTTGCAGGCCGTCCTTGTCGACCTGGGTCACGATTGCAGGCTCCAGGCCGCTGATTGCCCGTTGCTTGGCCAGCTCTTGAGTCCAGACGGCCAGGGTCTTGCCCGGCAGGCGCGACTCGGGGCCTCGATAGCCGTGGCGCTGGTCATAGGCAATCAGACCTTCGTGAACTGCCGTGTTGGCGAGCTCCTGAAGGTCGCTTGGCACCGTTGTTGTGACGCGGAAACCTTCGGTGTAAGCCTCGCTACCATAGCGTCCGACCATTTCGGCCCGGGCCATTTCAGCGATGTAAGGCGCGCTCACTTCCGGGGTTGGCACGTGGTAGCTGGCGTTTACGGGCTCTGCGACAGCAGCTTCGTAGCTGGCCTGATCAATCTTGCCCAGCTTGTACATGCGGCCCAGGATCCAGTCGCGGCGCTCTTTGCTGCGTACCGAATTGGCCAGTGGATTAAAGCGCGAAGGGGCCTTGGGCAGGCCGGCAATCATGGCCATCTGCGCCAGGCTCAGGTCGCGGATCGACTTGCCGTAGTAAACCTGCGCAGCGGCTTCGATGCCGTAAGCGCGGTTGCCCAGGTAAATCTTGTTCACATATAGCTCAAGGATTTCGTCCTTGGTCAGTTCGCGTTCGATTTCCAGTGCCAGCAGGATCTCGTTGGTTTTGCGCGAAAAGCTGCGCTCGCTGGACAGGAAATAGTTCTTCGCCACCTGCATGGTGATGGTGCTGCCACCTGATTGTATGTGTCCGCTTTTTACCAGTTGGGTAGCGGCACGCATCAGGCTACTGGGATCAACCCCGTAATGATTGGCGAAGTTGTCATCTTCTGCAGAGAGCAGGGCATTGATGAAATTGGGGGGAATGTCGGCGAACTTGATTGGAGAGCGGCGCATTTCGCCAAACTCTGCGATCAACTTTCCGTCGCTGGTGTAGACCCGCAAAGGAATCTGCAACTGGATGCTTCTCAACGACTCTACGGACGGCAAGCCAGGACTAAGATAGAGAAACGCGCCGCTCAACACGAGCAACAGCCCGCAGAACACAGCAACGAAAGACCACCCGAAAAACTTCAGCAGACGAATCAAGGCTTTTGGATTTCCAGATTAAGAAATGGGTTTGCACGTCAGGGTAGTGCGCAGCTGCGCCGGGTCGACGATACGGAAAAAAACGCCCGGCATTATAAGCATTTTTCGCTCATGGGCGTCATGAGCCGCATGTCAGAACAGGTTTTGAACGGATCTCATTTTTTACCCTCCGTAAGTTACGGATTGCATTAGGGAAAACAAAAGTGCCCGGATTTCTTCCCAGAACACGCCAACGCTGTCTCGGCGTTGATATCAGCCAGCAATCAATCAAAATCGTCGAACTGAGCCGCTCCAAGGGCCGGCTCAAGCTCCAGGGCTATGCCATAGAACCGTTGCCAGCCGGGCTTACGGAACTTCAGACCGGCGCCGAGTCCAAAAGTGTCGTTCAAGTGCTCCTCAGGGCGCTGGAAAAAGCTGCCGTTGTGACCCGTGATGCGATTGTCGGGATGCCTGATGGGCAAGTCATCTGCAAAACCCTGGAGATCGAGGCGGGTTTGAATGAAGTCGAGCTTGAACTTCATGTACGACTGGAAGCGGAGCAATACATTCCTTATGCACTGGATGACGTGGCGCTTGATTTCGAGGTTCAAGACGTTTCATCGACCCATCCCGGACGGGTCCGCGTGCAGATGGCGGCGTGTCGCCAAGAGGTTCTTGAGTGGCATCGTTCGGTCTTGACCGGCGCCGGCCTGAGCCCCCGGGTGGTTGCTGTCCAGGCCCATGCCCTGGCGTGCGGGGTTGAGGCAATGACAGCGGGCATGGCGCTGCAAGGTGCAGTGGCAGTGCTCGACCTTGCAACCCATGCAGCGCTGTTGAGCGTTGTGTACCAGGGGCAGGTTGTTTACTACCGCGAGTTGCTCCCTGAGCACGGAGACACAGAGGCGCACGGATTCGAAAACAGGGTGTCCGGGCATCTGGAGCGCGGGCTGGAGCTGTTTTTTCAGTCCGGCGTTGAAGGCACGATCGACATGATCATATTGGCTGGCGAGGCGGCAACGACTCCGGGGCTGAGTCAGTGGATTGAATCCCGGCTCGGTAGGCCGACACGCGCCGCCAACCCCTTTTTGACCATGAACCTTGAGCCTGGGCTCGCACCTGAGGCCTTGCTCTGCGATGCTCCTGTGTTGTTGACTGCCTGCGGTCTGGCCTTGAGGGGGTTTGATTAATGGCGAGAATCAATTTGTTGCCCTGGCGAGCTTTGTTGCGTGAAAAGCGGCGCAAGCGGTTTTTGATGGTGCTGGCAGTCCTGTCGGTGGGAACAGTGGCCGGGTTGTTTGCTGCTGATCAGTTTATCGACAATCTGGTAGAGCAGCAGTTGGAGCGCAATGACTTGATCCGCAGTGCCACGTTCCAGCTGGACGGCCGTGCGGAACAAATCGATCAGTTGAAAGTACGCCGCGAGCAATTGCTTGAGCGTATGCAAACAATCGGGGCGCTGCAGAGCAGCCGATCGAGCAGCGGGATTATTCTGGAGCAATTGGCGCGCAGCTTGCCCGAAGGCGTCCATTTCACTGACGTGAAAATGACCGAGGGCACAATTGTCATTACGGGAGTTGCCCAGTCCAACAATCTCGTCGCGCAATTGATGCGCAATCTGGATGCTTCACACTGGCTGGAAACGCCCGAGCTCAATGACGTCAAGGCCGATCCTGCCCATGTCGGCGGGCCAGAACGTCAGTTTCAACTGACGGTGCGCGAGGCCCGGCATACACCCGCTGCGGGGGCGTTGTGATGGCTGCGCAGTGGCTACACAGCCTGCGCAGTTTTGACCTTCGGGAGCTGGACCTCGGGCATCCGGGAGTCTGGTCGCCAAAACGCCAAAACCTCGTGGCGCTGGCGTGGTTGGGCATGATCCTGGCGCTGGGGTATCCGTTGCTGTTGCAGCCCTCGTTTGGCCGGTTGCAGCTGCAGCATGAAGCTCAAGCCAGACTTAAGACCGAATTTGAATCCAGGGTTGCCCAGGTTGCGAACCTGGATGCCTACTTGAAGCAAATGCAAGGGCTGGAAGCCGCCTTTGGCGTGTTGCTCGAACAACTCCCTGCCCAGGCGCAAGTGCCCGGTTTACTGGATGAGATTTCACGACTGAGCCACCTCAACGGCCTGGTGGTCGAGCATATTCAGTGGTTACCCGAAGTCCTTCAGCCGTTCTATGCCGAGCTGCCCCTGCAGATGACTCTCGCCGGTGGGTACCACGAGTTGGGGCTCTTCGTCAGCGCCATGGCGAGCCTGCCACGCATAGTCACCCTTCATGATTTCGCACTTGCGCCGCTCAACAGCTCAGGTAGCGGTCAGTTACGCATGACGCTGCTGGCCAGGGCCTACCGCACCCACGATCAAGGACTGATCCCATGAGTGTCTGTTTTCGACTGTTTGGCGCTGGATTGCTGGCGACCCTGGCGGGATGCGATGGCCCGCTGAGTAATGTTGAGCTGCAAAGGTATTTGCAGACCGCTCAGGTGCACCCGGGTGAGGCCATTGAGCCGCTTCCCGAAATCAATCCAGCGCACGTGTTCACGTATGACGCGTTGACGCTGCGCAATCCTTTTCAGGCCGTGCCCGGGCGCGGGGCTGGCAACTGGCAGGTCAGCCTCGTCGGTGACGAGCTTGACGGTGACCGGGCACGTCAGTTTCTGGAAGGCTTCGATCTTGAGCAATTCGAGATGGTCGGGACGCTGTCCAATGATCTGGAAACCAACGCATTGCTACGGCTCAACGGTGTCATCCATCGTTTGAAAGTCGGTGATTACCTGGGGCGCCACAATGGCCAGATTGCTTCGGTGGACGTGGCCCAGGTTGAAGTGTTTGAAGTGATTTCCGATGGTCGGGGCGGCTGGTTGGAAAGGTCCCTGACGATCCCTTTAAAGCAACACTCTTAACGGATAAACACCATGAAAAGGATTTTACCGGTCTGCGTACTGGCGCTATGGAGTGCGCTGAATTCGCAGTCAACGCTGGCGGCTGCCCAGGCCACAGTCACCCCCCCCTTCGTATGTCGGCGACACAATGTCCCTGAACTTTCAGGAGGTCGAAGTGCGCGCAGTGCTTCAGCTACTGGCAGATTTCACGGGGTTCAATGTGGTGGTCAGCGACGCCGTGCAGGGCAGCATTACCCTGAACCTGCAGGACGTACCGTGGGATCAGGCGCTGGACCTGGTGCTTAAAAGCAAGGACCTGGGCAAGCGCCTTGAGGGTAATGTGCTGTTGATCGCGCCCTCTGAAGACATCGCGGCTCGCGAGCGTCATGAGCTTGAGGCCCGCAATCAACTGGCCCGCCTTGCGCCTTTGCGTAGAGAGCTGGTGCAGGTCAATTACGCCAAGGCTGCAGATATTGCCAAATTGTTCCAGTCAGTGACCGGTGCTCAGCCCGACGTTGACGGGCAGGGCACCATCGCCGTGGATGAGCGCACCAATAACATCATTGCCTTTGAGTCTGGTGAGCGGCTGGAGGAGTTGCGCCGCCTCGTGGCTCAGCTGGATGTGCCGGTACGTCAGGTGATGATCGAAGCCCGAATTGTTGAGGCGGGTGTGGACTATGAGAAAAGCCTGGGGGTTCGCTGGGGTGGCACCCTGCGCAACGAAGGCCACTGGAGTGCGGGCGGTATTACCCGCGCGCCTGCATCAGGGGCAGTGCCCGGCGGTCTGAGTGCGCCCTTTGTGGACCTGGGTGTTTCGGGTAATACCTCAGGGCTGGGCATCGCCTTTATCACCAACAATGTGTTGTTGGACCTGGAGCTGGCAGCCATGGAAAAAACCGGCAACGGTGAAATCATCTCTCAGCCCAAAGTAGTTACCTCCGACAAGGAAACCGCCAAAATCCTCAAGGGCACCGAAATTCCCTATCAAGAGTCCAGCTCAAGCGGTGCCACATCGGTATCGTTCAAGGAGGCCTCGTTGTCCCTGGAGGTGACACCGCAAATAACCCCTGACAACAGCGTCATCATGGAGGTCGTCGTAACCAAGGACGAGCCCGATTACATGAACCGGGTCCATGATGTGCCGCCAATCAAGAAGAATGAGGTCCGGGCCAAGGTGCTGGTCAAGGACGGTGAAACCATCGTGATTGGGGGAGTGTTCTCAAATACTCAGAGCAAAGTAGTAGATAAAGTGCCATTTTTAGGAGATCTGCCGTATGTTGGCCGACTTTTCCGTAGAGACGTTGTCCTGGAAAAAAAATCCGAACTGCTGGTGTTCCTGACTCCGCGTATCATGAACAACCAGGCGATTGCTGTGAGTCATTGATTCTGTGAGAAATTTGATTCTTGTTGGGCCAATGGGGGCTGGAAAAAGCACCATCGGACGTTTGCTGGCCAAAGAGTTGCACCTGCCGTTCAAAGATTCCGATAAGGAAATTGAAGTGCGCACGGGTGCCAATATCCCGTGGATCTTCGACAAAGAAGGTGAGCCCGGCTTTCGCGACCGTGAAACGGCCATGATTGTCGAACTGTGTCATGAAAATGGCATCGTGCTGGCGACCGGTGGTGGTGCAGTCATGCGTGCGGAAAACCGCCAGGCGTTGCGCAATGGCGGACGAGTGGTTTACTTGCATGCTTCCATCGAGCAGCAGGTTGCGCGTACCTCACGTGACCGTAATCGGCCTTTGCTACGCAACGCAAACCCGGAAAAAATCCTGCGCGACTTGCTGGCCATTCGCGATCCCCTCTATAGGGAAATCGCTGATCTGGTGGTCGAAACCGATGAGCGGCCGCCTCGCATGGTGGTTCTGGATATTCTCGAGCGACTGGCGCAGCTTGCTCCTCGGTAAGACCGCTGTGCTGGACCATTAAAGTGCGGTACGAAATGCGCTATCCTCGGCGCCAGCAAAGGCTATCGGGTCGTGTCAGAAAAGAGGCGACCATCACTTGATAATTGCGAAGCAGGTCGCCGGTGACCTGTTTCAACGCGGGGATTCATGCAGACACTGAAGGTTGATCTAGGCGAGCGTAGCTACCCGATTCATATTGGCGAAGGTTTGTTGGATCAGCCGCAGTTGCTGGCCCCCCATATCGCGGGTCGCCAAGTGGCCATTGTGACCAATACAACGGTCGCCCCCCTCTATCTTGAGCGCCTGACGCGCAGCCTCGCGCAGTATTCGGTAGTGCCGATTGTCCTGCCCGATGGCGAATCATTCAAAAACTGGGAAACCCTGCAGCTGATTTTCAGCGGCCTGCTCACGGCTCGCCACGATCGGCGCACCACGGTGATCGCCCTGGGCGGCGGCGTGGTGGGTGACATGGCGGGTTTTGCCGCTGCCTGTTACCAGCGCGGTGTTGATTTCATCCAGGTGCCGACCACCTTGCTGTCCCAAGTCGATTCGTCGGTGGGCGGCAAAACCGGGATCAACCACCCGCTGGGCAAGAACATGATCGGTGCTTTTTATCAGCCCAATCTGGTGCTGATCGACACCCAGACCCTCAACACTCTCCCGGCCCGCGAATTGTCTGCAGGGCTGGCAGAAGTCATCAAGTACGGCCTGATTTGCGATGAGCCGTTCCTGACCTGGCTTGAGGACAACATGGACGCGTTGCGTGCGCTGGATCAGGTCGCCCTGACCGCTGCGATCCAGCGTTCGTGCGCCGCCAAGGCTGAAGTGGTGGGTGCCGATGAACGCGAAACGGGGGTACGTGCCACCCTCAACCTAGGTCACACCTTTGGCCATGCCATAGAAACCCATATGGGCTACGGCGTATGGTTACATGGTGAAGCGGTAGCCGCTGGCACCGTAATGGCTCTGGAAATGTCCGCCCGCCTGGGCTGGATCAGCCATGCAGAGCGTGATCGCGGCATTCGAATTTTTCAGCGCGCCGGTTTGCCAGTAGTGCCGCCCGGCGAAATGACGCCAGCCGACTTCATGCAGCACATGGCGGTTGACAAGAAAGTGATCGACGGCCGCATGCGGCTGGTGCTGTTGCGTCGTCTGGGCGAGGCCACAGTGACTGACGATTATCCACAAGAGGTTCTCCAAGCCACGCTGGGTGCGGATTACCGCGCGCTGGCTCAGCTTAAAGGTTAATAAGATCCCGATGACTAGTTTGCATGCCGACGAGGCGTTCCTCGGTCACTTCCAGCTCAACCACGACCCTTTTGCGCCACGGGTGCCGGGCTTCAAGTTTTTCCCTGCCCAGCGCAAGCCGGTGCTGGGGCAGTTGCATCACCTTGCCCGCTACAGCCAGTTGTTGCTGGTGGTTACCGGGCCTGAGGGCAGCGGTAAAACCTTGCTGCGCCAGGCGCTGGTCGCGAGCACCAACAAACAGTCTGTGCAGAGTGTTGTGGTTTCTGCGCGGGGTGCTGGCGATGCGGCTGGCATTCTGCACCAGGTGGCACAGACCCTGAATGTTGCACGCCCTGATGTCGGCTCCATTCTGGCGCAAGTCGTGCAATTGGCACTGACCGGACAAGAAGTCTACTTGTTGGTCGATGACGCCGAGCAGCTGGACGAGTCGGCACTGGAAGCATTGCTGGCGCTGGCTGCGGGAGCGCCGGAAGGCCGTCCGCATGTGTTCCTGTTCGGTGAGCCGTCGATGATTGCCGGGCTGGAGCAGTTGAGCCCGGATGAAGAACGTTTTCATGTC
The DNA here is from genome assembly GCF_963970465.1 of Pseudomonas sp. RL_5y_Pfl2_69. Classification (NCBI taxonomy): domain Bacteria; kingdom Pseudomonadati; phylum Pseudomonadota; class Gammaproteobacteria; order Pseudomonadales; family Pseudomonadaceae; genus Pseudomonas; species Pseudomonas sp. RL_5y_Pfl2_69. Next base: position 319,541 of record NZ_CAXAOU010000005.1, on the reverse strand, counting down.
ATCGAATTGCAGCCGTATACCCTCGATGAAACCCGTGAGTATCTGGCTCAGCGCCTCGAAGGTGCTGGGGCGGGAATCGAACTCTTTAGCGCTCAGCAGATCTCAGATATACACGAGAGCTCCGAAGGCTGGCCTGGCACTATCAACCAGGTCGCCCGCGATGCAATGATCGAAGCCATGATTGCCAGCCGCTCAGCGGTCAAGCGTCCAAGTATGGGGTTCAAGATGCCGAAGAAACACGTATTGGCCATTGGTGCAGTAGTGGTAGTGGCTGTCGCTGCTGCTGTATTGATTCCTGGCCGTGGCAAGGCGCCAGTCGCGCCGGGTGCCGAACAAACACAACTGGGGCAGGCCGCTCCAAATGGCGGTGCCAAGCCGTCCGTTGATTTCGCTGGCTCTTCGCAGCCGATGCCATTGCCGCTGGTGGGGCAATCCCAACCGGTGATGCGTGGCCCGTTGGCCGAAGCGGCCGGTGATATGCCTGAGGGCGACGATGGCGGTGTGCCTGCGGTCGACGGCGGTGTAGCTTCGCCGCCAACCGTCACCACCACGGCGCCACCGGTTGGCGTGCCATCGGGCCCTGCGCCAGTGGCGACTCCGGCACTAACCGTGGCTACGGCCAAGCCAGCGCCTGCCCCTGTCGCCAAGCCTGCTCCGGCCCCAGCCCCGGCAGCCAAGCCGGTGGTCAAGCCAGTCGAGAAGCCGGTCGTTGTTGCCAAGGCCGCACCGGGCGGCAGTTGGTACTCCAGCCAGCCTGCCAACAACTATGTGGTGCAGATCGTCGGCACCAGCTCTGAAGCGTCTGCGCAAAATGTCGCTAAAGAACTGGGCGGCGATGCTCGCTATTTCAAGAAGTCCTTGAACGGCAAGCCGCTGTACGTCGTCACCTACGGCAATTTCCCAAGCCATGCCGCAGCCACCGCGGCAATCAAGAACTTGCCAGCGAAGACACAGGCTGGTAAACCTTGGCCTCGCACTGTCGCCAGCGTTCAAAAAGAGCTGGCTACAGCTCGCTGATGATCCGGCGACCTTACCCAGGTCGCCGTTCTAGCACATCAAATTCCTGCTTGTGCATACGGGCTTATCAAGCCGTGTGCCTTGTGGTGTCTGCGCCGCGCAGCAGTCGACATCAAAAATGTTTTGACTAGCACGAGCAATCGCTTTAAACCTTTCATAAATGCGACACGAACTTACGGTTAATCGCCGTTAAATTTGTGGGCCTATGTGACGGTGTGTAGAATGACCACCCTTTTGCCCCTGCCAAGCTGGCGTACGTTCAGCGCGGGGAGCAAGTGGTTGAATTAAAAGAAATTTGCCCCTTTTTGGGGCAGCCTGGTGAGAAAGTGTCTATGAAAGCAGGTCTGTACCACCCCGATGAATTCAAGGATAACTGTGGTTTCGGCCTGATTGCCCATATGCAGGGCGAGCCTAGTCATACCCTTCTGCAAACCGCCATTGAAGCCCTGACCTGCATGACCCACCGCGGTGGGATCAACGCAGATGGCAAGACCGGTGACGGTTGTGGCCTGCTGATTCAAAAGCCTGACCTGTTCTTGCGTGCAACCGCCAAAGAACAGTTCGGCGCAGATTTGCCCAAGCAATACGCCGTCGGCATGGTGTTTTTCAACCAGGACCCGATCAAGGCTGAAGCGGCCCGCAACAACATGAACCGCGAAATCCTCGCGGCGGGCCTGCAATTGGTGGGCTGGCGCAAGGTGCCGATCGATACCAGCGTTCTGGGCCGTCTGGCATTGGAACGTTTGCCGCAGATCGAGCAAGTGTTCATCGCTGGCGAAAACCTGAGCGATCAGGACATGGCGATCAAACTGTTCAGCGCCCGTCGCCGTTCATCGGTGAGCAACGCCGCTGACACCGATCACTACATCTGCAGCTTTTCCCACAAGACCATCATTTATAAAGGCCTGATGATGCCGGCGGACCTCACCGCCTTCTATCCAGACCTGAGCGATGAACGCCTGCAAACCGCCATCTGCGTGTTCCACCAGCGTTTCTCCACCAACACCCTGCCGAAATGGCCGCTGGCCCAGCCATTCCGCTTTCTCGCCCACAACGGCGAGATCAACACCATCACCGGCAACCGTAACTGGGCGCAGGCCCGTCGCACCAAGTTCGCCAACGACCTGATCGGCGACCTCGACGAGCTCGGCCCGCTGGTTAACCGCGTGGGTTCTGACTCCTCGAGCATGGACAACATGCTGGAGCTGATGGTCACCGGCGGTATCGATCTGTTCCGTGGCGTGCGCATGCTGATTCCACCGGCGTGGCAGAACGTTGAAACCATGGACCCCGACCTGCGGGCGTTCTATGAGTACAACTCCATGCACATGGAACCGTGGGACGGTCCGGCTGGCGTAGTGATGACCGACGGTCGTTATGCTGTCTGCCTGCTCGACCGCAACGGTCTGCGCCCTGCGCGCTGGGTGACCACCACCAACGGCTATATCACCATCGCTTCTGAAATCGGCGTGTGGGACTACAAGCCAGAAGACGTGATCGCCAAAGGCCGTGTCGGTCCGGGCCAGATCCTGGCCGTAGACACCGAAACCGGTCAGGTGCTGGACACCGACTCTATCGACAACCGCTTGAAGTCGCGCCACCCTTACAAACAGTGGCTGCGCAAGAATGCCCTGCGCATTCAGGCGACCATGGAAGACAACGACCACGGTTCGGCGTTTTACGACGTTGATCAGCTCAAGCAATACATGAAGATGTACCAGGTGACGTTCGAAGAGCGCGACCAGGTGCTGCGTCCGTTGGGCGAGCAAGGCTACGAAGCCGTAGGCTCGATGGGTGACGACACGCCAATGGCCGTGCTGTCCCAGCGTGTTCGCACGCCGTACGACTACTTCCGCCAGCAGTTCGCGCAGGTGACTAACCCGCCGATCGACCCGCTGCGTGAAGCCATCGTCATGTCGCTGGAAATCTGCCTCGGTGCCGAGCGCAACATCTTCCAGGAATCCCCGGAGCACGCTTCCCGTGTGATCCTTAGTTCGCCCGTGATCTCGCCTGCCAAATGGCGTTCGCTGATGAACCTCGACCTGCCGGGCTTTGAGCGTCAGATCATCGACCTCAACTACGACGAGAGCGTGGGTCTTGAAGCGGCCGTGCGCAATATCGCCGATCAGGCCGAAGAAGCCGCGCGTGCCGGTCGTACCCAGATCGTTCTGAGTGACCGTCATATCGCACCGGGCAAGTTGCCGGTTCACGCCTCGTTGGCTGTGGGCGCCGTGCATCACCGCTTGACCGAAAAAGGCCTGCGCTGCGACAGCAACATCCTGGTTGAAACCGCTACTGCCCGTGACCCGCATCACTTTGCGGTGCTGATCGGCTTCGGTGCTTCGGCGGTCTATCCGTTCCTGGCTTACGAAGTGCTGGGTGACTTGATCCGTACCGGTGAAGTGCTGGGCGACCTCTATGAGGTGTTCAAGAACTACCGTAAGGGCATCACCAAAGGCTTGCTTAAAATCCTGTCGAAGATGGGTATCTCGACCATTGCTTCGTACCGCGGTGCGCAGTTGTTTGAAGCCATCGGCCTGTCCGAAGAAATCTGCGACCTGAGCTTCCGTGGCGTGCCAAGCCGCATCAAGGGCGCACGCTTCGTCGACCTTGAAGCCGAGCAAAAGCTGCTGGCAGCCGAGGCCTGGAGTGCGCGCAAGCCGATCCAGCAAGGCGGTCTGCTCAAGTACGTGCACGGTGGCGAATACCACGCCTACAACCCGGACGTGGTCGCTACCCTGCAAGCCGCTGTGCAGCAGGGTGACTACAGCAAGTTCAAGGAATACACCGCGCTGGTCGACAAGCGTCCGGTGTCGATGATCCGCGACCTGTTCCAGGTCAAGACCCTCGACACGCCGCTGGCCATCGACGACATCGAACCGCTGGACTCGATTCTCAAGCGTTTCGACTCGGCCGGTATCTCGCTGGGCGCCCTGTCACCAGAGGCCCACGAAGCCCTGGCTGAAGCCATGAACCGTTTGGGCGCTCGCTCCAACTCCGGTGAAGGCGGCGAAGACCCGGCACGTTACGGCACCATCAAAAGCTCCAAAATCAAGCAAGTGGCCACTGGCCGTTTCGGCGTGACCCCGGAATACCTGGTCAACGCCGAAGTGCTGCAAATCAAGGTTGCCCAAGGCGCCAAACCGGGCGAGGGCGGGCAACTGCCGGGCGGCAAGGTCAACGGCCTGATCGCCAAACTGCGCTACGCCGTACCGGGCGTCACCCTGATTTCGCCACCGCCGCACCACGACATCTATTCCATCGAAGATTTGTCGCAGTTGATCTTTGACTTGAAACAAGTCAATCCGAAAGCGCTGGTATCGGTGAAGCTGGTAGCAGAAGCAGGCGTAGGCACCATCGCCGCAGGCGTGGCCAAGGCCTATGCCGACCTGATCACCATCTCCGGCTATGACGGCGGCACCGGTGCATCACCGCTGACCTCCATCAAGTACGCGGGCGCTCCGTGGGAGCTGGGCCTGGCTGAAACCCACCAGACCCTGCGCGGCAACGACCTGCGCGGCAAAGTGCGGGTACAAACCGATGGCGGCCTGAAAACCGGTCTGGACGTGATCAAGGCTGCGATCCTGGGCGCTGAGAGTTTTGGCTTCGGTACTGCACCGATGATCGCACTGGGCTGCAAATACCTGCGTATTTGCCACCTCAACAACTGCGCCACCGGCGTTGCGACCCAAAACGAATCGCTGCGTAAAAATCACTACATCGGCACTGTCGACATGGTGGTCAACTTCTTCACCTACGTGGCCGAAGAAACCCGCGAGTGGCTGGCCAAGCTGGGTGTGCGCACCCTCGAAGAGCTGATCGGCCGTACCGACCTGCTGGAAATCCTGCAGGGCGAGACCGCCAAGCAGCACAACCTGGACCTGACTCCTCTGTTGGGCAGCGATCACATCCCGGCGGACAAACCCCAGTTCTGCCAGGTCGACCGCAACCCTCCGTTCGACAAAGGCCTGCTGGCCGAGAAGATGGTCGAACTGGCCACTTCAGCGATCAACGACATGAGCGGTGCCGAGTTCGACCTCGACATCTGCAACTGCGACCGTTCGATCGGTGCCCGTATCTCGGGTGAAATTGCCCGTGCCCACGGCAACCAGGGCATGGCCAAAGCGCCGATCACCTTCCGCTTCAAAGGCACTGCAGGTCAGAGCTTTGGTGTGTGGAATGCCGGTGGTTTGCACATGTACCTGCAAGGCGATGCCAACGACTACGTGGGCAAAGGCATGACCGGCGGCAAGCTGGTGATAGTGCCGCCTGCAGGCAGCATCTACAAAACCCAGGACAGCGCCATTGTCGGCAACACTTGCCTGTATGGCGCAACCGGCGGCAAGCTGTTTGCTGCGGGTACGGCGGGCGAGCGTTTTGCAGTGCGTAACTCCGGTGCTCACACCGTGGTTGAAGGCACGGGCGATCACTGCTGCGAATACATGACCGGCGGTTTCGTCTGCGTACTGGGCAAAACCGGTTACAACTTCGGCTCGGGCATGACCGGCGGTTTCGCCTACGTGCTGGATCAGGACAACACCTTCGTCGACAAGGTTAACCACGAGCTGGTGGAAATCCAGCGGATCAGTGGTGAAGCGATGGAGGCCTACCGCAATCACCTGCAACACGTGCTGGACGAATACGTTGAGGAAACCAACAGCGAGTGGGGTCGCAACCTCTCGGAAAACCTCGATGATTACCTGCGTCGTTTCTGGATGGTCAAGCCCAAGGCTGCCAGCTTGAAATCGTTGCTTTCCAGCATCCGTGCCAACCCGCAGTGATATGCGCCTGAAAAGTTTGATGAGGTTTTAACCATGGCTGAACGTCTGAGTAACGACTTCCAGTTCATCGATGTCGGGCGCAAAGATCCGAAGAAGAAACTGTTACGTCAACGCAAAAAAGAGTTCGTGGAAATCTACGAACCCTTCAAACCCCAGCAGTCGGCCGAGCAGGCCCACCGCTGCCTGGGTTGCGGCAACCCGTACTGTGAATGGAAATGCCCTGTGCATAACTTCATTCCCAACTGGCTGAAGCTGGTGGCCGAGGGCAACATCCTCGCCGCCGCCGAACTGTCGCACCAGACCAACACCCTGCCCGAAGTCTGTGGCCGGGTGTGCCCGCAAGACCGCCTGTGCGAGGGTGCCTGCACCCTCAACGACGGTTTTGGCGCGGTGACCATCGGTTCGGTGGAGAAGTACATCACCGACACCGCGTTCGCCATGGGCTGGCGCCCGGACATGTCCAAGGTCGTCCCGACCGGCAAGCGTGTGGCCATTATCGGCGCGGGCCCTGCGGGCCTGGGCTGTGCCGACGTGCTGGTACGTGGTGGCGTGACCCCGGTGGTCTTCGACAAGAACCCGGAAATCGGCGGTCTGCTGACCTTCGGTATCCCGGAGTTCAAGCTGGAAAAAACCGTACTGAGCCACCGTCGCGAAGTGTTCACCGGCATGGGTATCGAGTTCCGCCTCAATACCGAAATCGGCAAGGACATCAGCATGGAACAGCTGCTGGCCGAGTACGACGCCGTCTTCATGGGCATGGGCACCTACACCTACATGAAAGGTGGTTTTGCCGGTGAAGACCTGCCAGGCGTGCACGATGCACTCGACTTCCTGATCGCCAACGTCAACCGCAACCTGGGCTTTGAAAAGTCGCCGGAAGATTTCGTCGACATGAAAGGCAAAAAGATTGTGGTACTGGGTGGCGGCGACACGGCCATGGACTGCAACCGTACTTCGATTCGCCAGGGCGCCAAATCGGTGACCTGTGCGTATCGTCGTGACGAAGCCAACATGCCCGGCTCCCGTAAAGAAGTGAAGAACGCCAAGGAAGAAGGCGTGAAGTTCCTTTACAACCGTCAGCCGATTGCCATTGTTGGTGAAGGCAAGGTTGAAGGCGTGAAGGTGGTCGAGACCCGTCTCGGCGAGCCGGATGCCCGTGGCCGACGCAGCCCTGAGCCGATCCCGGGTTCTGAAGAGATCATTCCGGCAGACGCCGTGATCATCGCCTTTGGTTTCCGCCCAAGCCCGGCGTCATGGTTCGAGCAGTTTGACATCCAGACCGACAGCCAGGGCCGTGTGATTGCGCCCGAGCAGTCGAAATTCAAGCACCAGACCAGCCACCCGAAGATTTTTGCCGGTGGCGACATGGTGCGCGGCTCGGACCTGGTCGTGACCGCGATCTTCGAAGGCCGTACTGCGGCTGAAGGGATCATGGATTACCTGGGCGTGTAACCCGATCCCCTGTGGGAGCGGGCTTGCCCGCGATGGGATCAACTCGGTCTGCTGATCAATCGAGTTGTCTGTATCGCGAGCAAGCTCGCTCCCACAGTTGTTTCGCGGTGTTGCCAAATAAGACGTTAAACCGCGACAAATCGCCCCGATAGATAAAAGGCACGGCACTTGCCGTGCCTTTTGCGTCCGTCTCTGAGAAAATGCCCCCACTTTTTTTCCGGATGCTGACATGACTGTTCTCAAGAATGACCGTTTCCTTCGCGCTTTGCTCAAGCAACCCGTAGACGTAACGCCTGTCTGGATGATGCGTCAGGCCGGTCGCTACCTGCCGGAGTACCGTGCCAGCCGCGCCAAGGCCGGCGACTTCATGAGCCTGTGCAAGAACGCCGAATTCGCGTGTGAAGTCACCATGCAGCCTCTGGACCGTTTCCCGCAGCTGGATGCGGCCATCCTGTTCTCCGACATCCTGACCATCCCCGATGCGATGGGCCAGGGCCTGTACTTCGAGACCGGCGAAGGTCCCCGCTTCAAAAAAGTCGTCAGCACCCTGGCCGACATCGAAGCGTTGCCGATTCCCGACCCGCAAAAAGATCTCGGCTACGTGATGAACGCCGTCAGCACCATCCGCAAGGAACTGAATGGTCGCGTGCCCCTGATCGGCTTCTCCGGCAGCCCGTGGACTTTGGCTACCTACATGGTTGAAGGCGGCTCCTCCAAGGACTTCCGTAAAACCAAGGCCATGCTCTACGACACCCCGCAAGCCATGCACTTGCTGCTCGACAAACTGGCGCAGTCGGTCACTTCTTACCTCAACGGGCAGATCCTGGCCGGTGCGCAAGCGGTGCAGATCTTCGATACCTGGGGCGGCAACCTGTCGTCTGCGGCGTACCAGGAGTTCTCCCTGGCCTATATGCGCAAAATCGTCAGCGGCCTGATCCGCGAGCACGAAGGCCGCAAAGTGCCGGTCATCCTGTTCACCAAGAACGGCGGTCTGTGGCTGGAAAGCATTGCCGATGCTGGCGCCGATGCGCTGGGTCTGGACTGGACCTGCGACCTGGGCGAAGCCCGCAAGCGAGTGGGCAACAAGGTTGCGCTGCAAGGCAACATGGACCCGACCGTGCTGTACGCAAACCCGGAAGCAATCCGCACCGAGGTCAAACGCATCCTGGCCAGCTACGGCAAGGGTTCGGGCCATGTATTCAACCTGGGTCACGGCATCACCCCGGAAGTGAAGCCGGAGCACGCCGGTGCTTTCATCAGCGCGGTGCACGAGTTCTCGGGGCAGTATCACGAGTAAGCTCGATTTTTAAAAAACCCTGGCGAATGCCGGGGTTTTTTTTGGCTGATATTTACATCAGTTATGGGTTGTGACTATGACAATGGCTATTGAATAACTAATTCATATTCCTACATCTTTGCAGGAAGTTTCCTACATACATATCTATACGCCTCCGTAAAATCCGAGCGCTATTGCTTTATTTGTTTTAGTAAAAAATATTACTTGGGGCGGCATGTTCACCAAAGGATTGTCGCTTTTGGTGGGGGTTAAATATGTCTATATGTTTCTTTGTTGAAGTCATGACTTAAGGGTCATCGTTTTCTGTGATGTTGCGTGCGTTGTTCGAATATGCAGTGCCAAAAATAGCAGTCGTAACGGCTGCCTAATAAAAACTAAGGAACTCTTATATGAAATTTGCACTATCTAAGTCTGGGGCTTTGATGGGGTGTGCATCTTCGCTGACTCTACTGGCTTCTCTGTTCGCGTCGCAACAGGCGGTTGCACATGGTTATATGAACGAGCCACCGTCACGCGCGTATGCCTGTCGCTTGGCCCTGAATACCAACTGTGGTCCAGCTGAATATGAGCCGCAAACAGTGGGTGAAGCCCCTAAAGGCTTCCCTGCCTTTGGACCTGCCGATGGCAAGATCCCGAGCGGTGGCAATGCCATGTTCTCGGCTCTGGATGCCCAGTCTGCAACCCGCTGGCATCTGAGCGAAATCAAGGACCGCAACATTGAATTCAGCTGGTTCTACACCGCTGCCCATAAAAGTACCAAGTGGGAATACTTCATCACCAAAACCGATTGGAACCCTAATCGGCCCCTCACCCGCGATGACTTTGATACGACCCCGTTTTGCAGCGTTGAAGGCGGCGGTGGCGTACCCATCGATGGCGCAGCGGGCGGCAATGGCCCGGCAGCCAAAAAACACGCCTGTGTGATTCCGGCAGACCGCACGGGTCAGCACGTGATTTTGGGAGCATGGACAGTAGACGACACTGCGGCAGCTTTCTACGACGTGGTGGATGTCAATATCACCGCTGAAGGGGCAGCGCCTGATGGCTGGACCAAAGTCGGGGCGTTGACGCCGACTCACTCATTGCTGCCAGGCGACACCGTCAAGGCTCGAGCCTTTACCGGCAGTGCGGAAAGTGCCGAATACAGCTTCTCGATCGGCATCGACTCCGTAACAGAAGGCTTGCCAGAAAACTGGTCCTACAAGTTGGCGCAAACCGTGAACGCGAGCAACAAGTCGGTACGTGCCGGTATTCGCAACGAAGAAGGCGTCATTGAGCCAATCAAAGGTGCCAATACCTTCTACGCCAAGGCCCAAAGCGGTGTCACCAACTACCAGTTGCTGACCCAGATGGTTCCAGACCCGGCCGCCTACATGCACGTGCATGACGTTGCCGCCGAGTACGTATTGGACAAAGGCAAAGCCGCTATTGGCTTGACCCTGATGACCAACAAAAACCTGACGGTTGAAGCGACGGTCTACAACGAAGCCAACAAACAAGTGGGCTACACCAAGCAAAACGTGAACGCGACCACTGCACCGTTGATCGTAGACGTCAGCAGCGCCCCGGGTGCTCACGCCTTGAAGCTGATTGCCAGCAGTGCAGATGGTCGTGAAAACTTCCAGGAGTTGAAAACCCTGACCCTGACCGGCGAAGGTGGCGGTCAGCAGTACGATGCCATCTACCCTGAAGGTTTCAAGGCTTACAAGGCAGGTACCACTGTGTTGCAGCCCAAAAACGGCCAGGTATACGAGTGCAAGCCTTGGCCTGCTTCGGGTTACTGCGCACAGTACTCGCCTACAGCCACTCAGTTTGAACCGGGTACCGGCTCGCACTGGAACATGGCATGGACTGAGAAGTAAGCAGTCCTGAACAACACCGGGCTGTTAATCATGAACAGCCCGGTTTGCTGGAAAGATCAGGGAATAAGCTTCGATGAAGACTATTAACTACTCGACATTGCAGAAAGTGCTCCATGGGTTCTCTGCAGTGTTGATTATTTGGTTGATGATGTCGGGTTTTTATATAGGGCTTATCGCTGAGGCTGTCAGTTATAAGCAAGTTATTAGCGACATTAATGTTTCGTTAGGGCTGCTGCTGACACCCGTTTTTATACTCAGGCTTTGTGTGTCGTTTGGTCGAGGTTGTCCGGCTACAGTGGACGTTAATAATCTTGCGCCGTGGCTGGCTTTTTTTATCCATACCCTGCTGTATCTGACGGTTGTAACGGTTCTGATTTCAGGTGTTTTGATGATGGACGTACCGATCAGTTTTTTTAATAGTGTGAGTTTCCCAGCGCCCATGGAAAACAGCCAATTGCATGAATTATTTGCCCTTATTCATACACAAGCCTGCGCAGTATTGGTCTTGTTGGTGAGTGTGCATGTGGCTGCGGTGATCAAGCACCACTGTGCAGGCCGACCCATCATCAAACGCATGTTTTCGTGACGCACAATTAACTGCAGGGCCTGGCGGGACTGCAAAGGCACCCAGGTGAGGCGGTCTTGAACAGTTTTAAGCGCGTGATTAGCCGTTATGGGGCATCTGCAATGAGCGGGGGGCTGCTGGTATTGCCTTTGGTCTATGGCAGTTATCTGGCATGGCAAGAACTGCAGTATCGCGACGCCTTGGGCCCGGCCCGCGAGTTTGCTCCTGTCAGTGCGCCGGTTGTGCCTGCGGCCCAGCCTTTTAAAGCCCAAGCCATTGCCACGGTGATGGGCCTGAACACCCAGGCTGCCTGGGTGCCGAGCGCGGAAGCCTTGCAGTTGCGGGCCAGTTTTGTATCGACTCAAGGCCCGTCTCAAGCGCTGTTGGCTGGCGCACAAGGCAGCCGCTTCTACTCGGTGGGTGATCTTTTACCCGGTGGCAGCGTTCTGCGTCGTGTCGAGGTTGGCCATGTAGTGCTGTGGCGAAATGGTCGTGAAGAGCGGCTCGCGCTCAAGCCCGCCAGTCGGCATGTGTTACCTGCATCAGCTACCGGCAGCGCCGATCCGCTAGCCACTTCAGTCCATCTGCGGCCCCTTGTTGGCCAACCATAGAGAAATGCCATGACCCCATTCAATACGTTAAGCATCGGCCAATTTTTGGCGTGCGGGGTCATGTCCTGCGCACTGCTGTTTCACACTTCGGCCACTGCCGCCGGGCAGTACTGGAAGTTGGCAATGAAGGATGCCGAGCTGCGTGATGTGGTGCAGGAAATGTCTGCGGTACTGGGCACGACCGTGGTGCTCGATCCTCGGGTGCAGGGGCGGATCACGGTGATCTCCGAGCAGGAACTGGATCGTGAAGGCGTGCGCCGGTTGTTCTACGCAGTGCTGGATGCGCAGGGGTTCTCCGTCATCGATCAAGGTGATCGTTTATTGATCATTCCAGTAGCCGAGGCCAAGGCCCAGGCAGGTAATACGGATACCCGGTCTGCCCCGGCCCAGGCATTTGTGACCCGTGTGATCGAACTCAATGCCAGCGTTGCCGCCGACCTGGCAGGCCTGTTGCGGCCTCTGGTGTCGAACAATGGCTACGTGGGGCCTTCGGCCTCGACCAATGCGCTGGTCATCACCGACACCGTAGCCAATACCCGGCGTATTGCCGATATCGTGCGTCAGCTGGATGCCGGTACCCGTTATGGCCATTCCGTGGTCGAGCTTAAACATGGGCTGGCCAGTGACATCGCCAAGGTCATGGAGCAGTCACTGGATAAAAAAGCCACGGGCGCGAGCAGCCAGGTGATTGCAGACATGTCGGCCAATCGTCTGGTGATTTTGGGCAGTGAAGCCATGCGCAAGCGTTTAAGCGCGCTGGCCCGTTCGCTGGACACACCGGCCAACGCCCAGCAAGAAAACTCGCGGGTCATTCGTCTGCGTCACAGTGATGCCAAGCTGTTGGCCGAGGTGCTGCTGGCCGTGGGTCAAGGCATGAAGCAAGAGACCGCCCTGGCCGGTGCCAGCCAAAAAGCGTCGTCTCGCGAGGTGATGGTGGCGGCCGATCAAAGCCAGAACGCCTTGGTGCTGATGGCTGATCCCGCGCAGGTCAGGACCCTTGAAAGCATCGTGCGCCAACTCGATCAGCCTCGCTCACAGGTGTTGATCCACGCCGCCATTGTTGAAATTTCCGGGGATATTGTTGAAACCCTTGGCGTGCAATGGGGAGTGAACACCGGTGGTGCCACGGGCGGGATCAGCTTTCCCGGCACCAACATTCAGATCGGTGCCTTGTCCGCGAGCAATGCGAAACTGCCTGAAGGAGGCGTGTTGCAAGTGGGCGGCGATCGTTTCAATGCGCTGATCTCGGCCCTGGCCAGCGATACCAACAACAATGTGCTGTCCACGCCCAGCCTGCTGACGCTGGATAACCAGGAAGCCGAAATTCTGGTGGGGCAAAACGTACCGTTCAAAACCGGCTCCTACACGGGCTCTGGCGATAATTCCAACAACCCCTTTACCACAGTGACCCGCCAGGACATCGGCATCAGCCTCAAGATCAAACCCCACATCAACGATGGCAGTTCGCTGCGCCTGGAGGTCGCCCAGGAAAACTCCGAGATTGCGCCTTCGTTGCAAGGCATCGACTCGACCGATTTGATCACCAACAAGCGCGCTTTAAAAAGCACCATCCTGGCTGAAGACGGCGAAATCATCGTGATTGGCGGGTTGATCAAAGACAGTGTGCGCACCCAAGTGAGTGGCGTGCCATTGCTGCGCAGCATTCCGTATCTGGGTGCGTTGTTTCGCTGGAACAAGGATACCCACACCAAAACCAACCTGATGGTGTTTTTGCGCCCGACCATTGTGCGCAGCAAACAGGACCTGCTTGAGATCAGCGAAGCCCGCTACAACACCTTGCGCAACCTGAGCCAGCCCGCTGGCAAAGACAAAAACGCTCGGTTGTTGCCCAGCAAAGCGAATCAAATGTTCGACGCCAGGCTGCAAGATCCATCGGCGGTGGATCTGCGTCAGCCCAAATCCCAGCGCCCATGACTCTGATACCCGCCCGTTTGCCATTCAGCTTCGCCCGACGTTTCGGGGTGCTGCTGGACGCCTCTTCAATGCCGCCGATCCTGTTGGTTCGAGCAGACACGCCCTTGAACGCACTGGCCGAAGTGCGGCGCTGGGCAGGGCATGAAGTGACCGTGCAGGTGATCGCGGATGCGCAATTCGGCGAGCGCCTGGCCAACAGCTACAGCGCCGGCCACAGTGCCGCCGAGCAGGTGGCCCAGGGGCTGGACGACGACCTTGACCTCATGAGCCTGGCCGAACAAGTGCCCCAGACCGCCGACCTGCTGGAGCAAGAAAATGATGCCCCGATCATTCGGCTGATCAACGCCTTGTTGCGCGAAGCCATGCGCGAGAAAGCCTCGGACGTACACCTTGAAACCTTCGAGCATTACCTGTCGGTGCGCATGCGTATCGACGGTCAACTGCGCGAAGTCCTCAGGCCCAAGCGCGAACTGGCCAACTTGCTGGTGTCACGGATCAAGGTCATGGCCCGGCTGGATATTGCTGAAAAGCGCGTGCCCCAGGATGGCCGCATTAGCCTGCGCCTGGCCGGGCATGAAGTGGATGTGCGGGTTTCGACCTTGCCCTCGGCCCACGGCGAGCGCGTGGTGATGCGTTTACTCGACAAGCAGGCCGGGCGCCTGGATCTCAAATGCCTGGGTATGCCCGCCGCCACCCTGAACCGGTTTGAGCAGATTCTGTCGCGTCCCCACGGGATCTTTTTGGTGACCGGCCCCACGGGCTCGGGCAAAACCACCAGCCTGTATGCCGCACTCAGCCATCTCAACCACCCCAACCGCAATATTCTGACGGTCGAAGACCCGGTGGAATATCACCTGCCGGGCATCGGCCAAACGCCGGTCAACACCAAGGCCGACATGACGTTCGCCCGTGGCTTGCGGGCGATTTTGCGCCAGGACCCGGATGTGGTCATGGTGGGTGAAATCCGCGACCGCGAAACCGCAGAAATCGCCGTCCAGGCGTCGTTGACCGGGCACCTTGTGCTGTCGACCCTGCACACCAACAGCGCCATTGGCGCAGTGACCCGGCTGGTGGACATGGGGGTCGACGCCTACTTGCTGGCCTCGTCCCTGGTCGGGGTATTGGCCCAGCGCCTGCTGCGTACCCTGACCTGTCCGCGCAACTCAGGGCACTGCAACAACAAGCGGCTGCCCCGCACAGTGGTCATATGGCGCGGCTGGTGCAACTGACTGAACAGGTGATAGGTGCCAGCAGTGTTGAAGTGCAACAGATGGAATGGCGCACGGATGTCGGCTGGATACTCACTATCACCGCCGCCAGCTTCGCCGAGCTTGAATACCTGCGCACGCGGGGTGTGCAGAACGCACTGCCCGTCATCCTGGGCACTGCCAGCCAGCAGGGCAGCCGGGTGCAGGCATTACTCACCCTGAAGGACGTTATATGAAACCCCATCTGCGTGAGCGCTGGCAGCACTTGTCGCGTCGAGATCGTCAACTGTGTGGCGGGCTGGCGGTGTTTTTGCTGGTTGTATTCTGTGCCTATGGGCTTTGGTTGCCGGCCCAGCAGAGGTTGGTGGCGGCTCAAGGGCTGCACCTTAAAAACGTGGCACTCGCGGATGAAGTCCAGCGGGCCAGGCCAGCGTCAGCCGCGCAGGATTCTGGTCAGCCGTTGGCCGCGCGCTTGAGCGAAAGTGCTGCGAGTTCGGGGTTGAATGTCGAGCAGTTCGAACTGGACGCCGGTGTTGTACGCATCACCCTGAGCGGGGATGCGGTTGCGGTGCTGGGCTGGCTCAACCGCATCGAACAACAGGGCGCCCGCTTCGAAAGTCTGAGCCTGGAGAAGCGCGAGAGCAGCCTCCAGGCCCGGCTGCAGATTAACAACTGACGCTACAGGAGGCGGGTATTGCCCGGCAGCACCGGCAATCGGGCCAGATGCAGCGACACCAGCAGCGCAATCAGCAACATGCCGACGATAAACGCGCCAATACCGTTCCAGCCTGCGAGATGCCAGAACACGCCACCCAGGGTCCCGGCGACGCTCGACCCGGCGTAGTAGCTGAACAGGTACAGCGACGATGCCTGCCCCTTGGCTTTGATGGCCCGGCGGCCGATCCAGCTGCTGGCCACCGAATGCGCACCGAAAAAGCCGAACGTGAACATCAGCATGCCGATAATCACAAACGCGATGGGTTCGAGCAGGGTCAGTGCGATCCCGGCCAGCATCAGCACAATCACGGCCCAGAGCACACGGCGGCGGCCCAGCTTGTCGGCCAGCGCGCCAATTTGCGCCGAGCTGTAGATGCCCGACAGATAGACAATGGACAGCAAACCCACCAGCGCCTGATTCATGTTGTAAGGGTCAGCCAGCAGGCGATAGCCGATGTAGTTGAACAACGTCACAAAGCTGCCCATCAGCAAGAAGGCTTCGAGAAACAGCCACGGCAGGCCCGCATCGCGAAAATGCATGGTGAACCCGTCCAGCAGGCTGCGCGGGTTCATGGCACGGGGGCGGAAGTTGCGCGACTCGGGCAGGATCTTCACAAAGATCATCGCGGCGGCCAGGGCCAGGCCGCCGATGACCAGCATCGCGGTGTGCCAGCTCACAAAGTCGATCAACACGCCACTGATCAACCGCCCGCTCATCCCGCCAATGGCGTTACCGCCAATGTACAAACCCATGGCCAAACCGATGTGCTGCGGGTGAATTTCTTCACTCAAGTAAGTCATCGCCACGGCTGCCAGACCGCTGAGCGACAAACCCACCAGCGCCCGGGTGATCAGCACGCCTTCCCAGGTCGGCATCATGGCGCTGAGCAAGGTAAAGGCTGCGGCAGAAAACAGCGCAAATACCATCACCGGTTTGCGCCCAAAGGCGTCGGAAATGGGCCCGGTAATCAGCAGACCAATGGCCAGCATCGCCGTGGCGACCGACAGGATCAGACTGCTTTGTGCCGCATTGATCCCGTACTCATGGGACAGCACCGGCATCATCGGTTGCACGCAATACAGCAGCGCAAAAGTCGCAAAGCCCCCCGAGAACAGCGCCAGCACCGTGCGCATAAACATCGGCGTGCCTTTCTCGATAAACACATCATTGAGTTGGGAGACAACATCATCCAGCACGGACGGCGGGATTTCGTGGGCGAGCGGTGCAGCAGCAGTTTTCACGGGGACCTCAAATTGCGGTAAAGCCGAGCGGCAATGACGAAAGAATATAGGCAGCTAACGATTCTTTCCAATATATTGTTCGACCTGTTTGATAGGTTTAACGACTCAATGGAGCTTGTATGGAATTGCGCCATTTGCGCTACTTCATCGCCGTCGCCGAAGAGCTGCACTTCGGCCGGGCGGCGCAGTTGCTGGGTATCTCGCAACCGCCCCTGAGCCAGCAAATACAGGCGCTGGAGCAGGAACTGGGGGCGCGTTTGTTTGATCGCACCAACCGTCGGGTTGAGCTCAGTGAAGCCGGGCGATTGTTTCTGGAAGAGGCGCGACTGGTGCTGGCCCAGGTCGACAAGGCGGCCGATGTGGCCCGTCGCGCGCAGCTGGGTGAACTGGGCGAATTGAAGATTGGTTTTACCTCCTCGGCACCGTTCAATTCCAGCATTCCCCAGGCCATTTTTGCGTTCCGCCAGGCATTCCCGGCGGTGCACCTGAACCTCAAGGAAATGAGCAGCCGCGAGGTGGCCGAGGGGTTGGTGGATGAGACCATTGAAGTCGGCATCATGCGCCCGTTGGCGTTGCCTGATTCGTTAAGTGCCGTGGAGTTGTTTCGTGAGCCGCTGGTGGCGGTGATCCGCGCCGATCACCCCTTGGCTGAAGGCAGTGACCATGGCTTGCAGTTGGCGGCGTTGGCGGATGAGCCTTTTGTGTTCTTCCCGCGCAGTTATGGCAGCGGTTTGTATGCGCAGTTATTGAGCCTGGCGCGCCAGGCGGGTTTCAGCCCGCACTTTTCACAGGAAGCGGGTGAAGCCATGACCATCATCGGGCTGGTGTCGGCGGGGCTGGGGGTGTCGGTGTTGCCGGCGTCGTTCCAGCACATGCGCATCAAGGGCGTGGTCTATCGGCCGCTGCTTGATCCGGATGCCAACACGGCGGTGTGGCTGGTGCAGCGCAAGGGCAGCAACTCACCGATGGCGAAAGCGTTCGCGGATTTACTGACCCGTAAAACGGTGGCCAGGGTTTAGGGCTTGCCCTCGATTCAGGCACTGCGGCTTTTCAGGCAAACCGTATCGATCCAATCGCGAGCAAGCCCGCTCCCACAGAGAACTGTGTTCAGGCCCGGGCTTGTCCGCGAGCAAATCCATATTCAGGTCGTGCCTAGCGGGCCATCAACTTATCCACAGACGCTTTGACCTGATGAATCAGATGCGCCACTGCCAGCGCCACATCGCGGTTGAGGCCTTGCAGGTTATCGGCCGACGCATAGGCCGTGGCAATGGCGCAACGCAGCAGCTCTTCAGTGTGTTCGAGGGTTTGTTCGTGATCGTGTGTGTGAGTCATGGTGAGGTCTTCCGTATAGATTGGGAGCTTTCACCATTTGCTTGCACACAAAGAGGGTGGCAGCTGTGCGCGGGTGTGCAAGACCGAGGATACGGAACTCGGCAGACTCGAAAGTCTCCCACGCACAGCCGCCATAAACCGGGCTGGCGTTGCATTGCCGTATCAATCGGACTTGCACGTCCGGTCACCCATGAGGAGTGACGAACCGCAGGCTAGCCATCGAAAGAGACAGGCGCAAGGCCCAGGAATTGTCTAGGAATAGTCCTGCGAAGGAAAGGGATCGCTCTCGCGCAGGGTCATCAATGGAGCATTTATTGTGCGCTGGCGATAACAGCAGTTTGTTTGTAAACAAGGCGCCGAAAGGCGCCTTTGTCATTTCTGATGCTTACAACGGTTTTACCAGCGCCGCTTCAGACAGCTGTTTGGCCGTGCGTTCATTCTGGTTGTCCTTGAGGTCGCGCACGATATCGCGGTCCAGCAGGCGCACCCAGCGGATGTAGTTCTTGTGGATCTTGCCGTCCTTGTAGTCCAGGCCGCTGCTGTCGCGATACTGGATACGGTAATGGTCGGCGCTGTACGGAATGTCGATTTCAGCGTGGTATTGCTCGCGCACGGTGATCTGCGCCTGCACCTGCTGGGGGGTGATTTTTTGCACCGTCCAGCCACGCCCGACCAAGGCTTTGACGATGGCTTGCTGCATTTGCGCACGGTCGCTGTGGATCGAGGCATGCAAGGTGCGGTCCGGGTTCTGAATGGGTTTGCTGGTGCAGGACACGGTGCCCAGCAGGGCAAGGGCTATCAGGGTAATACGCAGCAAGTAAGGCATTCCATTGGCTCCAGAGGTGTTAAACCCAGCGACGGAAGATCAACGAGGTGTTGACCCCGCCAAAGGCAAAGTTGTTGTTCATCACGTAATCGTTGTGCATGACGCGCAATTCGTCGCGCAGGTAGTCCAGTTCGCCGCAACGGGGATCGACTTCATCCAGGTTGAGCGTGGGCAGGTAGCGGTCGCTGTTCATCATTTCGATGCTGAACCACGATTCCAGCGCGCCACAGGCGCCCAGGGTGTGGCCCAGATAGCTTTTCTGGGAGCTGATGGGCATGTGTGTGCCGAACAGCTCGCGGGTGGCCAGGGTCTCGGCAATATCGCCTTGCTCGGTGGCGGTGCCGTGGCCGTTTACGTAGCCGATGGCCTGCGCGCCAATGCCCGCATCTTCCAGTGCCAGCTCCATCGCCCGGCGCATGGTGCTGACTTCCGGGCGGGTGGTGTGCTGGCCGTCGGCGTTGCTGCCAAATCCGACGATTTCAGCATGGATATGCGCGCCACGGGCCAGTGCGTGTTCCAGCTCTTCAAGCACCAGCATGCCGCCGCCTTCGCCGATGACCAGGCCGTCACGGTCCTTGTCATAAGGACGCGGGCTGGTGTGCGGCGCGTCGTTTTTCAGGCTGGTGGCGTAGAGGGCGTCAAACACCATGGCTTCGGTGGGGCACAGTTCTTCTGCACCGCCCGCGAGCATCAGGGGCAAACGGCCGAACTTGATGGCCTCGTAGGCGTAACCGATGCCCTGGCTGCCGCTGGTGCACGCGCTGGAAGTGGGGATCAGGCGCCCGGTCAGGCCAAAGAAGATGCTGATATTGGCCGCCGTGGTATGCGGCATCATGCGCACGTAGCTGTTGGCATTGAGGCCGTCCGCCACGGAGTTGAGCAGCATATTGCCGAATGCCTTGATCTCATCGGTGCTGCCGGTGGACGAGCCGCAGGCCACGCCCATGCGCCCGTCACGAATGATCGGGTTGCCCAGCAAGCCGGCATCCTGCAAGGCCATCTCCGCTGCGCCAACGGCCAGGCGCGAGACGCGGCCCATGCTGCGCAATTGTTTGCGGGTCCAGTGCGCGGGCACCGCAAAGTCATCAATCGGCCCGGCCAGCCGCGTGTTGAGTTCGGTGAAGCGGTCCCACTCGTCCATGCGCCGAATGCCACTGCGCCCGGCCGCACAGTTGGCTTCGATGCTGGCCCAGTCACTGCCCAGGGAGGTGATACCGGCCATGCCGGTGACGACAACGCGCTTCATCAGCACAAGCCTCCATTGACGGCCAGCACCTGACGGGTGATGTAACCCGCTTCGGCCGACATCAAAAAGTTAACCGCCCCGGCGACTTCTTCCGGGGTGCCCATGCGTTGGGCGGGGATCATTTTCATCAGGTCTTCTACCGGTACGTTTTCGTCGAGCATGGCGGTGTCGATCAACCCCGGCGCAACGCAGTTGACGGTGATTTTGCGTTTGCCCAGTTCAATGGCCAGGGCCTTGGCGGCGCCGATCAAGCCCGCCTTGGAGGCGCTGTAGTTGACCTGGCCGCGATTGCCGATCAGGCCCGATACCGAAGTGATGCAGACGATGCGTCCGGCAGCACGGCGACGGATCATGGGCATCATGACCGGGTGCAGCACGTTGTAGAAACCGTCGAGGTTGGTGCGCATCACGACGTCCCAATCGTCTTCGCTCAGGGCCGGGAACGCCCCGTCGCGGGTCAGCCCGGCGTTGAGCACGACGCCGTAATAGGCACCGTGGGTTTCAACATCGGCTTCGAGCATGGCTTTGCATTGGGCGCGATCCGACACGTCGAATTGCAGCACCCGTGCGCTGCGGCCCAATGCCTGGACTTCAGCCATGACGGCGTCGGCTTCACTGCGGCCACTGCGGCAATGCAGCACCAGGTCAAAACCGGCTTGGGCCAGACGCAGGGCAATGGCGCGGCCGATGCCACGGCTGGAGCCTGTGACCAAAATAGACTCAGTCATGGCGGGTCTCCTGGGATGCTTGAGCAAGGTAGTTTTCAGCCTGGGGCGGACGGAACACGTTCAGGCGGGCGCTGGCACGGATGCCGGGGCCGGTGAGGTGACACTCGAACACGCCCATGCCGTTGTCGTCTTCCAGCGAGCGCAGCGCGTGGATGTGCAGTTGGGCACCGAGGGGAAAGTGTTCGACGTTGCATTCAAATTTGCGGGTGCCGAGCAAAAAGCCCAGCGCCACGGGACGGCCTTGCAGGCGGGCGTGGCAACCGGCGTAGGCCGCGACGCTTTGCGCCATCAGCTCAACGCCCATCCACGCGGGGAGGCTGCCGTCTTCGCGGTTGAACAAACCGCCTGCGTTCACGGTGAGACAGGTTTGAATCTGCTCTTCATCAAACGCCAGCACCTGATCGATGAGGATCATGTCGCCAGCGTGGGGCAGCAGTTCGGCGAGCGGCCAATCAATCATGGGGCGTCTCCGATAATAAGGCTGACGTTATTGCCGCCGAAGGCAAACGAGTTGCTCATCAGGCAGCGTTGTGGCGCCGGGGCCAGGGTCTGGCCGGGCGTTACCCAGTTCAGCGCAGGCAGCACCGGGTCGGGTTGACCGTCCCAGACGTGCGGGGGCAGGGCATCGCCGTGGGTCAGGCTCAGCCAGCAAAAGGCGGCCTCCAGTGCCCCTGCCGCACCCAGGGTGTGGCCGGTCATGGGTTTGGTCGAAGAGCACGGCACGCCTTGGGGGAAGACCTGTGTCACGGCGTGGCTTTCCATCGCGTCGTTGTGCAGGGTGGCGGTGCCATGCAGGTTCAGATAGCCGATGTGCGCGGGCTGCAAACCCGCACGACCCAGGGCCTTGTGCATGGCTTGAGCTGCGCCGCGCCCGGAGGGTTCAGGGGCGGAAATATGGTGCGCATCACTGCTGGCGCCCGCGCCGAGCAGGGCGATGGAGTGAGTGCCCGCGGGTTGCTTGCTCATCACAAACAGCACCGCCGCTTCCCCGATATTGATGCCGTGGCGGTTCACCGAAAAGGGGTTGCAGCGTTCATCCGACACGGCTTCCAGCGATGAAAAGCCGTTGAGCGTGAGTTTGCACAGCGTGTCGACACCGCCGCACAGCACCACGTCGCACAGGTTCATGTCCAGCAGTCGCTGGGCACTCATCAGGGCGCGGGCGCTGGAGGTGCAGGCGGTAGAAATCACATAGGTCGGCCCGTTGATGTTCAGCCAGTCGGCCAGAAACGTGGCCGGTGCGCTCAGCTCTTGCTGCTGATAGTCGTAATCGCCGGGGAACTGTTGATGTTGCAGGTAGTGGGCAATGCCACGGCTGGCTTCATCGATGCCCGAGGTGCTGGTGCCCAGCACAACGGCAATGCGCTCGCGGCCGAACGTCTGGATCGCCTGTTCGATGTCGTCTTTGATCTGCAACGCAGCGTCGAGCAGCAACTGATTGTTGCGACTGCGTTGCGGGCTGAGTTCAGCCGCAATTGCAGGCAGCTCGCCACTGACCGCGCCGAGGGTGATTGAGCGCTCGGGCACCCAGCCGCTTTGATGCTGCATGCCGGAGCAGTCACCGGCAAACAGCTTGCGCGCGACTTCATCGGTGCCGCGACCCAGCGAACAGACC
The DNA here is from genome assembly GCF_963970465.1 of Pseudomonas sp. RL_5y_Pfl2_69. Lineage (NCBI taxonomy): Bacteria > Pseudomonadati > Pseudomonadota > Gammaproteobacteria > Pseudomonadales > Pseudomonadaceae > Pseudomonas > Pseudomonas sp. RL_5y_Pfl2_69. Next base: position 297,104 of record NZ_CAXAOU010000005.1, on the reverse strand, counting down.
ACGCCCAGGGCATTGAGGTAAGCAGTCATGGGGCGGCCTCCAGCGGGCTGATCCGGTAGTGCAGATCGCCCTTCATATCGATACGAAATAACCGGGGTTGCTGGTACTGCACTTGCCAGCGCTGTTCCATGAAGCGCCGATCAGGTTCAGCGGTTGCCTGTGGATAATTAACCGACAATTCAGCCGCAGGTGTCAGTGCAAACAATAACGCCGCGAACAGCTCGCGGGCTTCGGGATTGGGCGGCAACAGACCATCGGCGTGCCAGGTGCCGTCCTGCAACAATTGACGTGCCAGAGGAATGCCCAGCGGGTCCATCAACGACCAGCGCAGCCCGGCATTTTCCTGCTGAATCACCAGTAACCAGTCCTGACGCTCATCGGCGTGTTCACGCTGGATATGCAACTGCATGGGCAAGGCCAGGGTTGGGGTATGCCTGGGCAGCGGCAAGCTGGTGCAGCTACTGAGCAGCATGCACATCAACAGCCACACAAACATTATCCGTGTGGGAGCGGGCTTGCTCGCGATGCAGGCATCTCGGTTCAACGGATTCACCGCAGCGATCCTGTCGCGAGTAAATCCGCTCCCACAGGGGATTGGGGCTTGCGCGCCACCACGTTGACCAGGGTTTCCTCCCGTTGCCCTACCGGTTTTGGCTTGAGCACGCCCAAGCGCTCCAGCAGGCCGAAATCCTTGGAGCGGCTCCACCACAGGTAGGGGTATGAGACGTTTTGCGGACCGAATTCAAAACCCTGATCACGGATCATGTCCAGGTATTGCTCCGCGCTTTTCTGCACATGCATGGGGTGGCGGAACAACCAGCGGATCACCCAGGTGTCGATGTAGGCTTCGGTGGACTCGGCAAACAGCAAGTACCCCCCCGGTTTGAGCACCCGGTAAAACTCGGCCAGTGCCCGGTCCTGCTGCACCAGATGGTGGAAGGTCTGGTGGCAGAACAGGATGTCGACACTGGCATCCTGCACGTCAAGTTCGGCGCAGTCGCTGCCGATCAGTTCGATGTCGATACCCTGACGCCGGGCTTCTTCTGCGCTCAATTGCAGGCTCAGCGGATCGGCATCCAGGCCAACCAGACGCGTGGGGGTGAAGGTTTTATGCAGATACTGGAACGATTTTCCCTGGCCGCAGCCGGCATCGAGAATCACCGGCGCGCTTGGCAGTTCTTCACTGAACAGGCTGCGCAGGTCATTGATGGCCACCCGCAGCACATGGTGCTGCCAGGTGTGGCTGCGCAAAAACCAGAAGCCCAGACGGGTTTCTTCAACGTAGGTATCGCTCAGAGGTTTCATGGCGACTCCGTAGCGCAAATGTCCGACAGCATGCGCAAACGGCGCTTGGGTTCGCTGACAAACGGGTTGTTTTCATCCCAGGCATAGCCCGCCAGGATCGAGCTGATCATGCGGCGGATCTGTGGCGAGCTGTCAGGGTGGAAGATCACGTCCTGGAAAGTGCCGGCGTACCAGCCTTCGACGTAGCAGCGGAAGGTGTCGACCCCGCGCTTGAGCGGTTCGGCAAACTCGGCTTGCCAATCCACGGCCTCGCCTTGCAACTGACGGTGCAGTACGCCAGCGGCCATGCTGGCCGAGCGCATGGCAATGGTCACGCCCGAAGAGAACACCGGATCGAGGAACTCGGCGGCATTGCCCAGTAGCGCAAAACCCGGGCCGTGCAGGGTTTTGACGTTGGCCGAGTAGCCGCCGATGGTGCGCGCCGCAGTGTCCCACACAGCATTGGCCAGCACGCGTTGCAGGCTAGGGGTCTCGTCGATGAAGCTGCGCAGGCACTCGTCGAGGTTTTCGCTGCGCCCAGTAAAATGTTCAGCTGCCGCGACCACGCCCACCGAGCAGCGGCCATTGCTGAACGGAATGCTCCAGAACCAGATATCGCGCTGGGTCGGATGGGTGGTCACGAGGATTTTGTTGCGATCAAAGCCGTCGCAATCAATGCGGTCTTCAACGTGGGTAAATACGGCCTGGCGCACCGGGAAATTCGACGGCGCTTCAAGATCGAGCAAGCGCGGGAGCACGCGGCCATAGCCGCTGGCGTCGAGGATAAAGTCGGTTTCGACCTGATAGCGGCTGCCGTCTTCGCGCTCAATGTCCAGCAACGGTCTGGCCCGTTCAACATCGGTGGCGATCACGGTCTGGCCGTAGCGGATTTCAACACCCTGCAAGGCGGCCTGATCGGCCAGCAACTTGTCGAAATCGGCGCGTTGCACCTGAAAGGTGGTGGGTTTGCCGTTGCTGAACGTGTCACCAAAATCGAAGGCGCTGTAGTGCTCGCCCCAGGCGAAGGCGGCGCCGTTTTTGAGCTGGAAACCGGCCGCTTGTACCGCTTCCAGCATGCCCGCTTCTTCGATGAAGTCGATGCAGTGCGACAGCAGACTTTCACCAATGGAAAAGCGCGGGAAGTGTTGGCGCTCGATGATCAACACATCGTGGCCCTTGCGTTTGAGCAAGGCTGAAGCGATGGCGCCGGACGGCCCTGCGCCAATCACGACAACCTGACGACGTTCCATTTCTATTCCTGACACAGGCGCTCCTTGCCGGGTACTACGGCAGACTTCAAAGGGGGTTTACTCATGCCCGCCAACGCCGGTAACAGCGTAGCGATCAGGCTCATCAACATCAGCGCAAAGTACAGCGCGGGGCTGATGAGTTGTTGTTGCAGCAGCAGGTTGAGGAAGACGATTTCGCTCAATCCGCGAATGTTCAGTAACAGGCTTTCACGCCATTTGCTGGCCCCGGCAAACGACGGCGTGGCCCAGCTCACCCCGAGCCAGTTACCCAGCAGCTTACTGACCATCGGCAGCAGCAATAGTGCGGTCAGCTGCAGCAGGCTGATGTCGCTCAGGGCGCTGTGAACATTGATTTGCACAATGCCGAACGTGAGGATCAGCGGGATCGCCAACGTGGTCTGCAAGCGTTCCAGCCATACAGCGTTTAACGGCATGACCAGCTTCACCTTGAGCCACGCCATGCAGATCAAATAGCCGACGCCGAAAATAAGGGCATTGAGGCGGTAATGTTCGGCCACCACCAGCAAGGCAAAAAAGCTCAGGCTGTAACACAACGGCTGACGGATGCGCAGGGCGCGCAACAGCAGCGGCAGCAGGGCACCGGCCAGGGGCAGCAGCAAACTGCTCAGGTCCAGGCTGCCCTGGGCCAGGCCAAACAGGGTCCAGCATGTGAGGTCGATAAGGATCGCGCTTTGCACCAGGCGCCGAGTGGCGGCGGGTGGGTAATCGATGTGGCGCAAGTACAGGTACAACACCGGGATCGCGGTGATGGCAAACACCAGGCCCACCGCCAGTGAACTCAACCAGGGTTGTTCAGGCAGCAGCCAGACGGCGCAGGCCAGCCCGCAGGCGAAGGGCACGGCAAAGCTGGGCAGGGCGATCTTTACACTCTGGCGATCAAGGCGCAGATCAATCACGTCGCTCAAAATGGTGCCCAGCAACAGGGCAAAACTCAGGCTGTACAGGCTTTTTAGCCAGACCGGTGCGACCAGTTGGGCGCCGTCAAGCTGCCAGTGCGGTTCGATCCAGAACAGCATCAACAGCGGCAGGACGATGGACGCCAGCAATAACTGGCTGACAATCGGAATCACGCCAAAATGACGGCCCACGCGGGTGGCCAAGGCAAACAGGGCCAGGGCCAGCAGCCAGAACAGGGCTGTCATCATTGGCTGTGCTCCTGTCTGCCCGCCCAGGGCGCCAGGATAAAACTGAACGCCAGCCCCAGGCTGACCGACAAGCCGAAGTTGCTGACGGCAGGTGTGCTCGACACGGCCAGCAGGCCGAACGACAGCCATGTGGTCAATGCCGCCAGCAAGGTGCCGAGCAGGCTGACGGCGGCGCCGCCGATTTGCTCGCGCATCAGAATCGCGTAATCGACGCTGATCGCTGTCACCAGCAGCAGGCCGAAGAGGCTGAACAGCGTCAACGGCTGACCCAGCCAGCCCAGGCTTGCCAGGCTGCACAGCGCGGCCAGCAGCGGCAGTGCGACGATGCGCAGTGCACCGCCAAAACCGAACGGAGCGATCAGCAGCAATACGATCAAGGCACAGGACAGCAGCTTCAATTCGGCGGCGCTGATTTGCGTTGCGGCGAATACGTTATTCAAGTCGCCCAGGCGGTCGACCAGTTGTACGCCCGGCAGGTCTTGCGCTTGCACCCGCAGCAAACTGGCACTGCTCAACCCTTGCAGGCTGACCATGGCTGCAACGCCTTCGGCATTCTTGCCTAGCCAGAGTGCGCGCCAGGGTTCGGCCAGCGGGCCGCTCAACGCGTCATCGATATGTTGCTCGGGCAAGGCCTGCAATTGCGCAACCTCGGCCTGCAGAGCGGTTTCAGCTACGCCCAGCTCCAGCAGCGGCTGCCAATGTTGCGCCAGCTGAGACAGCGCACTGCGCAATTGCTGTTGCTCGTCGGGCAGGCTGACCAATTGGTTCAGCGCCAGGTAGCCCTGCAACTTGCCCATGTGCACCAACTGATCGAGACGCTCGCCAAGGGCGGTTTGGCGCTCAAGCAATTGCTGCTCGTTGTCGGCCCGCACCAGGAAAAACTGGCTGGTGGGCTGGTAGCCGGTAATCCGGGCAATGGCCTGTGCCTCGGCCATCAATTGCGGGGGGGCGCCGACCCATTGGCGAATGTCGTTCTTGGTGGTCAGTTGCCACAAACCGGCCGCGCAAAACCCCAGCAGTAAAACCAGCAAGGCTGGCGTGGGGATGCGTTTGAGCAAGGCTTCGCGCATGTCGAGCAGCGATTGCGCAATACGCAGGGGCCATTGCGCAGGGCGCAGTTCCACGCCTTTGAGCAGCGCGGGCAGCAGGCATACGGCGCTCAAGTATGCACCGACCAGGCCTGCGGCGGAGAAGATGGCGATTTGGGTCAGCGCCGGGAACGGGGTGAAGGCCAGTGCCAGATAACCAATGCAACTGGTCGCCAGGCTCAGGCTTAAACCGGGCAATGTCAGGCGCAAGGCGGGCCAGCTGCGCCAGGGTTTCAGGCTCCAGCTTTTGGACAGGTAATGCAGCGGGTAATCCACCGCCACCCCGATCAGGCTGGAGCCCAGTACCAGCGTCATCACGTGCATGCTGCCAAAGAACGCGACGCAGGCCACGGCGCCAAACAGCATGCCGACCAGCACGGGCACAAACGCCAGCAGCACCCGCCAGCGCCGGAACGCGAGCAGTAACAACAGCAGAATTCCGACGGTGGCTCCACCGCCGACCCAGGTGATTTCGCGGGTGGCTTGCTGTTGCCCGCTAGCCGCGTAGAGCAGGCCACTGGCAGCGAGCAGTTGCACATCGTGGGGTGCGACCTGCTGACGGCTGTGCTCAAGCAGCTCGGCAACCCGCAGTGGCAGTTTCATGTCAAACGCATTGCCTTGGGTACGGGCGCGCAGCAGCACCCAGTGTTTGCCGTCGGCCTCGGCGACCAGCGCTGCGCTGCCTATATCGAGTTGCACTGCACCGCGCTGCGGCTGGCTGTTCTGGATACGCCCGGTGAGGCCCAGCCAGTCGTCCTGGCTCGGCACCAGGCTGAACCCGGTGAAGGGATCGAACAGGGCTTGTACCCGTTGCTGGATAAAGGCGTCGGGGTGTTCGATCAGTTGCGTGCGGTCGGCTGCAGACAGCATTGCCAATCGGCCGCGCAGCAGTTGATCACGCAGCGCCGGGAGGTCGGCCTGCAGGCTCCATTGCACCTTTTCAAACAGGTCGCTGGCTTGCCACTGCTGGCCCAATTGCTCAGCCGAGGCGATGGCTTGCTGGCGATCGCTACTGCCCACCAGCACCAGCATTTCGCGGTTCAGGGGTTCCTGCATGCGTTGTTCTGCGCTCAGCTCCAGCGCATCCGGTGAATCCCCTGGCACCAGTTCCATCAGGTTGGCCGACAGCGGTGCGCCGTGGCGCCATTGCCAGCCGGCGAGTGCAAGCACCGCCACCAGCAGGATCATGAAGCCACGGGGCAACCAGCGTTCATTGCGCAAAATCGTGCTGCTCCGTGTCACTCAAGGGTTGGTTGCTGACGCTGTTGTGCATTTTAAGCAGCGTGCTGTCGCCTTGGGTTTCTTGCAGTTCGATACGTTGCACCAGTTCGCCGCCGCCGATGTTGATCTGCTTGAACACTTGCTTGAGCAGCAGTGAGCGTGGGGTCAGGGTCAGCGTCCAGTGGGCGGGTTCGCCTTGCAGTTGCAGGTCGAAGTCCCGTTGCAGGCCACTGCTGTCGCCTTGCAGCACGGCGAGGAACAAGCGGTTTTGCTCGGCGCCTGCGCTTTTGCCAGGCAGCATTTGCCAGCGCGTGCCGTCGCGCCGGGCGATGCCTTGGGACGTGATGCGGTAATCCTGTTGCAGCGGGGTTTTCAATTGCCAAAGCAGGCCGTGATCCTTGGCCAGCACAAAGGTACCGGTGCTGGTCAGCGGCTTGGGCAGGGCGCGCAGGTGTTTTTCCTGGATGAAATCACCGTGGATCACCTGGGGTTTGGCCAGTTGTTCGCTGAGTTGTTGCAGGTCGAAGGCGTGGGCCAGAGGAGTGAATCCGAGCAACAGCGCGCACACCAATGTGGGAGCGGGCTTGCTCGCGATGCAGGCGCTGCGCAGCGTCTGCCACACCGCGGTGATGCAATCGCGAGCAAGCCCGCTCCCACAGATGATCGCGCTCATGGCAGCACCCTCGCGACCGCGTCGGTGAAGCACTTGGGTGACACCAGTTGCATCTCCTTGCTGGCGATCTCGACCGCCACTTGCACCGTAACGGCCCGGGTCAGCCGCTCGCCTGTGGCCAGGTCGGTAATCAGGTAATTGACCTTCAGGCGGTTCTCCCACTCCACCAGGTTGGCGCGCACGTTGATGCGCTGCCCAAACGTGGCCCCGCGGACATAGCGCAATTGCATGTCGATCACCGGCCACGCATAGCCCGCATCGAGCATGTGCGTGTAGTTGTGGCCGATATGGTCGAGTAACGCACAACGCGCCACTTCGAGGTATTTGACGTAGTGGCCGTGCCACACCACGTGCAGGGTGTCGATGTCGAAAAACGGCACCAGCACTTCGGTATCAACGTGCAAAACGCCTTTGCTACGCATGCAGCCTCCAGTGTTGTTGTGCAATACGGCTCAGGCACAAGCGCAGTTCGGCTTCCAGGGCGCGGTCTTCGACCACCGGCGGGAAGTCCTTCGCCAATTCGGCGTGCATCTGGGCCAGTGCGGGTGGCAGCGGGCGGGCGTCTTCGGCGCGGCTGCGCAACCACACGCCCTGATTAGCCGCCAGCAAAGTGGCAGCAGCGACCTGTTCGGTCAGTTCAAGCACGCGGATCGCATCGCGGGCAGCGATGGTGCCCATGCTCACTTTGTCCTGGTTGTGGCACTCGGTGGAGCGCGAGAACACGCTGGCCGGCATGGTGTTTTTCAAGGCTTCGGCGGTCCAGGCGCTGGTGCCGATCTGTACCGCTTTAAAACCGTGGTTGAGCATCGCCCGCTCGGCGGTTGCGCCCGACAGGTTGCTCGGCAGACCGTGGTTGTAACGCACGTCCACCAGCAGCGCGAGCTGGCGGTCCAGCAGGTCGGCGACGTTGGCGACCAGGGTCTTGAGGCTGTCCATCGCAAAGGCGATATGACCGCCGTAGAAGTGCCCGCCATGCAGCACGCGCTCTTCTTCAGCGTCGATGATCGGGTTGTCGTTGGCGCTGTTGAGTTCAATTTCGATAAACCCGCGCAGCCAGTTCAGGCTGTCAGCCAGCACCCCCAGCACGTGGGGCGCACAGCGCAGCGAGTAGCGGTCTTGCAGGCGATGCAAGGGCGCGGTCGGGGCGTCGATGGCCAGGTCCTGGCGAATCCAGGCCGCCACCTGCATTTGCCCCGGATGGGGTTTGGCGGCGAACAGGCGCTCGTCGAAGTGCTCGGGGTTGCCTTGCAGCGCCACCACGTTGAGGGCGGTGATGCGCGTGGCCAGTTTGAGCAGGTAGTCGGCGCGGGCATAGGCCAGGCACGCAAGGCCAGTCATCACGGCGGTGCCGTTCATCAGCGCCAGCGCTTCCTTGGGCCGCAGTACCAGCGGTGTCCAGCCCAGTTCCTGATGCACGTCGGCTGCGAGGCGGCGCTCACCCTTGAACAATACTTCGCGTTCGCCCGACAACGTGGCCGCCACATAGGACAACGGCGTTAGATCGCCGCTGGCGCCCACCGAGCCCTCTTCGGGAATCAGCGGCAGGATGTCGTGGGCAATAAAAGCCTGCAAACGTTCCAGCAACTCGATGCGCACTCCGGACACGCCGTGGCACAGCGACTGCAGGCGTGCGGCGAGCACGGCGCGGGTGGCCTGGGCGTCGAGCAGTTTGCCCAGCCCGCAGCCGTGAAAGGTGTAGAGGTGGCGCGGCAGCGCTTCAACATGCTCCAGCGGCACCGCCACCACGCACGAATCACCGTAGCCGGTGGTCACGCCGTAGATGACGCCTTCCTTGTCCAGCAGCGAGTCGAGAAAGCGTGCGCCCTTGGCAATGCGCTCGCGATAGTCGGCGTCGTCTTGCAGACGGGTCGGCGCCTGACGATTGGCCAGGGCCAGCACGTCTTCAATGCGCAACGGGGTTTGGCCGAAGGTTACTGGCTCATGCGGATGCGTCGTCATCGGTCTTCCAGAAAGGGTAAAAATTGAACCATTGTTGGGGCGCTTCGAGGCAGTAGTGCCCCAGGCGTTCGGCGTAGCGTGTGGCCCACTGGGCGATCACCTGCTCGCGGTCGCTGCGCCGCCAGAGTACGGCGTCAGTGAAGGGTTCGAGGATGACCCGGTAGCGTCCTTCGTGCTTGAGGCAAAACATCAGGTTGACCGGGCATTTGAGCAGCCCGGCCAACAGCCACGGGCCTTGGGGGAATGCGGCTGGATGGCCGAGAAAGTCGACCTCGACATTGCGCCCGCCATGCAGCGGAACCCGGTCACCGGCAATCGCCAGCCATTCGCCGTCTTCCAGGCGTTGATTGAGTTGCAGCATCACTGCCGGGTTGAGCTCACTGACCTGAATCAGCCGTAAATGGCTGGCCCCGGCTTCGCCCAGCAGGCGGTTGAAGTGTTCGGCGTGTTTGGTGTGCACCAGCACGTTCATGGTCACCTGTTCGCCCAGCTCGGCCAGTGCGCGACACACTTCGAGGTTGCCCAGGTGTGCGCCCACCAACATCTGGCCGCGTTCGCCGCGTAACTGATTGCGCAGCAGGGCGGGGTCGATGATGTCGATGTCTTCGATCTTGAGGCGCCCGTTCCACACGTCGAGCTTGTCGAGCAGGGCATCGGCAAAGGCCATGAACTGCCCGAACACCCGTCTGCGGGTGGGGCGCAGGTCGCTTTTCCCGCTCCAGTCGGCCAACCGCTGCTGGTACTGCCAGATGCTGCGCCGGGCACGGCCACCGAAGACAAAGAAGTACAGCACGATGGCGTAGAGCACCGGGCTGAGCAGGCGTCGGCCCAGCAGTTTGACGCCGAACGCAGTGAGCTTCATCAGCCGGAAACTGCCGCGCTCCTTGTGGTCAGCCCAATGCTGTTGAGGTTCGCTCATGCTTTGAAACGCCCCCAGAGGATGCTCGGCAAACGGATCAACATGCCGAAAAACAGTTTGGTGTGCATACCGGAAATCAGCGCGTTGTCATGGAACAGGCGAAAGTGCGAGAGGCCGTCCTGGGGGTAATGGACCTTGGTCGGCAGCCAGCGCATGGGCTGGTTGCGCCACGCCAGGCGCACCAGGATCTCGGGATCGAAGTCCATGCGCTTGCCCAGTTTGACCGAATTGATCAGCGCCAGCGTCGGCGTCAGCGGGTAGACCCGAAAACCGCACATGGAGTCGGGAATCTGCAGCGACAGGCTGTTGATCCACACCCACACGTGGGTCAGGTAGCGCGCATACAGTCGGCCCTTGGGTACGCTGTCGTCGTATTGCGGATAACCGCAGATCAGCGCCTGGGGGTTTTGCTGCGACACCTGCATAAAGGTCGCGACGTCGCGCAGGTCGTGCTGGCCGTCGGCGTCTACTTGCAGGGCGTGGGTGAAGCCCAGCCTGGCGGCTTCCCGCAGCCCCGCCATGACCGCGCCACCCTTGCCCTGATTGATGGCCAGGCGGATGAGGAAAGTGTTCTCGCCCTGGGCAAGCTGTTCGAGAACGGCACTGCACGCGGGGCTGCTGGCGTCGTCAACCAGCACGCAGGGCAAGCCGGCGGCGAGCAGGGCGTCGACCACGGCCGGCACGGCGGTTTCGTGGTTGTACACCGGAATCACAGCGCAGGGGTTATGCATGGGCGGCTATCTCCAGGCCAATGCGGACTCTTTGTAGCAGCTGCCGAAGGCTGCGTCCGGTGGCGTAGCCGCCGTAAAGTCTGGCGCCTTGGCTTGTCATGAAAATCGTGCAAGCCGGTTTACGATTGCTTCGCAACCGGACGCAGCCTTCGGCAGCTGCTACGGGGCGATTTGCAGCGTCAGATAACTTATTCACAGGCGGGCTCCAGCACGATGCGGCCACTGGAGCAGGGCGCCGTCGCGTTGCGGTAGGCGAAGTGCAGCTTGCTGCGCTCACGGTCGAAACGCAGGGTCAGTTCGATGGCGTCGCCTGGGCGTACCAGTTGCTGGAACTTGAGCACTTCCATCCCGGCAAAACGCGGCGGCAGGTCGAGCAGTTGCTGACCCAGTGCCATTGCCCAATCCACTTGCACCACGCCCGGCAGTACCGGGGTTTTGGGGAAGTGACCACTGAAGTAGGCCAGGTCTGGCGGGATCGACAGGTTGAGGGTCCACTGGCCGTCATGTTCGGCTTGGCTCAGCACCTCGGGCATTTTAGGCCGGGGTGCCAGCAATAACGTATCGACCTGGGCCTGGGGCAGCTTGCCCTGGCTGTTGAGTGGCATCTGGCGCAACACGCGCCAGCGACGGGGTAAGGCCAGTGCTTCGCAGTGCTGGCTCAAGTGCTGGCGCAGGGTTTGGGTCAGGGCGCGGCGACCGTGTTCACGCAGGGCAAACAGACCGCTGGAGCTGAGTACCAGCAAGGCGCCCAGGGACGCACGGTTTTCGTTGACCACGCCCAGGCGGGCTTCAGCCACCCAGTCGTGGTTGATCAGTGCGTGCTCGAGCATGGGCAGGGAGATGCGTTTTTCTTCCAGTTTGACGATGCGATCCAGGCGCCCGAGCAACTCGAAACGACCATCGGCCTCGATGCGAGCCGCGTCGGCAGTCTGTTCGATATGACCCGCGGGCAAGTACGCCGAGGCGATTATCAGGGCGCCATCTTCGCTCTGGCTCAGTTGCACATCGGCAAATGGCTGCCACAGGTTTGGGCCCTGACGCCACGCGATCCCACCGGTTTCCGAGCTGCCAAGGATTTCGGTCGGCCACTGGCCCAGACGCTCGAACAACCCTTGCGCCGCCTCTGCAGGCAAGGCGCCGCCCGACGAGAAAACCCGGCGTACCAGGCTCAGGGCGGGCCAGTCCAGGTTGTCGGCCATGCGCTTGAGCAGGGCAGGGCTGGCGACCCATGCGAATGATGAATGCTCGCGGCTGGCGCGCTGCATGTCTTCAGGGAACGCCAGTTGCTTGCGGACAAAGGTGCGGCCTGCGCACAGGGGCCACAACACGCGAAACAGCAGACCGTAAATATGCTGTGCAGCCACGCTGGCAATGATGCACGCATCACCCAGATCGGCGCCCCACAGCTGTTCCAGCGCCTGGACTTCGTTGGCCATCTGGCGCAGGTTTTTGTCGATGCGCTTGGGTTCGCCGCTTGAGCCCGAAGTGCACAGGCTGAGCTGGCACTTGTCCAGATCCAGTTCTGCTGCCGGCACTGCATCGGCGTACAAGGCTTGCAGTTGGTCGTTTTGAGTTATCCACAGGTCAACCCGGTCATCCCAGCGCTGACGGGTTTGGGCTTGCAGGTCGGCAGGCAGCAGCACGCTGACGCCGGCGCGCCACGCACCGAGTAAAGCCACTGCCAGTTCGCCAGCGTCCTCAAGGTGCACGGCAATGTGCTGCACGCCTCGCTGTTGCAGGCCGCCCGCCAGGCGCAAGGCCTGTTCACAGAGGGTGTCGTGGTTCAGCGCAGGGTCAACCGTAACGCGGCGCTCTGCGTGTCCCTTGAGCAATAGCTGCTCAAGTTTTATCCAATTCATGCCCGGCCTCTTACCTTTTGTCGTATCAGCCATTCAATGGCAAACAGCAGCCCCATCAGCCCGTAGGCGATAAGGCCGTTGTACAACGTCCACCAGCTCAGCGGCGCCCACAGCGTCAAACTGGCTGCGACTAACCCGTTGAGCATGAAAAACAGGCACCAGACCTTGGTCACCTGCCGTGTGTAAACAATTGCGATGTCGGGTAATACCGGCTCGCGCAACCGGGCCAGGCGCTCGATCATCGGTGGCCCGAACTTCAGGCTCAGACCGAACAGGCAGAGCATGAACGTACTGATCAGGACCGGGTACCAGCGCAACAGTGCCGGGCTGTTGAACAGCGCCAGCAGGCCGCAGAACACCAGTGCAACGACCGCCATCCACAGGCTGCCGGGGCGCCGTTCTCCGGTCAGGGCACGGGCCAGCCACAGGCCGCCAAGCAGTAACGCAAACTGCCATGGGGCGAAATGGGCCATGCCGAAATACACCGCAAAGGGGTACAACAGGCCCGCCAGCAGCAGCCCAAGGCCAATCAGTCGACTCATGCGTCAGCGTGAACCAGGCGATAAACTGCCTCGACCACGTCATTGACGGTTCGCACCGATTTGAATTCTTCAGCGGCGATTCTTTTGCCGGTTTTGCGCTTGATGTGGTCGATCAGGTCAACGGCGTCGATGCTGTCGATTTCCAGGTCCTGATACAGGTTGGCGTCCAGGGTGACGCGCTCGGGCTCCAGTTCGAAGAGTTCGACCAGGGCGTCGCGCAGGGTATTGAAAATGTCGTCACGGGTTTGCATGGTTCGGTCTCAGGCTGCCTGTTTGGCCGTGACAAAAGCCGCAAGGCTGGCCACGTTGGAAAAGTGATTGCGAGTGTCTTTGGCATCGGCGTCTATTTTGATGCCGTAGGTTTTTTGAATCGCCAGGCCCAGCTCAAGTGCGTCGACCGAATCCAGCCCCAGGCCATCGCCAAACAGGGTTTGTTCGTCACCAATGTCGCTGACGCTGATGTCTTCGAGGCCCAGGGCATCGATGATCAGCTGTTTAATGTCGCGTTTCAGATCGCTCATCTGTGGCGAGCTCCTTAATAAAGTAGTCATGCACGAAGTCATTGAGCAGGCGCGAGGCTTTAGGCGGCGGGCCAAGCGCGGTAAAGGTGTCTGGATCTATATCGGCACCGACACGAATACTGAAGTGCACGCGTCGATAGGGGATGCGGTACCAGGGTTCAGCCTTGGTCAACGTGGTGGGGCTGACTTTGATCACCACCGGGGTGAGGATTTTCGCACCCCGCAGTGCTATCGCGGCGGCGCCGCGATGAAAGGCAGGTGCCGTGCCCGGCTGCGTGCGGGTGCCCTCCGGGAAAATGATCAGGGTCTGGCCTTCCTGCAGCGCTCGCGCGGCGTTATCGAGCATGTCGACGCTGCCATCGTTGCTGATGTACTGCGTGGCGCGCACGGGGCTGCGGGTAAACGGGTTTTGCCAAAGGCTCTCTTTGACCACGCAATTGGCGTTTCTTACCAGGCCGATCAAAAAAACCACGTCGATAAGCGACGGGTGGTTGGCAATGATCATCTGCCCGGGTCGCCCGAGCCGTTCGGCACCTTGTACGTCGTAGGTCAGCACGCCCATACGGGCCATCGTGCGGATAAACAGCCAGAACAGCCGGCTGACGGTTGCACGGGCACGTTCGCGGTGACGAACGGCGTTTCCGGGCAGGCAACCGAGCACCGGGAAAATCACGACCCGCAGGCACAGGCATCCGAGACCGAACAGTGTAAAGCTGATCGCCGTGGCGATCAGGCGCCAGACATAAGCATCGCGGTGCTCGCTCACAGGCTGTATTGCCAGTTCCATACGCGGTCTTTCCAGGCGTGCTGGAATGACGCCTGTCCATCGAACAGGTGGCGCAACAGGTTCAGGCTATGGGGCCACGGGGCTTTTTCGATGCCGGTGGTCGTGCTTGCGAGGGAGACCTGCCATTGCGTCCCGGGGGTCAGCAGCAGGCCGACGGCGTAAGGAAAGGGCACATCATTAATCCATTGGGCGTAGGCGTGCGGCGGTTGCTCTTCGGTGATGATCAGCAGTACGGCGGGCGCGCCTTCATTCAACAGCGCGCAGGCCTCGATCAGGCCATGCTCCAGGCCATCTCCGGCAGCGGCAATGGCCGTCATCTCGCTGGTTTCGCCGCGCATGATCGACCATAGGCCAATGACCGCGTTATGCACCGAGAGGCTGAATTGTGTCGGGGACAGGGGCTGGCTGGCAGCGAGGTCGCTGAGGATGTCGAATGTGCGCGGGGTTTCGCCGTGGCGTGAGGCGAAGACCAGTGGCAGTGCCTCGTGGCCTTGTGCCAGTGGCCAGCCGACGCTGAATGCCATCCGTGCCAGGCGGCTGAGGCGACGGCGTTGCATGGCGGGTAGAAACGAGACATCAGGTGCTGCGTTGCTGGCGGCGAGTACGCTGGGTTGCTGGCTCCAGGCTTGCCAATCGGCCACGCTGTCGAGGCCCGGAGCCCAGGCGCGCCACGCGGCGATATTGAAATTGATCACTGGAGTTTCATCCCGCCCTTGCAGGCTTCCTTGATGCGAAAGTGGGCATCAGTCGATGCCACACCTGATACAGAATGGCGACATTATCCCGGTGCAGTTGGCTTGTAGCAAATATTGCTTACATTTCAAGTATGGTTTTTGCGTGATCTGAAAAATATAAGACTAATGCTTCCCATATGGCGGATATGTTCGACGACTATTGCGGTTAAATCTCTAATAGATGTAAGGCATTTCTCTGCGAGGTAGCTAAGCCGCACAAAGGCAATCTACACTCGGGGACACATTGGTACACGGAGGTTTTGAAATGCGTCGCGTGGTGTTCAACCAAAAAGGCGGTGTGGGTAAATCCAGCATCGCGTGCAATCTGGCTGCGGTCAGTGCCAGCGAGGGCTACAGGACGTTGCTGGTGGATCTGGACGCCCAGGCCAACTCCACTCAATACCTGACCGGACTCACGGGCGACGATATCCCGATGGGGATTGCCGACTTCTTCAAGCACAGTTTGTCAGCCGGGATCGGTTCGAAAAAAAACCGTGTCGATATTTACGAAACACCCTTTGAAAATTTGCACGTTGTCACCGCCACGGGCGAACTGGCTGATTTGCAGCCAAAGCTTGAAGCCAAGCACAAGATCAACAAGCTGCGAAAACTGCTTGAAGAATTGTCCGAAGACTATGACCGCATCTATGTCGACACACCTCCCGCATTGAACTTTTACGCCGTTTCGGCGTTGATCGCGTGTGATCGCGTGCTGATTCCATTTGATTGCGACAGTTTTTCGCGTCAGGCGCTTTACGGGCTGCTGGCTGAAATCGAAGAACTGAAAGAAGACCACAACGAAGACCTGCTGGTCGAAGGCATTGTGGTCAATCAGTTCCAGGCCCGGGCCAGCCTGCCCCAGCAAATGCTCGATGAGTTGATCGCTGAAGGGCTACCGGTGCTGCCGATGTACCTGAGCAGCTCCGTGCGGATGCGCGAGTCGCACCAGGCCTGTCAGCCTTTGATCCACTTCGACCCGCGGCACAAACTCACTCAACAGTTTGTTGAGTTGCACGATTATCTGGATCAGAACGCTTAGGCACTGATGCCCTGGCTGCGCAGCCAGGCGGTCAGTTGCTGCAACGGCAGCGCACCGCTCTGGCGAGCGACTTCGCGGCCATTTTTAAACAGGATGAGGCTAGGGATGGAGCGGATCCCCAATTGTCCGGCCAGTTGTTGATTGGATTCACTGTCAAGTTTGGCCAGTCGGCATTTGCCGATCAGTTGGCTGGCGGCTTGTTCAAATACCGGGGCAAAGGCTTTGCACGGTCCGCACCATTCGGCCCACACATCCACCAGCAGCGGCAGGTCGCCCTTGATCTGGCTGGGGTAGTCGGTTTGTTTAAGATCGAAGGGCTTGGCGAGCAGTACCGCATTCTTGCAGCGCCCGCATTTGGGGTGCTCGCCGATGCGCTCTGCGGGAATACGGTTAAGGCCGTTGCAGTGTGGGCAGGGAATCAGCAGCGGTTCGGTCATCGGTCGTTCTCTACAAGGGGGCTCATGAGCGTGCAGTTCAGCAGATGATTGCTCAACCCGCCACTGGCGTCAGCGGCCAGATCCAGGGAATCACCAGCATTGCCACTATCAGCATCAGTACATTCAGCGGGATGCCGATGCGCAAAAAGTCGCTGAATTTGTACCCGCCTGCGTTATACACAAAGGTGTTGGTCTGGTAGCCAATCGGCGTTGCGAAGCTGGCGCTGGCAGCGAACATCACGGCCACCACGAAAGGTCTGGGGTCCACACCCATCTGTTGCGCTACACCAATTGCGATCGGCGTCAGCAATACCGCCACGGCATTGTTGGAGAGGATCTCGGTGAGCAGGCTGGTCAGTAAATAGACAAACCCCAGCATCAACAGCGGTCCGGCATTGGGGATGGCGGCCATGGTCTGGTTGACCACCAAATTGATCAGGCCGACTTTTTCCATCGCAATGCTGATGGCCAGCATGCCGAAAATCAGGCTCAGGATTTTCCAGTCCACCGCCTTGTAAGCGTCCTGCACATCCAGGCAGCGTGTGGCGACTACCGTCACTGCGGCGATGAGTGCCAGCCCTTCGATGGGCATGACTTCCAGCGCCGCAAGAATCATCACCGCCAGCGTCGAAATAATCGCAATCGGTGCTTTGTCGCGGCGATAAGCGCGCTCCAGGACGGTATTGAGGCTGATCAAGTCGCCATTTTCGGCGAAACGACGGATCTGGCTGGGCGTGCCCTCAACCAGGATCACATCGCCAAATTGCAGGTGCAGATCGTCGAGGTTGCCTTGAATGTTTTCGTCCTGGCGATGCACCGCGAGCACTGCAATGCCGTATCGCGCCGTCAAGTCGAGGTCGCGCATGGGGCGGTGGCTGTAGCGCGAGTTACGGCCCACGATGGCTTCGGCCAGGATCACGTCGTGGTTGCTGATGGTTTCGAACGCATCACCACGGTTGAAGGCCAGCACGCCGCTTTCGCGCAGCTCGACCACGTTCTGTACCTGCCCGTGCAGCACCAGGCGATCGCCGCTGCGCAACTGGGTGGTGGGCTCTGGCGTGGAAAGCTCTTGCTCGTCACGGAAAATCTTCAGGACTTGCAGGCCGCTGCCACCATTGAGATTGGCTTCAGTCAGGGTTTTTCCGATCACGGGCGAATGGTGGGGCACCAGCAGTTCGCTCATGAAGGTGCGAGTCAGGTCCGGGCGCAATTGCTTGGACAGGCTGTCGCGATCAGGTAGCAGGCGGTTGCTGAAAATCATCAGGTACACAAAACCCACGGCGGCAAACATCAGCCCGGCCTGAGTGATTTCGAACATGCCGAAGGGTGCGAGCCCGGCTTTGCGTGCAACCCCGTCCACCAGGATATTGGTCGAGGTGCCGATCATCGTCAGCATCCCGCCCAGTACCGTGGCGTAAGACAGCGGGATCAGCAGCTTGGACGGCGAATTGTGGGAGCGCTTGGCGAGGGCAATCGCCACCGGCGTCAAAATGGCCACCACAGGGGTGTTGTTCAGGAACGCCGAAATGACCAGCGCGGTAATCATCAGTCCGCCGAGCACCCGCAGCGGTTTGTCGCCTACCAGGTTGCCCAGCCAGTTGCCCAGGGCATCAATGCAGCCGGTACGCTCCAGGGCGGCCGAGAGCACAAACATGCAGGCAATTGTGGCAGGAGCCGAGTTGCTGAGCACACTCAACACTTCGTGGGGCGTCAGAATCTGCGTGACCAGCAGGGCGGCAACACCAATGGCGGCTACGACATCGGCGCTCCACTTCTCGCGCACAAACGACACCAACAACCACACCAGCAGAGCGGCAACAAACAGCAGGGGGAGCGAGTCCCAGGACATGGGTCTTCCTTAATGCAACGAATCTCGTATGAGGTATCGGGCAGGCCAGAGCCGCCGCGCGGGCGTCACCATAATCAGGGCGGGTTAGTTCGTCTAAGACTGTTTAGGCAGGTTGATATGCGATTTTGTTATGGCAGGACGAGGCGACGTATTTGCTCATACAGTCCTGAGCCGGCTGCGCAGCCCTTATCTAGGCTTTGAAGCGAGACAGCGACAGCACCATTGGTCAGGGGCGGATTATCGCATATTGCGATTGGCTGATCCCTGACTTAACCTCCATAGCAAGATGCGATAGGGACGTTGCATGCGAGTGATAACAGCCAAGCGTATTTGGGAAGCGAAAACACAATGGCCGCAATCGGCGAGCGCACTCGATGAGTGGTATCGCAAGATCAAGGTCCTCAACCCCCAGGACTTTGCCGCCTTAAGGTCGTTTTTCCCTGCTACCGACAAGGTCGGTTTGTTTCACGTTTTCAATATTGGAGGTAACAAGCTGCGACTGATCGCCGTGGTGCGTTATCGGGTACAGCGCCTCTACATTCGTCATGTGCTCGATCACAGTGACTATGACAAGGGCAATTGGAAGGAGTAAGCACAATGAACGCATTGATCGCACTGGCGGCAGAACACTGGAAGTTCGTGGCGCCTTTACTGCGCAAACCGAAAACCGATGCAGATTACGATGAGTTGGTCGCAGCCCTCGACGGGTTGACCGACTTGATTGGCGACGATGAGAGTCACCCCTTGATGAGCCTGGTGGACATCATCGGTGACTGGGTTGAAGCCTACGACCTCGAGCATCGGCCGATGCCCAAGGTCAGTGGTGTCGATGTGTTGCGCTCGGTGATGCAGGAGCACGGGCTGACTCAAAGCGACTTGCCGGGCGTGGGTACCCAATCGGTGGTGTCCGAAATCCTCAGCGGCAAGCGCCAGCTCAACGTTCGGCAGATACGCTGGCTGGCGGACTACTTCAACGTGCCTGTGGATATGTTTATCTGAGGCTTTGCATTACGACGAGCAGCTGATCTCCAGGTGCTTGCCCCATTCAGGCGGGCGCTCGGCATAGGTTTCCATGCCCGGTTGCTCGGTGAACGGTCGGGTCAGTACGTTGTGCAGGCGCTGCACTTCGCTGTAATCCCCGGCTTGGGCGGCATCGATGGCTTTTTGCGCCAGATAGTTGCGCAGGATGTACAGCGGGTTGACCCGGTGCATGCGCTCACGGCGTGCGCTTTCATCACTCACGCCTTCACGGGCGACCCGGGCAACGTACTGTGCTGCCCATTCATCAAAACCCTTGAGGTCGACAAATTCGTCACGCAGGCGGGACACGGCCTGCTCTGCTGGCAAGTCGCCCAGGCGGCGGAAGAACAGGGTGTAGTCGATGCTGCTGCCTTGCATCCGTTGCAACAGGGTTTCGATCAATTGTTGATCACCGTCTTCGGCGGTGGTCAGGCCCAGTCGGCGGCGCATCAGGTCGGTGTAGTGCGCTTGATACAGCGGCAAGTAGAGCCCCAGGGTTTCGCGCAGGGCCTCAACGCTGATAAACGGCGTCAGGGCCTGGGCCAGTGCGCTGAGGTTCCACTGGCCGATAGGCACCTGATTGCTGAAGGAGTAACGCCCTTCGTGGTCTGAGTGGTTGCAGACGAAATTGGCGTCGAAGTCGTCGAGGAAGGCGAACGGTCCAAAGTCGAAGGTGATGCCCAGAATCGACATGTTGTCGGTGTTCATCACGCCGTGACAAAAACCGTAGGCCTGCCACTTGGCAATCAGCTCGGCGTTACGCTCGACGATCTCGCGGAACATCGCCAGATAGGGCTCGGGTTGCTCCAGGCACTCGGCAAAGTGCAGGGTCAGTACATGCTCGCCCAATTGCTTTTGCTGCTCGGGGCGCTTGGTGTAGTAGAAGTATTCGAAATGCCCGAAGCGCACATGGCTGGGCGCCAGGCGCAGGACCATGGCCGCGCGCTCCTGGGTTTCACGCCACACCGGGGTGTCGGAGCCGATCACGCACAGGGCGCGGCTGCTGGGAATGCCCAGCGCGTGCAGCGCCTCGCTGGCGAGAAACTCGCGGATCGATGAGCGCAGCACGGCGCGACCATCGCCCATGCGCGAGTAGGGCGTCATGCCGGCACCCTTGAGGTGCAAGTCCCAATGCTCGCCCGCCTCGTTATAGACCTCGCCCAGCAGCAGCCCGCGGCCGTCACCCAGTTGCGGGTTATACGAGCCGAACTGATGACCGGAATAGACCATGGCGCGGGGTTCGGCGTCGGCCCACAGGGTGTGACCGCCAAACAGCTGGGCGAACACCGGGTCCTGGGTCACGGTCGGGTCGAGGTCAAGCAGCGCCATGGCGGCATCGCTGGCAACCACCACGCGCGGTGCGTCGATGGGCTCGGGCAGCACGTGAGTTGAAAACGCGTCACCCAGTCGAGCGAAACGGTTATCAAAAGTCAGTTCGTCGAGGGCTTTCAATGACCGTCTCCAGTAAGCATGTTCAAGGGTGGGAGCGGGCTTGCTCGCGATGGTATCAACGGGCTTGGCCAGTTAAACCGATTCGCCTGCATCGCAGGCAAATCAGCTCCCACAGAGGTTGCATCAGCCTTGAGTCAGTCGAGTTTGCCCAACTGCGGCTTTTGCGGGGGTGGTGTCGGCTCGGGCGGGACTTCCGGCCCTACGGGCACCAACTTGTATTCCTGACCCTGCAAGTTCTTGAGGTACACCTCCATCTGTTGGAACGAGATGTTGATGTGGTGGTTCTTGAACTCGCGGTTGATAAAGCGGTTTACCTCGTCGATCACCGGGTTACGGTCGCCCAGGTCACGGACGTGCATGCGCAGTTCGTGGTCCAGGGTGCTGGCGCCGAAGTTGAGGAAGTACACGTGCGGCTCAGGGTCTTTGAGTACACGGGGGTTCTCTTGTGCAGCCTTGAGCAGCAGGCTTTTTACCAGGTCCAGATCCGAACCGTAGTCCACACCCAGTTTGAGGGTGACGCGGGTGATGGTGTCGGTCAGGGACCAGTTGATCAGTTGCCCGGTGATAAAGGTCTTGTTCGGGACGATGATGTCTTTGCGGTCGAAGTCGGTGATGGTGGTCGCACGGATGCGGATCTTGCTCACAGTGCCCGACAGGTTGCCGATGGTGATGGTGTCGCCAATCCGCACCGGGCGCTCGAACAGAATCATGATCCCGGAGATGAAGTTGGCGAAAATCTCCTGCATGCCAAAGCCCAGGCCCACCGACAGCGCGGCGACCAGCCATTGCAACTTGTCCCAGCTCACACCCAGGGTCGACAGGGTGGACACGAAGCCTACGCCGATGATCACGTAAGTCAGCAAGGTGGTGGTGGCGTAGGCGCTGCCCTGGCCCAGATCGAGGCGAGACAGCACCAGCACTTCCAGCAGCCCGGGCAGGTTGCGCGCCAGGGCAATACTGATGCCGATGATGACCAGTGCACCGATCACGTCGCCAATGCTGATGGGCACCATGCTCATGTTGGCGCCGGTGCCGCTGGTGTACTCGTACAGGGTGATGTTGTCGAGGTAGGAGAAGACCGAGATCAGGTCGGCCCAGACCCAGTACAAAATGCCGATAAAGCCCGCCAGCAGGGCCAGGCGAATCAGGCGCAGCGATTGTTGGTTGACCTGTTCGATGTCCAGGGTCGGTTCTTCAATGATGATGTCGTTGCCTTCGCCGGCTTCCTTGGCCGCCTGGCGTTTGGCCAGTGCGCGTTGGTAGGCCAGGCGCCGTGCCGCCACCGCCAGGCCGCGCACGAAGGCCGCTTCGACCACCAGCCAGAGCATCAGCAGGTAGAGGGTGTTGATCAGTCGGTCGCTGAGTTTGAGCGCGGTGTAGTAGTAGCCAAAACAGACGGCAACGAACAATGCCAGCGGCAACAGCGCAAAGGCAAAACCGAGCAATTTGCGCAGGCGATAGGCTTTTGTCGCTGTCTCGAAGTCGTTGAGCAGCAGGCGGCACAGCAACCAGGCCATGGCGGCATAACAACTCAACACCACAAGGATGCCCAGTACGTCATCGGCCAGAGCAGCGGGTTGTTGCTCGGCAAAGGCGACTACGGCCACCAGGGCCAGGACGACAAAGCCCAGCTTGCGAATCCAGTTCTGCAGGAACGCGACCAGCGGTTTTTCCCAGCGGAAATGCAGTTCGGCCACGCCACCTGGCGCCAGAATCCGGTAAGCGGTGTAGAACACCAGCCAGGCTTCGGCCATCTGGATCAGGGCCGCGCCCGTATTGGCGTTCATGCCTCGGGCATCGGTTTGCAGGGCATAGCCGCACAGCGCCAGAGCCAGCGAAATAGGCATCGCCAGCAGGATATTGATCAGAATGGCCAGTGGCGTATGCCATTGGCTGTCGCGCTTGAAGTGACCAATGTCCTGATGGATTTTGTTCAATTTGCTGTAGAGGTAACTGCGCTTCCACAGCAAGGCCGCCACCACCAGCAAGAACGGCAGGAACAACAGCGGTCTCTGCACCAGGCCTTCTGCCAGCTCACTGACGCTGGAGCCCCACGGCAGGGTGGTGACTTGCTGTTCCAGCTGGCGCGGGGCAGTTTCCAGCCACTCCAGATCCAGGGGCTTGTTGCTGGGAATCCAGAACATTTGCTCGTCCAGCGTGGCACGCAGGCTCTGGGCGGTGCTGAGCAGTTGCTTCTGGTTCAGTTGCAGCGTGATCGATTCGTTGAGCAGGGAGCTCAACTCGCGATTCAGGCGGTCCAGCAAGTCACTGCGGGTGTTGACCAGTTCGAGCAGGGTCTTGCGCAGTTGAGGCGTGACTTGATCGGCAGGCTGGGTCGACAGCAGGTTGTCGACGTAGGACGTCGGGTTGCTGATCAGCTCCCGTTGCTGGTTGATTTCAAACTGATACAGACGAATATCGGCGATTTCGTCTGCCAGGTTCTTGTCCATTTTCTGCAGGCGCGGCAGGGCCTGTTTCTGCTTATAGAGAATCTTGGACAGCAGCAAACTGCCCTTGAGCACGTTGATCTGCTCGTCCAGCGCCTGATCGCTCTGGGTGACGTTGTCCAGTTGCTGCTTGGTTTCGAGGTTCTGCTGGGTGACTTCATTGAGACGGTCGGTGCTGCGTAGCAGGTAGTCGGAAAGCTTGAGGTTGATCGCGCTTTCGGTCGCCAGCAGGCTGCTGCTGCCGGACTTTTGCGCCTCGATGGATTGTTCGGTCACGGTCTGCTGTGACTGCGCCAGACGCTTCTGGTTGATCAGGGTTTGCAGCTCCTGGATTTCCTGATCCTGACGCGTGGTTTTTTCCAGCAGCAAGTCATGCTGGCTGCCGCTCAGGTCTTGCAGCAGGCTGTTACCGGCCAGCTCCTGGCGGCGCAGGGCGATCAGTGCGGAGAGCGAGGCCACTTCGGCGTTGAGCTGGTTGCGCTGATCCGGGGTGAGCAATTTGCCATTGTCACGCCCGGTTTTCAGGATGTTGTTGATCTGCTGGATACGCGTCTGGCTGGTGCTGATTTCGGCCTGAGCCCTTTCCGGGCGGGTTTGTGCGGCAATGCTCTGGCTGTTGGCAATGGCCAGGGCTTTTTGCAGTTCGCCCTGCTGGGTCGTGCGTTCAGCCAGCATTTGCTCCAGCTGCGGCACGGCCAAATCACTGTAGCGCTGGGCCACCGGCAGGGCTTTGCTGGCCTTGAGGCGGGCCAGTTCACGCTGGTTTTCGCTGGTCTGGCGCGGCGCATTGCTGAGCTGTTGTTTGACGTCGTTCAGGCGCTGTTCGTAATCGGCTTTGTTGTCCAGCAGGGTGAGGGTTTGCTGGAGCACTGCCTGCAGTGCTTTCTGGTCTGCATCTGGCAGCTTGCGATCAGCAATTTTGTCCAGGCTTTGCTGCACCGATTCGGAGGTAGGCGGTTCGGCCGCGTGTAGCGTGCCGACACAAAGGCTCAGACCGAGCAGGACTGTTGCGATGAACGTGCGCAGAGTTGGCATAGATACCGGTCAGACAAAGGTCAGAAAGTTGGAGTTTAGAGGAACAGCCCGGGCCCCGGTGCACTTCCTTCGGGGAATCTGACGCCCACTTTGGCTATCTTGTTCCCCTCCATCACGGCGACTGTCCAGATGGTGTTGTTCCACTCCACCTGATCGCCGACCACCGGCGCGCCGCCGACCTTGTGCGCAATAAAGCTGCTGAGCGGAATGTTGGGGTCGATGCCGTCCAGCTTGAGGCCATACAACGCCGACACAGCGCCCAGCTGGGCGTCGCCTTCGAGCACAAAGTCGCCAAAAAAGCGCAGATCCAGGCCACGGCTCGGAGGCTGGCTGAACAGTTTGCCCAGGGCTGGCAAGTTGTGTTCGTGACCGATGACGCAGAGCAAATCGCCAATTTCGAGGGTGGTGCTACCCGACGGGTGGAGCAGTTTCTGATCGCGAAACAGGGCCGCGATACGGGTGCCCTCGGGCATTTTCAGTTCACGCAGGGCCGCACCGATGCACCAGTTTTGTGCGTCGAGGCGGTAAACAAACAGTTCCCACTCGCTGGTCACGTGAACTTCGAGGGCTGAGCGCGAGACCGGTGCCAAGTCCGGGGGT
This sequence comes from Pseudomonas sp. RL_5y_Pfl2_69, assembly GCF_963970465.1. Taxonomy (NCBI): domain Bacteria; kingdom Pseudomonadati; phylum Pseudomonadota; class Gammaproteobacteria; order Pseudomonadales; family Pseudomonadaceae; genus Pseudomonas; species Pseudomonas sp. RL_5y_Pfl2_69. The sequence continues at coordinate 272,491 of NZ_CAXAOU010000005.1, read as the reverse complement.
ACGGTCACTTTGAGCAGCTTGGCGACCCAGGGCAGGCTGGTGCCTTGCACCAGAAGGGACACCAGCACGATAAAGAACGCCAGGTTGAAATACAGCTGCGCATTGGGCAGCCCGGCCATCAGCGGGAACACCGCCAGAATGATGGGTACCGCACCGCGCAGGCCCACCCAGGCAATAAAGGCCTTCTCGCGTCCATGGAACGCTTTGAAGGGCAGCAGGCCCACCATGACCGACAGTGGGCGTGCGAACAGGATCATCCACAAGGCCAGTGCCAGGGCCGGAATCGCGATCGGCAGCAAGTCGTGTGGCGTGACCAGCAGGCCCAGCACCAGGAACATCCCGATCTGGGCCAGCCATGCCATGCCGTCGAGCATGTGCAAGATGCCGTGACGGCTGCGGATCGGGCTGTTGCCGATCACCAGGCCGCACAGGTATACCGCGAGGAAGCCGCTGCCGTGCAGGGCGTTGGTGAGGGCAAAGACCACCAGGCCGCCTGCGATGACCAGAATCGGGTACAAGCCGTTGGCCAGGTTGATGCGGTTGACCATTTGCAGCATCAGCCAGCCGCCAGCCAGCCCGACAGCACCGCCGATACCGAACTCACTCAGCAGGTTGAGCAGCAGGCTCCAGTGCAGGCCGGTCTCGCCGCTGGCGAGCATGTCGATCAGGGTGACGGTGAGAAACACCGCCATCGGGTCGTTGCTACCGGATTCGATCTCAAGGCTGGCCGAGACCCGTTCGTTCAGGCCCTTGCCGCCCAGCAGCGAGAATACGGCTGCGGCATCGGTCGAACCGACAATAGCGCCCACCAACAGGCCCTGGATCAAATTGAGGTTGAACAGCCAGGCGGCCATCATGCCGGTCAGCCCGGTGGTGATCATTACCCCCACGGTCGCCAGCGACAGCGCAGGCCATAACGCCACGCGGAAACTGGAGACCCGCGTACGCAGGCCGCCGTCGAGCAAAATCACCGCGAGGGCGAGGTTGCCCACCAGATAGGCGGTGGGGTAGTTGTCAAAAATAATGCCGCCGCCATCGACACCCGCTGTCATGCCCACCGCAAGGATGATGACCAGAATCGGGATGCCCAGACGCGAGGACAGAGAACTTACCAGAATGCTTGCACCTACCAGCAACGCGCCGATCAAGAACAGGCTGTTGATGGTCGTCGCATTCAAAGGCAGTACTCCAGAAAGCTCAAAAGACAGGGCGCAAACGGCTCATGCAGTCTGCGTGCCAGCGATTCTAACCTGCGTTATTGGCGGGCTGTCAAAAAGGTTTTGTGCGGGGTGGCTGTCTTCCAAATCCAAGCACGCTTCGCACGCTGCATCTGATGCTTTGGCGCAGTGTCTTTTCATTTCTGACATGGCTAGCGGCGATGGTTGGATACCGGCATGTGCACAGTATGGTGGGTATCAGGGCATCTTCCGACGAAATTACGAGATGCGGACTGCATTTCATTGTTGGGCTTATTTTGTCTACTTCCGCCTCAATTTAACTCTGCGGGGCGAAAAAATGCCGTTATCTCTATTGAAAAAAGATAATCCTGACTCAGAAGAATCAACACCTGCTCAGAGTGCGCACACGTTCTTTGTGATTTCCGTGAAGAAATTCATGGTTCTGTATTTTATGACGATGGGGCTTTATTCGATTGTCTGGTTTTACGAGAACTGGAAGCAGTATCGGTTGGCGACTGGAATCAATATTTGGCCGGCAGTTCGTACTTTTTTCGGGGCGTTAATGATTTTCTCTTTGTTCTCGAAAGTCCAAAAGTCACTGAGTGAGTCGGGGCTGGCTTATACATGGTCCCCAGTCGTGCGTGGAACATTGATATTTTCCATAACAGTCACTTCCATTGTTTTTTCATTTATAGGTAATGCCACCTTTATTCCTGGGTGGCTACTTGCCGTTAACCTCATGTTCTTGTGTGTAGTCGGTTTTTTGCTGGCAGGTGCACAGAGAGCTATCAACTTTTTGGAAGCCGACCCCGAAGGCCATAGTAATTCGACCCTGTCGTTTGCCAACGGTATCTGGGCAGGGGTGTTTAGCTACTTATGGTTAGGTTGGATTGTGATTTTTTGCACCGCGATGAGTATCTAGGTCTGAGCCCTCTATTACGTTTGCAAAGCCTCAACGCATAAAAAAACCGGGCAACCCCTTCGGGTGCCCGGTTTTTTATTGCCCGATCAAACCATCAGCCGATGGTCATCAAGCTCGCGTTACCGCCAGCAGCAGCGGTGTTGACGCTCAGTGCGCGCTCGATCACCAGGCGTTCCAGGGCGATGTTGGTTTCGCCTTGGGACAGACCTTGCACGCCAACGATGGCGCCTGCGCGCTGGGCCACTTGCTTGCACACGTCACGCAACTGATCACAGTCACCGTGGTGCAGGACGGCGTCGAAGATCACGTCGTCCTTGGTCCAGTCAGCCACCAGGGTGATGCGTGCCTGCACCTCTTTTGGCAGACGGGCGTACAAGGCTTTGGCCAGTTCGCTTTGCGGCAGTACCGCGGTGCTGCCCACGGCCAGTACGGCAGCCAGTTGGGTCAGCAGGTCGCTTTCCACTTCAGCCAGGCACAACACGTGTTCGCGCGGCAGAATGGCGTAGCTGTTGCGTTCGCCGGTCGGGCCGTTGAGCAGGCGAGTGATGCCGCTTTGCGAGTGCGCAGCGTACTCGGTGCACAGTTCGGCCAGCGCCGGTTGCTGGTTGCCGGTTGCCCAGGTGTGCAGGGCACTGAGCGGTTTGCTCAGGGCTTCGCGAGCCTGGGTATCCGGCGCGCTGATGGCATCGACCTTGGCGAACGATTGTTCGATCGCATTGCCCGGGCGGGTCGACAGCAGACGGTACAGGTACAGCGGGCCACCGGCTTTCGGGCCTGTGCCCGACAAGCCTTCGCCGCCGAACGGTTGCACGCCGACCACGGCACCCACGATGTTGCGGTTGACGTAGACGTTACCGGCGTTGACGTTGTTGACCACTTTGGCAATGGTTTCGTCGATGCGGGTGTGTACGCCCAGCGTCAGGCCGTAACCCGAAGCGTTGATCTGTGCGATCAACTGGTCGATGTCTTTGCGCTTGTAGCGCACCACGTGCAGCACGGGCCCGAAGATCTCGCGTTCCAGTTCGTCGAAGCTTTCCAGTTCAATCAGGGTCGGCATGACGAAGGTGCCGCGCTTGCATTCTTCGATGTCGGCAATGGCCATCTGGTAAACAGTGCGGCCTTTGTCGCGCATGCCCTGGATGTGTTGCTCGATCCCGGTCTTGGCTTCGGCGTCGATCACCGGGCCAATGTCTACGTTCAGGCGTTCAGGATTACCCATGCGCGATTCGGCCATGGCGCCTTTGAGCATTTCGATGACGCGGTCTGCCGAGTCTTCCTGCAGGCACAGTACACGCAGGGCCGAGCAACGCTGACCGGCGCTGTCGAAGGCTGAAGACACAACGTCGATAACCACTTGTTCGGTCAGCGCCGAGGAGTCGACGATCATGGCGTTCTGGCCGCCGGTTTCGGCGATCAGCGGGATAGGACGGCCTTGAGCATCCAGGCGGCCTGCCACGTTGCGTTGCAGCAATCGTGCAACTTCGGTGGAGCCGGTGAACATCACGCCTTTGACCCGATCGTCGCCGACCAGGCGTGCGCCAACCGTTTCACCACGGCCCGGCAGCAACTGCAGCACGCCTTGCGGGATGCCTGCTTCGAGCATGATGCGCACGGCCTGGGCAGCCACCAGCGGGGTTTGTTCCGCAGGTTTGGCCAGTACCGGGTTGCCAGCAGCCAGTGCCGCAGCCACCTGGCCGCTGAAGATGGCCAGCGGGAAGTTCCACGGGCTGATGCAGACCACCGGGCCCAGCGGGCGATGGGCATCGTTGGTGAAATCGTTGCGAGCCTGTACCGCGTAGTAACGCAGGAAGTCGACGGCTTCGCGCACTTCGGCGATGGCGTTGGCAAAGGTCTTGCCAGCTTCACGGGCCAGCAGGCCCATCAGTGGCTGGATCTCGCCTTCCATCAGGTCGGCGGCGCGTTCCAGGATCGCAGCGCGTTCGGCGGGCGGGGTGGCCTGCCAGATCGGTGCGGCGCTCAGGGCGCACTGGATAGCGTTGTCGGCGTCTTCAACGGTGGCTTCTTGCACATAACCCACCACGTCACGCAGGTCGGCCGGGTTGAGTACCGCCGCAGGCGTTTCGCTGCTGGAATCGCAACCGAGCATCGGCGCGGCTTTCCAGTCGTTGTGGGCTGTGGCCAGCAAGGCGCAGGACAACGATGCCAAGCGGTGTTCGTTGGACATGTCGATGCCGCTGGAGTTGGCGCGTTCGCTACCGTACAGGTCACGCGGCAGCGGGATGCGCGGGTGCGGCAGGCCGAAGCCGCCTTCGGCCGTGGCCATCTGCTCGATCTGGCTCACCGGGTCGGCCACCAACTGGTGGATCGCGATGGTGTGGTCGGCGATGCGGTTAACGAACGAGGTGTTCGCACCGTTTTCCAGCAAGCGTCGAACAAGGTAAGCCAGCAGTGTTTCGTGGGTGCCGACTGGAGCGTACACACGGCACGGACGGTTCAGCTTGCCTTCGGAAACTTTACCTACAACCTGTTCGTAGAGCGGTTCGCCCATGCCGTGCAGGCATTGGAACTCGTACTGGCCCGGGTAGTAGTTCTGACCCGCGATGTGGTAAATCGCCGACAACGTTTGGGCGTTGTGAGTGGCGAACTGCGGGTAGATGGCTTCGGGTACGGCCAGCAGTTTTTTCGCGCAAGCGAGGTAGGACACGTCGGTGTACACCTTGCGGGTGTAGACCGGATAGCCTTCCAGGCCTTCGACCTGGGCACGCTTGATTTCGCTGTCCCAGTACGCGCCTTTCACCAGGCGGATCATCAGGCGATGACGGCTGCGGCGAGCCAGGTCGATCACGTAGTCGATCACGTAAGGGCAGCGCTTCTGGTAAGCCTGAATCACGAAGCCGATGCCGTTCCAGCCTGCCAGTTGCGGCTCGAAGCACAGGCGCTCCAGCAGGTCGAGGGAGATTTCGAGGCGGTCAGCTTCTTCGGCGTCAATATTGAGGCCGATGTCGTACTTCTTGGCCAGCAAGGTCAGCGACAGCAGGCGCGGGTACAGCTCGTCCATGACGCGCTCGTACTGGGCGCGGCTGTAGCGCGGGTGCAAGGCCGACAGCTTGATCGAAATGCCCGGGCCTTCGTAAATGCCACGGCCGTGGGACGCTTTGCCGATCGAGTGGATGGCTTGCTCGTAGGACGCGAGGTACTTCTGGGCGTCATGTTCGGTCAGTGCAGCTTCGCCGAGCATGTCGTAGGAATAGCGAAAGCCCTTGGCTTCAAAGCGCGTGGCGTTGGCCAGGGCTTCGGCGATGGTTTCGCCGGTCACAAACTGCTCGCCCATCAGGCGCATGGCCATGTCGACGCCCTTGCGGATCATCGGCTCGCCGCTTTTGCCGATGATGCGGCTCAGGGAGGAGGTCAGGCCTGCTTCGTTGTGGGTCGATACCAGCTTGCCGGTCAGCAACAGGCCCCAGGTCGCGGCGTTGACGAACAGCGAAGGGCTGTTGCCCAGGTGCGGGTGCCAGTTGCCGGTGCTGATCTTGTCGCGGATCAGGGCGTCACGGGTGCCTTTGTCCGGGATACGCAGCAGCGCTTCGGCCAGGCACATCAGCGCCACGCCTTCCTGGGACGACAGGGAGAATTCTTGCAGCAAGCCTTGCACGATACCGGCGCGGCCACCGGCGCTCTTCTGATTGCGCAGTTTTTCGGCAATCGAGGCGGCCAGGGTCTGGGTGGCTTCGGCCATCGGGGCTGGCAGGCGCGCTTGCTCCAGCAGCATCGGGACCACTTCGGGTTCCGGGCGGCGATAAGCGGAGGTGATCGCGGCACGCAGTACGGACTGGGGCAGGATGCTTTCTGCAAATTCCAGGAAGCACTGATGCGCGTGATCGGCGTGCACGTCGTCGGCGTCATCGCTGGCGCTGCCAGGGATACCGCTCAACTCGGTCAGGGTTGCACCACCCTCGAGTTTTTCCAGGTAATTGAAGATTGCCTGCTTGATCAGCCAGTGAGGCGTGCGATCAATCGAGGTCGCGGCAGCCTTGAGGCGCTCGCGGGTAGGGTCGTCAAGTTTGACCCCAAGGGTGGTGGTAGCCATATTTTTATCCTCATGGGTGCCACATTTGCGTGGCAGCAGCTGGCGGCAAGATTAGCGCTGCGCTGAAAGAGGTGCAACCTAGTGCAACCCGTTTTTTTGCGGATTGTTCTACGCTTCGTCAGGAATTTTTGAACAGGGTGCTGCGGTCGCACTGACGTGGTGCTTTTTAATTGGTTTTGCGCGGTTTTAGCTCCGAAAAGAAGCAAAAACACCGAATTGAGGCGAAATGGCGACAAGGTGCAACTTGTGCGGTAGAAACTGGTTGCACCTTATTTGGTTTGTTGCATAGCATTCGCGCCCAAGGTGCAACCTGCTAAAAGACGGGTTCATCGGCTGATGGGTTTCCTGGGGAAACATCAGTCATAAATGCGCGGCAAGGTTGATCGTCTCAAACAGGACGTTTGTGAGCGTACGGCCAGACCGCCGCTAAACATAAAAACAATGCCAGGGCTTTATCAATGAGTGTTAGTAACCCAACCCTGATCACGTTCGTGATCTATATCGCGGCAATGGTGCTGATTGGCCTCATGGCCTATCGCTCCACCAACAACCTTTCTGACTATATTCTCGGTGGCCGCAGCCTGGGCAGCGTTGTCACTGCATTGTCTGCTGGCGCCTCCGACATGAGCGGCTGGTTGTTGATGGGTTTGCCGGGCGCGATCTACATGTCCGGTCTGTCGGAAAGCTGGATCGCCATCGGCCTGGTGGCCGGTGCTTACCTGAACTGGTTGTTTGTTGCCGGTCGCCTGCGGGTGCAGACCGAGCACAACGGTGATGCGCTGACCCTGCCGGATTACTTTTCCAGCCGTTTTGAAGACCACAGCGGCTTGCTGCGGATTATTTCGGCCATCGTGATTCTGGTGTTCTTCACCATCTACTGCGCTTCCGGCATCGTGGCCGGTGCCCGTCTGTTCGAAAGCACGTTCGGCATGTCTTATGAATCAGCCTTGTGGGCCGGCGCTGCGGCGACCATTGCCTACACCTTTATCGGCGGCTTCCTGGCCGTGAGCTGGACTGACACCGTTCAAGCCACCCTGATGATTTTTGCGCTGATCCTGACGCCCATCATCGTACTGCTGGCCACTGGCGGCGTAGACACGACGTTCCTGGCCATCGAGGCCAACGACCCAAGCAACTTCGACATGCTCAAGGGCACGTCCTTTATCGGCATCATTTCGCTGATGGGCTGGGGCCTGGGTTACTTTGGCCAGCCCCACATCCTGGCGCGTTTCATGGCCGCTGATTCGGTCAAGTCGATTGCCAACGCACGTCGCATCTCCATGACCTGGATGATCCTGTGCCTGGCCGGTACGGTGGCTGTGGGTTTCTTCGGTATCGCTTACTTCTCGGCTCACCCGGAAGTGGCAGGTCCTGTGAACGAAAACCCTGAGCGCGTGTTCATCGAACTGGCCAAGTTGCTGTTCAATCCGTGGATTGCCGGTGTACTGCTGTCGGCCATTCTGGCTGCGGTAATGAGCACCCTGAGCTGCCAGTTGCTGGTGTGCTCCAGCGCACTGACCGAAGACTTCTACAAATCCTTCCTGCGCAAAAACGCCTCCCAGCTTGAGCTGGTATGGGTGGGCCGGATCATGGTGCTGGTGGTTGCCTTGATCGCTATCGCGATGGCTTCCAACCCGGAAAACCGTGTATTGGGCCTGGTGAGCTACGCGTGGGCAGGCTTTGGTGCTGCGTTCGGTCCAGTGGTACTGATCTCGGTACTGTGGAAAGGCATGACCCGTAATGGCGCATTGGCCGGTATTTTGGTGGGTGCGTTTACCGTGATCGTGTGGAAGCATTTCGCACTGTTCGGCCTGTACGAAATCATCCCGGGCTTCATCCTGGCCAGCCTGGCCATCGTGCTGGTGAGCCTTGCGGGCAAAGGCCCAAGCAAGGGCATGGTTGAGCGCTTCAATGCTGCCGAGAAGGATTTCCAGCAGAACCACTGATCGGGTAAGCGCATGCGCTGACTTGAAGGTGTACTGAAACGGCCCGTCTCCAGGTGAGACGGGCCGTTTTTTTTGCCTGGGCCTTGCTCACCGTATCTCGGAAAAACGGCCTGCCACCTGACGTCAGGTTGTGTACAAGGTAAACTTCGCCCCCTGCGCAGGAGCAACCATGAACTATCGTCACGCCTTCCACGCCGGCAACCATGCCGACGTCTTCAAACATATCGTCTTGACCCGCCTCATCGCCCTGATGTCGCGCAAAGAGCAGCCTTTTGCCTACCTCGATACCCACGCCGGTATTGGTCTGTACGACCTCAAGGGCGATCAGGCCAGCCGTACGGGTGAGTATCTGGAAGGCATCGCACGATTGTGGGGCCAGAAAGACCTGCCTGCAGTGACGGATGACTACATGCAAGTGCTGCACAAGATGAACCCCGATGGCGAGTTGCGCTATTACCCGGGTTCGCCGGAGTGGGCGCGTCGCCTGACCCGTTCCCAGGATCGCGTGCTGTTGAACGAAAAACACCCCGAAGACGGTGTGTTGCTCAAAGACAACATGAAAGGCGATCGCCGTGTAGCCGTGCATTTGGGCGAAGGCTGGCATGTGCCGCGGGCGCTGCTGCCGGTGGCCGAGAAGCGCGGGCTGATGTTGATCGACCCGCCGTTCGAGAAGCTGGACGAGATGAAACGCTGCGCGGAATCGTTGAAAGACGCGATCAGCCGTATGCGTCAGACCGTGGTGGCTATCTGGTATCCGATCAAGGACAAGCGCCAGTTGCGTCGTTTTTATCAGGACCTGGCGGGTTCAGGCGCACCGAAACTGCTGCAGGTCGAATTGTTCGTGCATCCACTGGACACGCCCAACAGCCTCAATGGCTCGGGCTTGGCGATTGCCAATCCGCCTTGGGGTCTGGAAGAAGAACTGCGTGAACTGCTGCCGTGGCTGGCCAAGAAACTGGGGCAAACCCAGGGTGGCTGGCAGATGGAATGGTTGATCGCGGAAAATAGCTGAAAACCAATGTGGGAGCGGGCTTGCTCGCGATCGAGGCGATGCGGTGTAACAGAAACACCGAGTCGCTTGCATCGCGAGCAAGCCCGCTCCCACTGTTTTTTGTGCTACATCAAATCGGGCAGGTCACGCCGGTGCCGCCAATGCCGCAATAGCCTTGCGGATTTTTCGCCAGGTATTGCTGGTGGTATGCCTCGGCGAAGTAGACCGTAGGCGCCTGCTCTATTTCAGTGGTGATGGTGCCCAGGCCAGCCTTGTCCAGTTCAGCCTGGAACACTTTTTTGCTCTCCAGTGCCTGCTCAAGTTGTTCAGGGGTGGTGCAGTAGATCACCGAGCGGTACTGGGTGCCGATGTCGTTGCCCTGGCGCATGCCCTGGGTCGGGTTATGCAGTTCCCAGAACATGGCCAGCAATTGCTTGTAGCTGACGATTTCTGGTTCGTAGACCACCAGCACCACTTCAGTGTGGCCGGTCAGGCCCGAGCAGACTTCTTCGTAAGTCGGGTTTGGTGTGTAGCCGCCCGCATAGCCCACAACGGTGCTGACCACGCCTTCACGTTCCCAGAACTTGCGTTCTGCACCCCAAAAACAGCCCAGGCCAAAAATCGCAAAGTCCACATTCTTCGAAAACGGGCCCAGTAGCGGCTCGCCGGTGACGTAGTGGGTTTCCGGCAGCTGTACGTGGGTGTCGCGGCCCGGCAGGGCTTGTTCTTTAGTAGGGAGCACGTTTTTATTCACCAGGATTTCCGAGCGCAAGACCATGGTTCAAGTCCTCTCAGTCAGAGTGTAGGAAGTCAGGCCGCTAGTGTGCCCGAGTGTTGCCGCGCTGTCAGGCCACGGGGCCACGGGGGTAACGCTTGAGCTTTTCTATCAGTTCGCTGCCGGGGATCGGGCGATCGAACAGATAGCCCTGACCCACATCACAACGATGGCGGCGCAGGAATGCCAACTGTGCAGCGGTTTCAATGCCCTCGGCAACCACTTTGAGCTTGAGGTTGTGGGCCATGGCGATCACGGCGGAGGTGATCTCCATGTCGTTCTGGTTGTCGGGGATGTCTTTGATGAAGCTGCGGTCGATCTTGATGATGTCGATCGGAAATTTCTTCAAGTAGCTGAGCGAAGAGTAGCCGGTGCCGAAATCGTCCATTGCCAGGGTCAGGCCGAGCTTCTTCAGCTGATCGAGTTGCAGACGGGTGTCATCGGTGGCCTCCAGCAGCAAGCCTTCGGTCAGTTCCAGCTCCAGCAGTGCGGCCGGGAGCTGTTCTTCCTTGAGGATGCTGGCAATCGAAGCCACCAGGTCCGGGTCGGAAAATTGCTTGGGTGAGACGTTGATCGCCACTTGCAGATTACCCAGTCCGGCCAGGCTCAGTTGCTTGCTCATTCGACAGGACTGGCGGGCGACCCACTTTCCGATGGGAATGATTAGCCCTGTTTCTTCGGCCACACTGATGAACTGGTCCGGGCGAATCATTCCGTTCTTGGGGTGGTTCCAGCGCAGCAGGGCTTCCATGCCCAGCAATCGCCCGGTGCGAAGGCACAGCTTGGGCTGATAAAACACTTCGAGTTCATTTTGCGTGAGGGCACGGCGCAGGTTGTTTTCGACAAACAGCTTGTAGCTTGCTTCGGCATTCAGGGCTTCAGTGAACACTTGCACCTGATGCTTGCCGCAGGCTTTGGCCTTGTGCAGCGCCAGGCCTGCGTTGCGCATCAGGGTTTGCGGGTCGCGGCCGTGCAAGGGGGCACAGGACACGCCGACCGAGCCGGTAACGCTGATCAACTGGTTGTCGACGAACATCGGTTTGTCGAGGGTCATCAGCAGTTGGCTGGCAATCTGCTGGCCGGTCACCAGGTCTGTGTCGTCCAGCAGCACCGCGAATTCATTACTGGCAAAGCGCGCCAGACCGTCGCTGGGGCTCAGGCTGTTGCGCAGGCGGCGGGCCAGGCTGATCAGCAGCTTGTCACCGGTCTGGTGGCCGAGGCTGTCGTTAATGCGTTTGAAGTTGTCGATGTCCACCAGCAACAGGCAAACCTGTGTGCTGCTGTTGCGGGCGAAACGCTCGTCGAGGCTGCGGATAAAAGCCGGGCGATTGCCCAGATTGGTCAGGTTGTCGGTGTAAGCGAGGCGCTCGATACGCTGCTGCGCCAGCTTGGCGTCGGTGATGTCTTCATAAATACCGATGTAGTGGGTCAGTTCCCGGTTGTCGTCATAGACCTTGGAGATCGACATCTGGCCCCAGTAGGGTTCCAGGTTTTTACGACGACTTTTGAACTCACCTTGCCAGCTGTTGCCATTGCTCAGGCTTGAATGGGCATCGAAGAGTAATTCGCTGAGGTTTTCCAGCGCGGGCAGCTCGGACAGCTTGTGGCCCTGAACTTCCTCGGTGCTGTACTGGGTGATGGCGGTAAAGCTGGGGTTTGCGTATTCCACCACGCCGTCGCAGTTGACCAGCAAAAAGGCGTTGGCGCTTTGCTCGACCGCACGCTGGAACAGGCGCAGGGCGTTGGTGGCGGCCCGTCGATTGTGGTTGTTGATGACCTGGGCAAACTGGTCGGCCAGTTCACCGGCGAAGGCGATCTCATCCGCCTGCCAGATGCGGGTTTTGCCGATTTGTTCCAGGCACAGGACGCCGACGACCTGCCCATCGATGCGTATGCCCGCATCGAGCATGGCACTGGCTTCGCATCGCCCCAGGCTTTCCACCAGCTTGCGGGTACGCGGGTCGCGGCTGGCATTCTGAGCGTCGATCGAGCGGCTGGTGTGCAAGGCTTCGAGGTAGTCGGGGAAGAGGCTGGCGTCGAAGATATCTTGCGCGATGTGGGCCTGGGTCGCGTGCTGGAAAGCCGAAACCGGCACCAACTGGCTGCCTTCGAGGTTCCACAGGCTGGCCCCGTCGATTTGATAAATGTCGCAGGCACTGCGTGTGATCAGTTCGGCGGCTTCTTGCAGCGAGTTGTGCTGGCTGTACCGGTGACGAGCCAGACGCAGGATTAAATCCTGCTGGGCGCGGACGCGCTCCAGGTGCTGGAGCTGATCGTGTTGGGCGCGCTGATTGAGTGCCAGTGCGATCTGCAGGCGACTGTTTTGGGTCTCAAGCTCGGCCACAGGCGCCGGCAACGGGCTGGCAGCGCTGTCTTCAACCGCCAGCAGGTAGCCGCGCAAGAAGTGACGGTTGTGCTGCTTGTACGCTTCGCCCAGCTCCATCAGGTTCAGTGGGCCGAGAGCGGTGTGCAAGGTGTAATGCACCACGTAGTGGTGGCTGGTTCTGAGCTGGTACTCAATGGCATCGTGCAGCCGATAGCGGGCCTGGGGCTCCATCAAGCTGGCATAGGGCGAGCCAACCAGCGCGCACAGCTCTGCCGCGGGTACACCAAATTGGCGTTCGCAGTGAGGGTCGAGGTAGAGCATGGCCCAGCTGGCTTCGTTCAGCCGTTCGAAACGCAGCATGCCAAGTCTGGAAGGCACGGGGAGCTGGGTTACGACCTCGGCTGCCATCCGCGGGGCAGCATCGGGTTGGCTTTTCATTGGGGCACTCGCTTCACAAATGCGGATTGCGCACGGGCTGTCACCCTGTTTCTGTGGTTTGCGGCAAGGTTGCATCATGCTCACGGCGCTGACAAGTGAACATAAAGGCTAAGTGCTATAGGGGCTTATCGGCCGGCCAACAGATTTCTGCAGGCCGACCCACAAGGTTTAGCACTTATGTCAGCGTAATGGTCGTTGACTCGATGATTTGGCCATTTTTATTGTGAAAATCGACCTGGAGCTTCTGGCCTTCAATGGTCATGCAGGCGAAGTTGTCCTCGCTCACCACTCGGCTGGTGAGCGTAAGCGAGTAAGTGCCTGTACCGATCGTCGTCAGGGGGCCGTTGACGATCAGGTCACTGGCTTTGGCATACGGCAGCAGCTTGGTATTGCACAAGGGTGAAGACACGATGCTGTGTACGACAAACCCCGGGCTTTTGCTGTGGCGCAGTTGGCAAGTAAGAGAGCCATGAATGTCACCGGAGACGAACACCACGTTTTTGATGGCGTTGGAGCGAATGGTTTCAAGTATCCGGTTGCGCTGCGCCGCGAATGCCTTCCAGCCGTCATCGCCGCGCTGTTGATCGGGCATGAACATGACGCTGCTGACGATGAACTTCACCTTGGCCGTGCTGTTGATCAGCCATTTCATCAGTGCGTATTCCTGTTGGGTGCCAATCATGCTTTTGGCATTGCCGGACAGGGTGCGTTCAGTGCGGCAGTCCATGAAAAACCAGTCGATATCGCCGTCGCCAAACGAGTACCAGTAGTGCTTCAGATCGCGGTTGATGCGTCCATCGGGCCGCAGTCCGTGTGCGGGACCGTGGCTGCATTGATAGATCTCATAAGCCGTCATGGCGTTGTTGTAGAGCTTTCGATCAGTGTTGTTCTGATTGGCTGGCCAGTTATCCTCGATTTCGTGGTCGTCGAGCATCATGTAGGTCGGCGTGCCCGACATCAGGTTGCGGATATGGGGTTGTGAAAACGCCGCCTGGTATTTTTTGCTGATGGCAGCGAATTCTCGGTCTGGCAACAGGACATTCAGGTCGTCGACATACACCTGGTCGCCGGTCATCACGACGGCATCGAGGGGCCGCTGCTGGTTCAGTGAGCCAATGGCGCTGAAGATTCTGTCCCCCAGTTCGGGGGCCGAAGGTATGCCTGCCGTCAGCCTGAGGTAGCGGCACGAGCCTGTGACATAGCGACGTATACGGTTGGGTTGGTTGGACGTGGTCTTGAAGGTGTAAAGGTGTGGCGGCCACTTGAGCGGGATCTGCTTGACGGTTTCGGGTGTGTGGTCCTGGCGCTCGGTGGAGAACCAGCCCGCCTGGTATTCGTAGCGGGTGTCGGCGCTCAGCCCGCTCAGGACCAGAGTGTCGGACATGTCGAACTCAGTGCTCAGCCTTGAATACACGCCTGCTGACCACTGGCTTTGACCGACCTTTCGATGCCGGATGCCGGCGAATACAGCGTTTTTTTTATCGGATGCGCCGCGTACAAAAATACGGGCGTGTTGTGCAGTGGTAAATCCCAGAATCGGGCCTACGGTAGGTCTGTTCACATCGAAATCCTTTCTGATGTAAGGCGCTATTTGTCGCGCGGTTAAAGTCCTTTGGTTAACCGTAGGAGTCGCAGGGGGAAGCTACCCACTCCTTGATTCTGCGTGGGTTGTAGTGCGGCGCTGGTGCGAGTGGTGGGAGATTGTGTGCATGGGAATGGCTAAATCGCAGGCAAAAAAAAGCCCCGCCAAATGGCGGGGTTGAGGTACGAGCGTGGCGCTCGGAAAACAGTGCGCTACCCCGGCCTTCGGTGAGGAAGGCCGGGGCGGGGCTTACAGCAGGATCGTGCGGATGTCGCCCAGCAACTGGCTCAGACGCTGGGTGAAGCGTGCAGCAGCAGCGCCGTTGATCACACGGTGATCGTAGGACAGCGACAGTGGCAGCATCAGCTTCGGCTGGAAGGCTTTGCCGTCCCAGACAGGCTGGATGGTTGCCTTGGAAACGCCGAGGATCGCCACTTCCGGTGCGTTGACGATCGGCGTGAAGCCGGTGCCGCCAATGTGACCGAGGCTGGAAATGGTGAAGCACGCGCCTTGCATGTCGTCTGCGGTGAGCTTCTTGTCGCGGGCCTTGGCAGCCAGCGCAGCCGCTTCAGCAGCCAGTTGCAGCAGGCTCTTCTGATCAACGTTCTTGATCACAGGGACCAGCAGGCCATCCGGGGTGTCAACGGCGAAGCCGATGTTGACGTACTTCTTGCGGATGATCGCTTTGCCGCTTGGCGCCAGCGAGCTGTTGAAGTCCGGCATTTCCTTGAGCAGGTGCGCGCAGGACTTGAGCAGCAGAGGCAGTACGGTCAGTTTCACACCGGCTTTTTCTGCGACGGCTTTTTGCGCGACGCGGAAGGCTTCCAGCTCGGTGATGTCAGCCTGGTCGAACTGAGTCACGTGCGGGATGTTCAGCCAGCTGCGGTGCAGGCTCGACGCGCCGATTTGCATCAGGCGAGTCATGGCCACTTCTTCAACTTCGCCGAAGCGGCTGAAGTCCACAACCGGGATTGGCGGAATACCGGCACCGCCGGTAGCGCCTGCAGCCGGAGCTTCCTTGGTCTTCTGCATCATGGTTTTGACGTAAGCCTGCACGTCTTCCTTGATCACACGGCCGTGTGGGCCGGTTGGGCTGACCGCGCTCAGCTCGACGCCGAATTCGCGGGCCAGTTGACGCACGGCCGGGCCGGCGTGAACTTTGGCACCCTTTGGTGCAGGCGCGGCGGCCGGGGCAGGTGCTGCCTCGGCTTTGGCGGCCGGTGCCGGGGCAGCAGCAGGCGCTTCAGCTTTTGCCGCAGCAGGAGCAGCAGCAGCCTGGGCTGGAGCGGCTGGCGCAGCAGCGCCGGCAACCTTGAGCTTGAGGATGAAATCGCCAGTGCCGACTTCGTCATCCAGCTTGACCGAAATGCTCTCAACCACACCGGCGGCTGGCGATGGAATTTCCATGCTGGCCTTGTCGGATTCGAGGGTGATCAACGATTGATCAGCCTCAACGGTATCGCCGGCCTTGACCAGGACTTCGATGATTTTGGCCTTGCCCGACGAGCCGATATCCGGGACATGGATGTCCTGGATGGTGGCAGCGGCAGGTGCAGCCGGGGCCGCAGGGGCCTCGGCAGCAGGGGCAGCAGCAGGTTGCTCGGCTGCGGCCGGAGCCGCTGCAGGGGCTGCAGCTTCAGGCGCCGCAGCGGCGCCCTCGACTTCCAGTTCCAGCAATTCGTCGCCTTCTTTCAAGCGGTCGCCCAGCTTGATCTTCAGGCTTTTGACGATACCGGCTTTAGGAGCAGGGATTTCCATGCTCGCCTTGTCCGATTCCAGCGTCAGGATGCTCTGATCGGCTTCGATACGGTCGCCGACTTTTACAAACAGCTCGATGACTTCACCGTCGCCGCTGCCGATGTCAGGTACTCGAATGAGTTCGCTCACAAATATTCTCCTCAGCAGTCCAGTGGGTTGCGTTTTTCCGGGTTGATGCCGAACTTGACGATGGCTTCTGCAACCACCTTAGGTTCGATATCGCCACGGTCAGCCAGTGCTTCCAGGGCTGCCAACACCACGAAGTGACGGTCTACTTCAAAGAAGTGACGCAGTTTTTTGCGGCTGTCGCTGCGGCCGAAACCGTCAGTGCCCAGCACTTTGAATTCCTTGACCGGTACCCACTGGCGAATCTGTTCAGCGAACAGCTTCATGTAGTCGGTAGAGGCAATGACCGGACCTTTACGGCCAGTCAGGCACTCTTCAACGTAGCTCAGCTTAGGCTTCTGGCCCGGGTGCAGACGGTTGCTGCGTTCGACGGCCAGGCCGTCGCGACGCAGTTCGTTGAAGCTGGTAACGCTCCATACGTCAGCACCGATGTTGAACTGTTCACGCAGGATGATCGCCGCTTCACGGACTTCACGCAGGATGGTGCCGGAGCCCATCAGCTGAACGTGGTGCGCCGCTTCCTTGGTGTCTTCCTCGAGCAGGTACATGCCCTTGACGATGCCTTCCTCGACACCGGCCGGCATGGCTGGCTGCTGGTAAGACTCGTTCATCACGGTGATGTAGTAGAAGACGTCCTGTTGCTCTTCGGTCATCTTCTTCATGCCGTCCTGAATGATCACCGCCAGCTCATAGCCGTAGGTTGGATCAAAGGTGCGGCAGTTCGGGATGGTACCGGCCAGGATGTGGCTGTGACCGTCTTCGTGCTGCAGGCCTTCACCGTTGAGCGTGGTGCGCCCGGCGGTGCCGCCGATCAGGAAGCCACGGGTGCGGCTGTCGCCAGCGGCCCAGGCCAGGTCGCCAATACGCTGGAAGCCGAACATCGAGTAGAAGATGTAGAACGGCAGCATAGGCTGGTTGTGGTTGGAGTACGAAGTACCGGCGGCGATGAAGGAGCTCATGGCGCCTGCTTCGTTGATGCCTTCTTCGAGGATCTGACCTTTTTTGTCTTCGCGGTAGAACATCACCTGGTCTTTATCGACTGGCTCGTAGAGCTGGCCGACGGACGAGTAGATGCCCAACTGGCGGAACATGCCTTCCATACCGAAGGTACGGGCTTCGTCCGGGATGATCGGAACGATGCGCTGACCGATTTCCTTGTCCTTGACCAGCTGCGCCAGGATGCGCACGAAAGCCATGGTGGTGGAAATTTCACGGTCGCCGGAGCCGTCAAGGATGGCCTTGAGGGTGTCCAGTGGCGGGGTCGGAATGCTGGTGCTCAGAGCACGACGCTGAGGAACGAAACCGCCCAGTGCAGTGCGGCGCTCGCTCAGGTAACGGGCTTCAGCGCTGCCTGCTTCAGGTTTGAAGAATGGCAGGTTTTCGATTTCGTCGTCTTTGACCGGGATGTCGAAACGGTCACGGAACAGCTTCAGGCTTTCAACATCAACTTTCTTGGTGTTGTGCGCCGTGTTTTTCGCTTCGCCAGCGCCGGTGCCATAACCCTTGATGGTCTTGGCCAGGATGACGGTTGGCTGGTTCTTGTGGTTGACCGCTTCGTGGTACGCCGCGTAGACCTTGTACGGGTCGTGGCCACCACGGTTGAGTTTCCAGATCTCGTCGTCGGACAGATCAGCAACCATCGCCTTGAGTTCTGGCGTGTTGAAGAAGTGTTCACGTACGAACGCGCCGTCTTTGGCTTTGTAGTTCTGGTACTCGCCGTCGATGACTTCGTCCATGCGACGTTGCAGGATACCGTCAACGTCCTTGGCCAGCAGTGGGTCCCAGAAACGGCCCCAGATGACTTTGGTCACGTTCCACTGAGCACCGCGGAATACGCCTTCGAGTTCCTGGATGATCTTGCCGTTGCCGCGAACCGGGCCATCAAGGCGCTGCAGGTTGCAGTTGATAACGAAGATCAGGTTGTCCAGGTTTTCACGGCCGGCCAGGGAGATCGCGCCCAGGGATTCTGGTTCGTCGCACTCGCCGTCGCCCAGGAAACACCAGACTTTTTGCTTGCCTGCCGGGATGTAGCCGCGGGCTTCCAGGTACTTCATGAAGCGAGCCTGGTAGATCGCCTGGATCGGGCCAAGGCCCATCGATACAGTCGGGAACTGCCAGAAATCAGGCATCAGCCAAGGGTGCGGGTAGGACGACAGGCCCTGACCGTCTACTTCCTGGCGGAAGTTGTTCATTTGTTCTTCGGTGATCCGGCCTTCCATGAACGCACGGGCGTAAACGCCTGGCGAGGTGTGACCCTGGAAGTAGATCAGGTCGCCGCCGTGTTCGTCGGTTGGGGCCTGGAAGAAGTAGTTGAAGCCGATGTCATACAGGGTTGCGCTGGAAGCGAAGCTGGAGATATGACCGCCCAGGTCAGAATCTTTCAAGTTCGTGCGCATCACCATGGCCATGGCGTTCCAGCGAACCAGCGAGCGAATGCGGCGTTCCATGAACAGGTCGCCAGGCATGCGTGCTTCGTGGGTTACAGGAATCGTGTTGCGGTAAGGCGTGGTGATGGCATACGGCAGCTGCGAACCGGTGCGGGTAGCGAGCTCACCCATACGGGTCATCAGGTAGTGAGCGCGGTCTTCGCCTTCTTTGTCGAGAACCGATTCCAGGGCGTCCAGCCATTCCTGGGTTTCGACGGGATCGAGGTCTTGCATGGCTTGCTCCAGGGCGGATAGGCTTCCAGAATCGGTTGCCTGAGTTTGCGACTGGCCTTGTGGGCAGACGACATAAATTCTTGGATGGCCGGAGGTTGATTCCAGCGGCGTGTAGTTTTACTACAAATCGTCGGCCATTTCAGCCTTTCGAGTGTGTGACTCAGTAGTAAAACTACAGGATTGGTCCTGATAGCCATCAGTTTGGTTGTGCGAAAAATCGATATTGTTGGTGTGTTTCTCGTCATTCAGCCTTATGTGCGCAGGCTGGATGCTAAACAATATGCGCTTACAGCTATTTATAACCTTTGTTCGACAGTCGGATTAAACCGCTGTTTCTTCCTGTCACCGTACTCGGCAACACCATCGCCGATCAAGGATAGACCATGAGCCTCCCGTCGCTAGTACCCATTCCAGGTCTTTTACAGCCATTGGCCAGTCGCGCCGAGCAATCCTGGCGCACGGCGGTCGCCGGGCTTGAGGGCGAGCAGGGGCTTGATGACTGGTCGGCGCAGCGCTGGTTGGCATTTAACCGGGTCAGTGCCGCGAGTGACTTCTTTATAGAACAGTCATTACGTGACCCTTTGATGTTGCTTGAGCTTGCGGGCTCAGGCGAACTGGACCGCAGCTTTGCCCCCGGCGAGTTGTGTGCCCAGATCAGCGTTGCGGCGCAGGCTGCAGCCACCGATGACGAGCTGGGCCGTGCACTGCGCCGCCAGCGCACCCGTCAACAGATCCGGATTATCTGGCGTGACATCAACCGCCAGGCCGACTTGATTGAAACCTGCCGCGACCTGTCGGACATGGCCGATGCCAGTATCGATCAGGCTTATCGCTGGTTGTACCAACGTCATTGCCAGCAGTTCGGCACGCCCACCGGGCATCGCAGTGGCGAGCCGCAGCAGATGGTGATTCTGGGCATGGGCAAGCTGGGTGCCGTAGAGCTGAACCTGTCTTCGGACATTGACCTGATTTTCGCCTACCCCGAAGGCGGCGAAACGGTGGGTGCCAAGCGCCCGCTGGACAATCAGGAGTTCTTTATCCGCCTGGGTCAGCGCCTGATCAAGGCCTTGGACCCGGTGACCGTCGACGGTTTTGTGTTTCGCGTCGATATGCGTTTGCGCCCGTACGGCTCGTCCGGCTCATTGGTGCTGAGCTTCAATGCGCTGGAGCAGTACTACCAGGATCAAGGCCGCGACTGGGAACGCTACGCCATGATCAAGGCCCGGGTCGTGGCCGGTGATCAGGCGATGGGTGCGCAGCTGCTCAGTTTGCTGCGCCCGTTCGTGTACCGACGCTACCTCGATTTTTCGGCAATTGAAGCGCTGCGCACCATGAAACAGCTGATCCAGCAGGAGGTGCGGCGCAAAGGCATGGCCGACAACATCAAGCTGGGGGCGGGCGGGATTCGTGAAGTCGAGTTTATCGCCCAGGCATTCCAGCTGATCCACGGCGGCCGTGACCTCAGCCTGCAGCAACGCCCGCTGCTTAAAGTGCTGACGACCCTGGAAGGTCAGGGGTATTTGCCGGGCGAAGTGGTTAACGAGCTGCGCGAAGGCTATGAATTTTTGCGCTACACCGAGCACGCGATCCAGGCCATAGCAGACCGCCAGACCCAAATGCTGCCCGACACCGAGCAGGATCAGGCGCGCATTGCATTTATTATGGGGTTTGACACTTGGGCGGCATTCCACGAGCAATTAATGGCGTGGCGCGGTCGCATCGACTGGCATTTCCGTCAGGTCATCGCCGACCCTGATGAGGAAGAGGTCATCGATGAAGGCGAACTGATCGTAGGCGGAGAGTGGTTGCCGTTGTGGGAGGAGGTCCAGGACGACGCCGCTGCCTGTGTCCAGCTGGAAGAGGCCGGGTTTGTTGATGCCCCCAAAGCCTTGAAGCAGCTGGCGGCCCTGCGTTCCAGTCCGCAATTGCGCGCCATGCAGCGTTTGGGGCGCGAGCGCCTGGATGCGTTTATCCCGCGTTTGCTGGCCCAGGCCGTAGAGCACGCCAACCCCGATCTGGTACTGGAGAGGGTGTTGCCGCTGGTCGAGGCGGTGGCCCGACGTTCGGCTTATCTAGTGCTGTTGACCGAAAACCCCGACGCATTGCGGCGTTTATTGACGCTGTGCGCGGCGAGCCCGTGGATCGCCGAACAAATCACCCGCTTCCCGTTGTTGCTCGATGAGTTGCTCAACGAGCGTCGACTGTTCAAGCCGCCCCTGGCGCCGGAACTGGCGGCCGAGTTGCGTGAGCGCCTGACACGTATCCCCGAGGACGATCTTGAGCAGCAGATGGAGGCCTTGCGTAACTTCAAGCTGGCCCACCGCCTGCGGGTTGCTGCCTCGGAAATCGCGGGCAGCCTGCCTTTAATGAAAGTCAGCGATTACCTGACCTGGCTGGCCGAGGCGATTCTGGAGCAAGTGCTGGCGCTGGCCTGGCGCCAGACGGTGGCCAAGTACGGAACGCCCCAGCGCACGGACGGCAGCTTGTGCGACCCCGGCTTTATTATTGTTGGCTACGGCAAGGTGGGTGGAATCGAGCTGGGACACGGCTCGGATCTGGACCTGGTGTTTATCCACGACGGTGACCCGAATGCCGAAACCGATGGCGCCAAGCCGATTGATGGCGCGCAGTTTTTCACCCGGTTGGGTCAGCGCATCATTCACTTGCTGACGGCCCAGACCAACTCCGGGCAGCTGTATGACGTCGATATGCGCCTGCGTCCCTCAGGTGCATCGGGATTGCTGGTCAGTTCCCTTGGCGCCTTTGAGCGCTACCAGGAAAGCGAGGCCTGGACCTGGGAGCATCAGGCGCTGGTGCGGGCGCGGGTGCTGGTGGGCTGCAAGCAAGTGGGCAGTGCGTTCGAAAAAGTACGTGCCAGCGTGCTGGGGCGTGAGCGCGACCTGCCTGTCTTGCGCCAGGAGGTCAGCGAGATGCGGGCCAAAATGCGTGGCAATCTTGGTACCCGGATAACGGCTGCCGGAACGGCTGAAAACGCCTTCGAGGCCACGGTGCCGTTCGACCTCAAGCAAGATGCCGGAGGTATCGTCGATATTGAATTTATGGTGCAATACGCGGCCCTGGCGTGGTCCAGGGAACATCCGGCGTTACTGCGCTACACCGATAACATCCGCATTCTGGAAGGGCTGGAGCAGGTCGGGCTGATGCCCGCCACTGATGCCAACCTGTTGCGCGAGGCTTACAAGGCCTTTCGCACCGTCGCCCACCGTCAAGCCTTGCAAAAGGAGGCCGGCGTGGTCACGGGGGATCAACTTGTGGTCGAACGTCAACACGTGCGACGCATATGGTCCGAGCTGGGATTGAGCTAGTTCGCTGGCTTAAGTACAGAGTTAAAGCTGTAAGAACGTATCCGGCGGGTCCATAAGGTCCGTCCAATTTGCCTGACGCCTCGTGGCGCGGGTGCTGGATTCTTTGAGGAGCGTAATGATGTCGATGGCTGATCGTGATGGTGTGATCTGGTATGACGGCAAGCTGGTGCCGTGGCGTGATGCTACGACGCACGTGCTGACCCATACATTGCACTACGGCATGGGCGTGTTTGAAGGTGTACGCGCTTACGAAACCCCGCAGGGCGCGGCGATTTTCCGCTTGCAGGCGCACACTGACCGCCTGTTCGATTCGGCCCACATCATGGGCATGAAGATCCCGTTCAGCAAAGACGAAATCAACGAAGCGACCCGCATTGCGGTGCGCGAAAACAACCTCGACAGCGCCTACATCCGCCCGATGGTGTTCTACGGATCCGAAGCCATGGGCCTGCGCGCCACTGGCCTCAAGGTCCACGTGATCATCGCGCCGTGGAGCTGGGGTGCCTACATGGGTGCCGAAGCGCTGGAAGTCGGGATCAAGGTGCGCACCAGCTCCTTTACCCGTCACCACGTGAACATTTCCATGACCCGGGCCAAGGCCAACGGTCATTACATCAACTCGATGCTGGCCCTGCAGGAAGCGATTTCCGGCGGTGCCGACGAAGCGCTGTTGCTGGATCCGGAAGGTTTCGTGGCCGAAGGCTCGGGCGAGAACGTGTTCCTGGTCAAGGATGGCGTGATTTACACCCCGGACGTGACGGCTTGCCTGAACGGCATCACCCGCAGCACGATCCTGACCCTGGCCACCGAGCTGGGTTACAAGTTTGTTGAAAAACGCATTACCCGCGACGAGGTGTATATCGCCGACGAAGCGTTCTTCACCGGCACTGCCGCTGAAGTGACGCCGATTCGCGAAGTCGACGGGCGTCATATCGGTATCGGCCGCCGTGGCCCGATCACCGAAAAACTGCAAAAAGCCTATTTCGACCTGGTGACCGGCAAGACAACGGATCACCCAGAGTGGCGTACACTGGTCAAATAAAGCGATATGGCACTACAGCAGGGAGGCGAATGCCTCCCTTGCTTGTTTATGGAAACTTATGAATATTTTGATCGTTGGGCCCAGCTGGGTCGGTGACATGGTGATGGCGCAGACACTGTTTCAGTGCCTCAAGCAGCGCCACCCGCAGTGCGAAATCGATGTGCTGGCCCCCGAGTGGAGCCGGCCCATCCTTGAGCGCATGCCGCAAGTGCGCAAGGCCTTGAGCTTTCCGCTCGGCCACGGCGCGCTTGAACTGGCCACGCGACGCAAGATCGGCAAGTCCCTCAAGGGCCAATACGATCAGGCAATCTTGCTGCCCAACTCGCTGAAATCAGCCCTCGTGCCGTTCTTTGCGGGCATCCCCAAGCGCACCGGCTGGCGTGGCGAGTTTCGTTATGGCGTGCTCAACGATGTGCGCAAGCTCGACAAAGAACGCTACCCGTTGATGATCGAGCGTTTCATGGCGCTGGCCTATGAGCCGGGTGCCGACCTGCCCAGGCCTTATCCGCGCCCGGCCTTGCAGATCGATCCGCAAAGCCGTGCCGGCGCACTGGCAAAATTTGGCCTGGAACTGGACCGCCCGGTGCTGGCGCTGTGCCCGGGTGCCGAGTTTGGCGAGTCCAAGCGCTGGCCGTCCGAGCACTACGCCAAAGTTGCCGAGCAAAAGATCCGCGAAGGCTGGCAGGTGTGGTTGTTCGGCTCCAAAAACGATCACGCTGTGGGCGAAGACATCCGCTCGCGGTTGATCCCCGGGCTGCGTGAAGAGTCGGTCAACCTGAGCGGCGAGACCTCGCTGGCCGAGGCCATTGATTTGCTGTCGTGCGCCGATGCCGTGGTGTCCAACGACTCCGGGCTGATGCACGTGGCTGCTGCGCTGAACCGCCCGCTGGTGGCGGTCTACGGCTCCACATCGCCGGGTTTTACCCCGCCGTTGGCCGACAAGGTCGAAATCGTGCGCCTGGGGCTCGAGTGCAGCCCGTGTTTTGATCGCACCTGCCGCTTTGGCCACTACAACTGCCTGCGCGAACTGATGCCGCAGCCTGTGGTTGAAGCCTTGCAGCGTTTGCAGGGCTCACCGGTCGAGGTCAACTAGGTGCGCGTTCTGTTGGTCAAAACCTCATCCCTTGGGGATGTGATCCATGCCTTGCCCGCGTTGACCGATGCGGCGCGGGCGATTCCGGGCATCACGTTTGACTGGGTCGTGGAAGAAGGCTTTGCCGAAATTCCGACCTGGCACCCGGCAGTGGGCAAGGTTATTCCGGTAGCGATTCGCCGTTGGCGCAAAAATATCTGGGAAACCATCAAGAGCGGTGAGTGGCGTCGCTTCAAGCAAAGCCTGCGCGCCGAGCAATACGACCTGGTGATCGATGCCCAGGGCCTGGTCAAAAGTGCCTGGCTGACCCGCTATGTAAACGCCCCGGTGGCCGGTCTGGATAAAGACTCTGCCCGTGAACCGCTGGCCAGCCGCTTTTATCAGCGGCGTCTGGCGGTGGCTCGCGGGCAGCACGCGGTCGAGCGTTTACGCCAATTGTTTGCCGTGGCGCTGGGCTACGACCTGCCCAAAGGGTTGGGTGATTATGGCCTCGACGTTGAGCGCCTGATTGAATTACCGCGCAAGAAGCCTTACGTATTGTTCTTGCACGGCACCACGTGGGACACCAAGCACTGGCCCGAAGTGTACTGGCGTGACCTGGCCCTGCGGATGGGGCACATGGGTGTCGAAGTGCGTTTGCCCTGGGGCAACCCGGCAGAGAAGGCCCGTGCCGAGCGCATTGCCAGCGGTCTGAGCAACGCAGTGGTGCTGCCCAAGCTGAATCTGGCGGGGGTTGCCAAGGTATTGGCCAGCGCCAGCGCCTGTGTCGCGGTCGACACCGGGCTGGGGCATCTGGCGGCGGCGCTGGATGTGCCGACCATCTCCCTGTTTGGCCCCACCAATCCGGGCCTGACCGGTGCTTATGGCAAGGTGCAAATCCACCTGGCCAGCGATTTTCCGTGCGCACCGTGCCTGCAGAAAAAATGCACCTACACTCCGACTGCACAGGACCAGCAGCGGTTTGATCTGAAAAACGAGTGGCCGTTGTGCTTCACCCGTTTGAACCCTGAGCGTGTCGCGAGTCGATTAAGCACGTTGTTACTGGCTGAGGAACTGCGCTGATGCAACTGGCTTTTGTGCTGTACAAATATTTCCCGTTTGGCGGGCTGCAACGCGATTTCATGCGCATTGCGCTGGAGTGCCAGAAACGCGGCCATCAAATTCGCGTCTACACCATGATCTGGGAGGGTGACATTCCCCCCGGTTTTGAAGTGCTGGTGGCGCCGGTCAAGGCGTTCCACAACCATACCCGCAACGAAAAAATGCTCGCCTGGATGCAGGCCGACCTGGCCAAACGCCCGGTGGACCGCCTCGTCGGCTTCAATAAAATGCCGGGGCTGGACGTGTACTACGCGGCCGACGGCTGTTTTGAAGACAAGGCGCAAAACCTGCGCCATTCGTTCTATCGCTTCTTCAAGCGTTACAAACACTTTGCCGAATACGAGCGGGCGGTGTTCGACAAGAACGCCAAGACTGAAATCCTGATGATTTCCGAAGTCCAGCAGCCGCTGTTTATCAAGCATTACGATACGCCGCTTGAGCGCTTCCACCTGTTGCCGCCGGGCATTGCCCTGGACCGTCGCGCGCCCGCCAATGCGGCCGAGATTCGCGCCGGGTTCCGGCGTGAATTCAACCTGGCAGACGACGACCTGCTGATGGTGCAGATCGGTTCCGGGTTCAAGACCAAAGGCGTCGATCGCAGCCTTAAAGCCCTGGCGGCGTTGCCGGGCGAGCTTAAAAAGCGCACCAGGCTGTTTGTCATTGGCCAGGACGATCCCAAAGTCTTTCAATTACAGAGCGCCACGCTGGGGCTGGGCGATCACGTGCAGTTCCTCAAGGGGCGCAGCGATATCCCGCGCTTCCTGCTGGGCGCTGACCTGTTGATTCACCCGGCCTATAACGAAAACACCGGCACCGTGCTGCTTGAAGCGCTGGTGGCAGGGTTGCCGGTGCTGGTCAGCGCCGTCTGTGGCTACGCCCATTACATCAGCGACGCCGATTGCGGCCGTGTACTGGACGAGCCGTTCGAGCAGGCGCAACTCAATGAATACCTGACACACATGTTGTCCGACGATGCTGCGCGCGCGGCCTGGAGCCAAAACGGCCTGGCCTACGCGCAGACGGCCGACCTCTACAGCATGCCGCAGCACGCTGCGGATGTGATTCTGGCGGAGCAACACTGATGAAACTGATTCTTGCCGAACCGTTCAAGAGCTTGTGGGCAGGACGCGATGCGTTCACCGAAGTCGAGCGCCTGGAGGGCGAGGTTTACCGCGAACTGGATGGCCGACGTACTTTGCGTACTGAAGTCGAGGGCCGCGGTTATTTTGTGAAAATCCACCGTGGCATTGGCTGGGGTGAGGTGTTCAAAAACCTGCTCACGGCCAAGTTGCCAGTGCTGGGCGCGGGCCAGGAATGGCGGGCTATCAAGCGTCTTCACGAAGTCGGCGTACCCACCATGACCGCCGTCGCGTATGGCGAAAAGGGCAGTAATCCGGCGGGGCAGCACTCGTTCATCATCACCGAAGAGCTGGCACCTACGGTCAGCCTCGAAGACTTCAGTCTCAACTGGATCAAGCAGCCGCCACAGCCAGCCCTCAAGCATGGACTGATCGCCGAAGTGGCGCGCATGACCGGCATGATGCACCGCGCCGGGGTTAACCATCGCGACTGCTACATCTGCCACTTTTTGTTGCACACCGACAAACCGGTCACGGCCAAGGATTTCCGCCTGTCGGTCATTGACCTGCACCGTGCCCAGGTTCGACCGGTCATCAGCAAACGCTGGCGCAACAAGGACCTGGCCGCGCTGTACTTTTCGGCACTGGACATTGGCCTGACCCAACGGGACAAGCTGCGCTTCCTGCGGGGTTACTTCCAGATGCCGCTGCGTCAGATCCTGCGCGAAGAAGCCCGCCTGCTGGCGTGGCTGGAAGGCAAGGCGAGCAAGCTTTATGAACGCAAACTACGTTATGGGGATGCACTGTAATGGCGGGTTGGAATCTTGAACCCGCTTACAGCGCACTCGCTTCTGATTTTGGCAGTCTGGAAGCGGTATTTGCCCTCCAGGGCGAGCACCTGACCCGCGATCCTCTTTCGGAAGTGATCCGTGTGCAGCGCGATGGCGTCAATTATTACGTCAAGCGCTATACCGGTGCGGGCAAGGGCTTGCGTCGCTATCTGGGCCGCCCTCGGGTCAAATCCGAATGGCAGAACCTCAAGCGTTTCGACAAGTGGGGCATTCCCACCGCCGAAGTCGTGGCATGGGGCCTTGAGCGCAGTGGCTTTGCCTACTCCCGTGGCGCCATGATCACCCGTGAGCTGCCCAATACCCGCGATTTGTCCGAACTGGCAGACCACCATGATCCGTTGCTCAAGGACCGTGCCTGGGTCGACTGCGTCAGCCGCCAGTTGGCGAAATGCACCCGGATCATGCACAACCACCGCTTTACCCATAACGATCTGAAGTGGCGAAACCTGCTGGTCGACGATCAGCCCAAGCTGTTTTTGATCGACTGCCCGAACGGTGATTTCTGGCGCGGTTTCTGGCTCAAATACCGCATCACCAAAGACCTGGCGTGCCTCGACAAAGTGGCCAAGTACCATTTGTCCTACACCCAGCGTTTGCGTTTTTATTTCCAATACACCGGGCGCACTACGCTCAATGCGGCGGACAAGGAACGTGTTCGCCATATCGTGCGTTTTTTTGAGGGCCGGGAATGACTGATTTTTTAGCGGATGCGGATCGGGCTTTGCTTGAGCGCAACGGACTGGCCGACTTCGATGCGCTGTGGGCTGTGCAACTGGAAGCCGTGGACGAGCCCAACACCAGCGGTGGTGGCTGGAGCAGCGTGTTTCGCATGGACCTCGAAGGCCAGGGCTTTTACCTCAAGCGTCAAAGCAACTACCTGACCCGTACCCTGCACCGGCCATTCGGCGAGCCGAGCTTCGCCCGCGAATTTCGTAATATTCAGCGTTATCAGCAAATGGGTATTCCGGCGCTGGAAGCGGTGTTTTTTGGCGAGCGAAAAGTGCCTGGCGAACATCGCGCGGTGCTCATGACCCGTGCGCTGGATGGCTGGAATGACCTCGATTCGTTGCTTGAACAATGGCCGCAACTGACCCCTGAGCAGCAGCAGGCAATTTTGCGTGAATGCGGCCTGTTGGCGCGTCGCCTGCACGCTGCGCGTCAGGTGCATGGCTGCTTTTATCCCAAGCACATTTTCTTGCAGGCTGACGGCTTGGGTTATCGCGCCCAATTGATCGATCTGGAGAAAACCCGGCCCTTGTTGCTGGGCCAGCGTGATCGGGTCAAGGACATCGAGCCGTTGCTGCGTCGTGCCCATGCCTGGAGCGATGCCGAGGTGCGGGTCTTGCTCGCTGCCTATCTGGATCAGCCTGTCGACAGTGGTCTGGTGGATGCCTGGCTGGCGCGACTGAACGTGCGTCGCAGCCACAAGGGAGCGCGCTGATGCGTTTGTCCGAACTGCAAAAGGCGGGTCGTGCGCCGGGCTTGCCGCTGAGTATCGAACTGGCCGACGCGGCCGGGCCTGCGCAATTGCAACTGCTGAGCTTGTTGCGGGTTTTGCCCGGGCAGCGTTACGTAGGCGCCGGGGTGTGGCGCGGGCGTACGGTGCTGGCCAAATTGATGGTTGGGAGCAAGGCTGCGCGCAACTTCCAGCGAGAGTTGACGGGTGTGCGCCTGCTGGCTGATCAGGGTTTGACCACGCCGAAGTTGCTGGCTGATGGTTTGCAGGAAGGCGAGGGCGGCTGGTTGCTGTTCGAGTTTCTGGAAAATGCCGAGAGCCTGGGTGACGCCTGGGGCGC
This sequence comes from Pseudomonas sp. RL_5y_Pfl2_69, assembly GCF_963970465.1. Taxonomy (NCBI): domain Bacteria; kingdom Pseudomonadati; phylum Pseudomonadota; class Gammaproteobacteria; order Pseudomonadales; family Pseudomonadaceae; genus Pseudomonas; species Pseudomonas sp. RL_5y_Pfl2_69. The sequence continues at coordinate 243,453 of NZ_CAXAOU010000005.1, read as the reverse complement.
GGTGCAGTCGTTGCCGGTTTTGGCAGATGAGCAAGTGGCCGTACTGGCCCAGGCGCTGGCTGCCATTGGCCAGATGCACCTCAAGGGCCTGTGGCAGGAAGACCTGCACCTGGACAACCTGTTGCGTCAGGGCGCCAAACTGTACTTGATCGATGGCGCGGGTATTTGCGTCGAAGAAGCCGGCAAGCCGCTGTCGCGACAAAAAGTCCTGGAAAACCTCGGCGTGTTCTTCGCTCAGTTGCCTAAAAGCCTTGAGCCATTTATCGAAGAATTGCTGGTGCATTACCTGCTCAGCAATGGTGAGCACGCCTTGCCGCTCGAAGCGCTGCTCAAGCAGATCGAGAAGGTTCGTGCCTGGCGCCTGAATGATTTCTTGAACAAGGTGGGTCGCGACTGCTCGTTGTTCAGCGTTGAGCGCACCGCCTTTGTCCTGCGTGCGATTCGCCGTGAAGAAGAGCCCGCGATGCTGCCGGTTCTGGCTCACGCCGATGCCTTGCTGGATCAGGGCCACTTGTATAAAACCGGTGGCGCGGCCAGTGTCGGCAAGGTTGAAGTGGCGGGCCGCACCCTGGTGGTCAAACGCTACAACATCAAGGGTTTTGCCCACTGGCTTAAACGCTTCTGGCGCCCGAGCCGTGCCTGGCACTCATGGCGCGAGGGCAATCGACTGGCGTTACTGGGCATTGCCACGCCCAAGCCGCTGGCACTGCTGGAAACCCGTTTTCTGTGGTTGCGGGGCAAGGCGTATCTGGTGACAGCGTTTTTGCCGGGGCCGGACATCATCGAGCGTTTTGCGCCCTATGTTGAGCGGGGGGATGCGCCGGAAGCCGAACTTCAGGCGCTGGATCAGCTATTTGCCGACTTGATCCGCGAGCGCATCAGTCACGGTGATCTCAAGGGGCATAACGTGTTCTGGGATGATGGCCGTTGGGCATTGATCGATCTGGACTCGATGTGCCAGCACGCCAGCCTGAGGAGTTTCGCCACCGCCTACGCCCGTGACCGGGCGCGCTTCATGCGCAACTGGCCGGTGGACAGTGCGTTGTATCAGCTGATTGACGGGCGCTTGCCCAAAGACCTTGGCTAAGACTTTGTGAGAGCGGGCTTGCTCGCGATGCAAGCGCTGCGGCCTGTCAGGCTGACCGCGTTGATGCCATCGCGAGCAAGCCCGCTCACACAGGAGCGTGCCCGTGCTGTCAGAAGCTGTACTGGGCTCCGGCTCCGGCATACCACGACCGTCCCGGCGCGGCTTCGTAGAAGCGGCTGTTACCGTCCGCCACGATCACCGAACCCACGTACTGACGGTCCAGCAGGTTGTCCAGGCGCAACGTCTGGTGGAAGGTCCAGTGTTCCACCTTCTGCTCAAACTTGGCCCGCCAGTTGAATACGGTGTAGGCCGGAGCTGCCTTGGCGGTGTTGGTGTCTTCGACATACACCTTGCTGCGGTACATGCCTTCAACGGCGGTGCTGAGCCAATCCACCGGTTTCCAGTTCACTTCGGCAAACAGCGTGGTCTGTGGAACACCGGGCAAGTAGTTGCCTTTGTCGACCGTGCCTTTGGTGCTGGCAAAGTCACTGTCGTAGGTCGCTTGCAGACGGGTATAGGCCAGGGTTGAGGTCCAATGCTCGGCCAGCTGGCTTTCTACGCCCAGTTCAAAGCCCCGGCGCAAGGTTCGGCCGGCGTTTTGGTAGGTGGTTCGTCCGCCTGTATTGCTTGCAACCACCAGTTCATCTTCGGTGGTGATCTGGAACACCGCCGCGTTGATCCGTGTGTTGTTTAGCTGGGCTTTCAGGCCCATCTCGTATTGAGTGCTTTCGGAGGGCTTGAGGCCGAAGTTAAAGCCTCGACCGCTGGGCGAGTACGCCAATTCGGCCTGTGTCGGCGTTTCAAAGCCCTTGCCCGCGCTGACATAGCCGTGCAGTTCTGGAGTGAAGGCGTACATCACGCTCATCGACGGCGTGGCTTTTTCATAGCGTTTGGTGCCGCTGTCGTCGCCGTTGCTCAAAAATTGATCATCGACGTCCATTTCCATGGTGCTGTAGCGCAAGCCGGCCTGCACGGTCCAGTTGTCCAGCGCCCAGTTGGCCTGCACATACGGGTCGAGGCTGCGGGCGGTGTCCACTTCGTCGCGCACCAGTGCGCCTTTGACGCCCAATTGGTTGCCCAGATAATTGTTATAGCCGTGACGGCTGTCCTGGCTCTGGTCGAAATCCAGGCCACCGATCAGGGTCAGGTCCCCAGGCACGCCATACACCGGTTGCAACCAGCGCAGGCTGCCGCCGTAGAACTTGCGATCGAATTGAACGACGCCGCCGCCCTGTTCGTTACCCGGCGTTCCTTTGGGGATCGCCAGATACTGAATCACACTCCGGGTGCCGGTATAGGCATTGACCTGCAGGGTCGCGTCGCCGATATAGCGCTCGTAGTTCATCCCCAATTGTTGATGGTCGATGCTTTTACGGGTGTTGTAGGTCAGGGCGTTTGGCGTTACCGAGCGCGGGTCGGCCTTGTAGGCGGCCCAGCTTTGGCCCAGCGGGTCTTGCGTGCCGTTCTGCTCAAGGCTGCTGTAGATCAGCGCCAGCTTGCTGTCTTCATCGGGCTTGAGGTTGAGCTTGGCAAACGTCTGGTCGCGGCGAGCGGCACTGTGGTCGCGGTAGCCGTCGGTGTCCATGCGCGAGGCGTCAAGCACAAAGCCCACGTCATCCGTGGCGCCCTCGGCGGTGAGGTGGTTCTTGTTCATGCCGTCGCTGCCGATCAGGGTTTCAGCGCCAATGCGCGGCGGACCTTCGCCGTCGCGGGAGAACATCTGGATCACGCCACCGGCGTTGCTGCCGTACAGGGTGGCTGCCGGGCCGCGCAGTACTTCAATGCGCTCGGCGGTGTCGAGGTTGAAGGTCGCCGCCTGCCCCTGGCCGTCCGGGGTGCTGGCTGGAATGCCATCGGCAATCAGCTTGATGCCACGTACACCAAACGCCGAGCGGGCGCCAAAGCCACGGGACGAGATCTGCAGATCCTGGGCGTAGTTCTGACGGTTTTGCACCACCAGCCCTGGCACGCGGGACAGCACCTCGGAGGCATTGATGCCTAGCTGGCCATCCTTGATTTGCTCCTGGTTAATGCTGTCGACCGAGTACGGCAGGTCAAAACTCGGGCTGGTGCTGCGCGAGCCGGTGATGACGCTGGGGTCCAGTTCAAGGGGGGCTGCGCTGAGGATGGGTGTCAGGCAGAGGCCAGGCAGTAACAGGGCAACGTGAGCAGGTACGAAATATTTCATGGGCAAATCGGGGTTCCGTGTGACGCGACCCGTCCAGGGCAACGGGATGAGGCTAGCAGAGGGCGCGCAGTTTAGCGGCTGAGGGCGGGATATCCAGTAAAACCGGGCAACGAGGGCGATATCGGATCGCCCTCGTGTGCAGGTGAAGGGTTATTGCATCTGCGTCATGTTCATGTCCCGCAAGTTCTCTATCAGATCTTGCAGGCGGTCGTAACGTTTCTGGTGGACGGGTATCCAGCTGGCTCGCTCGATATAAAACTGGCCGCCAGGGTCTGTTTGCACCGGGGTGTGCACCATTTCGTGGTTGCTCGCTCGATGGATCAGGTGTGCGCCGTCCGGCGTGGCGCTTTCAAACCTGAACATGCCGGGTGCGGTGAGCCGTTGATTGTTCTGGGTCGGGGACAGCGCAGGGATTTGCGGTTTGGTGCCGGCAATATCCATTTGCAGCCAGTAATCGTTCTTCAAGAAGGTGAAGTCGCGGTGTCTGTAATCCGTTGGCACGACTTCCCCCGTATTCATGCGCACCCCGCGGCTGGTGCCGGGGAAGACGTCGGATACCCGTACGCCGATCGCGCCCTCAAGCTCTGCCAGGCCTGGCACGCCCTGGTAGGTGTTGGCGTGGGTGTTGCCGGTGAAGGCAATCCATTTGCGAGCACCGGATTTTGCTTGGTCCGCGCGGATTGTCTGTGACGCAAAGTAGCTGAACATTTCATAGCGAATAACGTCGGCAGGTGAGCTGGCGAGGCCACCGGCCCCGGGGTGCAGGCCCCTGTGGTTGTAACTGGCCGCGCAATCAAGGGCGATGACTTCGATGCCATGTCGCCTGGCCTCGCGCACCAGCGTGCTGTACGTGTGGGGGCTTGCGGGATTGATCCCATGACCCGCGTCCTGGGCTTTGAGGAACTCATCCAGAACAATCGGCATTTTTCCGGTTTTAAAGAACTCGTCGAGAAAGGTCTGATGAAAATCAGTTTGCAGGTGCTCCAGGTACAGCACTTTCACATCCAGTTCAGCGAGCTTGCTCATTTGGGTGGTGAGCAGTTTTTTACCTGATTGATTGGAGTGGACTTCGCCTACTACGACGCCATCGGTGTGCTCATAAAGGTGTTTGAACAAGTCCTGCGGGCTTGTATCCGCTGGAACGACGGGGCGAGTGACACGGGGTTTTGCGGGCTTTGTGGCCAAGAAAGCCCGTGCGTCGGCCAGTAATCGGAGCCTGAAGTTTGAAAAAAACTGGCTGGTGCGGGTGATGTCCGGATTAGGCGAAATCCAGTTGGCATCCAGTAAGCCCTTGTTGTTCTTGACCAGATCCTGAACTTTGGCTTTGTACTCATAAGGCAAATCGTAGGCGCTGTGGATAACGTCAGGCACGGCTTCAGGCAAGTGAGTGCTGTCACCCAGCAAAGGGCTCCAGCGTTTGGTGTTGTCGGCCAGGCGGTGTTTGATTTCCCAATAACCGCTTGTACGCCGCAGTTTGTGACTGCCGCTGACGCCGCTGCTTGAACCTGCGGGCAGTTGCAAATACCAGTGACGGCCGAGCCAGCCGCTGTACACCTCAAACACCACGCCGTCTTGCTGGATATACCGGTTGTGGCTGACGCGGTAGACGCCCTGGGCGTCAGGGGTGAGGCTGTCGAGATTGACGCTGCTGATACGGGCGCTTTCGATCACGCGCTCAATCCCGGTTTTGAGCAACGGTGTTGTCGGGTCCACATCCCATATCCCTGCCGATACCTCGCGCACCGGGAGGCTGCTGCGCGCATCCGGTTTGCGCTCATCAATTACGCGCCAGCGCTCATCCAGGATGTCGTATCGGCAGGGGTAAAGCGTGCCCTGCCGGTCTTTGAGGTAGTGATGAGCTGATCCTGCGCCCATTGTGCTGAACTCATAGATTCCAGAACCGTATTCGTCACCTCTGCGCAGGGTGAGCCCTGTTGCCGCGTGACGGCTCGCCGCGCCGGGACTCAGCGTTGGTGCGGGCTGTCTGGCACGCTGGCGGATGGAACGGCCAAACACCGCAGAGCCGGCAAAGTCCGACGCGCCGTCGGTCAGGTGGGTGATGGACTCCACGAAGTGCAACAGGGCTTCGTGCCCTTCATCGCGCTGCAAGGCATCGACGCCCTGATAAATCTGGTAGATGAACCGTGCCAGTGCGATGGGCAGCAGCACCTTGGTCGGCAGCACGAAGGACACCACATCAATCACGGTCAAGGCTGCTTCCTTGGCGGTGTTGAGGTTGCTTTCCCAGGTGGAGGTCGATTGATCGTCGGCCTCGTGAATGGCATGCAAGGCTTCAGTGTCGTAGGACGCCTCAAGCAGGTGATGGCTGATCGGTTGCAGTTGAACGTTGCTCTGGCTGAGTCCCGCTTCGATCAGTGGCTTGATGTACGGTTTTTGGGCAGTGGTTACGCGGCGCATCACGTAGGTGCGTAAATCAGCACGGGACAGGATTCGACCCAGCTCGTTGCGCGAAGGCACAGTGACAAACCAGTGCTGGTCGGGGGCGCCTGGCAAGTAGCACACGAGGTCGGTCGATCCGGTAGAGGTGAACACCAGCGCGCCCGGCAGTGGCTTGTAACGCAGCATCAACAGGTGGACTTTGATCTGCGCGCCGTTGACCAGCGGGCGGCTGCTTTCAACGGGGTAATCCAGTGCCGCCTCAACCCATGCCGCCTGCTCGGCACCCAGAGTGCCCGCCATGCTGGCTTCCAGCAGGTCCAGGTTCAGCTGTGCGGCGCGCAGGGCAACGTAATGTTCCTTGCGCCAGCGTGCCTGAGGGGAATTGACCAGCAGATGGTTGAGCCTGGCTTTGTAGTTCTGCCCAATATCGAGCTGGCGTACCAAGGTCTTGAGGTAGCTGCTGGTGAGAGTGGGGTGGGGGGTGCCGTGGGCATCCTTGACCTGAGCTGTCAGGGCAAATGTCACATCCCATATGCCCACATTGGACAGCGCCAACTCACTCAGGCTGCGTCGTGTGGTCCTGTAGGTGATGGTAGGTCCGGTTCGGTCCACGCTGGCGCCAGCGGCGAACCCGGAGCCTGTGATCGGGTTAATCACCGCGCCGGTTTGCAGCGCTTCGGTGGTCGAGATGAAAAGCGCATCGGGGTCTATATCAATGCCGTGATCGGCTTTGATCTGTTGCTTGAGCCGGGTTCTGGCGTAACCCAGCAGGGTGTTGATTTGCCCGATGTCTGCCAGGGGTTCGGTGTCGGGAGCCTCTGAAGCCTCGCGCTCATGGTTAAGGCGCTCGACCGCCAGGCGCCATTTGGTTTTGTTGGCCTCAGAGGCTGTTTTGAGCCACTCGGGCAGCTGAATTTCCAGCAGCCGGGTATAGCGGGCGCGCAACAGGCTGGCGGTCTTGATGGGCAGGCTTGAATTCAGGGATTGATCGACCATCTCGACCAGTTGCTCAAGCGTGGCGCCTGGCTGATCAGTGCGCATGGATGCCCAGGCATGGCGCATGTCGCGCTTCTGTTTTTCGATCAGTTGCTCGCTGTAAAACGTCTTTACTTGCTGCTCAGGCACCGGGCTGTAGTCCACTTGCTCAAAGGCCAGTGCGCCGATACGTTCTTCTGCCAGCACACAATCGAGTAACGCCTCCCGCTGGCGCCCGTCCTTGAGTCGCGCGCTCAACTCTTGGGTCAGCGCTGCCAGTGAGGTGAAGGCTTCGAGCCCGGTGCTGGGGGTGTAGAGCACCACCGTGCGCAGGGTCTGGTCTTGCACGATGCGGGTGTCCAGAGGGTCGGCAGAAGCCCGCGGCAACTCTCTGGTGGTGATCACCAACACGCCGTGCAACAGCGAGGCGGGCTGAGGGGCCCGGCCATGCAAGGTCAGCGTGTAAAACCCGTAGGCGCCTGGCGTTGATGGCTGTTCAGGCAGGGAGAGCACCTGATTGATGGCGCTCATGGCTTGCGGGCTGAGGGTTCTGTCTTCATGGCGCAGGGTTGCTTCAGACAGGATCAGGTTCAGGGCAAAGCGTGACAGCCAGTTTTTCGGGGTAAGGGAGTCGAGTTCCTCATGGGGCGTTTGCCAGTAGTCACGGTGAGCATCCCTCACACATAGTTCAAGACTGCGCGTGGTGAACTCGAGGTATTTTTCGAGTTGTGGCACGGTGATCTCTGCGACCAGATCTTGCTCGTCCAGGGTGTAGGCATAGCTGTAAACGCGGGCTGTATTTTGCACAAAGGTCGGCACCTGGCCGGTGAGGTGGCACTGCTCGATCAGCATGCTCAGGGTTTGGCTGACGATAACGGGCGACTGGCACGGCTCGGCTGCCCGTTCGTAGTTGACGTAGAGGAAGTCGGTGCAGGCCTCTACGGGCAGTTGTGGGAAAAACATCCTTAGTCGGTGGTCTAGCGAGAGTGCGAGATCCGGGAAAGTGTCAGAAAACTTTGTCCATTCGGCTTCTAAGCCTTTGAAGTGTTCCAGGTGGCTGGGCATGCTGATTTCCTGTTGAGTGAAGCGTGCGGGTCGCACGCGACGGTGTGATCACAGGAAATCCCAACGGCGGGTGGGGGTGGGCTTACATATGTCTGGAGTACCGTGTCTTTTACGAGCAGACCTGGCGCGGCTGGGCGTGGCAAATCGCGCTGGGTCATTTGCGGTGTCTTTACGCTATAATCCCGCTCTTTAGCTGTTTCTCGCCTGGCGAGGGGCACATTATTTGTTCAGGCGCCCGCCGCCTGCCTGCATTCCAAAGAGGCTAATCCAGTGGCATTGACGATTCTTGGCCTGTCCGGCGCCCTCAGCCATGATCCCTCCGCAGCCCTCTATATCGACGGCAAGCTGGTAGCGGCGGCTGAAGAAGAACGCTTCGTGCGTGATAAGCATGCAAAGAACCGCATGCCCTACGAATCCGCAAAATTTTGCCTTGAGCAGGCGGGTATCAAACCTTCTGACGTTGATGTGGTAGCGATCCCGTTCGCTCCGATCAGCTTGTTCGGAAAGGCGCGCTGGCACTACGCCAAGCGTTATTGGTACGCCCCGGACCGCGCCCTTGACGCGATCCTGATGGGCAACCGTCGCTACAAGCGCTATCGCAACAAGATCGTGTTCTGCCTTGAGCAACTGGGTTTTGACCCGAAGAAAATCAAGATCGAACCGGTTGAGCATCACCTGGCCCACGCTTCCAGCGCTTACCACTGCTCGGGTTTCAAAGAAAAAACCGCGATCCTGGGTATCGACGGCAAGGGTGAATACGCCACGACGTTCTTCGGCTACGGCGAAAACGGCAAGATCACCAAGATCAAGGAATTCTTCGATCCTGACTCCCTGGGCGGCCTGTACGGCGCGATCACCGAGTTCCTCGGTTTCGAGATGCTGGACGGTGAATTCAAGGTCATGGGCATGGCGCCGTACGGCGACGCCAGCAAATACGATTTCTCGCGTCTGGCCTCGTTTGAAAACGGCGAACTGGTGATCAACACCGAATACGCCAACGTGATCGGCCTGCGTCGTTACAAAGAAAAAGGCAAGGGGTTCTACTTCTCGCCAAAACTGATCGAGTGGCTGGGGCCAAAGCGCGAAGGCGATATCGCCGACGAGCCGTACATCCACTACGCGGCCAGCATGCAGGCGCTGTTTGAAAAACTGTCGCTGCAAATGATCGACCACTACCTGGGTGACATCCTCAAGGAGACCGGCAAGATGGCCTTTGCGGGCGGCTGCGCGTTGAACGTGAAGCTGAACCAGAAGATCATTGCCCGTCCTGAAGTCAAGGAGCTGTTCGTGCAGCCTGCGTCCGGCGATGCCGGTACGGCGGTGGGTGCGGCAGCCTATGTGTCCCATGCTCGCGGCGTGCCGGTCGAGAAGATGGAGCACGTCTACCTCGGCCCTGCGTACAGCAACGAAGATGTGATCGCGGCCTGTGCCCGTCACCCTGGCAAGCCTGCGTATCGCAAGATCGAAGGCACCCCGGAGAAGATCGCCAAGATCATGGTCGACGGCAACCCGGTGGCCTGGTTCCAGGGCCGCATGGAGTTCGGTCCGCGTGCATTGGGCGGCCGTTCGATCATCGGTTGCCCGAGCAGCGAAGGCGTGGCTGACCGTATCAACGAACAGATCAAGTTCCGCGAGCGCTGGAGGCCTTTCTGCCCGTCGATGCTCGACACCGTTGGCCCGCAGATGATCAAGGTCGATCATCCGGCACCGTTCATGACCTTCACCTTTGAAGTGTCGGACGAGTGGAAAACCCGCGTGCCAGAGGTTGTCCATGAAGATGGCACCTCGCGTGCCCAGGTGCTCAAGCGCGAATACAACCCGCGTTACTACGACATGATGAAGGCGCTCGAAGTGCTGACCGGTAACGGTGTGTCGCTGAACACGTCGCTCAACCGTCGTGGCGAGCCGATGGTCTGCTCGCCGACGGACGCGCTGAACATGTTCTTCGGTTCCGATCTGCAGTACCTGATCATGGAAGATATTTTGGTAGTTAAAGACGGCGCCGAGACTTATGAATCGCTCGACTGAGCGTCATGTGCTGCAGTTCTGCCACGGCTATGACGGGCCGTTTCTGGACTGCGCACGCCAGTACGCCAGCCTGTTTTCCGGCACCGGGTACAAGGTCACCACGGTCTTTCTGACCGGGGCGGCCGACCCTGAAGTAGCTGCAGGCTGTGGCTCTGATGAAGTGCTGTTCATGGAGTTCAGCTCCAGGGCCATCCGTGGCCTGAAGCTGGGCGCCATCGCCAGGCTGCGCAAGATCGCAGCTTCGCGCCCTTTCAGTTTTTGCATTGCTCACCGCTTCAAGCCGATTTATATCGCTTTGTTGGCCACCGGTTTGCCGGTGATCGGTGTGCATCATGCCTTTGGCGACTATGAGCGGCGCAGCCGAAAACTGTTCGCCCACCTGTTTCGCAAGCGCCTGAGCCTGCTCGGTGTTTCGGATGCGGTGCGCGACGACATGCGCCAGTGCCTGCCCAAGTGGCCGACCGGTCGAATCAACACGCTTTATAACCGCATCGATATCGATACCGTTCAAGCCGATCAATTGTCAGGCACTCCGGCGCGTGAAGCACTGGGGCTGTCGGTCGATGGTTTTATTGTCGGCAACGTCGGTCGCCTGCATCCGGACAAGGACCAGGCTACGCTGATTCGCGGTTTTGCCACGGCGTTGCCCAATCTGCCTGCTGACAGTCAGTTGGTGATCATGGGCAAGGGCCGTCTGGAGCAAGATCTCAAAGCGCTGGCCAATGAACTCGGGGTCGGCGAGCAGGTGCTGTTTTTGGGTCAGGTACCCGATGCACGGCGCTATTTCCGGGCGTTTGATGTGTTTGCGCTGAGCTCCGATCACGAACCGTTCGGCATGGTGCTGCTTGAGGCCATGGCCGCGGGCGTGCCGTTGCTGGCCACCGCGTGTGGCGGTGCTAAAGAAGTGGTCGAGGGTGTGGGCATTCTGTTTCCACTGGGCGATGCCGAACATCTGGCTCAGGGCCTGCAGCACCTGGCGCGACTCGATGACGAGCAGCGCCTGGCCTGTGCCGAGCTGATGCTGGAACGCTTGCATGAGCGCTTCAGCGATGAAGCAGTGCGCGATACCTTCTGGCGCCTGGCGCAAGTCACCGACCTGACTGCGGAGTCCTGATGCTCAATCGATTTCAAGGCTGGCGCGAGCGCGGCTGGAGCGTTGTGGATGCTGACACCTATGCCGGTGCCTGGCAGCGTTTTGGTGGCAGCGTGGCGACCCATCCGCTGGTGGTTGAGCGCCTGGCGCAGTTGGCGGGTATCCCGGTGCGGTATCTGGCCTGGGAGCAAGGCGGCGAACTGCAGGCGGCGATCCCGACCTGGGGGCGCGACCTGGCCTTGTCCAAGGATGTGCTCAAGCGTCACGGCAAAAAAGGCCTGTTCGATCTGGGCAATGCCGAACTGATCCTGCCCGCCGCTGCGGATGCTCAAGCGCCGTTGCGTCACCGTGGGCGTTATCTGTCACAGCTCAATGAAGGCCGCTTCAGCACCCTGAAGCCTCAGGCCGAGCAGTTGGCGATGGCCCGCACGCCCGAAGAATTGTCGAAAAAGTTTCGCTACAACCAGCGCCGCGAATTGCGTTTGCTGGAGGAGGCCGGCGGCGTTGTGCGCCCGGTTTCGGAGTTTTCCAGCGTTGAGCTGGCGAGCATCTATTGCGATTTGTTCCTGCGGCGCTGGGGTTTTGTCGCCACCGGTGCCGAACGCATGGCCGAAGTGATCGAACTGTTGCGTGAACTGTTGATCGGTTCGGTGATTTTCCTCAATGATGCGCCGATTGCGATTCAACTGGTGTACCGAGCCGAGTCCCCGGAGTGGATCAGCGTGGAGTACGTCAATGGTGGCGTCGATCCTCAGACCCGCGAATTCAGCCCTGGCAGCGTGTTGAGCTTTATCAATACCCAGTCAGCCTGGGAGCAGGCCCGCAGCGTCGACAAACCTTTGCGCTTTTCGTTTGGCCGGGCTGACCGTGAGTACAAAGAGCGTTGGTGTAACCCGGTGCCCGTGTTCAAGGTCTGAAACATACGCATACAAACCTTGTGGTAGCGGGCTTGCTCGCGATGGTATCACTGCGTTTTTTTGACATGCCGTAGTGCCTGCATCGCGAGCAGGCTCGCTCCCGCGGGAGTTCAATCACAAGAGCCAAGTCATGAGCCAGCCCATGAGTCGCAAACAACAGCTCCTCAAGCGCCACCGGCGCAACAAGCGCATTAGCCTGCTGATAGGCCTGCTGGTGCTGATTGCCAGCGGTGTGCTGTTGGCCTGGTGGCTGGTCCCGGTGTTGGCGGTGCTGGGCTGGGTAGCCCACGAAGCCTGGTTTGCCGATCACTTGTTCTATTCGGCCCAGGACGATTACCGGTACAACTTTGCTGCCGACGCTGAGCAACCGGCGGTACGCCTTGAGGGCGACAAGCTGAGGGTTGATCAGCCGTTGATACTGGATGGCGATGAAACCCTGATTCTGGCGATCACGATCAAAAGTGGCTGGCTGGGGCGGTTTTTTGATCCGTATGTACAACTGTCGGGCAGCGACTCTGCGGACAGGCAAACCTTCGAGCGTGGGGTCAATGGCCTGCGCTATCTGAATATCAGTGGTTGCTGCTCGGCCCTGGTCGATGACGCACTGCATGTGCGTGGTCGTTTTTGCCGCGTCATGGGTCAGCCGCACCTGTGGGTTTTTCGCCAGCCCGATTACCGCGACCAGCGCGTGATGGTGATCGCTCCCCATGCCGATGACGCCGAGCTTGCTGCTTTCGGGCTGTACAGTCAGGCCAGGGAAGCCTGGATTGTGACCCTGACCGCCGGTGAAATCGAAGCCGGGCATTATCAGCAGATGGGGCTGGAACGCGCCGACGCAGCCCGACTCAAAGGCCGCTTGCGCGCCTGGGACAGCATGGTCGTGCCGCGTTGGGCCGGCGTACCTGAAGACCGTTGCGCGCAGTTGGGGTATTTTTGCCTGCAATTGCCCGCCATGCAGGCGGCCCCCGATCAACCTGTGGCTTCGCGAGAGGCTGACTTGAGCGACATTCGCGTGTTCCGCCAATTCAACCCGTTCCCGCTGCCCGGTGATCTGGACGGCGCCCCGACCTGGCATAACCTGCTGGCTGACTTGCGGGCGTTGATCCTTCGCGCTCGCCCTGAAGTGATCGTGCTGCCGCACCCGGCAATCGACCCTCATCCTGACCATATCTGTGCCCATGCCGCCGTGATTGAAGCCCTTGAGGGTCTTGAATGGCAGCCGTCCACCGTGCTCGGCTACGCCAACCACCTGCATGACAACGATCGTTGGCCGATGGGCAACAGCGGTGATGGCATTGCCTTGCCGCCGGTGTTCGATGCCTCGCTCAGCCTGCGACCGTGCAGCCTGGCGTTGACCCTTGAGCAGCAGCGCGACAAGGCGATGGCGCTGGGCATGATGCATGACCTGCAACCCCGGGCCGCGCTCAAGCGCAGGGTGCGGCGGTCGATACAGCAGCTCTTGGCAGGTAGAAAGCCCTCGCCTTATGGCGAAAATGAATTCTTCCGTAAAGCGGTTCGGCGTCACGAACTGTTTTGGATAGTGAAAGAACATGATGCAACCGGGTTTCATCAGGGAGACTTATGAAGCGTTCCAAGGTTTTGCAATTGCAGCCCGATTACAACGTCAAATCCCATGACTTTGCCGATCTCGCCGAGCAGATCGTGCGCGCGCTCCCCCGAGAGCGCTACGAAATCACGGCGGCCTTTTTGCGTGGGCGTCCGGGCCCGGGCGAGCCGGTGAGCAAGGCGGATCACTCGGTGTATTTCGAGTTCAGCGACAAGTCGCTCAAGGGCATGCGCCTGCGCGCCATGTGGGCGTTGTACAAGTTCTGCCGTAAAGAGCAGTTTGATGTGGTGATCTGCAACCGTTTCAAGCCCGTGAACATGATGCTGCAACTCAACCGCTGGCTGAAAATCCCGCTGTGCGTGGGCATTTCCCACGGATTTGGTGAGTACGACCGCTTCTATCGTCGCAGCCAGGCCAAGCGCCTGATCGACAAGGCATGGCGTTTTGTAGGCGTGTCACCTGCGGTCAAACAGTACTTGCTCGACTGCAAGTGCGGTTTCACCGAGCAAAATACTTACGCGATTACCAATGCCATCGACATCGAGCAAGCCGAAGCCTTGCAGCTGCCACGCCAGCAGGCACGTGAACAGCTCGGCCTGGATCAGGATGCACGGATGATTGGTGCTCTGGGACGTTTGGTGCCGATCAAGGGCCATCGTTTCTTGCTGCAAGCCTTCGCCACGTTGAAAGACAAATACCCGACAGCGCAGCTGGCAATCATTGGCGCCGGGCGTGAAGAGTCGCGCTTGCGCGAACAGATCGAGCAGTTGGGCCTCACTGGCCGTGCGCACTTGCTGGGTTTCCAGGAGAACGCACTGCAGTACGTGCGCGCCTTCGATATCTGGACCATGCCTTCGCTGGCAGAAGGCCTGGGGTTGGCGCTGCTTGAAGGCATGAGCGGGCATTTGCCTGTGATCGCAACCAATGTGCCGGCCATGTTGCCGCTGATTGAAGGCGCTGGCGGCCTGGCCGTGAAGCCCAGTGATGTGGCGACACTCACCGCCGCGCTGGATGAGTACCTGGCCTTGTCGGATCAGGCGCTGCAGGCCAAGGGTGAACAGGCGTATCGCTACTTGCAGGAGCACCACGACATTGAAGTGTTCCGTCAGCAGTATCTGGATTTGATCGACTCTGGCTTGAGCCAGGCACGCAAGGAGCACCCATGACAGATTCGCAACCCTTGGTAACGGTGATCATCGCCTCCTATAACCACGGGCCCTATATCGAGCAGAGCATTCAGAGTGTTCTGGATCAGACCTATCCCAATATTGAGTTGCTGGTGGTCGATGACGGTTCGCCCGATGACAGCGTCGAGCGCATTGAGCGCTTGCAGGCGGTGCATGGTTTCGACTTTCGGGTACAGCAGAATCAGGGTCTGACCAACACCCTGAATGGCGCGATTGCCCGTGCCAAGGGCAGCCTGATTGTGCCGTTCGGCTCCGATGACATCATGATGCCGGACCGCATTGCGGTGCAGGTCGCGTACATGGATGGCAAGCCCGAAGTGGGTATTTGCGCGGGTAATATCGAGTTGATCGATGCCGACGGCAACCTCTTCCCGGAGAAGCGCCAGCGCCGTGACGTGCCGTTCAGGCGTCTGGATTTCGATGACATGTTCCTTGAGCGCAAGCCTTATCCGCCAGCGCCAACCCTGATGATCCGCCGCGAAGCGCTGGACAAGGTGGGGGGCTTTGATCCGGCCATTCGCCTTGAAGATCTGTACATCGAGCTGAAAATTACCCACGCCGGGTACTTTATCGACGGCCTGAACGTGGTGATGGCGCGCTATCGCAAGCACGCCACCAACTCGTACAAGAACCATCGGTTCATGATCGACAGTATTTTGCGCATTTATGCGCTCTTCAGTGACCATCCGTTGTATGACGAGGTGCGCTACAAGTTTCTCAACTCCATGTTCCTGAAAACGGCCAACCGCAATCGTGCCCTGGCCCGTGAGTTGTTGGCACAGATCCCGTTCAGGCACTGGACGGGTAAAACCTGGCGAGGCTTGGGGCGGTTGTATTTTTCACCGCTGGAAAAAGACTGAGACGGGGAGTGCACCATGGGCTGGATTGAACGTTTTCGGGAGAAGCGCGCCAAGCGGGCAATCCGTAAATTACCGAAAATCGAGCGGGGCGTTGCCCGTTTCAAGCAGTGCTATCCCGACTACGAAATGGGTCGTGGCAGCTATGGTCTGCCCTTGGTGCATGACTGGAAAGAAGGCTCGACCCTGCGCATCGGGGCTTTTTGCTCGATTGCCGAAGGGGTGAATATATTTTTGGGTGGGCACCATCGCGCCGACTGGGTAACAACGTATCCCTTTCCGGCGATGCTCAAGGCGGCGCAGCACATTACCGATTACAACGGCACCCGTGGCGATGTGGTGGTGGGCAGTGATGTGTGGCTGTGCTCCAACAGCACCGTGCTGTCGGGTGTCACCATTGGCCACGGCGCCATTGTGGCGGCCGGTGCGTTGGTGACGCGTGATGTTGAACCGTATGCAGTGGTGGGTGGCAACCCGGCGAAGTTCCTGCGCTGGAGGTTCCCTGAGGAGCAGCGCCTGGCCTTGTTGCAAACTGCCTGGTGGGAATGGCCGGATGCCGATATCGAGCAAGCGGTCGGCCAGTTGTGCAGTGACGATATTGAAGGCTTCTTGACCTGGGCCCGTCAGCGTCAGGACTGATCGCGGCCGTGGTCGGGAGCGCCCGAGGGCGCTCCGCTGATGTGTCAGGTTGCAGCGTTTGCCGTGCCCAGCTGTTTGATTTGCTGGCTCAGGCTGTTGACGGCCACCGGGTCGGCCAGGCTGGCGTAGCCGTCGAGTAGCGCCTGCAGTTGTTCTTCGAACAACCAGCGGCGATCTTCGGGGTAACGCTGCATGTGGCGCAGGTTGCGCTGGCGCAAGGCGATCCTGAGCGGCGAAGGGTAGAGGTGCATGTCGGCGATATCGATCAGGGCGAACTCGCCATCGTCCATCAGCAGCACATTGCCCAGATGTAGCGAGCGGAAGTAAATGCCCTTGTCGTGCAGTACCGCCAGGAACTTGCCGAAACGCTCCACCAGTGCCTGGCGAACCGCGGGCGAACCCATCGACTGCATGACCTGACGCAGGGTTTGGCCCGGCAGCGGCTGATACAGCACAGCCGTACTGCCATCCTTCAGTTGATACAGGTCCAGGATTTTCGGTGCGGCAATCCCCATGTCCTGCAAGCGCTCGCTGTTGACGGCAAAACGTTCGGAGTAAGGGTTGAAACTGCCGGATGTATAGCAGCGCCGCCCACGGAACAGCTTGAGGAAGTTGCCGTTTTCCAGGCGCAGGACTTTGGGGCCCAGACCATCTTCTTCAATTACCTGCGCATGGGCCTGAAGGGTGTCGAACGCCGCCTGGGAAAGGTTGCGAACAGGTCGGTCGCGCAAAGTCTTGAGGCGCTGGTTGATGCTCAGAGCAGCAATCAGGGCCAGGGGAATCCACAGCAGGTACCAGTGTTCTTTCGGCCTTGGCAGTATGCCGCCGCCTTCGGTCAGGCCGGCACCAATGCCGTACACCAGCCAGGCAGACGCCAGGATGAACAGCGGTTGCACGCGATGGCGCCAGCTACTGTAAAGCCCCCAGACCTGCATGAACAGCCAGGGCGTGAAGCCCAGAATACCGGTGTAATACAGCACGCCGAGGGCGAAGTTGTGTGGTTCGCTCAGCAAGAAGCCCGCACCCGGGTCCAGGCTCAGGGTCGACTCGTAGCCATGCCCGATCCATGGCATCAGCTTGATTTGCTCCAGTACCAGTTGCCACAGCTCAAAACGGAATGAGCTGCCGCGGCTCATGATCATTTCGGAGAACAGCGCCATCACCACGATACCGCCCACAACCAGCATGCTCATCAGCGCCAGTGAACGACGGTTCCAGCAGATAAAGCTCAGCCACACCATCGCCATGACCACTGCGACCAGAGGGGTTCTGGAGCCGGTGGCCAGCAGTGCAGCGAACATGATGGTAAAAGCAGGGATCGCGATAAACAGGATCTGCGGGCGCTTGCAGGTCATGCCCAGGGTGAGCCAGTAAATGCAAAAGAAGCCGAAGGCGTGGGAGCTCAGCAGCGGGTTGTCGAATGCGCCGGCACCGATCATCCGGTCTTCCGGGGCGAAATGACTGATGAACATGTACAGGTTATAGACAGTCGCGACCAAGGCAATCACAGCAGCGGCGAAGAACACCGGTTGCAGGCTTTCACTGCGGTATCGGGTCAGCAGCGCGCAGCCCCAGAACAGCATCAGCAGGTGCAAGGCCGGCTTGAGCGAACCCATGAAGTCTTCTTCGCCGTTGGTCCACATCAGGCTGGCCATCGCCCAGGCGGCAAACAACATGAAGCCGAGGACTATCGGGTCACGCAGAATCTCTTTCAGCTCTTTGGGCCGCAAGATGATCGCGATAAGGGTCGGAATACTGAACAGGCCGTAATACAACTTGTGATGAAGACTGCGTCCTGGCAGAAAATAAAGGTCGGATAGAAGCAATAAAAGACCGACAGGTAGTAGCCACAGGCAGATGAAATCAAACACCCGCTGCTTTGAATAATTTAAGTAGCTGAATTGCATGCTGAAAGGTTCATTCCAGGTTTTGGACGGCCATACTAGCGTACTGGCCCTGAAGTGTCGTTTTTACTGCCCTGGGAGGCTGGGGCTCAAGCGGCAGTCAGTACACCAGAGAAGCTGTGATAAAGTCAGCATCCTTTTTGACTAACCGCCGCGTGATATGACCGAATCCAGCCCCAGCACAAGCGAATCGAGCTTGAAGATATATCTGCGCCTGCTCAGCTATGTCCGGCCTTATGTCGGCCTTTTCCTGCTGAGTATCCTCGGGTTTCTTATTTTCGCTTCGACCCAGCCAATGCTTGGTTACATCCTCAAGTATTTCGTCGATGGCCTGTCCAATCCGGATGCAGTGCTGTTCCCCACTATTCCCTATTTGCGTGATCTGCGCCTGTTGCAGGTCGTGCCGATACTGATCGTATTGATCGCCGCCTGGCAGGGCCTGGGTTCCTTCCTGGGTAACTACTTCCTGGCCAAGGTGTCTCTGGGCCTGGTGCATGACTTGCGGGTTCAGCTGTTCAATAACCTGCTGGTACTGCCCAATCGCTACTTTGACAAGCACAACTCGGGCCACCTGATCTCCCGTATCACCTTCAACGTGACCATGGTCACCGGCGCTGCCACCGATGCGATCAAGGTCGTCATCCGTGAAGGCATGACCGTTGTGTTCCTGTTTGGCTCGTTGTTGTGGATGAACTGGCGCCTGACGCTGGTGATGGTTGCGATCCTGCCGCTGATTGCCGTCATGGTGAGCACGGCCAGCAAAAAATTCCGCAAGCAAAGCAAGAAGATCCAGGTAGCGATGGGTGACGTGACGCACGTCGCCTCGGAAACTATCCAGGGTTATCGCGTTGTACGCAGTTTTGGCGGTGAAGCCTACGAGCAAAAGCGCTTTCTGGAAGCCAGTCAGAGCAACACTGACAAGCAACTGCGCATGACCCGTACCGGGGCGATTTATACCCCGATGCTGCAACTGGTCATCTACGTGGCCATGGGCGTCCTGATGTTCCTGGTGCTTTACCTGCGCGGCGACTCTTCGGCGGGCGACATGATTGCCTACATCACCCTGGCCGGTTTGTTGCCCAAGCCGATTCGCCAGCTGTCTGAAGTCAGCTCGACGATCCAGAAGGGTGTGGCCGGTGCTGAAAGCATCTTTGAGCAACTGGATGAGCAGCCTGAAGTCGACACCGGCACTGTTGAGCGCGACCACGTCAGCGGTCGTCTTGAAGTGCGTAACCTGAACTTCACCTACCCGGACACCGATCGTCAGGTGCTCAAGGACGTGACCTTCACGGCCGAACCAGGGCAGATGGTGGCGCTTGTGGGGCGTTCCGGTAGCGGCAAGTCAACACTGGCGAACCTGATTCCGCGTTTCTATCACCACACGTCGGGCGAAATTCTGCTCGATGGTGTTGATATCGAGGACTACCGCCTGCTTAACCTGCGCCGTCATATTGCCCAGGTAACTCAGCATGTGACCCTGTTCAGCGACACCGTGGCCAACAACATTGCCTATGGCGATTTGGCGGGTGCCCCCCGTGCCGATATCGAAAAAGCGGCGCGTGATGCCTATGCGATGGACTTTATCGAGCAATTGCCACAAGGCCTGGACACTCAGGTCGGCGAGAACGGCGTGCTGCTTTCCGGCGGTCAGCGCCAGCGTCTGGCCATTGCCCGGGCGTTGCTCAAGAATGCGCCATTGTTGATTCTGGATGAAGCCACCTCGGCGCTGGATACCGAGTCTGAGCGCCATATCCAGGCAGCACTCGACCACGTGATGAAAGGCCGTACCACGCTGGTGATCGCTCACCGCCTGACGACCATCGAGAAAGCCGATCTGATCCTGGTCATGGATCAGGGCCAGATTGTCGAGCGCGGTACCCATGCCGAGCTGATGGCGCAAAACGGCTACTACGCGCGCCTTCACTCGATGGGCCTTGATGCGCCTCAAACCTCGGGCGATATCGCCTAGCAGGGTGTCGCCGCTGCCGGAGTCTTCGGTAGCGGCGACACAACGCGCTCGCTCTGCCTGATTCTCATTCGCTGCGATTAATACCGTGAACGGACCTGCGTTCACCCTGTGTTAATATCGCGCCCCTGTTCATTTTGTATGTGGGATCTCCATGAAGTTGTCCATGCCGCGATTCGATCAAGCCCCTGTCTTGGTGGTAGGCGATGTCATGCTCGACCGTTATTGGCATGGCGGGACCTCACGGATTTCGCCTGAGGCGCCGGTGCCGGTGGTCAAGGTCGAGCAAATCGAAGACCGCCCGGGCGGCGCTGCCAACGTTGCGCTCAACATTGCCGCACTGGGTGCGCCTGCCTCATTGGTCGGTGTGACCGGCGACGATGAAGCCGCCGACAGCCTGGCCAATCGGCTTGAAGGCGCCGGTGTTCGTGCATTGTTCCAGCGAATCGCGCACCAGCCGACCATCGTCAAGCTACGGGTCATGAGCCGTCACCAGCAACTGCTGCGTATCGACTTCGAAGAACCGTTCGCCACTGACGCCCTGGCGTTGGGCGCCGAAGTTGAAAACCTGCTCGAAGGCATCAAGGTGCTGGTGCTGTCCGACTACGGCAAAGGCGCCCTGAAAAACCATCAGGTGTTGATCCAGGCTGCGCGGGCCAAAGGTATTCCGGTTCTGGCTGACCCCAAGGGCAAGGACTTCTCTATCTACCGTGGTGCAAGCCTGATCACGCCCAATCTCAGCGAGTTCGAAGCCATTGTCGGTGGCTGCACCGATGAGGCTGACCTGGTGGCCAAAGGCGCCAAGCTGATGGCTGATCTGGATCTGGGGGCCTTGCTGGTGACCCGTGGCGAGCATGGCATGACCTTGTTGCGTCCGGGCTTTGCAGCCATGCACTTGCCCGCTCGGGCACGTGAAGTGTTTGACGTTACAGGTGCTGGCGATACCGTTATTTCGACCCTGGCCGCCGCCATTGCTGCCGGTGAAGAACTGCCCCACGCCGTGGCGCTGGCCAATCTGGCGGCCGGTATTGTTGTCGGCAAGCTGGGTACGGCAGCCATCAGTGCGCCGGAACTGCGCCGGGCGATTCAGCGCTCCGAAGGTTCTGAACGTGGTGTTCTGAGCCTCGATCAGCTGTTACAGGCCATCGAAGATGCACGGGCACATAACGAGAAAATCGTCTTCACCAATGGTTGCTTCGACATCCTCCATGCCGGTCATGTGACCTACCTGGAGCAAGCGCGGGCCCAGGGCGATCGCCTGATCGTTGCGGTCAACGATGACGCTTCAGTGAGTCGCCTCAAAGGCCCTGGTCGCCCGATCAACAGCGTTGACCGGCGTATGGCCGTATTGGCGGGTTTGGGCGCGGTGGACTGGGTGATCAGCTTCCCTGAAGCGACTCCAGAGAACCTGCTGGCCCAGGTCAAGCCGGATGTACTGGTCAAGGGCGGTGATTACGGGATCGATCAAGTGGTCGGTGCCGATATCGTGGCGGCTTATGGCGGTACGGTCAAAGTGCTGGGGCTGGTTGAAAACAGCTCGACCACGGCGATTGTCGAGAAGATTCGCGGTCAGTAACGATCAAGCGGATGCAATGTGGGAGCGGGCTTGCTCGCGATAAGATCGCCCCGGTTTTTCTGAAGACCGCGTCGACTGTATCGCGAGCAAGGCCGCTCCCACACGTGCATTGCTCCGGGTTTAAACCTTCTTCACGACCTTTCTGAATATCTGCCGCGCCCTGCCGGTCAGGCGCTTGAGCCTGGACTCCGGTGTCGGCGGGCTCAAGCCTTGCTGCTTGACCCAATCCTTCCAGTGAATCCGCTCGTCGTGTACCACCCAACCGTCCTGAGGCGCAAAGCTCTCGGCCAGACGCACGCCCCGGGTACTGGCAGGGTGCAATTGGTCTTTGGTGAGGGTGTACAGCTCGGCGCAGGGCTGGCCATCGGTCAGCGGGATCAAGTACAGGTCCGGGTGCTTGCGGTCCAGGCGCGCGACCAGTTGATCGCCTTCCAGTCGCTCGTCGACATGAAACAGGCTCAGGGACTTGGCTTCCTTGGGGACCTCCAGGCGCAGGTCGTAAATCAGTTGCAGTGACGCCGTCGGTAAATGCACGTAGGCCCGTGGTCGTTCCAGCAGGGGCTGGCTGCCACAGCGTACGGGCCGCGCAGCTCCAGACAGTGGCGTCAGGCGAAAGGGCAGGGCTTCACGGTAATGCAGGGCGGCTGCATAGGGGGCCGGTAGCCACGTTTCGTTGAAGCGCCCGCTGAGCCAGCCTTCGGGGGTTTCCAGCAAGCACTCTTCGGCAATTTCCTGGATCGCCGTATGCAGGGGCAGGTTGACCTCATGGGCTGGCACATAGCCTGAAATCAGCTTGAGCACCACATCGCCCCGATCCTGTCTGCGCTGGCGCACCAATACCCAGTAGTCGCGGCCTTGCCAATGCAAGGTCAAGCGCACCGATACCCCAAGGTTTGCCAGTTCCAGGGAAAAGCGCTCATTGTTGGCCACTTTCACCGGTCGGCGTTTTTGCAGGGTTTGCGTGAAGTTCAGCGGCATGCCGACGCTTTGATAGCTCAGCCCCTCAGGTGTGGCTTCGACATACAACGGCAGGGTTTTGAAGTCGCTGGGGTTCTTGCGGATCAGCATGCGCGGCATCTTGGCTCCTTCTTGCGTCGGGGTCGACCACATAGCCAGCTTCAGGTTTTACGCAGTACCTGCGCAACCGTCGCCACGTTATGGGCCAGGTGCAGCGGATTGATGGTGCCGACAATAGCACTGGCAACTCCGTGATGGCCAAATACCAGTTCGAAGCTGGCGCGTACCGGATCAACCCCCGGACTCAAGCAAACATGCCCGCTGGCCAATGCTTTTTTGACCAGAATGGCTTTGCCGTGGGCCGCGGCGAATTCGATAACAGGCAGCTCGGCCTGCTCATTGAGGTTATAGGTGACCATCGCGCAATCGCCTGTTTCCAGGGCCTTGAGCCCGCCTTCAACGGTTTTGCCCGACAGGCCGAAGCCGCGAATCTTGCCTTCGCGTTTCAGTTCGGCAAGGGTCTCGTAGACCTCGCACTCATTGAGAATCGCAAGGTCATTGCCGTCAGAGTGCACCAGGACCAGATCGATGAAATCCGTTTCCAAACGTTGCAGGCTGCGCTCCACCGAACGCCGAGTATGGGCTGCGCTGAAATCATGGCTCGACTGGCCGTTGACGAACTCTTCGCCCACTTTGCTGACAATCACCCAGTCCTGGCGTTGGCCGCGCAAAAGCGGGCCCAGGCGTTCTTCACTGCGGCCGTAGGCGGGCGCGGTGTCGATCAGGTTGATGCCCAGGTCACGGCTGAGCTTGAGCAGCATTCGCGCTTCGTCATCCCCCGGTATCTGAAAACCGCTGGGGTACTTGACCCCCTGGTCGCGGCCCAGCTTCACGGTGCCAAGGCCCAGTGGCGAGACCAGCAGGCCGGTACTGCCCAGCGGTCGATGAAGTTCGTGCAGGGTTGGCTGGCTCATGGCAACAGTTGCTCCCAGGCGGTCTTGCCCAGAGGCGGGCGCGGTAGCGCAGGTAGGGCTGGGGCATTGCCCGGCTTGATACCGTCGTTTTCCAGTGCCTGGATCACGCGATCCGAGAAGTCAGGTGCCAGTGCCAGCTTGGTAGGCCAACCCACCAACAGGCGGCCTTGATCCGCCAGGTAGGCGTTGTCCGGGCGCACCAGGCCCGACTGCGCAGGCTCGGCGCGGTTGACCCGCAACGTGGCCCATTGCGCCTGGCTCAGATCGACCCACGGCAGCAAATTGCCCAGCTCTTTTTTGGCAACGGCGATTTGCTCGGCAGGTTCGCGGGCAACACCATCGGCTTCGGCGATGTCTCCGCCCAGGTACCATACCCATTCACCATCAGCGGCCGGGTGGGTGGTGACGGTAATGCGCGGCTTGGGGCCACCGCCCAGGCAATGGGCGTAGAGCGGTTTGAGGCTAGGACCCTTGACCAGCACCATGTGCAATGGACGCAGTTGCTGGGCTGGAACACTGATACCGGCACTGGCCAGTAGCTCGGCATTGCCTGCACCTGCGCTCAATACAATGCGCTGGGCATGAATGTCGCGTCCGTCGACCCGCAGGCCGATCAGCTCGTTGTTTTCAAACAGGGGTTCAATGGTCTGGCCGGCCAGCAAGCCGTCGCCCGCCAACTCGGCCAGACGCTCGATCAGGCTGGGAACATCGACCACCAGCTCCGCCAGGCGATAGACCTTGCCCTTGAAGCGCGGGTCTTGCAGGGCGGGGGGCAATTGGTCGCCTTTGACTTGATCGACCCGGCCCCGTACGGCCTTGCTGGCAAAGAAGCTGGTGAGGTTGCCCGCCAGCGTGCCGGGTGACCACAGGTAATGGGCTTCGGAGAGCAGGCGCACGCCGCTCAGATCCAGTTCGCCATCACCGGCCAGGGCTTCACGCCAGCGCCGGGGCATATCGGCGATGGCTTCAGAGGCACCGGTCAGGGCGCCATGCAACGCGTACTTGGCGCCGCCATGAATGATGCCCTGAGATTTCACGCTCTGACCGCCGCCCAGGCTTTCACGTTCGACCACAATCGTGGAAAACCCCTGACGTCGCAGGCGGGCATTGAGCCAGAGGCCGGCAACACCAGCGCCGACAATCAGCACGTCGGTGGAAATAACAGATGGCATGAGCGACCTCAGCGTTTAAAGACAAAGACCGCAAGTATACAGTCTGATCTTCAACCTGCCTTGACCTGTAAATACTCTATGGCAGACGCAACTTGCCTGGGTAGTCGCTGACGAGGAACGAAGGCTGCGAGCTCTTGATCTGGAAGAGCTCGCAGCCTTCGTTCCTCGTCAGCGACTACAGGGTGGGCTGTTTCAGTGCCCCGCGGTTTTGGAAAACAGCTGGATAACAACCACCCCCAACACAATCAGGCCCATGCCGAGCATGGCAGGCACATCGAGCTTTTGCCCGTAGATAAACAGTGCCGCGATGCTCACCATCACGATGCCCATGCCTGCCCACACGGCGTAAGCCACGCCTACCGGGATGGTACGAACCACCAGGGTCAACATCCAGAACGCAGTGGCGTAGCCGGCAATCACCAGAATCAGAGGCAATGGCGTGCTGAAGCCCTTGATCGCTTTCATGGAGACGGTTGCAATCACTTCGGCGCAAATGGCGATGGCCAGATAGTAGTAGGCGTTCATGGTGGAGTCCTGAGTGTGGTGCGGGGCAATTTAACAGCTAGCCATTCTAGTAGTTGTGAAAGTGTGTAGTGCGTTCTGGTTGCGACAGGGAAGGGGCTATTCGGTGCCATCATCGTGAATACTTTTTCAAGTAAACTCCCTGCCCATGAATAGAACTCTCTACACCTTGCTGTTTCATCTGGGGCTGCCGCTGGTGGCGATTCGTTTGTGGCTGCGGGCGCGCAAGGCGCCAGCCTATGCCCGGCGTATTGGCGAGCGTTTTGCCTTGAACCTGCCGGTCATGCAGCCGGGCGGGATATGGGTACATGCGGTATCTGTAGGCGAGAGCATTGCCGCCGCGCCAATGATTCGCGAGCTGCTCAAGCGTTATCCACAGTTGCCGATCACCGTGACCTGCATGACGCCGACCGGATCCGAGCGGATCCAGGCGCTGTTCGCAAACGAGCCGCGCATTCAGCATTGCTACCTGCCCTACGATTTGCCGTGGGCGGCGGCGCGCTTTCTGGATCGGGTCAAGCCCAGGCTTGGCGTGATCATGGAAACCGAGTTGTGGCCCAACCATATCCACCAGTGCGCCAAGCGCGGGATCCCGGTGGCGCTGGCCAATGCCCGGTTGTCTGCACGTTCGGCCAAAGGCTATGCGCGGTTTGCGGGCTTGACCCGGCCCATGCTCGAAGAAATGAGCCTGATCGCCGTGCAGACCGAGGCCGAGGCTGAGCGTTTTCGGCTCCTGGGCGCGCGCCCTGAATGCGTTGAGGTCACCGGCTCGATCAAATTCGACCTCAGTATTGATCCTCAACTACTGATCAAAGCCCGAGCGTTGCGTGAGCAATGGCAGGCGCAAGAGCGTCCGGTGTGGATTGCTGCCAGCACCCACGAGGGCGAAGACGAGATCGTGTTGTCGGCCCATCGTCAATTGCTCGCCAGTTACCCCAATGGGCTGCTGATATTGGTGCCGCGTCATCCTGAACGATTCAATTCGGTATTCCAATTGTGCCAGCGCGAAGGGTTTGCCACCGTGCGCCGCTCAAGCGGTGAGCCGGTTGCGGCTCAAACCCAAGTGCTGCTGGGCGACACCATGGGTGAATTGCTGTTTTTGTATGCCTTGGCAGACAGCGCCTTTGTCGGTGGCAGCCTGGTGCCCAACGGCGGGCATAACCTTCTGGAACCGGCGGCGCTGGCCAAGCCCGTGCTGAGCGGGCCGCATCTGTTCAACTTTCTCGAAATTGCCGCCAAGCTGCGCGAAGCCGCAGCCCTGGAAGAGGTCGAGGATGCGCAAGGTCTGGCCCTCGCCGTGCAGCGCCTGTTTGAGTTGCCGCAAGACGCACAGCGCATGGCTGAGGCAGGCCTCAAAGTCATGCAGCTCAATCAGGGCGCCTTGCAGCGATTGCTCGACGGCCTGGCGCGCTTGATGGCGCGCTGAGCCTATTGGGCCACTGGCAGAAACCAGCGTTCTGCCAGTGGCCGGCCGATCTGGCCACGGTGGACGTTGACAATGGCTTGTCCGCTTTTTGCATTGGCCAGCTGCGACCAATAGCTGAGCGTGCGTTGTGCCTTGGTCTTCAAATGAGCCACGGTATAGTTCTGCTTCAAGGTGTCGGCCTCGGCATAGTGAAAGTGGGCATACCACAGCGCCTCACCCCTACGGTCGTTGATGGCATATTCCTGGATAAAGTCCCGGCGCTCGCCCGTTAACTGGATGCGCCTGCCAAGACCGGCAATCTGGACCAGCTCCTGATCAATCAGGTACTGCAGGTTGCCATGGGTCGGTGGCAGTTCCAGGCTCAACTGAATGCGCATGGCCTTGCCTTCAGTCACCATCTGCTGCGCCGCATTGCGCATCCTGTCGACCAGGGTTTGATCGTCCTGCAGGCGAGCGTCGTCTGGCTGTGCTTGCAAGGCGACGTGCATTTCGGTGGCCAGTTTGTCGAGTTTTTGGGCTTCGTGGGTCAGCAGTTCTTCGACCTCCTGGGGGTGACGGGACAGGGCCTTGTACTGCCCGGCCTTGCGCAGATGACCTTCGAATTGGCTGAACAGCTTGCGCGCATCGCCTTTGATGACGTTGAGAGGTCGGGTGTGCGGTGCTGGCGCGGGGTGATCGGCCGTGATTTCGACCCATTCGTCGCCATGTTGCAAGTAGGTTGAGAGCAGGTGTTTGTCGTAGTCAGAACGGACTTCAATGACCTCCTTGTGCCATTCGCTGTCGGCGGGTCTTAGCTCGCCAATCAACTTGCCTTTGCCTCGCACACTGATCATTTTTTTGGGTCTCACGCCCGCAGTCGAAGGTGTGCGTTTGCGTGGCTTCTTGGCTGGCGGTTGAGCCGGTGGCCTGATTTCGGCCGCCAGTTGGCGGGTGACGTCCTGGTAAAGATCGGTGACCAGGGCAGATAGCTGGTTGAAGTATTCGAGGTTTAGTTCATCGCCGTAAACGATGCCAATTCCTTGCAAGGCATCCAGCGCCTGCCCGTAGCACTCCACCAGACTGCCCAGAATTTCGAGGCGCTTGCTGGCGTCGAACTCCAGAAGGTTGAGCTGGTTATGGGTGTGTACATGCTCTTTAAGCGGATCAATCGTGAGGTCCAGGCTGCCCTCTACCATGCTGCCTGCCAAGGGCATGGAACTGGACAGTTTCAGGCAGTCCAGCTGAAGCTTTTGAGACTCAGGCTGGTGTGCGCGTCGGCGGGAATCTCCAGGGCCAGTTTACCGGCAACGGTGGCCCCGGCTTCGCTGAGGTTGAACAGTTCTTCCAGGTAGTGGTTTCTTTGTTCTATGCGTTCGATGGTGGCCTGGTTGAGTGCCACTTGCTCATGCATGAACTGGGCGAAGCCTGCCCGATCGGCTTCAGCCGCCGCTTCTTGGCCGGGCCCCGGGGTGGTGAACTGCGCCCACTTTTGCATCAGTGCGCTCTGCTCGCCTGCCGAAATGGCCATGGAAAAACTGCGGTTGTCGAAGGACTTTTCGAGCAAGGACACCACGATGCTTTCGTGAAAGGGGATCTTGAGCTCGATGCGTTCCTGGTTGCTGGCCAGCAGTGTCTGGTAAGCGCTCAATTCGGCGTGCAGGGCTGTCCTCAGTTTTTCGCGCAGGCTGGCCAGCTGTTGCTCGGTGAAACGGGGGTCTGCGCTAGCGCTTTTCAGGGCCATGTGAGTGATTTCAACGGCTTTTTGCAGAGGTATTTCCCGAGGGAAAAAATCTTTTAGATCATTGCCCAGCTGGGTTATCCGCAGCGCCCTGTGTTGTTGAAAGGCGGCGATGCGCTTGGGCGGCATACCGCCCAGCAAGCGTAATCGCAAATCAAGCGACCAGTTGCCATGGCGGTCCGATTGCAGGTTGGGGCCCGGGTGGCGGGGATCGGTGATGGACACGATGACCGCCGTGCCTTCGGGGTCGACATCGACGGCGTACAGGTTCTGGTCGATCAAGGCATGCCAGGTCCGGTCGAGGTAATACAGCCCCTTGCGGGGGCCGTCGGGGTGTGCGGTCGGCAGCGCAGGGGGACGCGTCACCTTGAAGCCGGCCAGCCGTTCGCGCTGGCTGGGTGTCAGTTGATTGCGGGCATTGGCGAAGCTTAAATCCAGCACGGCGCTTTCTGCGTTGGGCAATTGGCCGGGCAGCGCCACGCTGCCGGAGATAACGCGAGGCGGCGCTGGCTCGGGCCAGACCTGCGGCACGCGCAGGGTTGTAAACGGGCGCATGGCTTGCGTCCGCAGCCCGGTGGGCAGTGCCGTGAGTACGCTGCGGGAACCGGGAGCCTCGTGAAGCAGCAACAGCCCGACGTTGAGCAGTATGTCGGCGGCGGCCTGCTCCCGGACGGTCGGGTCATTACTTGCGAGTGCAGGGATAGTCTGGCTGGCCAGGCCCATCAGGCCCAGCAACCCGCCCGTCACCATCAGGGGCGCCGGCACCGCCGGCAGCATCAGCAGGCTGTTGAAAATCAGACCGCCACCCTCCAGCAGCACGGCCCAGCGGCTTTCACTGTTGGTCACCGATTCTGCGTTGGCCTGTTCCACCAGAGCTCTGGCATTGCAGCCGTACAGGAACTGCATCAATTGGCCGTTGTTCAGGTATTGCAGCAACTCGTCGCTGATGCCGTTAACGGCCAGCAGCGCGGGCTTGGGCGCTTCAATGGGGTCGTATTCGCTACCCAGGCCAAAACGCACAAAGTGGGGTTCCTTGAAACCTCCGTGGTCGTAGATCGGGCGGGCCCTGTCACTTAACCAGGTGATGACGCTGGCTTGCAGCTCTCCGGGCTCGGCGATAGCGTCCAGCAAGGCGTCACGGGTGCTGAATTCCAGCAAGGAGGGGGCGTAGAGCGGGCGGTACAGCACATGCGGGCCATGTTCAACGTTGGCGGGTTCAATGATGAACATGTTGTTGACGATGTCCGGCACCGCTTCGGGCTGTCGCACCAGCGCCAGGTGACGGATCACCACTGGCGCGCCCTCGACCACGCGATCGGCGGCGCGATTTTGCACCACCGCAGCGACATAACTGGCGCCCAGGGTGGTCATGGAGCCTTCTTGCTTGAGGCACAGTTCCAGGGCTTGGAGTGGCAGTTGCGCGCGCAGGTGCTCGGCGAACAGTTTTTCGCGCGCCTGGGCGTCGGGTGTGTTGCTCAGCAGCAAGCTTTCAAGGCGCTCGGGGTAGGCTTTGCCGATGTTGACCTGTTCAATCAGGCCGCCGCGTCGTGTGATGTAATCGGGCGTCAGCCACTGGGGAAGGTCCAGACCCAGATGGTGGCGCACGCTCAGCGTGCCTTTGGGACGACCGATCAGGTTTTTCAGGGCCAGGTCGGTCAGGCTCATGGTCACGGGCTCCACGACACCCAAGGTGCCATAAGCCCCGGCGACTGTCAGAAAGGTCAGCTCGATTTCGTCGGGGCTCAACAGCTCGCTGAGCGCGTGTACGGGCGTGTCCAGCTCAAATTGCAGTTGATCGGTGCGCATTTTTTGATGCAGCACATCGGCGGCGTACGCACGCAGCGTACTGATGTCGGACAGGTAGGTCCGGCCCTGGCTGTTTTTTTTCGCCGCGGCCAAGGTCAGGCTGTACTGGCGAAAGCGGGCCTGATCGGCAGCACTCGCGTTTTTCAGCCAGTCGGGCAAGTGTTGCTTGAGGGTTTCAAGGGTGCGCAGATTGGCTTGAGGGGCGGCGACAAAATAGCGGGAGGGCTCGGTGATATGCCTGTATACCTTGTCCAGCGCCTGCCAACCGACGCTGGAAGGCAGTTCAAGCAAGCCAATACTCTCCAGCTGCCGGTTAAGGAGGGCAGCGCTGGCGGCGTCGAATACATTGCCGTCGAGCTCATATTGTTCAAGCCGGATTTCGTCAACGCTGAAGGACCGGCTGATCTTTCGGGCCCAGCCCCGGCCCAATGAATCCTGATTTCGATAGGTCAGGGTCTTGCCGTTGGCATTGCACACGAGTATGTGCTCCGGGGTCACCAAGACGATTCGTGAACTCATCCCGGAGCGGGTCTCGCCTGCATTCACCAGCGTGGCCTTGAGCCAGTAAGCGTGAACAGCGTTTTGTGCGTGTTGACGGACACGCTCTTCAAGTTCGGGGGCGTTGATCACTTGGTTGATGGCCTCACGGGCTGTCTGAGGCAGGTCGGATTGCTGGAGGGCGCCGATGCGCAGGGTGTCTTTCAGCACATCGCTGAGCCATTGCCAACGGCTGACGCCGGTATCCGCCGGTTCTGACCAAAAGTTGCTCAAAGCATTTTGCAGGCCAATGGGCAGGCGCCAGGTCAGCTCTTTGACCAGGCGCTCGATGACGCGCATATCCAGCTCGCCCTCTTCGGGCTTGAGCCAGTCGGGAGCGTCATCGGTCAGGTAGTAGGGTTGCGTGTTGATCGGGCTTAGATCCAGTTCGGCGCCTGTGCCCAGGTAATCCAGCACCTTGGGCATGAATGGCTGCAAGTCCCAGCCCCCTTGAGGCCGGGGGACGGCCAGACGGGTGCGGGCCAGATCAATTTTGAGGGTGGGGTACTCTTGGGCAATGGCCGCCGCGAGCATTTGCCGGGTGACAGATTCAAGTGAGGGCGGGTTGGCGAATTGTTCCCGAACGGCGTTTTGTGCAGGGGCGAGATGGGGCGTTGTCATAGGGGGTTCCTTGAGAGTGCCAGAAGGTCACACGACCGGTGCCGTATTAACTTCTGGTGCTCACAAGGAGGGGTGGTAGCTGGATAGTTCTGTGAATCCCCCCCTGCGGGAGGGGCTGGCTTAATTGCCCGGTGAGCGCAAGTTGGCTTCGGCTGCTTTGGCCAGGTCGGGCGGCAGGAAGTCCTTGTCCGGGTTGTAGTCGGCCTTGAGGTAGCGCGACAGTGCGTCCAGGTCGCCAGGGTTCAAGGTTCCCGCTGCCTGCTTGAGGCGCAGGTTGTCGAGGATGTAGTCATAACGGCTGTTGTTGTAGTCACGCACCGAGTTGTAGAGCTGGCGCTGGGCGTCGAGCACGTCGACGATGTTGCGCGTGCCCACCTGGTAGCCGATTTCCGTGGCTTCCAGTGCACTCTGGTTGGAGATGATCGACTGTTTGCGCGCCTGTACCTGCTCAACGTCGGTGTTCACCGCCCGGTGCAGGTTGCGGGTGTTTTCGACCACCTGGCGACGCAAGGCTTCGCGCTGCTGTTCGGTCTGGTCCAGGCGCGAGTACGACTCACGCACTTGCGAGCTGGTCAGGCCGCCGCTGTAGATGGGGATGTTCAACTGCACGCCAATGCTGCGTTGCGACACGTCGCCGCCATACCGCTGGTTAAGGGCATTGGGGTTGCTCAAGCCAAAGGCGTCGTTGTCCCCGGTCTTGTACTGCGCGACGGCATCGAGGGTTGGCGCGTGGCCAGCCTTGCGCTGCTTGAGGGTTTCTTCGGCGGCATCGACCGCGTAATTGCTGGCCAGCAGGTTGAGGTTCTGCTGTGCGGCCGTGTCGACCCAGGACTTGGCGTCATTGGGCATCGGCGGCAGGATCGGCAAGGTGTGGCGCATGCCTTCAATCGCGTTGTACTGGCGGTTGGTCAGGGTGACCAGGGATTCAAAGGCGTCTTCTACCTGACGCTGAGCCAGCATCCGGTTGGCCCGTGCTGTGTCGTAACTGGCCTGGGATTGCAGCACGTCGGTCTTGTCCGACAGGCCCACGTCAAAGCGCTCCCGGGACTGGTCCAGTTGGCGCTTGAAGGCGGCTTCTTCGGCCTTGGTCGCGGCCAGCGTGTCCTGGGCGCGTAGCACCGAGAAATAGGCGTTGGCGCTCTGCAGGATCAAATTCTGCTCGGTGGCCGAGAGTTGCAGCGCGGCCTGCTCGTTGATGGACTCGGCGGCTTTCAACTGGAACCAGCGATCAATCCGGAAAATCGGTTGTGCCAGCGTGGCCTGGTACACCACGGCGCTGCGGGTGGTCGTCAACGAAGGCTGGTCGATGGCGGTGCGCACATTACTCGACTCGGCGCCGCCGGACAGGTTGGGCAGCAAACCGGCGCGGGCCTGGGGCACCACTTCCTTTTGAGCCGCGTAATTGGCGCGGGCTGCAGCCAGGTCAGCGTTGTTGTCTACCGCTTCGTGGTAAACGCTGACCAACCCGTTTTGACTGGACAATGGGGCGGTTGTATCCAGAGCCATTGCGCTGGTCGCCCAAGACACGGCTATAGCCAGTGATAGTTTGCGCAGCATGAGCGATCCCTAGTTCAAGGTTGCGAAAAATAAGTGCCCGAGCCCGATTCGCGGTTTCAAGCCGTAGCGAGTGTAGTAGTGGTGGCACCTTGCAACAATGCCATTGTTACGCCTTTCATCACTGCATTAATTGTGGGATTGGCGTTCTGCCTCACTCTTGTCTAGACTGGCCGGGTTCTTGTCGGGGTGCCTTGCTATGAGGCTGAGATCGAATAATTTCGGATCCCGTTGAACCTGATCAGGTTAACGCCTGCGTAGGGAACAAGATTTCTCGTCTCCCGGCGAGTCCTCTTGAGTGCTGTCCGGGATCAATTGGTCAAAAAATGATCAGTTGTTCGAGGCCGTCGCTCAGCACCCAGTCCTTGGGTGCATCCGTACATTTTTCAGGTTCTCCCTCCGACAATCCGCCTGGATGCAGTCTGGAGAGCCGTGATGAGTACAAAACCAAAAAACGCGATCAACCTCAGTGATTCGGCCAAGGTCGATGAGCAGTCGGTCAAGCCGTTTACCCGCTCGCAAAAAGTCTACGTACAGGGTTCGCGCCCGGACATTCTGGTGCCGATGCGTGAAGTCAGCCTGGATATCACCCCCACCGATTTTGGCGGCGAAGTGAACGCCCCGGTATTGATCTACGACACCTCGGGTCCGTATACCGACCCGTCTGTGCAAATTGACGTGCGCAAAGGCCTGGGCGATGTGCGTTCGGCCTGGATCGATGACCGTGACGATACCGAGCGCCTGCCGGGCTTGAGTTCGAACTTCGGGCAAATGCGCCTGGAGGATGCAGAGCTGACCAAACTGCGTTTTGCCCACGTCAAAAACCCGCGTCGGGCCAAGGCCGGTGCCAACGTTACCCAGATGCACTATGCGCGTCAGGGCATCATCACCGCCGAGATGGAATACGTCGCCATCCGCGAAAACATGAAGCTGCAGGAAGCCCGGGCGGCAGGTCTGCTGGATCAGCAGCACCCTGGCCACAGCTTCGGCGCCAGCATCCCGAAAGAAATCACCGCCGAATTCGTGCGCGAAGAAATCGCCCGCGGTCGCGCCATCATCCCGGCCAACATCAACCACGTTGAGTTGGAGCCGATGATCATTGGCCGCAACTTCCTGGTGAAGATCAACGGCAACATCGGCAACAGTGCGCTGGGCTCTTCGATTGAAGAAGAAGTGGCCAAACTGACCTGGGGCATTCGCTGGGGTTCGGACACGGTCATGGACCTGTCCACCGGCAAGCACATCCATGAAACCCGCGAGTGGATCATCCGCAACTCGCCGGTTCCGATCGGCACCGTGCCTATTTATCAGGCATTGGAGAAGGTCAACGGCGTGGCCGAGGACCTGACCTGGGAGCTGTTTCGCGACACCCTGATCGAACAGGCCGAGCAAGGCGTCGACTACTTCACCATCCACGCCGGCGTGCTGCTGCGCTACGTACCGCTGACCGCCAAGCGTGTGACGGGCATTGTGTCCCGTGGCGGTTCGATCATGGCCAAGTGGTGCCTGGCGCACCACCAAGAGAACTTCCTCTACACCCATTTCGACGAAATCTGCGAAATCATGAAGGCCTACGACGTCAGCTTCTCGCTGGGCGACGGCCTGCGTCCGGGCTCGATTGCCGACGCCAACGATGCGGCCCAGTTCGGCGAGCTGGAAACCCTGGGCGAGCTGACCAAGATTGCCTGGAAGCACGACGTGCAATGCATGATCGAAGGCCCCGGTCACGTGCCGATGCAGTTGATCAAGGAGAACATGGACAAGCAACTGGAGTGCTGCGACGAAGCGCCGTTCTACACCCTCGGCCCGCTGACCACCGACATTGCACCGGGTTACGACCACATCACTTCGGGCATCGGTGCGGCCATGATCGGCTGGTTCGGTTGCGCCATGCTGTGCTACGTCACGCCCAAGGAACACTTGGGGTTGCCGAACAAGGATGACGTGAAGACCGGGATCATCACCTACAAGATTGCGGCCCACGCCGCCGACTTGGCCAAGGGCCATCCGGGTGCGCAGATCCGTGACAACGCCTTGAGCAAGGCACGCTTCGAGTTCCGTTGGGAAGACCAGTTCAACCTTGGTCTGGACCCGGACACCGCCCGCTCGTACCACGATGAAACCTTGCCCAAGGACTCGGCCAAGGTCGCGCATTTCTGCTCCATGTGCGGGCCGAAATTCTGCTCGATGAAAATCACCCAGGAAGTCCGTATCTACGCCGCCAACCAGCGCATCGATGCCATCGATGTGGATGTTGCGAAGGGCCTTGCCGAACAGGCCGAGCGCTTCAAGCAGGAAGGCAGCCAGCTGTACAAAAAAGTGTGATGTGAGCAGTTCCCTTGTGGGAGCGGGCTTGCTCGCGATGCAGACGTCACGGTCTTTGAGTGTAACCGTGTCGACTCTGTCGCGAGCAAGTCCGCTCCCACAGGGCTTTCAGGCAACTCTCTATTTGTGAGATTCAACCCATTGAACACACCCAGTACCTACTCTCCCGACCTTGCTGTCCCTCAGGACCGGCGCGTATTCGGCGGTCGAGATCTGTTTTCCCTGTGGTTCTCCCTCGGCATAGGCCTGATGGTGTTGCAGACCGGCGCGTTGCTTGCGCCGGGGCTGGGCCTTTCGGGTTCATTGCTGGCGATTTTTCTCGGCACGCTGGTCGGCGTGTCGTTGTTGGCCTCGGTCGGTGTGATCGGCAGCGACACCGGGCTGTCGTCAATGGCCGCGCTGAAACTCAGTCTCGGCAGCCGCGGCGCCATGCTCCCTGCCGTGCTCAACGTGTTGCAACTGATCGGCTGGGGCTCGTTCGAAATCATTGTGATGCGCGATGCGGCCAGCCTGCTGGGTGCACGGGCCTTAAGTGAAGGCAGCTGGTTGAACAACCCCTTGATGTGGACGCTGTTTTTCGGCGCCCTGGCCACGCTGCTTGCGGTCAGCGGGCCTTTGACCTTTGTGCGCAAGGTCTTGCGCAAATGGGGCATCTGGCTGCTGCTGGCGGCTTGCATCTGGTTGACCTGGAATTTGTTCGCCAAGGCCGACCTGCCCGAATTGTGGTCACAAAAGGGCGATGGCTCACTGCCGTTTGCCGTGGGTTTTGACATTGCCATTGCCATGCCGCTGTCGTGGTTGCCGTTGATTGCGGATTATTCGCGCTTCGGCAAGCGCGCCAACAGTGTGTTTGGCGGTACGGCACTGGGCTTCTTTATTGGTAACTTCTGGCTGATGAGCCTGGGCGTGGCCTACACCCTGGCGTTTGCGCCGAGCGGTGAAGTGAATGCGCTGCTGTTGGCGCTGGCGGGGGCAGGCCTGGGGATTCCACTGCTGCTGATCTTGCTCGACGAGTCCGAAAACGCATTTGCCGATATTCACTCGGCGGCGGTGTCCGGCGGGATGTTGCTGCGTTTGAAAGTCGAGCATCTGGCCTTGGCTATCGGTGTGGTATGCACCTTGATCGCCTGCTTTGCGCCGCTGGCGCAGTACCAGAACTTCCTGCTGCTGATTGGCTCGGTGTTCGCGCCATTGTTCGGGGTGGTCCTGGTGGATCATTTTATATTGCGCAAACGCAGTGCCCGGGTCGCACCGACCCTGCTGCGCTGGACGACCTTGCTGGCATGGTCGGGCGGGGTGGTGACTTATCACCTGCTGGCGAACTTTATGCCTGATGTGGGCGCGACGTTGCCGGCGTTGCTGCTGGCGGGGTTGTTGCAGTGGGTGGCAGGGCGCTCAAAAGCGGTTGCATGACTTGGTGGGAGCGGGCTTGCCCGCGATAGCGGCAACTCGGTTGTCCAGATGCACCGAGCTGTCTGCATCGCGAGCAAGCCCGCTCCCACGGGATATGGGGTGATTACCCGCGGCCCGGGAACCACTCCGGTTTCAGAATCCCGTTCAGGCGCGAGTACGGGATCTTCAGTTCAACATGACCTTCAGAGTACGGCGCAATGCTGTACACGTCGTATTTGAGGACCACGTTGTCCTTGAGTAACGCCACATTAGGGGTTTTCTGGAACGGCCAGTTTTTGACGTATTCCGGGTCGCTGCTGTAATGGCTGTTGATCAACCAGTTGTTGTGGGCCACTTTTGCAGCCCCCCAAAAGGCTTGCTCCTGGCCCGGCAAGAGCATGTCCTGCAAGGTCACTTCTTTCTGCTCTTTGCGCGAGTAGTTGATAAAGCCGCGCCCCGGCATGCCATGAGCGCCGCCGGTGTCCAGGTAGCTGGACAACTCGACAATCACCAGACCGTCATGCTCCTCGCGTACCTTGGCTTGCAAGTAGGTGCTGTTGCGGCTGTCGGCTGTGCGCAGGAAATGCTCGCGGTACGCGTTGAGCGATGGCGCCAGTTTGTCGTCGGGCGAGTTTACGGTCATCTTCAACAGGCGGTTTTCGATCAGCGCGTCGAGGTTGGGAGCATCGGCAAAGTGCAGGGTGTCGATATTCACCAGCGGGCAGTCCGGGCCAGTGCAGCCGGATTTGACCTGCTCCGAGGCGTCATTGGTAAACGCCAGCGGCTTTTGTGCCGAAGGTTGAAACACGCTTTGGCAAGCACCCAGGGTCAGGGCGATGCAAGTCATGGAGGCAAACTTTAAAAGCGACATGGTCGTCCTTCATCGTCGAAAGAAAGAGAAAATTATGGTGGTTCGACTGCCAGCATGGGCATCGGTTCGCCACTAAGCTTGATAGAGTCAATTAGAGTTGTTTTGCAGGCGATCCGTCTATCCCCGCGTCATAAAAGAGGCTGCATCCGCAGGCGCAGGCGCGTTAGGATGCGCGATGCCGAGGGCCACCCCGGTGAAATTCGCCAGTAAGGGGTTTGCAATGACTGACATCACCAAGGCCACGCCAAGTGCCGTTGAGATCGTAAAGCGCGAGAACGGTTATCAGGGTTTTTACAAACTGGACCGCGTGCACCTGCGTCACGAACTCTTTGCCGGTGGCATGAGCCGTGAGATCAGTCGTGAAGTGTTTGTGCGCCATGACGCGGTATGTGTATTGCCGTATGACCCCCAGCGCGATGAAGTGGTGCTGATCGAGCAGTTCCGGGTCGGCGCCCTGGGCAAGACCCAGACGCCCTGGTTGATCGAGTTGGTGGCCGGGCTGATCGACAAGGCTGAAGTGCCCGAAGAAGTCGCTCACCGTGAAGGCGAAGAAGAGGCCGGTCTTACGTTCTCGTCACTGTGGCCCATCACCCGCTATTTCCCTTCGCCGGGGGGCAGCACCGAGTTTGTTCACTTGTTTCTGGGGCGTTGCAGCACCTTGGGTGTGGGGGGCTTGCATGGGCTGGAAGAAGAGGCAGAAGATATTCGTGTAACGGTATGGGCGTACGAAGATGCGCTGCAAGCTGTACGTGATGGACGTATTTCCAATGCAGCGAGCATTATTGCCCTGCAATGGCTGGCGCTTAATCGCGCTGAAGTGAGGGGGTTATGGTCGTAAATGGGGTTCGCGATCGTTATCGAGTCGATCTGATCGGTTTGCAGGCTGCCTGCGAGGCCAACTATGCGCGCCTGATGCGTTTGTTGCCTGAAATGCGCGAGCAACCTGGCCCGCGCCGGATTGCCGTGACTCAGGGGGACCAGATGCTGGGCGTGCTGACGCTTGAGGTGATCCTCGATTGCCCGTACACCAGCACCCTGCGCATCCGTCAGGAACACAGCTTGCCGTGGTTGCCGGTGCCCGAGTTGCAGGTTCAGGTTTATCACGATGCGCGCATGGCTGAAGTCGTTGCTGCCGAGCACGCCCGGCGCTTTCGCAGTATCTACCCGTATCCCAACATCGCCATGCACCAGCCCGACGAAAAAGCCCAGCTCAATGTGTTTCTGGGTGAGTGGCTCAGCCATTGCCTGGCATGCGGGCATGAATACGCAGAAGTACGCTAGCCTTGAAATCAACACCCCCCGGGAGAGTCATCTTGCCGAATGTATCCACGCTGACCACCGAAGATGCGGTGCTGCTGGTGCAGCTGTCTGACAGCCATTTGTTTGCTGACGCAGACGGTTCCCTGCTCGGCCTCAAGACTGCGCAAAGCCTGCAGCAGGTGATCGATCTGGCTCGCGCCGAACAACCGCACATCGACGGCATTCTGGCCACGGGCGACTTGACCCAGGACGGCAGCGTCGAGGCCTATCAGCACTTTCGCAGGATGACGTCACCGCTGGGCGGCGTTGCCCGCTGGATCCCTGGCAATCATGACCAAGTTGCGCAGATGCGCGAAGCTGCCGTGCAAAGCCGTCTGCTTGAGCCCGTGGTCGATATCGGCAATTGGCGCATTACGTTGCTCAACTCGGCAGTGCCCCATTCCACCCCCGGTTATCTGGAAGACGACCAGTTGCAACTGCTGGCGCAATCCTTGAGCGAAGCCCCCGAACGCCATCACCTGGTGTGCCTGCATCACCACCCGGTCTCGGTGGGTTGCCAATGGCTGGAGCCGATCGGTCTGCGCAATGCCAAGGATTTCTGGTCGGTCATGGACCGTTATCCACAAGCACGGGCGGTGCTCTGGGGGCATGTCCACCAGCCGTTCGATCAGCAACGCAACGGTGTCCGGTTGCTGGCATCGCCCTCGACCTGCATCCAGTTTGCTGTCGCCAGCCCGGACTTCAAGGTCAGCAACGAGGCCCCGGGCTATCGCTGGTTGCGCTTGCAGCCTGATGGCACGCTGCAAACCGGCGTGTCACGCCTGGCTGATTTCTCGTTCGAGCCGGATTACAGCGCCAACAATTACTGAAATATCTTGAAGCGAGTCATTGCCCCTGAGTCAGGCTAAACTGCGCGTCTTTCTTGATGCTGTGTTCAGCTTAATGTGTCTTCGGGGGTCATCGCATGTCGGGTTCCATCTTGTATATCCACGGGTTCAACAGTGCCCCCGAGTCCAAGAAGGCCACACAGTTGATCTCGGTGATGCAGCGCATGGGGCTTGCCGAGCAGCTGCGGGTGCCTGCCTTGCACCACCATCCGCGTGAGGCAATGGCCCAATTGCAGGCCGCAATCAGCCAGCTGGGCCGCCCATTGCTGGTAGGCAGCTCGCTCGGCGGCTACTATGCGACCTGGCTGGCCGAACAACATGGCCTCAAGGCCTTGCTGGTCAACCCGGCCGTCAGCCCGCATCGGATGTTCGACGGTTATCTGGGCACGCAGACCAACCACTACAGCGGCCAAACCTGGGAATTGACCCACGATCACGTTCAAGCCCTGGCCGAACTCGAAGTGGCAGCCCCCCAAGACCCGCAGCGGTATCAGGTGTGGTTGCAAACTGGCGATGAAACCCTGGACTACCGCTACGCTGAAAAGTACTACGCGGCGTGTACATTGCGTATTCAGGCGGGCGGTGACCACAGTTATCAAGGTTTTGCCCAGCAACTGCCTGATCTGTTGAATTTTGCAGGGATTGGCGCCGAACAGTTTCAAACCATCGACTTCGCGGCCCTCTGAGGCACCCGTCGAATGGCCCTTATTTTTCATTTACGACTAACGACGAGACCCTATGGCCACTCCCAGCGCTAGCTCTTATAACGCCGACGCCATCGAAGTCCTCTCGGGCCTCGACCCGGTGCGCAAACGCCCCGGCATGTACACCGACACCAGTCGGCCCAACCACCTGGCCCAGGAAGTCATCGACAACAGTGTCGACGAAGCCCTGGCCGGTCACGCCAAGTCGGTGCAAGTCATCCTGCACGCCGATCACTCGCTGGAAGTCAGCGATGACGGGCGCGGCATGCCTGTGGACATCCACCCTGAAGAGGGCGTGTCAGGTGTCGAGCTGATCCTCACCAAGCTCCACGCGGGTGGCAAGTTCTCCAACAAAAACTATCAGTTCTCCGGCGGCCTGCACGGCGTGGGGATTTCGGTGGTCAACGCGCTGTCGACACTGGTTCGGGTCAAGGTCAAGCGTGACGGCAACGAATACCAGATGACCTTCGCCGATGGCTATAAAGCGACCGATCTGGAAGTCATCGGTACGGTCGGCAAGCGCAACACTGGTACCAGCGTGTACTTTGCGCCGGACCCGAAGTACTTCGACTCGCCCAAGTTTTCGGTCAGCCGCCTCAAGCATGTGCTCAAGGCCAAGGCTGTACTGTGCCCGGGGCTGCTGGTCAGCTTTGAAGACAAAAACACCGGCGAAAAGGTCGAGTGGCATTACGAAGACGGTCTGCGCTCGTACCTGGTTGACGCGGTCAGCGAATTTGAACGCCTGCCCAATGAGCCGTTCTGCGGCAGCCTGGCCGGTAATAAAGAAGCCATCGACTGGGCTTTGCTGTGGCTGCCTGAAGGCGGTGACAGTGTTCAGGAAAGCTACGTCAACCTGATCCCCACGGCTCAAGGCGGTACTCACGTCAACGGTCTGCGTCAGGGCTTGCTCGATGCGATGCGCGAGTTCTGCGAGTTCCGCAGCCTGCTGCCGCGCGGCGTGAAGCTGGCGCCCGAAGACGTGTGGGAGCGCATTGCGTTCGTGCTGTCGATGAAAATGCAGGAGCCGCAGTTCTCGGGGCAGACCAAAGAGCGTCTGTCCTCCCGTGAAGCGGCGGCGTTTGTATCGGGTGTGATCAAGGATTCCTTCAGCCTGTGGCTCAATGCCAACCCCGAGCTGGGCATGCAACTGGCTGAGCTGGCAATCAACAACGCCGGGCGCAGGCTCAAGGCCAGCAAGAAGGTCGAGCGCAAGCGGATTACCCAGGGGCCGGCCTTGCCGGGCAAGTTGGCCGACTGCGCCGGGCAGGACCCGATGCGTTCTGAACTGTTTCTGGTGGAAGGTGACTCCGCAGGCGGCTCGGCCAAGCAGGCACGAGACAAGGAATTCCAGGCGATCCTGCCGTTGCGCGGCAAGATCCTCAACACCTGGGAAGTTGACGGCAGCGAAGTCCTGGCCAGTCAGGAAGTCCATAACATCGCCGTCGCGATCGGTGTCGATCCGGGCGCGGCTGACATGAGCCAATTGCGTTACGGCAAAATCTGCATCCTTGCCGACGCCGACTCCGACGGTCTGCACATCGCCACCTTGCTGTGCGCGTTGTTCGTTCAGCACTTCCGTCCGCTGGTGGACGCCGGTCACGTTTACGTGGCGATGCCGCCGTTGTACCGCATTGACCTGGGCAAGGAGATTTTCTACGCCCTGGACGAAGCCGAGCGTGATGGCATCCTTGACCGACTGGTCGCCGAGAAAAAACGCGGCAAGCCACAGGTCACGCGATTCAAGGGGCTGGGTGAGATGAACCCGCCGCAACTGCGTGAAACCACGATGGACCCAAACACCCGTCGCTTGGTGCAACTGACCCTTGAAGACTTCGCCGCCACGTCAGAGATGATGGACATGCTGCTGGCCAAGAAACGCGCCGGTGACCGCAAGACCTGGCTTGAATCCAAAGGCAACCTGGCGCAGGTGCTGACCTGATGCGCAGTGCCTTGCTGGGGCTGCTCTGGTTGGGTGCTGCGCCAGTAATGGCCACTGCCTGGCCAGAGTTGGTCATGCAGTCGGAGCATCCGGTAGAAGGCATGCGAGGTGGCAACCTGTCTGGCCTGGCCCTGTGTTCGGGTGAGTTGTGGGCGGTATCCGATCGTGATGACGATCAGATTTATCGTCTTGATCAGCGCTACCCCGAATGGAGCGCCGAGGCCCTGAACATCGATGTTCCGCCGCCGCCCGAAAGCGGTTTGCCGTGGGGTGTACGCATGATGGGTAAAGCCATTAGCCCGTTGCGCGGCGGCAATCTGGATTTTGAAGGCATCAGCTGCGACGACGCGGGCAACCGTTATGTGGTCAGTGAAGCCCATGCGGCGGTGTTGCAAGTTCCGCCGGCAGGCCAACCGGTGTGGCTCAAGATCGACCCTTCGCTGGTCCGTCAGGCCCGGGCCAGCGGCATGCTGCTGCATTTCAATGCGCTGTTTGAAGGTATCGCCGTCAACCCGCAGGGCAACCAGATCTGGCTGGCGGCCGAGCGCGAGCGCCGCGGCTTGCTGACGATCCGCAAAAAGCAGAGTGTGTGGGACTGCGAAAACGGTTGCGTCTTGATGAGTGAAGGGGGCCTTGAACAGGCGCCGCCACAACTCAAGGCCAAGGCGCAGCAAAAGGATTTTGCCGACCTGGCGCTGTTCGAAGGCAAGCTGTTCACCCTTGAACGCATGGCCTACCGCATTTGTCGTCGTACCCTGGACACAGGTGAAATCGAACGCTGCTGGTCGTTTGCCAACGATTCATTGACCGACAACCGGCTATACAACAGTGGCTATGGCAATACCGAGGCCTTGAGCCTGGATGCCCAAGGTGCCTGGATCGGCGTCGATAACGGCAACCATGTACGCGCCGATGGCGAAAAACGCCCCATTGTCTGGCGCTTTGCTGCCCCGCAAGGTGGCTGGAGTGCCAAGTCATGAGCGAGCAAGCGCCGGGTAAAGGTGTGGGTCGGGTCTTTATGATTGTGGCCTGGTGCGCCGGTTTGTATCTGGCTGCGCAGTTTTTCGGGCGCTGGGAACAGCGTCAGGAAAACCCCAACACCGAAGTCTCCTCGCAACAGGGCGAGGGTTATATCGAAGTCAAACTGCTCGGCAACGCCCAGGGTCATTTTGTTGCCAGCGGCCGGATCAACAACGTGCCGGTGGAATTTTTACTCGATACCGGCGCCACCGATGTGGCGGTGCCGGTGGAGCTGGCCAGGCAACTGGCATTGCCCAAAGGTGTCCCTGTGACGCTGAACACTGCCAATGGTCGCACTCAGGGCTATCAGACCCGCATCGACCGCCTGCAACTGGGCGCCATTGTGCTGCGCGACGTGCGTGCAGTGGCTGCTCCAGGGCTTGAAGGCGAACAAGTGCTGCTGGGCATGAGTGCGCTGAAAAAACTTGAATTTACCCAGCGCGGCGGCACCATGCTGCTGCGCCAGACAACGAATTGAATGAGGTCCGCATGAGCGACTCCCTTGATCTCAGCCTGGACGGCGTAGAACGCCGGTCACTGGCCGACTTCACCGAACAGGCCTACCT
The DNA here is from genome assembly GCF_963970465.1 of Pseudomonas sp. RL_5y_Pfl2_69. Lineage (NCBI taxonomy): Bacteria > Pseudomonadati > Pseudomonadota > Gammaproteobacteria > Pseudomonadales > Pseudomonadaceae > Pseudomonas > Pseudomonas sp. RL_5y_Pfl2_69. Next base: position 199,754 of record NZ_CAXAOU010000005.1, on the reverse strand, counting down.
CAACTACTCCATGTACGTAATCATGGACCGGGCCTTGCCGCACATCGGCGACGGCCTCAAGCCCGTACAGCGGCGCATTGTGTACGCCATGAGCGAGTTGGGCCTGGACGCTGATTCCAAACACAAGAAATCGGCGCGTACCGTCGGTGACGTACTCGGCAAGTTCCACCCCCACGGCGACTCGGCGTGCTACGAAGCGATGGTGTTGATGGCGCAGCCGTTCAGCTACCGCTACACCCTGGTCGACGGCCAGGGCAACTGGGGTGCGCCGGATGATCCCAAGTCGTTCGCGGCCATGCGTTATACCGAAGCGCGCTTGTCCCGTTATTCCGAAGTGCTGCTCAGCGAACTGGGCCAGGGCACGGCGGACTGGGTGCCCAACTTTGACGGGACCCTCGACGAACCTGCGGTTTTGCCTGCGCGCTTGCCCAATATTCTGCTCAATGGCACCACCGGCATTGCCGTGGGCATGGCCACTGACGTGCCGCCGCACAACCTGCGTGAAGTTGCCAGCGCGTGCGTGCGTTTGCTCGATGAGCCCAAGGCCACGGTCGAGCAGCTGTGCGAACACATCCAGGGCCCGGACTACCCGACCGAAGCTGAAATCATCACCCCCCGTGCCGACCTGCTGAAGATCTATCAGACCGGCCGTGGTTCGGTGCGCATGCGTGCCGTGTATCACATCGAAGACGGCGACATTGTGGTCACTGCGCTGCCCCATCAGGTATCGGGCGCCAAAGTACTGGAGCAGATCGCGGCCCTGATGCAGGCCAAGCCAACCAAGCTGGCAATGGTCACCGACCTGCGCGACGAGTCCGACCACGAAAACCCGTGCCGTATCGTGATCATTCCGCGCAATAACAAAGTCGATCTCGACGAGCTGATGCAACACTTGTTCGCCGTGACCGAGCTTGAGTCCACGTTCCGGGTCAACATCAACATCATTGGTCTGGACGGCAAGCCGCAACTGAAAAACCTGCGCGCCTTGCTGGTGGAATGGCTGGAATTCCGGGTCAATGTCGTACGCCGTCGCTTGCAGTTCCGCCTCGATAAAGTCGAGCGCCGCCTGCACCTGTTGGACGGATTGCTCACCGCCTACCTGAACCTCGATGAAGTGATTCACATCATCCGCACCGAGGAGCATCCCAAGGCCGAGCTGATTGCGCGCTTTGCCCTGAGCGAAATCCAGGCTGACTACATCCTCGACACGCGTCTGCGCCAATTGGCCCGCCTTGAAGAGATGAAGTTGCGCACCGAGCAGGATGCGTTGCGCAAAGAGCAAGCCAAGCTGAAAACCTTGCTGGGCAGCGAAACCAAGCTGAAAAAGCTGGTGCGTACCGAGTTGCTGGCCGATGCCGAAACCTATGGCGACGACCGTCGTTCGCCGATTGTGTCCCGTGCTGAAGCCAAGGCCCTGTCTGAAAACGAGCTGGTCCCGACTGAAGCCGTCACAGTTGTACTGTCGGAAAAAGGCTGGGTTCGTTGCGGCAAAGGCCATGACCTTGACGCTACCGGCCTGTCCTACAAGGCAGGGGATGGCTACAAGACAGCGGCCTCCGGACGCTCCAACCAGTTCGCGGTGTTTATCGACTCGACCGGGCGCAGTTACTCTGAGCCTGCTCACAAACTGCCCAATGCCCGTGGCCAGGGCGAGCCGTTGACCGGGCGCCTGACCCCGCCGCCGGGTGCGACGTTCGAGTGCGTGCTGTTGCCTGAAGACGATGCGCTGTACGTCATCGCGTCCGACGCCGGTTACGGTTTTGTGGTCAAGGGTGAAGACCTGCAAGCCAAGAACAAAGCCGGTAAAGCGCTGCTCAGCCTGCCTAAAGGGGCGCAAGTCATGCAGCCACGACCTGTGGCAGATCGCGAGCACAACTGGCTGGCGGCCGTGACCACGGAAGGTCGTCTGCTGATTTTCAAAGTCAGCGACTTGCCGCAACTGGGCAAAGGCAAAGGCAACAAGATCATCGGTATTTCCGGTGAGCGCGTGGCCAGTCGTGAAGAGTACGTGACCGACCTCGCCGTGCTGCCAGACAACGCCACGCTGGTATTGCAGGCCGGCAAGCGCACACTGTCACTCAAGGCTGACGACCTGGAGCACTACAAAGGCGAGCGCGGCCGTCGTGGCAATAAGCTGCCCCGTGGTTTCCAGCGTGTGGATGCCTTGTTGGTAGAAACGTCCAATTAAGGCTGTTTAGCGCCCCCGATCTGGGTTTTTACGCGCAGATCGGCGCGACAACGCTGGAGTCAGGTCCAATATTCGCGGATGATATGCCGCGTTTGCTGCACGGCTTATGGCAATGTGCTTTGCAAACCTTTCGAGAATCACACTGTGGCTGGCCCTATGGCGGCCACCTGGATGGAATGATGAACGTTCTACGCCTTCCTTTAATTGCGTTGCTGACCGGTGTGCTGGGTCTGGCGGGGTGCACCACGCACCAGCCAGCGGCCTTGTACCAGCTGGACAGCGGCGCCCCGGGCCAGCCCGCGCAAAGCGCAGGCATGGCCGTGGTACTTGGCCCGATCAGCGTGGCCGACTACCTGCAGCGTGAAACCCTGCTGCAACGTCAGCCCGATGGCAGTCTGAGTGCGGCCACTGATGGTCGATGGGCTGGCAGCCTGTCTTCGGATATCGATCAACTTCTGGTACGTCAATTGGCGTGGCGTCTGGACAGCCAGCGGGTTGTCCTGGCACCGGCTACGGCGGGCTTCAGCCCGGATGTGCAGGTGCTGTTGTCGATCACTCGCCTGGACTCGGGCAAGAACCTGCCTGCGGTGCTGGATGCGCAATGGCGTTTGATCGACCGTCGCGGTCAGGTGCGTGACAACCGCATTGTTCACCTGGAGCAGCCACACGGGGGCAGCACGGCGGATCAGGTCAAGGCTCAAGGTCAGTTGTTGCAACAGCTGAGCGAGCAATTGGCCGTGGCGCTCAAGCCACTGGCCAACCAGCCGCCGCTGGTTGAGATGCGCAAGCCCGAGACCAAGGCTGCACCGAAGCAGGGTGCGGAGAAGCCTCGAATTCCGATGGCTTCACCGATCCGTACGGATATGGAAGTGTTTCGCTTCTGAGGCCGTAACCCGAAACAAAAAATCCCGCACATGTGCGGGATTTTTTTTGCCTCTACGGGAGCAAGCCGTCAGCCACGATTCTCATGCATCCGTGCCAGTTGGCGCTCAAGCATGGATGGATAAGGCTCCATCAGGCGCTCGACGCAGCAGGCACCTTCAGGGCTGGCAATCGGGCGGATACGGGCGCGCTGACGGATCAGCGGATCGTCGCTGATCTTGCGCTCCACCAGCAGCAAGTTGCGGCTGTGTTGCGACAGCGCCAGGGCGTCCTGTGCGACTTCAGTCAGCAGCAAATCAATCTGGCTCATGCCGTTCAGTCCTTCGCCCAGCACCAGACCCAGTTGCAATTGCAGGGTGATGCCGCTGTCCGCGACTTCGATCTGCAAGGCGTGACCCAGGGCCCGCAGCAGTTCGCCGCAGCAAATGGCGTTGGTCAGGTAATCGTCGCCGCTGTCTTCGCTATGGAACAGCATCAGCGTGCTGCCATCGTTGAGCGTATGCAGCTCGCTTTGATACAGCGAAGCTGCCTGGTTCAGGCAATCGCGATAGCGCTCCAGCAGTTCCATCAGGCGGGCGCGGGGCAGGCGACGCAGTTGTTCCTGTGCTCCCAGCTGCACCGCCAGTACGGCGCTTGGCTGTGGCGCAGCGGATACGACCTGTTTTGGTTTGGCCAGCGCAATCGGCGCAGCAGTGGCTGTGCTGGTGTCGCGCAAGTCAGCGAACGGGTCTTCGTCGTCGTTTTCGTCTTCTGCGGTGCTGACCAACTGCCGGGGAGCGGCTTTGGGAGCAGGCGCAGCAGGCGCTTCATCGAACGTCGGATCGCTCAGGTAGCGCACTTCGAAGGTCGGCTCGTTGTCTTCGGCTTCTTCGTAGTCGCTGTCGTCGTAGTCTTCTTCCGGTTCTGGCTCGGGTTCCGGCTCTGGCGCCGCAGGGGCGAGGCGGCTGTGAAGCTGGCGGGCCAGATCACCGATTTCATCCTGGCGCTGAATGGCCGGGGTGTAAGGATCGGGCTCGCGCAACCATACCCGCAATTGCAGCAGCGGCGTGGTGATGTGGCGTCCCAGTCGCAAGCTCAAGGCCAGGGCCAGGGCGAGCAGAATGGCGCTCAAAATACCCATGCTCTGCAGGCTGATGGTCATCGGCTGCTCAAACTGGTGCATGTCCAGGCTGATGCGCAGATGCCCGGCGGTCACATCCTGAAAGGTGATCTTGGTCTGATACACGCCTTCGGTTTCGCCCAGCAAGCCGTTTTTAGGGCGCTGGCCGGCTTCGGCGAGGATGCGGTTATCGACGCTGTAGATAGCCGCGTGGGCCACCAGCGGGTTTTTGGTCAGGTTGTTGAGCAGCACGTTGAGACTGAGGATGTCATTGGACACCAGCAGCTCGGTCGCCGAGGTGGCGGTTTGTGTGGTCAGGCTCTGACCCAGGGCATCTGCCTGCTCGTGCATGGCCTGCTTGAATTGCAGTCCCATCACCACGGCATAAATGACCAGCGCCAGGGCGACCAGAATCACGTTATGGCTGGCGATACGCAGAGCAATCGGAACGCGGCGATCACGCAGGGCCCGGAAGATCAGCAGGAAGAAATTATCGGTTTTGACAGGCAATGGCCGGTTCACTGAGCGCGGCTCTTAGTCCGTTAAGTTGGTGCGCAGTATAGCGAGCAGCCTGAAGGCGGCAAAGCCTTGGCGGTGCCCGATGGTCACTGAAAGTGGGTAGAATGCGTTTTTTTTAGCGAATGGGGGTGTGCCTTGCGCGAAATCGTCCTGATAAACATCACAGGTGAGGACCGTCCGGGTCTCACTGCGGCCATTACCGGTGTATTGGCCAGCAATGGTGTGAATATTCTCGACATCGGTCAGGCCGCCATCCATGGCGTTTTGTCGTTGGGTTTTCTGGTGGAAATTCCACAAGCAGAGCTGGTGTCGGCGGTGCTCAAAGACCTGCAGCCATTGATCGCCCAAGAGGGGCTGCAACTGCGTTTTGACCCGATCAGCGAAGAGCATTATCAGCGCTGGGTCAATGAGCAAAGCCAGACCCGTCATGTGGTGACGCTGATGAGCCGCCAGGTGACTGCCCATGAGTTGCAGCGCGTGACATCGGTGATCAGCCAGCACGGTTTGAACATCGAACAGACTGATCGCTTGTCTGGCCGTGTACCGCTGGACGCCCCGACGCAGTTGAGCAAAAGTTGCATCGAACTGCGTGTGTGCGGCGAGCCTGCGGATATTGATGCGCTACGTGCCGATTTCTTCAACCTGGCCCAAGAGCTGAGTGTAGATATCGCGCTTCAGGAAGACACCCTGTTCCGCCGCAATCGCCGTCTGGCGGTGTTCGACATGGACTCGACCCTGATCGAAGCCGAAGTGATCGACGAGTTGGCCAAGGCTGCGGGCGTGGGTGACCAGGTGGCTGCAATCACCGAACGCGCCATGGCCGGTGAGCTGGACTTCAAGGCCAGCTTCAAGGAGCGCATGGCGCTGCTCAAAGGTCTGGATGTGGGCGTGCTGGATGCCATCGGTGCCTCGCTGCGCCTGACCGAAGGCGCCGAAGTGCTGTTCGCGGAACTCAAGCGCTTGGGCTACAAGACCGCCATCCTGTCGGGCGGCTTCACGTATTTTGCCAAGCAGGTGCAGGCGAAGCTGGGCATCGACTATGTGTTCGCCAACGAGCTGGAAGTGGTGGATGGCAAGGTGACCGGTGTTGCAGTTGAGCCGATTGTCGACGCACAGCGCAAGGCGGACTTGCTGCGTGAGCTGGCGCAAAAGGAAGGCTTGAGCCTGGAGCAGACCATTGCGGTCGGTGATGGTGCCAACGACTTGCCGATGCTGGCAATTGCCGGGCTGGGTGTGGCATTCCGCGCCAAGCCGCTGGTTAAAAAATCGGCCAGACATGCCATTTCGACTCTGGGCCTGGATGGTGTGCTGTACCTGCTGGGCCAGCGCGACCGTAACAGCCAGGGCTAAAACGAACGGTGGGAGCGGGCTTGCTCGCGATAGCAGCGCCTCGGTAAATCAGATTCACCGAGTTGATGGCATCGCGAGCAAGCCCGCTCCCACAGGGTCAGGCGTCGGGTTTATTCGGCGTGAGCCGGTGCGCCAATGCCTTGCCCCATCATCACCGGCGTTCCCGCCGCCAGGCCTTCAGCCCACTTCACTTGATCGGCACCGAACAGCACGATTGCAGTCGAACCCAGTTTGAAGCGACCCAGCTCGGCACCTTTTTCCAGGTGGATCGGCGCACGTGCAGCTTCGTCGTAGCGGAAGGTTTTCAGCTCGCGTTTAGGCGGCGTGACCAGGCCGGCAAATACGGTTTCAATCGACGCCACGATCATGGCACCCACCAAAATCACGGCCATCGGGCCGCGTTCGGTATCAAAGATGCACACGGCACGCTCGTTGCGGGCAAACAGCTCCGGCACGTTTTCGGCGGTAGTCTGGTTAACCGAGAACAGGCGGCCCGGCACGTAGATCATCTCGCGCAAGGTGCCTGCCAACGGCATGTGTACGCGGTGGTAATCCTTTGGTGACAGGTAGATGGTGGCAAAGTCGCCGCCCATGAACTGTGCTGCCACAGCGGCATCGCCACCCACCAGTTCCAGCACGCTGTAGCTGTGGCCTTTGGCCTGGAACACGCGACCATGTTCAATCGGGCCCAGTTGGCTGACAGCGCCATCGGCAGGGCTCAATACGGCGCCCGGAGCTTGATCCAGCGGGCGGGCGCCGTCTTTCAGGGCGCGGGTGAAGAAGGCATTGAAGTGCTCGTAGGCGGTAACGTCTTCAACCAGTGCCTGGGACATGTCCACTTGGTAACGCTTGGCGAACCAGGTTGTGAATGCATTCTTGAACCAGCGCACGCGGCACTCGGCAATGCAGCCGGCCAGGCGTGACAGCAGGTGATGCGGCAACAGGTACTGACTGAGGAGGAACAAACGCGTTTTCATTCAAGGTCCTTAATTTTTTACAGGCAGCTCGACAGGGGTATCGGGATGGTTGCCCCATTCGCCCCAAGAGCCGGCGTAGCCTTTGACGCGCGGATAACCGAGCGATTTGGCAACGAGATAAGTAAAGCCAGAACGGTGGTGAGTCTGGCAGTGGGTAATCACTTCTTTGTCTGGCGTGATGCCCAGATCCTTGAGGATCTGCGCCATGTCAGTGCGGATACGCAGGTTGCGGGTTTTATCCATGCCTGCGGTCCATTCAAAATTCTTCGCGCCGGGGATATGCCCACCCTTGGCGGCGAGTACTTTTTCGCCCGTGTATTCGGCTTCGCTGCGGGCATCCCAGATCGCCAGATCCGGGGCGCCCAAACGGCTTTGCAGGTACTCGCGGGTTGCGGTGGGTTCATCGTGCAGGGTCAGTGCCACCGGGCCACCGGCTGCAGCGGGTACATCCTGGCTGACGGCGTAACCGTCACCTGTCCATGCATGAATGCCGCCATCCAGATAGTGATAAGCCTTGTGTCCGATCACATCCAGCAGCCAGATAAAGCGCCCGGCCCAGCCGCCGCCTTCGTCGTCATACACCACGTAGACCGCATCGGGGTTGTGCCCCAACTCGCCGAACAACGCTTCGAGCGCCGCCTGGGTCGGCAGCAGGCCGGGCGCCGGTGGCAGCCCCAGTTGCGTGCGCTTCGGGTCGACGAAGCGAGCCCCCGGAATATGCCCGGCTTCGTAACGCGCGACGCTGGTCAAGTCGACCACGATCAGTTCGGGAGCGTTGAGCCGGGCGGACAGGTCGCTTGGTTCAATCACTAACGGCAAGCCAGAGAAGCCAGGCATGTGAAGCCTCCAGAGCAAAAAAGGGGGGATTGTAGCGCTAGCGCCCGCGACTACTAAAGCTATTCAGGGCTTTCTCGATGCATTGGGCCGTTTTGCCGAATGCCTGCACGCTGGTTTCCGAAAAGGGTCCGCCGCCCTGGTCTGCCAGTACCAGCATGACCACGCGGCCGTTGTTGCTCAGGGAGCGTAACAGTAGATGCTCGCCAGGGAACAGGCTGCGCAGGCTGTAGGGTAAAACCGCGGATATGACGCCATTGTTCTCGGGTGTCAGGCGTACCTGAGCCGGTTGCGCCATCAAGCGCTGGAGTGCGGTGCTCTCGTTGATGGCGATGTTCAGGTCGAAGGCTGTCTTTGCCAGTCCGGCTATCTGATTCACGCTCAGGGCGGTTGAGGTCTTGTCGGGTGTCAGCAGCATCACTCGGCGCATGCCGCACGCCAGCAGGGCTTCGCGGGCGCAAGTGGTCAGGTGCACCGGGTTGCTGAATGCGCTGGGTTGCTCGAGCAATTGCCCGCAATGTCTGCGCCACGCCGCCAGCGCCTCGGCCGAGGGGGGCGGCGCGGCCAGCGAGCTGTGGCGGGTGCGGCGTGCATCCCATGGCCAGAGCAGCGCCTGGGCCGGGTGCCAGAGTTCTGGCATCGAGTGATAGCGCCCGCTGTTTACCGCGTGCTGGTGCACTTGCTGTTGTATGTCATCCAGCGGCATTTGCAGGTACAGGCTGGTGACGTACTGCCAGCGCAAGTTGTGCGGCGTGTCCCATGCCTGTTGCGCTGAAAGCGCCAGGCAGTTGGCCAGCAGCACGCTGTTGGCGGGCTGGTTGAACCAGCGGCGCAGCTCGGGATCGGCGTCCAGGTGCTGTTGCTGGCGCAGCGGATGATGAGTGTCGCGGGCAATGTGCAGCACCTTGACCAGCGTGCGGCGCTCGTCGGTGATGACCGTATAGCCCTGCATCACCCAGGCGGGCAATCGCCAGAGTTCGGCCAGCGTGCGGCAGATATCAAACAGCGGAACACCAAACAGCTCCAGCTCGACCTTTTTGGCACATACCCCTTGCTCGATCACCCGTCGCTCCCAGGCTTCAAGCAGCAGCGGGTGAGTGAGCGCCAACGCCCATAACGGCGACAGAAACAGCAGGCTGCTCCAGTAGATTTCTTGCCAGAGGCGCGCCAGGCGATTGCCGAACAGCCCGATAGCTTGTTGTGCGGCGTGCTGGCTGATGAGCTGGATTTGTCGATAGGCCATCGGGATGTCTTCGATCGCCAGTGCGGGTACGCGTTCGAGCAACACTTGGGTGCGCTTGAGGCCCAGGCGGTTGATGGCCACTTCAAGGCTTTCGGCAGGCTCGCTCAGGCTGCTCTGGACGTGTTGGTTGGCCTCGCGGATCAGCCTGAGTGCCAGCGCCGGGCTGTCCTGCATGACCTCGGCAATTTCGCGCAATGAGCGGCGACTGTCGTTGATCGTCTTGAATACGCGCTCATGGCTGTTTTGCGGGATCGGCAAATCAACAGCGTCCAGGAGTGATACCCAGGCATCCAGAGTAGTGGGTGTTGATGTCGGTGCGCAGGTTTCGTTGGCCATTAGGGGAACGCGATCATCATCGATTGTGGAGGTCGAATGGATTTTCGGCTTTGCCGGCTATAGTCTGGCGCAGATTCGCCGATAAGGAGAAGAAGAGTTTTAGCTTCGCTGGAATATGACCTTGAACCCGACTCAGTAAGTACTTTTTATCTATGGCTAAAATTATCGGCATCATTGTCGTGTTCGCGAGTGTGCTTGGCGGATACGTGCTTTCCCACGGCAAAATCGGTGCGCTGATTCAGCCGTTCGAGGTTTTGATCATCGGTGGGGCGGCCTTTGGCGCGTTCCTGCAAGCCAACCCCGGCTACATGACCATGCACGTGATCAAGAAATCACTCAGCATGTTTGGATCACGCTTCTCCCACGCTTTTTATCTGGAAGTGCTGGGGCTGGTTTACGAGATTCTTAATAAAAGTCGCCGCGAAGGCATGATGGCCATCGAAAGCGATATTGAAGACGCGGCCGCCAGCCCGATCTTCTCCAAGTACCCCACTGTCCTCAAGGATGAACGCATGACGGCGTTTATCTGCGATTACCTGCGCATCATGTCGTCGGGCAACATGGCGCCCCACGAGCTTGAAGGGCTGTTTGACATGGAGCTTTTCAACCTCAAGGAAGAACTGGAGCATCCTTCCCATGCCGTGACCGGGATCGCCGACGGCATGCCCGGTTTCGGCATTGTGGCGGCGGTGCTGGGTATTGTCGTGACGATGGCCTCGCTGGGTGAGGGCGATCAGGCCGCCATCGGCATGCACGTTGGTGCCGCGCTGGTGGGGACGTTCTTCGGTATTTTGGCTGCCTATGGCTTCTTCGGTCCGCTGGCGACGTCCCTGGCCCACGATGCCAAGGAAGAAATCAACGTTTACGAGTCGATCAAGGCTTCCCTGGTGGCCTCGGCCTCGGGCATGCCGCCGTCGCTTGCCGTCGAGTTCGGTCGCAAAGTGCTGTACCCCAAGCATCGACCGAGCTTTTCCGAGCTTGAACAAGTGGTTCGCGGTCGCTGATTTATGGAAAACAACCAGCCCATCATCATCAAGCGCGTAAAGCGCTACGCCGCAGGCCATCACGGTGGCGCCTGGAAAATTGCCTTTGCTGACTTCGCCACGGCGATGATGGCGTTCTTTTTGGTGATGTGGCTGATGACGGCCGCCACGCCAGAGCAAAAGATCGCCATTGGCGGCTACTTCAAAGACCCGATTGGTTTCAGCGAAAGCGGCACACCTTACATCATCGACCTGGGCGGCACGCCTGCGCTGGCGCCGGACAACACCCTCAATCCCGAAGAGAAACTGCAGCCTCAGCCCGACAAGATCAAAGTCGATGCCGATCAGGTTGAAAACATGGCGGAGCAAGTCGAGAAAGAACGTCTCGAACTGCTGCTTCAGGAGTTGCAGAACAAGGTCGAAGAAAACCCGCAGCTGCGTAAATTCAAGGATCAGTTGCTGTTTGAAATCACTCCGGACGGTTTGCGGATCCAGATCATGGACGCCGAAAACCGCCCGATGTTTGATGTGGGTAGCGCGCGGCTAAAGCCTTACTTCGAAGATATTCTGCTGGCCATGGCCGACACCATCAAAGCGGTGCCGAACAAAGTCAGCATCAGCGGCCACACCGATGCCATGCCCTATGCGGGAGGTGGCGATTACGGCAACTGGGAATTGTCGGTCAACCGTGCCAATGCGGCCCGGCGTGCCCTGGTGGCGGGTAGCTACCCTGATGCGCAGATTGCGCGGGTGGTGGGGTATGCGTCGTCAGTGCTGTTCGACAAGGCCAACCCCTATAACCCGATCAACCGTCGAATTGACATCGTGGTGCTGACCAAAAAGGCCCAGCAGGCGATTGAAGGTGAGCAGGGCGTGGAGCCGGTTAAGGCCCAGGAGTTGCCCAAGGCTGCGATCGATCCGATCCAGTTGCCCGCCGACAAACAGCCGCTGCCGATGCATGAAGAGCGCCAGAAGCTGAATCTGTTTGACGACAAGGCACCGTAAAAAAGGTGGGGGCGGGCTTGCTCGCGATGCAAGCGACTCGGAACACCTGATTCACCGAGGCGATGCAATCGCGAGCAAGCCCGCTCCCACGGAAGTTGATAGGGGGCTTAGTAGCTCGACTCGGGCAAGCTGGCAATGATCGAGCGATAGCTGTTCATGCGCTGCTGTTGAACGCGGCCATCTTCCAGGGCCATCAACAATGCACAGCCTGGCTCGCGGTCGTGTTTGCAGTCGCGGAAGCGGCAGGTGCCGATCAAGTCGTTGAACTCGATAAAGCCCGCCTCGACATCGGCCCGGCTCACGTGGCCCAGGCCGAACTCGCGGATACCCGGTGAGTCGATCAACTCGCCGCCACCCGGGAAGTGGAACAACCGCGCCGTGGTAGTGGTGTGCGTGCCCTGGCCCGAGACTTCCGACAGCGGCCCGACCCGCAGGTTGACCTCTGGTAGCAGGCTGTTGACCAAGGACGACTTGCCCACGCCCGACTGACCCACAAACACGCTGATATGGCCGTCCAGTTGCGCTTGCAACTGCTGCATGCCATCACCGTGATGCGCCGACACTTCCAGCACCGGATAACCCAGCTGGCGATAAACCCCCAGCAACGCATTGAGCGCCGGTGAGTTTTGATCGTCGATCAAGTCAGCCTTGTTGAGCAGCAGCAACGGACGAATCCCCGCGTGCTCGGCAGCGACCAGGTAACGGTCGATGAGGTTGGCATGGGGCTCGGGCATGGGCGCGAACACAATCACGATCATGTCGACGTTGGCAGCGACCGGCTTGAGCTGGCCACGGCTGTCCGGGCGGCACAGTTCGGTTTTACGCGGCAGTTGGGCGACGATGACGCCGATGCCCTGGTTCCCGGCGCGCCATACAACCGTGTCGCCGGTCACCAGTGCGGGCAGGTTTGCGCGCAGGTGGCAGCGGAACATCTGGCCTTTAAGCTCGCCTTCCTGGGCTTCGACTTCGACCTGCACACCAAAGTGCGCGATCACCAGGCCGAGTTGCTCGGGGCCTAAATCGCCGCCCTCAAGCGCTTCGACGGCACTGGATTCGCGTTTGGCGGCGCGGGCAGCGCGCTCGCCCTGGATCTTTTCGATGCGCCAATTCTGACGACGATTGAGCTGGCGTTTGGCCATGGGTGTTCCGTGTTGATAAAACGATAAGAAGGGTAAAACGCAGGCGAGTTTAGCACGAGGGCTGCACGCCTAAGCTAAACTGCGCAACCAAGCACTGGAGGCCATTATGCAAAACGCGCAGAACCTGATCTGGATCGACCTGGAAATGACCGGTCTGGACCCTGACAACGACGTCATTATCGAAATGGCCACCATCGTTACCGACAGCAACCTCAATACCCTGGCTGAAGGTCCGGTCATCGCCATCCACCACAGCGATGAAGTGCTGGCCCGCATGGACGAATGGAACACCCGCACCCACGGTGGCAGTGGCCTGACCCAGCGCGTCAAAGACAGCACCACCACCATGGCCGAAGCCGAGGCGCAAACCATCGCGTTTCTTGAGCAGTGGGTACCCAAAGGCAAGTCGCCGATCTGCGGCAACAGCATCTGTCAGGATCGCCGCTTCCTGTACACCCACATGAAAGCGCTTGAAAGCTACTTCCACTACCGCAACCTGGACGTTTCGACGCTCAAGGAACTGGTCGCGCGCTGGGCACCTGAAGTGCGCGACAGCCTGGTGAAGAAAGGCACGCACCTTGCGCTGGACGACATTCGCGAGTCGATCGCCGAACTGCAGCACTACCGCAAGCACTTCATCAAGTTCTAAGTTGCCGTTGATCCCCCTGTGGGAGCGGGCTTGCTCGCGATGCAAGCGACTCGGTACATCTACCGAACCGCAGCGAAGCCATCGCGAGCAAGCCCGCTCCCACAAAGAACAGTATTTGCTGCCCCCTTTTGGTGCCAATGCCAACTGAGAGTAGACTGCGCGCCTTCTTGCAAGGATCGCTGCCATGTTGCTGATGCTCTATTTAGTTGCCATTACTGCCGAAGCCATGACCGGGGCGCTGTCTGCCGGGCGTCGGGGCATGGATTGGTTCGGCGTGGTGCTGATTGCCTGTGTCACGGCGCTAGGCGGCGGCTCGGTGCGCGACGTACTGTTGGGGCATTACCCGCTGACCTGGGTCAAACACCCGGAATACCTGGTCTTGACTACCTTTGCCGCGCTGGTGACGATCTTTATCGCGCCACTGATGCGCCATTTGCGCTCGCTGTTTTTGGTGCTCGATGCCCTGGGGCTGGTAGCGTTTACCCTGATTGGTTGCATGACTGCGCTGGAAATGGGCCAGGGCATGCTGGTGGCCTCGGTGAGCGGGGTCATTACCGGGGTATTTGGCGGCATCCTGCGGGACATCTTCTGCAATGACATCCCGCTGATCTTCCGTCGCGAGTTGTACGCCAGCGTATCGTTTGCCGCAGCCTGGTGTTTCTTGCTGTGTACCTGGCTCGAAATGCCCAACGAGCAGGCTATTTTCGTGACCTTGTTCGGCGGGCTACTGCTGCGTTTGCTGGCGATCCGCTTTAACTGGGAAATGCCCAAGTTCGTTTACAACGACGAGCATTAAGCAATTGCGGGAGTGGTCAGGCGCGCTTGGCGTGTTGTGCCAGCGCCCACTCCACATGCTCCTGCACCAGCTCGGACGGGTAGTCGCGCCGCGCCTTCAAGGCTTCAAGCACCGGGATCGTCGACGGCGCATTGCCCAGCCCCACTGCCAGATTGCGCAGCCAGCGCTCGTACCCTGCCCGGCGTAGAGGGGAGCCCTCGGTGCTGCTCAGGAACGTGTCTTCATCCCACATGAACAGCTCGGCCAGCCCGGCGTTGTCCAGGTTGTGCCTTGGCTTGAAGTCGCCTTCTGCCGTCGTGCGGGCAAAACGGTTCCACGGACAGACAATCTGGCAATCATCACACCCGAACACCCGGTTGCCGATCATTGAGCGCAGCTCTTCGGGGATCGCGGTTTTCAGCTCGATGGTCAAGTACGAAATGCACTTGCGCGCATCCAGTACATAGGGGCCGACAAAGGCATTGGTGGGGCAAATGTCCAGGCAGGCAGTGCAGCGTCCGCAGTGCTCGGTCTCGTGGGGAGGATCGACCGGCAGCGGCAAGTCGACAAACAACTCGCTCAGGAAGAAATAGCTGCCCGCCTTGCGATTGAGCACCAAGGTGTTTTTGCCGATCCAGCCCAGGCCAGCCTGCTGCGCAATGGCTTTTTCCAGGACCGGGGCGCTGTCGACAAAGGCGCGAAAGCCAAACGGGCCGATGTCCTTCTGGATGCGGTCGGCCAGTTGCTGCACGCGCTTGCGGATCAGCTTGTGGTAATCGCGACCCAGGGCGTAGCGCGACACGTAGGCTTTTTCAGGCTGGGCCAGCAGCTGCGCCATGTGGGTGTCGCCGGGCAGGTAGTCCATGCGCAGGGACACCACGCGCAATGTGCCGGGGACCAGTTCTTCGGGATGCGAACGCTTGCTGCCGTGGGCAGCCATGTAGTCCATGTCGCCGTGGTAGCCAGCGTCGAGCCAGCGTTGCAGATGGTGTTCGTGTTCTCCAAGGTCGAGGCCGGCAATGGCGACTTGTTGAAAGCCCAGCTCGCGGCCCCATTCCTTGATGGACTGAGCGAGAGCAGGGAGGTCGGCAGTAATAGCAGGCATGAGGCAAGAGAAACCGGAGCTGAGATGCGTATAATTCTGCCAGACATCGGAGCCCGACACGTATGCCGCAGACCAAACACCTTTTAGCCGACCCCAAAGCCCTTCGTGCAGATAACCTGCCGCGACTGCCTGTGCGGGCCCCAAGCGCCCACAAAGGCCAGTTTGGCCATGTGCTGCTGGTGGGTGGGGATCGCGGGTTTGGCGGCTCGATTACCCTGAGTGCCCAGGCTGCACTACGCTGTGGCGCTGGCCTGGTATCACTGGCCACGCGTCCCGAGCACGTGGCGGCCGCTCTGGTGCAGGTGCCTGAAGTGATGACACTTGGCGTGTCGTCAGCCAATCAGTTGATGGGTGTGCTGGCGCAGGCTTCGGTGGTCGTGGTGGGGCCGGGTTTGGGGCAGGCCCCCTGGGGGCGTAGTCTGTTGTCGGCTGCTGCGCAGGCAAAAATGCCTCAGGTGTGGGATGCCGATGCGCTGAATCTGTTGTCCAACGCAGTCATTGGGCTGGCCTCCGGCTCGGTGATCACCCCGCA
Organism: Pseudomonas sp. RL_5y_Pfl2_69; assembly: GCF_963970465.1. Taxonomy (NCBI): domain Bacteria; kingdom Pseudomonadati; phylum Pseudomonadota; class Gammaproteobacteria; order Pseudomonadales; family Pseudomonadaceae; genus Pseudomonas; species Pseudomonas sp. RL_5y_Pfl2_69. The sequence goes on along the minus strand of NZ_CAXAOU010000005.1, from coordinate 184,138 downwards.
CCCGGGCGAAGCCGCGCGGTTGTTGGGCATCAGTACCGGGCAAGTACAGGCAGATCGCCCGGCAGCGGCCCGAGCGCTGGTTAAAAAATATTCAGTGGTCTGCGTCCTTAAAGGAGCAGGCACTCTGGTTGCAGGGCTGGAAGGTGAATTGGCCATTTGCAATCAGGGACACCCGGCCATGGCTACGGCCGGTTTGGGGGATGTGCTGGCAGGCGTGATTGGCGCGCTGCTGGCCCAGGGCATGAGCGCCTTCGATGCGGCGTGCCTGGCGGTGTGGCTGCATGCCCGCGCCGGAGAACAACAGGGACAATTGGGCCGTGGGCTGGCGGCCAGTGATTTGATTCCAGTCATTCGTCAGTTGTTGGAGGAACACGCACCGTGCACGAAATAACACTGCAACTGGACGATGAAGAGGCAATGACCGCCTTTGGCGCGCGCCTGGCGACCGTGACTCAAGGTCATGGCCTGATCTTTCTGGACGGTGATCTGGGGATGGGCAAGACCACCCTGTCACGAGGCTTGATTCGCGGCCTTGGGCACACCGGCTCGGTTAAAAGTCCGACCTTTACGTTGGTTGAGCCTTATGAAATTGGCGATATTCGCGCCTTTCATTTTGATCTGTACCGTCTGGTCGACCCGGAAGAGCTCGAATATATGGGGATTCGCGATTATTTCGACGAAGACGCCCTATGCTTGATTGAATGGCCCGATAAAGGTACAGGCTTTTTGCCAAAGCCTGACCTGACCATTACCATTAGCCCGCACAACACCGGGCGTTTGCTGAAGCTGACGCCCCAAGGTTCACGTGGCGAGTCTTGGTGTGCCGCATTGGCACCGGAATACAAATAATGATGGGGTTTGGTATGCGCTTTCGCGCGTTAGTAAGTGTGGTGGGTGTGTTGCTCAGTGTCATGGCGGTCAACGCTTTGGCGGCGACACAGGTCAAAAGCGTACGTTTGTGGCGGGCGCCGGACAACACACGACTGGTTTTTGATCTGACCGGCCCGGTGCAGCACAGCGTGTTTACGCTGACAGCCCCTGACCGTCTGGTGATTGATATCAATGGTGCGACCCTGGCCGGCCCGTTGAATGTGCAAACCGCCAATACGCCTATTACCAGCATGCGTTCGGCGCAACGTACCCCCACGGATTTGCGCGTGGTGATCGACCTGAAAAAGGCGGTGACTCCGAAGAGCTTCGTGCTGGCGCCGAATGCCCAGTACGGCAACCGTCTGGTGGTTGATCTGTATGACCAGGGTGCCGACCTCTCTCCGAGCTTGCCTGCCACCAATGTGGCGACGGTGCCTGTGGTTCCGGTCACTCCGGCCCAGCCTGACGTCAAGTTGCCGCCGATTCCGAGCGGAAAACGCAGTGTGGTGGTGGTTATTGACGCCGGCCACGGCGGTGAAGACCCGGGGGCCTCGGGCTCTGCAGGCCAGCGGGAAAAAGACGTGGTGCTGGCAATTGCCAAAGAGCTGCAGCGCCAGATCAATGGCATGAAAGGCTTCAGGGCTGAGCTGACGCGCACCGGCGACTACTTTATTCCGTTGCGTGGCCGTACCGAAATCGCCCGCAAAAAGGGTGCCGACCTGTTTGTGTCGATCCACGCCGATGCCGCGCCGTCCAAGGCCGCCTTTGGTGCTTCGGTGTTTGCCTTGTCCGAGCGCGGTGCGACTTCCGAGACTGCGCGCTGGTTGGCAGACAGCGAAAACCGTTCTGACTTGATCGGCGGCGCGGGCAATGTGAGCCTTGACGACAAGGACCGCATGCTGGCGGGTGTATTGCTCGATCTGTCGATGACGGCTTCGCTGACGTCCAGCCTGAACGTGGGGCAAAAGGTCTTGAGCAACATCGGTCGGGTGACACCGCTGCACAAGCAGCGCGTGGAGCAGGCCGGGTTTATGGTGCTCAAGTCGCCGGATATTCCATCGATCCTCGTCGAAACCGGGTTTATCTCGAACTCCAACGAAGCTTCGAAACTGGCGTCGAGCAGCCACCAGCAAGCGCTGGCGCGTTCGATCAGCAGCGGCGTGCGTCAGTTCTTCCAGCAAAACCCGCCACCGGGCACGTATATCGCCTGGCTGCGTGACACGGGCAAAATTGCCCAGGGCGCCCGTGAACACACGGTCCGTCCCGGCGAAACGCTGGCGATGATTGCCGTGCGTTATCAAGTGGGTGTGGCGACGCTGCGTTCGAGCAACAGCCTGAAAACCGATGAGCTTAAAGTCGGCCAAAACCTGAACATTCCGGCCACCGCCCTGGCGGCTCAATAATGAGTGACGGCGTCTTGAACAGCAGCGCGCGGATTGAACTGCTCAGCCCGCGCCTGGCCAACCAGATTGCTGCTGGCGAGGTGGTTGAGCGTCCGGCATCGGTGATCAAAGAGTTGCTGGAAAACAGCCTCGACTCGGGCGCCAAGCGCATTGACGTGGATGTGGAGCAGGCCGGGATCAAGCTGCTGCGGGTGCGTGACGATGGCAGCGGTATTTCCAGCGACGACTTGCCGCTGGCACTGGCGCGTCACGCCACGAGCAAGATTCGTGATCTTGAAGACCTTGAGCGGGTGATGAGCCTGGGTTTTCGCGGTGAGGCCCTGGCTTCCATCAGCTCCGTTGCCCGCCTGACCCTGACTTCGCGCACCCGTGGTGCCGATCAGGCCTGGCAGGTCGAGACTGAAGGCCGCGACATGGCACCTCGGGTGCAACCGGCGGCACATCCAGTCGGCACCTCGGTTGAAGTGCGTGACCTGTTTTTCAATACCCCGGCGCGGCGAAAATTTCTTAAAACCGAAAAAACCGAGTTCGATCATCTGCAAGAAGTGATCAAGCGCCTGGCGCTGGCCCGGTTTGATGTGGCGTTCAATTTGCGACACAACGGTAAAACCATCCTCAATCTGCATGAAGCCCGGGACGATACTGCCCGCGCCCGACGTGTGGCGGCGGTGTGCGGCTCGGCGTTCCTGGAGCAGGCGCTACCGATCGAGATCGAGCGCAATGGCCTGCATTTGTGGGGCTGGGTGGGTCTGCCGACTTTCTCGCGCAGCCAGGCTGACTTGCAGTATTTCTATGTGAATGGCCGTGCGGTACGCGACAAGCTGGTGGCCCATGCGGTGCGCCAGGCTTATCGCGATGTGCTGTTCAACGGTCGTCATCCGACCTTTGTCCTGTTTTTTGAAGTCGACCCTTCGGTCGTCGACGTCAACGTCCACCCGACCAAGCACGAAGTGCGCTTCCGTGACGGGCGCATGGTGCATGACTTTTTGTATGGCACGTTGCATCGCGCCTTGGGTGATGTGCGTCCGGAAGACCAACTGGCCGCTCCTGCGCCTGTGCCCGGTGCCGAACGCCCTACGGGGCTCGACGCCGGTGAGTTTGGTCCGCAAGGTGAAATGCGCCTGGCAGCCAACGTACTGGAGCAGCCGCAAGCGGCGCCTGGTCAGCATGTCGCAGGCTCGGGTGCCGGGGCGGGTTATCAGTATCAGTACCGGCCGCAGTCTTCGGCGCCTTCGGTTCCTGTCGAAGAAGCGCGCAATGCCTATCGCGAGTTTTTCGCGCCATTGCCCGAGGCCAATGCTGCACCCTTGCCGGACGGGCAGGGTGATATTCCGCCGTTGGGCTTTGCGCTGGCGCAGCTCAAGGGCATTTATATCCTTGCCGAAAACGCCCAGGGACTGGTGCTGGTGGATATGCACGCGGCCCACGAACGCATCATGTATGAGCGCCTGAAAATCGCCATGGCCAGCGAAGGTTTGAGCGGTCAGCCCCTGCTGGTGCCGGAATCGATTGCGGTCAGTCAGCGTGAAGCCGACTGTGCAGAAGAGCACGCCGAATGGTTCCAGCGCCTGGGCTTTGAGCTGCAGCGCCTTGGCCCGGAAACCCTGGCTATCCGCCAGATCCCTGCCTTGCTCAAGCAGGCTGAGGCTCAGCGCCTGGTCCATGACGTACTGGCCGACCTGATGGAATACGGCACCAGTGACCGGATTCAGGCGCATCTCAATGAGCTGCTTGGCACCATGGCCTGCCACGGTGCGATCCGGGCCAATCGCCGTTTGGCGATCCCGGAAATGAACGGCCTGTTGCGTGACATGGAAAACACCGAGCGCAGTGGTCAGTGCAATCATGGTCGTCCCACCTGGACCCAAATGGGCCTGGACGACTTGGACAAACTCTTTTTGCGCGGTCGCTGATGACAGGTTCCAACGTTTTACCCCCGGCCATTTTTCTGATGGGGCCGACGGCTGCCGGCAAGACCGATCTGGCCATCGAGCTGACCAAGGTACTGCCGTGCGAGCTGATCAGTGTCGATTCGGCACTGGTCTATCGCGGTATGGATATCGGTACGGCCAAGCCGGAGAAAGAAATTCTGGCTGCCCACCCTCATCAGTTGATCGATATTCTCGACCCGGCTGAGAGCTATTCGGCGGCTGATTTTCGCCGCGACGCACTCAAGGCAATGGCCGAGATCACCGCGCGCGGCAATATTCCGCTGCTGGTGGGCGGCACCATGCTGTATTACAAAGCACTGATCGACGGCCTGGCAGACATGCCCCCGGCCGATCCCGAGGTGCGTGCGCAGCTTGAAGAAGAGGCTCAACGCCTTGGCTGGCAAGCCTTGCACGACCAGCTGGCGGCCATCGACCCGGAGTCTGCAGCGCGGATTCACCCCAATGATCCTCAGCGTCTGACGCGGGCGCTGGAGGTTTATCGGGTCAGCGGCATGAGTGTGACGGCCCACCGGCAAAAACAATCTGAGCAAACGACTAAAGCAGCGGCTTCTGGGCACAGCCAATTGCCCTATACTGTCGCGAATCTGGCCATCGCTCCGGCGAACCGTCAGGTGCTGCATGAGCGAATTGCACTAAGATTCGGGCAGATGCTGGAACAGGGGTTCATTGACGAGGTCATAAGCCTGCGCCATAGAAGTGACCTGCATGCCGGGTTGCCGTCTATACGTGCTGTAGGTTACCGCCAAGTCTGGGATTACCTGGACGGCAAGCTGACAGCGGCGCAGATGCAGGAGCGCGGTATCATTGCCACGCGCCAGCTGGCCAAGCGTCAGTTCACCTGGTTGCGCAGTTGGGACGACCTGCATTGGCTGGACAGTCTGGACTGCGACAATCTGCCACGAGCCTTGAAATACCTGGAATCGGTCTCCATATTGAGCTGAGTCTTGGCAAATGCCGTCTATCCTATGGATGTGGCGACAGCGGTCATCTAATTTTTGTTTCTATTTTTTATCCTTACAGGAGTGCGGCATATGTCAAAAGGGCATTCGCTACAAGACCCTTACTTGAATACTTTGCGTAAAGAGAAGGTTGGCGTTTCCATCTACCTGGTCAACGGGATCAAGCTGCAGGGGACCATCGAGTCTTTCGACCAGTTCGTGATTCTGCTGAAAAACACCGTCAGCCAAATGGTTTACAAACACGCAATTTCGACAGTCGTACCAGTACGTCCAATTCGTCTGCCTAGCGCAACTGAATCGGATCTGGCAGACGCTGAACCAGGTAACGCCTAAATAGGAGCATCCTTTGTTCTTTGAGCGCCACGGTGGTGGTGAGCGAGCAATCCTCGTTCACTTGGAAGGACAGGACCCTGAGGCGCGCGAAGATCCGCAGGAGTTCCAGGAGTTAGCTGTGTCGGCTGGCGCCGATACCGTCGCGTTTTTTAACGTGCCGCGTCATCGGCCATCGGCCAAATACCTGATTGGCAGTGGCAAGGTCGAGGAGTTGCGCGACCTGGTCAAGGCCGAGAAGGTAGACATCGTGATTTTCAATCACGTGCTCACGCCCAGTCAGGAACGTAACCTCGAACGAGTTTTCGAGTGTCGCGTGCTTGATCGTACCGGGCTGATTCTCGATATCTTCGCTCAACGCGCCCGTACCCATGAAGGTAAGCTGCAGGTCGAACTGGCTCAGCTTGACCATATGAGCACGCGTCTTGTGCGTGGCTGGACTCACCTTGAGCGTCAGGGTGGCGGCATTGGCATGCGCGGGCCGGGTGAAACCCAGCTCGAAACCGACCGCCGTCTGTTGCGTGTACGCATCAGCCAGATCAAAGCCCGCCTGAAAAAAGTCCGCAGTCAACGGGAGCAATCCCGTCGAGGCCGCCAGCGCGCCGATATTCCTACGGTGTCGCTGGTGGGCTATACCAACGCCGGCAAATCCACGCTGTTCAACAAGGTCACCGGCTCTGACGTATTCGCCGCTGACCAGTTGTTCGCCACGCTCGATCCGACCTTGCGCCGCCTTGATCTGGGCGATCTGGGGCCGATCGTACTGGCCGATACCGTGGGCTTCATTCGCCATCTTCCGCACAAGCTAGTTGAAGCTTTCCGGTCTACGCTCGAAGAGTCGAGCAATTCCGATTTGCTGCTGCATGTGATTGATGCGCACGAACCTGAGCGCATGGCTCAGATCGAGCAGGTGATGGTGGTGCTGGGCGAAATTGGTGCGCAGGACTTGCCGATTCTCGAGGTCTACAACAAAATCGATTTGCTTGAAGGTGTCGAGCCGCAGATCCAGCGTGATGCCGATGGCAAGCCGCAGCGGGTCTGGTTGTCGGCCCGTGATGGTCAAGGGTTGGAGTTGCTTGAACAGGCCATCGCCGAGTTGCTGGGCAATGATTTGTTTGTTGGCACCTTGCGCTTGCCGCAACGTTTTGCTCGACTGCGTGCACAGTTCTTCGAACTGGGGGTTGTGCAAAAGGAAGAGCATGACGATGAGGGCTCCAGTCTGTTGGACGTACGCCTGCCGCGAGCCGAGTTGAACCGCTTGGTCAGCCGCGAAGGGATGCAGCCGCTGGAATTCATCGAAGAACACACTTTGCAATAAAAGCCTCGCAAAGCGGCTGTGCCGCTGTGATAGGCATTCTGTAGCATTGGTCGGCGCGCCGTGGGCGCGTCTTTGCTTTATCAGATGGAGAGCGCTATGGCTTGGAATGAGCCGGGTGGCAACTCGAATAATCAAGATCCTTGGGGTGGCAAACGCCCTAATAATGGCGACCGCAAGGGACCACCAGATCTCGACGAGGCCTTCCGAAAGCTGCAGGAAAGCCTGAATGGGTTGTTCGGTGGTGGGAAAAAACGTACTGGCGGTAGCGGCAGTGATGGTGGTTCGAATGGCAAGGGCGCCGGTTACGGCCTGCTCGGCATCGGCCTTGTCGTACTGGCGGCTGCCTGGCTGTACAGCGCTGTTTATGTAGTCGATGAGCAGGAGCAAGCCGTCGTGCTGCGCCTGGGCAAGTACTACGACACCGTTGGGCCGGGTCTGAACATCTACTTCCCGCCGTTCGATAAAAAGTACATGGAGAACGTGACGCGTGAGCGTGCGTACACCAAGCAGGGTCAAATGCTGACTGAAGACGAGAACATCGTCGAAGTACCGCTGACCGTGCAGTACAAGATCAGCAACCTGCGTGATTTCGTGTTGAACGTTGATCAACCGGAAGTCAGCTTGCAACAGGCTACCGAAAGCGCCTTGCGTCACGTCGTGGGTTCCACGGCGATGGATCAGGTGTTGACCGAAGGTCGTGAGCAGATGGCTGTAGACATCAAGGAACGCTTGCAGCGCTTCCTGGATACCTACAAGACCGGTATCACCGTCACTCAGGTCAACGTACAAAACGCAGCGGCACCGCGTGAAGTACAGGAAGCCTTTGATGACGTGATCCGTGCCCGTGAAGACGAGCAGCGTGCCCGCAACCAGGCAGAAAGCTACGCCAATGGCGTGGTGCCGGAAGCGCGCGGTCAGGCCCAGCGCATCATCGAAAACGCCAACGGCTATCGTGATGAAGTGATTTCTCGTGCCAAGGGTGAAGCCGACCGCTTTACCAAACTGGTTGCCGAGTATCGCAAGGCTCCGGATGTAACGCGTGATCGTCTGTACCTGGACACCATGCAGGATGTCTTCAGCAACACCAGCAAAGTACTCGTGACCGGCAACAAAAACGGCCAGAGCAACTTGCTGTACTTGCCATTGGACAAAATGATTGAAGGCCGTAATGGCAGCAACCCGGCAACGGGTTCGGCAGCTGCGGCGGGCAATAACGACTCGGCATCCCATGCCAAGTCGGAAATGCCGACACCACCGCGTACCAGGGAGAGTCGCTGATGAGCAATAAATCGCTGATCGCCCTTATTGTTGCCGTTGTCGTGGCGATTGTTGCCTGGAACAGCTTCTACATCGTTTCGCAAACCGAACGTGCCGTTATGTTGCGCTTTGGCCGTGTGGTGCAGGACGATGTTCCGCCGGGTCTGCATGTGAAGATTCCTTACGTCAACCAGGTGCGCAAGTTTGATGGCCGCTTGATGACGCTGGACGCACCGACTCAGCGTTTTCTGACGCTGGAAAAGAAAGCAGTAATGGTTGATGCATTCGCCAAGTGGCGTGTGAAAGATGCGGGTCGCTTCTACGCTGCGACTTCGGGTCTTAAGCAGGTTGCTGACGAGCGCTTGTCGCGTCGTCTCGAATCGGGTCTGCGTGACCAGTTCGGTAAGCGCACGTTGCACGAAGTTGTGTCCGGTGAGCGCGATGCGCTGATGGCAGAACTGACTGCATCGCTGAACAAAATGGCTGAAAAAGAGCTGGGTATCGAAGTTCTCGATGTTCGGGTCAAGGCTATCGACCTGCCGAAGGAAGTTAACCGCAGCGTGTTCGAGCGTATGAGCAGTGAGCGTGAGCGTGAAGCTCGTGAGCACCGCGCCAAGGGTAACGAGCTGGCAGAAGGCATTCGTGCTGACGCCGATCGTCAGGCCCGCGTACTCTTGGCTGAGGCTTATCGCCAGTCCGAAGAGTCACGCGGTGATGGTGATGCCCAGGCTGCTGCGATCTACTCCAAGGCGTATGGCCAGGATCAAGAGTTCTACAAGTTCTATCGCAGCCTGCGCGCTTACCGCGAAAGCTTTGCGAACAAGAGCGACGTACTGGTTCTGGACCCAAGCAGCGATTTCTTCCGCTACCTGGAAAAATCCAAGCCTGCACAGTAGTAAAAACGCTTGAAACCTGTGGGAGCGGGCTAGCTCGCGATGCAAACAACTCGGTCTGTCTGATAAATCGAGTTGATGCCATCGCAAGCAAGCCCGCTCCCACACTGTTTTCAGAGGGGTTGGCATGTTCATCACAGACCCTGCTTTCACTCCGCCGGGCGGTCAAATGGCCTCGCGGGGTGATCCTTTTAGAAAACGGGTGTATGATGCGGCAGCCGGGAAATTCCCGGCTTTTTTGCGTCTGCATGTTTGATTGACCGAATGGCTGTTACAGCATCGGCAGATTTTTCGAGGAATGTGCTGTGTAAGCCTGTCGCTTGGGCTTTTTTGCTGTGCGCGTTCAAGACGCAGCCACGTTCTGCTTTACTCAAGGCTCGCCTGCTGGCTGGCCGCCCGGATCATAGGGGAATGGCGTAATGGCAACGGTAGACCGCTGGCTCTTGCCAGATGGCATCGAAGAAGTACTTCCACCTGAGGCAGCCCGCATCGAAGTGGCGCGCCGTCAGGTGTTGGATCTGTTCCAGAGCTGGGGCTATGAGTTCGTCGTCACTCCGCATATCGAATACCTGGAGTCCCTGCTGACAGGGGCTGGCCAGGATCTCGACTTGCGTACCTTCAAGGTTATTGACCCGCAAACGGGTCGCCAGATGGGTTTTCGTGCCGACATCACGCCGCAAGTGGCGCGCATTGATGCGCATACCCTGCGTCGCGAAGGCCCAAGCCGTCTGTGCTACGCCGGTAGCGTGCTCCATGCGCAGCCGCGTGCGTTGTCATCCTCGCGCAGCCCGATCCAGTTGGGTGCCGAGTTGTATGGCGATGCGAGCCCTAGCAGCGACGTTGAAGTCATCAGCCTGATGCTGGCGATGCTGCAACTGGCCGATGTGCCGGATGTGCACATGGACCTGGGGCATGTTGGTATTTACCGTGGTCTGGCCCGTGCGGCCAACCTGTCGGTTGAAGTGGAACAACAATTGTTCGACGCCCTGCAGCGCAAGGCGATCGACGAAGTAACGGCCTTGACCGAAGGTTTGCCGGCTGATTTGGCAGGCATGCTTCAGGCATTGGTTAGTTTGTGTGGCGGCCGCGAAGTGCTGGTTGCTGCGCGTGAGCGTCTGGCAAAGGCTCCGGCCCCCGTGCTGGCTGCTCTGGATGACCTGGTGGCGATTGCCGAGGGGTTGTCCGTGCGTTTCCCGCAGTTGCCGCTGTATTTTGACCTGGGTGAGTTACGTGGTTATCACTACCACACAGGTGTGGTGTTTGCGGTCTTTGTACCGGGCGTTGGGGACTCCATCGCCCAGGGCGGTCGTTATGACGATATCGGTGCTGTTTTCGGACGTGCCCGTCCGGCTACCGGTTTCTCGACCGATCTGAAAACCCTGGTGACCCTGGGGCGTGCTGAAGTCGAGCTACCGTCTGGCGGTATCTGGATGCCTGACAGCACAGACGCGGCACTCTGGCAGCAGGTTTGCCAGCTTCGCAGTGAAGGTCAGCGTGTGGTTCAGGCGTTGCCTGGGCAACAGCAGGCTGGGGCCCATGAGGCAGACTGCGACCGCCAATTGATTCAGCAGAACGGCCTGTGGCAAGTAGTGCCGCTGGTTTCTTGAGTTTTCCTGCCGGCGGCTGCCGGCACCAAGTTTGCGCGAATGAGGACAAGTGTTATGGGTAAGAATGTCGTAGTCCTGGGCACCCAATGGGGTGATGAGGGCAAAGGCAAGATCGTTGATCTGCTGACCGAACATGCTGCCGCTGTAGTGCGTTACCAAGGTGGCCACAACGCTGGCCACACGCTGGTAATCGACGGCGAAAAAACCGTATTGCACCTGATTCCGTCGGGCGTGTTGCGCGAAGGCGTGCAATGCCTGATCGGCAACGGTGTCGTGGTTGCTCCCGATGCCCTGCTGCGTGAAATCATCAAGCTGGAAGAGAAAGGCGTACCGGTGCGCGAGCGCCTGCGTATCAGCCCGTCCTGCCCGCTGATCCTGTCCTTCCACGTTGCGCTGGACCAGGCGCGTGAAAAGGCCCGTGGCGAGCTGAAGATCGGTACTACCGGTCGCGGCATTGGCCCGGCTTACGAAGACAAGGTTGCTCGTCGTGGCCTGCGTGTTGGCGATCTGCTGAACATGCCGCGCTTTGAAGCCAAGCTGCGTGAACTGGTGGACTACCACAACTTCATGCTGGTGGGTTTCTACAAAGAGCCAGCCATCGATTTCGACAAGACCCTGGCCGAGTGCAAGGAATACGCCGAACTGCTCAAGCCGCTGATGCTGGACGTGACTGCCGAGCTGCATGACCTGCGTCGTGCTGGCAAAGACATCATGTTCGAAGGCGCCCAGGGTTCGCTGCTGGACATCGACCACGGTACCTATCCGTACGTGACCAGCTCCAACACCACTGCTGGCGGCGTTGCCACCGGTTCGGGCGTTGGCCCGATGTTCCTGGACTACATCCTGGGCATCACCAAGGCTTACACCACTCGTGTAGGTTCGGGTCCGTTCCCGACTGAGCTGTTCGACGACGTCGGCGCTCACCTGGCCAAGCAAGGTCACGAGTTCGGCGCTACCACCGGCCGTGCTCGTCGTTGTGGCTGGTTCGACGCCGTCATCCTGCGTCGCGCTATCGATGTGAACAGCATTTCGGGCATCTGCCTGACCAAGCTGGACGTACTCGACGGTCTGGAAACCATCAACATCTGCGTAGGCTACACAGACGCAAATGGTGTTGAAATTGCTCCGACCGATGCTGACAGCTACGTAGGCCTTCAGCCTGTGTACGAAGAAGTGCCGGGCTGGACTGAATCGACCGTGGGTGCCAAAACCCTGGAAGAGCTGCCAGAGAACGCACGTGCTTACATCAAGCGCGTTGAGGCACTGATCGGCGCACCGATCGACATTATCTCGACTGGCCCGGACCGCAACGAAACCATCGTTTTGCGTCACCCGTTCGCTTAAGTCGCTGTAGATGTAAAACAAAAGGCCCTTCGGGGCCTTTTGTTGTTTCTGCCTGTTGTGCGGCACGACCCTTGCTGTGATAACCGTCAATAAGCGTGCTATCAAAATAATGGCACCTAAGTGGAGGGTTTTCTGTGTCTGCCGTTCTCTCACTGTTACAAAGCCGTCTGCTTCGGCCTGTATTCGTTACCCTGGGTATCGCTCTTTTGGTGCAAGTGCTGGTGGCTGTCGCACTGACGCGCAGCACGGTGACGGCCCTGGAGTCCGATCTGGACACCCGTCTGGGGGCTGACAGTCAAAAGCTGACGGCCGAACTGGAGCAGGCCGGCCGTGAAGTCAAAAGCAGCCTTGAAGCGCTGTCTGCCAGTACCCGTCAGCGTCTCACCGCGGGCCTGGAGCCGCGCTTGAAAGACGAGCAAATGCAACTCAAGCAAGCGCTGGAGAAGAACCTGCAGGATTCGGCCAACGACATGGCGCAATTGCTGGCCGCCGTGGCGCCCCGTGCCATCTGGGACAATGACGTGCCCACGCTGTCCGATTTCGCCCGTCGCGCTCAGCGCAATCCCAATGTGTTGTTCGTGGTGTATGACGACGCCACAGGTCAACATCTGACTCGATACCTCAATCGCGATATCCCGATCAACCAGGCCCTCCTGGCCAAGGGCAAGGGGGAGCGGGCGCTGGATAAAGTTCTCGATGCGGCCCGTCACGATCCGTCGGTGTATTACCTCGAAGCGTCCATCAACCCGAATGGGGTCGAAATCGGCAAAGTACTGATGGGGGTTTCCACTGCCTCGGTTGAACAGGATCTGGCCGCACTCGATAAACGTTTTGCGACCCTGATCGTCAACAGCGAGCAGTTGGTCGGTGAGAGCCTGCAAGGCGCTGCCAGCGACAGTTCGGCGGCACTGGGGGCACGGCTGGAGTCGGCGCAGGCTGCTGCGGCACAGATGCAGGCCAACACTGCGCAAACCGTGCGCGAGGCGGCTGACACTTTGCGCTGGCGCATTGGCATGGGGCTGGCGGTTGTGGGCCTTGGGGTGTTGCTGTTGCTGGCCGTGGTGCTGGGGCGGCGTGTGGTCAACAAGTTGCTGTTGCTGATTGCGGCCCTGGATGATCTGGCCGCAGGCGAAGGTGATTTGACCAAGCGTGTGGGCCTGAACAGCAAGGATGAAATCGGCGATATGGCGGCGGCGGTCAATCGCTTTGTCGACAAGCTGCAGCCCATCGTGCGTGAGGCGGGGGATGTGGCGCAGCGCACCGGCATCGAGATCGGCGTGATGACCCTGCGCAACGCGGGCGCGGATGCTGCCGCGAAACTACAGCGTGATGAAGTCGCGCAAAGCCTGCACGCGCTGTCGACCATGGCGGATGCGGCGCAGTCCGAAAGCCAGGCAATGCAGGCCGCGCTCAAGCAGGTGGTCGATATCCGTCAGGCCACGGATGAAAACACTCGCACCTCGGCCAAGGTGGGCGGCCTGATCGAGGCGCTGGCAGGGCAGGTAGGCGAGGGCGCCAAGGTCATTGAGCGCCTGGCCCAACAAAGCGAGCAGATCGAAGTCGTCCTGACGGTGATTCACGGCATTGCCGAGCAAACCAACTTGTTGGCACTTAACGCGGCCATCGAGGCGGCGCGGGCGGGTGAGACCGGGCGCGGTTTTGCGGTGGTGGCAGATGAGGTGCGGGCGCTGGCCAGCAAAACCCAAAGCTCCACAGGGGATATACAGGCCCATATCGTGGCATTGCAGCAGGGCGCGAAAGAGGCTGTTGCGGCGATTGGTCTGGCAGGGCGTCAGGCCAATGAGGGGTTGGCTGTGCTGCGTGGCAGCGTTCAGTTGCAGCAAACCGTACAGACCTCGGTCGAACAGGTGCACACGGCCATTGGCGAGGCCACCAAGGCGGCAGAGCATCAGGCACAAGGTGCGTATGCGGTGCGCGGGCGGGTTGAGGTGATCCACGCCCAGGCCGAGCGTGCGGCCGAGGCCGTGACCCAGACCACGGCCAGCGGCAAGGTGCTGGACGGGTTGGCGGCGCAGCTCAAGGCGAGCCTGGGGCAGTTCAGGGCGTAAAGAAGCAACATGATCCCGTAGCAGCTGCCGAGGGACGACGGCTGCGTTCGGCGGCGCAGCCGTCGTAAAGTCAGAGTGCTCGGTGTAACTGTTAAACCGTGTGCTCAGGTTTTACGATCGCTTCGCAATCGGACGTAGCCTCGCAGGCTCGGCAACTGCTACGAGCCTCTTGGCGTTTAGCGGCTCAAATACATTCTCGTAGTGAGCAAGTACACCGGTAGCCCCGACACTAGAATCAACAACGCCGCATAAGGCGCCGCCGCTGCAAATTCTATATTCGAGGTGTGGGACCAAACCTGCGTCGCCAAGGTGTTAAGCCCGGTGGGGCTCAGCAGCAAGGTGGCGGTCAGTTCCTTCATGGCATCCAGAAACACCAGGGCAAACGCTGCCCCCAGGGCCGGGAAGATGATCGGCAGCGTTACCCGGCAAAATGCCGAAAACGATGTGGCACCCAACGTGCGGGCCGCTTCTTCCAGTTGCGGTGCTGCCTTGTTCAGGGCTGTGCGGATCGGTGCCTGCGCCAACGGCAAAAACAGCAGGGCATAGGCAATCAGCAGCAACGCTGAAGTCTGGTACAGCGCCGGCACGAAGTGCAGGGCGAAGTACACCAGCGCCAGAGCAATGACCAGCCCCGGCAGGGCGTGCAGCAGGTACGGCAAACGTTCCGCCCAGATCGCCAGCGGGCCTTTGTAGCGCACCACCAGTAATCCAACCGGCACGGCCAGGACCAGGCACAGCGCCGCGCCGCCCAAAGCCAGTGACAGCGACGAGAGCAATGCCTCGCCAATCTCGGCCATCGGAAAAGCGGCCGAGCTGCCCTTGACCAGCCAGTACACCAGCATGCCCAGCGGGATGCCGCTGCCAACCACTGCCAGCGCCAGGCAATACAGTTGCCCCGGCACCGACCACTTGCCCAGGCGTACTTGTTCGGCGTGGCGTGCCGCACCCTGGCCGATGCGAATATGGCGACCCTTGCCGCGCACTTTCAACTCCAGCCATAGCAGGCTCAGGCACATCACCAGCAGCACCGCAGACAGCATCGCCGCATTGGCGTTGCTGAACTCCAGCTCGAACTGCTGATAAATCGCCGTCGTGAAAGTTTGCAGCCCAATGATCGACAGTGCGCCGAACTCCACCAGCATATGCAGGGCAATCAACAATGAACCGGCCAGCAGCGAGGGCCAGAGCAGTGGCAGGGTGATGTTGAAAAACACCCCCCAGCGGTTCTGTCCCAAGGTACGGGCCGACTCTTCCAGGGCCGGGTCAAGGTTGCGCAGGGTGGCCGCGACCGGCAGGAAAATCAGCGGGTACTTGGACAGGCTCATCACCAGGATCGCTCCGCCCAGGCCTTCAAAGCTGGCGCTCAGGGAGACCCAGGTAAAGCTGCTGACGAACGCCGGCACCGCAAACGGCAGGCACAGGATCACACCCCACAAGCGCCGTCCTGGCAGGTTGCTGCGTTCAAGCAGCCAGGCCAGGGACAGGCCGATCAGCGCGCACGTCACGGTGACGCCGACCATCAACATCAGGGTGTTGCGCATCAGGCCAAAAACGTAGGGTCGCCACAACAGGTGCAGTGCTTCAGACCATCCGGCTTGCCAGGCCTTGGTGCCGACATACAGCAGCGGCAACAGGCTCAGGCCCACCAGTAGCAGGACGGGCAACAACAGCCAGATCGAAGGCTTTTTGCGGGTGGGCGTAAAGCGTGCAGGTTGGGCGCCAGACAGCATCAGAGCAGGCCTACATCACGTTCGAGGTCCAGCGCTTCTTCCGCGTTGCCCAGGTCGGCCGGGGTCACTTTTGGCGGTTGCAGCTCTTCAAATGGCTTAAGGCCGCGCTCGGACACCATGCCTTTGCGCATCGGGTATTCAGCGGTGGTGTTGGTGATGACGCGCTGGCCTTCTTCACTGGCCATGTAAGCCAGCAATTGCTGGGCTTCCTTGGGGTGTTTGCTGGCCTTCAGCACGCCAGCGCTGGACACGGTCACCAAACCGCCCGCATCGCCATCGGTGAAGTAATAAAGCTTGGAGTCCAGTTGGCCCTTCTCGCGCTGCAAGGCAAACCAGTAGTAGTTGTTGACCAGAACCGCGGCCACTTCACCATTCTCTACTGCTTTGAGCGCCACCATGTTGTTGGTGTAGGTCTTGCCGAAAGCGCGCAGGCCGGTCAGCCATTCTTCGGCGGCTTCGCGTCCGTGCAGTTTGATGATTGCAACGGCCTGTTCCTGGAAAGCGCCGCTGGTGGGGACAAAGCCGATCTTGCCTTGCCATTGCGGATCGGCGAAATCCAGTACCGACTTGGGCAACTGGTCTTCACTGATCTTCTTCGGGTTGAACGCGACGACGCGGGTACGCGCAGTGACGCCGATCCAGGTGCCGTTGGCCGCTACATATTCCTTGGGCAGTGCTTGCAGCGTGCTGTCATCGGCCTTGGCCAGAAAGCCTTGCTCACCCAGGTTGTTCAGCGGCGGCGATTCTTCTGCGTAGAACACGTCCGCAGGCGAGCGGTCGCCTTCTTCCATGATCTGGCTGGCCAGCTGGTTGCTGCTGCCCTTGCGCACGTTGACGTGGATACCGGTCTTGGCCTCGAAGGCCTTGGCGAGGTTGTCGCCGACTTCCTTGTGCTGGCCGTTGTACAGCGTCAGCGACACAGGTTCGCCAGCGTGGGCGGGAGAGGTCAGTGCAAGACCAAGAATGGAGAGAGTCAGACCGCGCAGTAGGGATGTCGCAAGCCGGGTATTTCGGAGCATCATTCGCTGGGTTCCTCGCTTGGGTACTACAAAACTTGTAACAATAATAAACGATATCGTTTCTCAAGTGCGCTTGACCCAGCGTCCAATTGTGCCAGCGCGACGAAATGTGATGCTGGCGACCCGTTCTGCTTTTGTGGGAGCGGGCTTGCTCGCGATGGGTTCGCTGCCAGTTTTACGGGTAGGTCGCGTCGTCTGCATCGCGAACAAACCTGCTCCCACAAAGCAGGGTGCTGTCTACAGCGTGTCCAGAAAGCTGCGCAAGGCTCGCAGTTCGTCCTTATCCATGTTCAGCGCCTTGAGCCGGTCGCTTGTGCGCGGAAACAGCGGGTCATCGACCTGTTGCGCGTTTGGGCGCGGGCGGGGCATGCCCATGTTGTAGAACGCCAGGGTGCCTTCCATGTTCACGAACAGACCGTTGTGCATCCACGGCCCGGTTTTCATCAGCAGTCGCAACGACGGGGTGCGGAATGCGCCCACGTCCTCAGGTTTGCGCGTCACCTCGTAGCGCCCCAAGTCTTCGTATTTACGCCCGTAGTAGCTCAGGCCGACGTTATGAAACTGCTCGTCGCTCAGGGCCGGACCAAAATGACAGTTCATGCAGCGCGCCTTGGTGCGAAACAGGTGCAGGCCGTAGAGCTGCTCGTCGCTCATGCGTTGCGGGCGCCCGCGTAGCAGTTGTTCGAAGGGGGTATTGCGCGTAGCGCTCACCAGTGTGCGCTGAAAGGTGGCCAGGGCCTGGGCGGTTTGCTGCGTGGTGATCGGCCCGGGTCCGAAGACCTGTGCAAACTGCTCGCGGTAGGCGGTGTCGGTATTGAGTCGTTGCAGCAGTTGCGGGATGTCGAATGCCATTTCCACCGGATCGACGATGGGGTGCATGGCCTGTTGTTCGAGGTTGCCGCCTCGCCCGTCCCAGAACAGCGCCGTGCTGTAGCCGCTCATTACCAGGCTGGGAGCATTGCGCCGACCGCTCTGGCGGTCATGACCGAACGACACGCGGCGGCCATCGGCAAAGGCCATATCGGCCTCATGGCACGACGCGCAGGCAATCTGTCCGGAGCGCGACAACGTGGGGTCGTTGAACAGTTTTTTGCCCAGTGCGGCCTTGGGTTCGCTGAAGGGGTTTTCGGGAGGTGCGGGAGCGTGTGCAGGCAAGGCGGCCATTTCCTGCCAGTCCACATCGGTATCCACCTGGGGCGCGGGCCATTGGGCGACGGGCTGCCGGTACTGTTGGGCGATGCACGCCTTGTAGTTGGCGGCCTGTTCATCGCAGGCGCTTGCATTCAGGGCCAGGCTGCCCAGGGTCAGGCCGACGAAAAGGGCTGCAGTTTTCAAAACGTGTACCCCACTTCGAGCATGAATTGACGGCCGACTTCATAGGTGGCCAGGCCGCTGGTCTCGGTGGCGCCGACGATTTTCTTGTCCAGCAGGTTGGTCACGTCGAGGTTGACGAACACCGTCTGTTCCTTGGCGGTGGGCATCTCCCAGGCCAGGCGGGTGTCCCAGGTCAGCGCTCCGGAAAAGGGTGTCTGTGCCCAGACATAAGCGTCCTTTCCCTCGTGCTGGACTTTCTTGCCCGTAGCGGCGATGCGGCGATAGCCGTCCCGATAACGCAAGAAATTGCTCCAGGTGAGATGCAGTGGCTCGATTTCAGTGAGGGTGGTCAGGCGCGCAGTCCACGGACGGTTGTAGTTGGCCGCTGGCATGTCGGAGTACTTCATGAACTTGCCGTCGTACTGGATGGTCGGGTCTTCGACGTAGGTGGCACCAATATTGGCGGTGTAGCTGGACAGTCCGGTGTTGTGGATTTTGCTCCAGTCCATGGCGAACTGCCCTGAAGTGCGGGTGCTGCCCAGGGTAAAGGCTTGTAGCGGGGTGATGGTCAGGGTGTAGATGTCGGCGTCGCTTTTACCGCCGTTGTAGTAGGTGTAGTAGTTGGCTGCCAGGGTGGCCGTGTCATCGGAGGGCTCGCCGATTTGCGAGCCCCAGGCGCGGCTGACTTGCTCCCGGCCCATGCGTTTTACGTATTTGACGGCGAACTCGGTGTTCCATTGCACATGGCTCAGGCCCAGGGTCAGTTCGTCATCGTAAGGTACTTTGAGCTGGTTGAATTTGCTGTCGTTGGCCACTCGCTTGGTCAGTACCCAGTCGGAGGTCTGGCTGGCACGGGTGTATTCGGTGCCCATGGCGGCGACGCCGTCACGCAGGCGGTAGGTGTACAGGTTGCGTCCGTAGTAGCGGTTGGCGCCGCCGGTGATGCGGGTCAAGCTGTCGCCGAAGACGTCCAGTTCAATCGCCAGGCGCGGTGCCACGGTGGTCTGGTTCATGTAGTCATCGCCGTCGATCCGCACGCCGGGCCTTACGGTCAGGCGTTTGTAGCGCATCTCGTCTTGCAGGTACAACGCCCAGGTGCGGGTGTCGAGGCTGGTTTTGCCCTGGCTCAGTGTTTTCTTTTTAGCGTACTGGCCGTCCCATCCATCGGTGAGGGTGGTGCCCATCGAACAGTAGGGGTCATTGCCCACGCAAGCGCTTGTGGCGGCGACGGTGTAGCTGTTGTATGGCGTGTTGCGCTCATAACTGGCGGTGTTTTGCGACAGTTCCATGCCAGTTTGCAAGGCGTGGTTCACACCCAGCCAACTGAAGCTGTTCCAGTCGGCCTTGAGCTTGTAAGCCAGGCTTCTCTGGGTTTCTTCAATATCACCAAAACCGCCCTCGGTAGCCGCTCCTGAGGTGCTCCAGTTTTTGGTCGTGGAGGTGCGCCAAAACACCATGTAGTCGCTGTCGGAGTAGCGGGAGGTGTTCAGTTTGCTCCAGCTCAGGTTTTGTTCTACTCGGGCCAGCGCAGCATTCCACACCAGCCGTGCGCTGAGGCTATCGCCGCCAGCCTCCATTTCACGAGCGGAGAAGATTGCGCTGGGGCCAAATGTCTTGGCGGTTTCCGGGGCGTGGGTCAGGCTCACGTCCAGCTTCCAGTCCTCGTTGACCTGCCAGACAGCCTTGAGAAAGTAATTGTCGATACGTCGGGTCTGTACTTCAGCCGCATTGGCGGTATCGGTCTGGTTGGACACGGCAAACACGCGGGTGGGCATGGTCGAGTCCTTGCGCGAAAAACTGCCCAGCAAGCCGAAGTTGTCGCTCAAGTGCCCTTCGAGGGTGGCGCGGGTGATGATTTTTTTAAAGTCGGGTTGGCTGTTGTTGCCAAAGCCGGCCTCGAAATTGTCGAGGTCCGGGTCATCTTCATTCAGGTGATAGCGGGTCCATTCGGAGCGTGACATCTGTACCGAGAGCTTGCCGTGAAAGTCGGCCTTGGGGTCGCGGGTATTGGCCTGGACCACGCCGCCGTTAAAGCCGCCAAATTCCACGGGTACGTTGCTGTCGTAGACCTTGATGTCCTGGAGCAGATCGGTATCCAGTGCCAGCCCCTGACTGCGGCCCGGCATTTCATCGAAGTCATCGTTGGTGCCACCGGGATCCAGGTCGTTGTTCATGCTCATGCCGTCAACGATAAACAGGTTTTGCCAGGGCCTAGCGCCGTTGATGCTGATATCGGCAGGGGCAATTTCCCCCGGGGTCTTACTGCTCAGTTGGTTGTTATCGAACTGTACGTTGGGGTTGGTGCGCAGCAGGCTGGTGATATCGCCATTGCCTGAAGGCAAGCTTTCGATCATATGCCGGTCAATGACCTGCTCGCCTTGGAACACCGAGTCTATGGCCGTGATTGGCGTGCTTTTGATCTGCAGCACATCGTTTTCAGCAGGCGGCAGGATGGAGGCGCTGTCGGCGGAGGTGAGCTCCCATTGCAGGCCGCTGCCGCGTAGCAGGCGGGCCAGGGCTTTCTCGGGGCTCATGCTGCCATCGACGGATGAACCGCTCAGGCCGGTGAGCAATGCACTTTCCGCGCTGACCTGCCAGCCCGACTGCTGGGAAAACGCAATCAGGGCGCTGGCCAATGGCTGGGCCGGGATCTGGAAGTGCAACGGCAACTGCTGTTGTTTTGTTTGCGCGTTGGACACAGGACTGGCGCCAATGGCCAGCGCAGGCAACCCAAGCAGCAGGGCCATGGACAGCGATCGGCAGCGCAGGAGGCTGACGCATTGCAAACGCAAAGAGGGCATGAAGTGACCTACGAAATGAAACGCCATAGTCACTAATGCGAATCTTTATCAGTGACGTTCGTAGGTAAAGACTCTTGGTACCGCAGGATTTCCAGAAATAAATGAAAATAGTTTTAAAAGACTGCCGGAGTGAGGTGCAGCTGTTCTGAGATGACTAAGGCTTGGTCGAGACGATCAGGGTATACGGCACGCTGTCTTGCAGGCGCCCACCCAATGGGGCGATTGCGGCCTGCAATGCGCTTTTTGGATTGCGCAAGTTCAGGGCGGCGGTGATGCGGCGTTGGCCCAGTGCCTTGTCGGTCAGCACAATCAGGCCGGGCTGATAGCGGCGCAACTGCATGATCACGTCATCGATCGATTGATCAACAGCCACCAGCTGCCAGCGCCGCCACGGGGCGATTTGCTCCGGGGGCAATTGCGCGATGCGGGTGTGCTGATCGCTTGCAGTGAAGTGCAGTTGATCGCCCTGGCCCAGCAGGTGTGTGGACGAGGTCGAGGATTGCGGTGTTTGCACGACAACCGTGCCGCTCTCGACGCTGACATCGACGCCGTTGTCGCCCAGATTGACCGCAAACGCAGTGCCGGTCACGCGAACCCGCACGTCGCCGGCGTTTACGTAGAAGGCGCGGTTGGCATCGTGTGTCACCGAGAAAAAAGCCTGTCCGCGCACCAGCGTGATCTCTCGCTGCTCAGGGTTGAACTGCGCGTCAGCGAGGGTATTGCTGTCCAGAAGCATCTGGCTGCCATCACTCAGCGCGATGGTGCGGTGTTCAGCGATTGGGCTGCGGTAGTCGGCCTGCATCGCTTGCCAGTCGGGGCCCCACATCAGCAGGGCGCTCGCGGCCACGGCAGCGCCGACCAGTGCGCGCTTGCGTCGGCTCAGGGGTGTGGGAGGGCGTAGAGTCACCGGCGCGGGCGCTACGGCAATCGGCGAACTCAAGGCTTCACCGCTCAAGCGCCAGACTTTCAGGGCCTTGCGATACGCCGCGTCATGTTCGGGGGCGCTGGCTCGCCAAAGACTCAAGCGTTCGGCCAGTTCGTGGTCGTGGGGGTTCTCCTGGATCAGCAGCAGCCAGTCCAGTGCGGTTTCCCAGATCGGGTTCGGATTGTCAGTCATCACTCAGTTGTTCCGCGCAGTAGGTCAGGGCGTCGCGGACCAATTGGTGGGCCAGGCTCACGGAGATTCCAAGTTGTGTGCCGATTTGTTGAAACGTCAGGCCGTTCAGTCGATGCAGTACAAAGGCCTGTCGCGTACGCTCTGGCAGGCGCGACAGAGCATGTTGCAATTTGCGCAGTTCGTCCAGATGCAGGGCTTGCTGCTCGGGGGACGGGGTGCTGGAAATATGTTCGTCCAGTGATTCACTGCGTGTGGTGTGGCGGTTTTCCAAGGTTGCCCGGCGATTGAGGTCGAAGGCCAGGTTGCGCACGATGCGATAAAGGTAGCCGACCGGCTGCGTCAGCGGGATCAGGTTGTCCGCACCTTGGCTGAAACGAAGCCAGGCTTCTTGAACCACGTCTTCTGCCTTGGCCCGACAGCCCACGATAGGTGCGGCGTAATCGACCAGGGCAAGGCGATGCGTGAGGTAAAGCTGGAGCCTGTCGTTGTTGTCGGGCACGAGAATCCGGGTGGGCGCGCTAGCGATCTGAAGGTGGCCGGATATTAATGCGGATGAGATGGATTATCAAATGCGACTTTGGGATCGCTGATAAAGAAATCTTGGGGGAGGGTAAGCAATTGCGGAAACTAAAAAGCCCGCTTTCGCGGGCTTTTAGAGTGGTTATACAGCGTGAATCTGTAAACCTGAATTGGTGCCCAGAAGAAGACTCGAACTTCCACGACCTTGCGGTCACCAGCACCTGAAGCTGGCGTGTCTACCAATTTCACCATCTGGGCAGTATCAGCAACGTTGCCGCTGTTGATGTGGCGCACTATACGGAGAGCTTTTGAATCTGTAAACCCCTGTTTTAATTTTATTAAATCAGGGGCTTATGAATATCTGAAATGCAAAAACCCGCTTTCGCGGGTTTTTGTGTGAGGGCCAGAGTTGTACTACTCTGACTCTCTGAATTGGTGCCCAGAAGAAGACTCGAACTTCCACGACCTTGCGATCACCAGCACCTGAAGCTGGCGTGTCTACCAATTTCACCATCTGGGCAACATCTTCAACGTTGCCGTTGTCGATGGCGCGCACTATACGGATGACCCTTTGACCTGTAAAGCGTTGTGATTAAAAATATTGAAAATTTTTCGCGAACGGTTGGCTGGTAGCGTCAAAGCGCGTCATTAAGGACTATTAAGGCCCAGTGTGGCCCTGAAATTTCCCGTTTCAATACGCGTATGCCAAACTAACCCGCATATAGACAAGGTGAAAACTATCTAATGGCCGATTGGCAGACCCTCGATCCCGAGGCCGCACGTGAAGCGGAAAAATACGAAAACCCTATCCCTAGCCGCGAACTGATCCTTCAGCATCTGGCCGAGCGTGGCTCGCCTGCTGCTCGCGAACAGTTGGTGGAAGAGTTCGGTCTGACTACAGAAGACCAAATCGAGGCCTTGCGCCGTCGCCTGCGAGCGATGGAACGTGATGCCCAACTGATTTACACGCGCCGTGGCACTTATGCGCCGGTGGACAAGCTCGACCTGATTCTCGGCCGCATCAGTGGTCACCGCGATGGCTTCGGCTTCCTGATCCCGGATGATGGCAGTGACGATCTGTTCATGAGCCCGTCGCAAATGCGTCTGGTGTTCGATGGCGACCGTGCGCTGGCCCGTGTTTCGGGGCTGGACCGCCGTGGTCGTCGTGAAGGCGTGATCGTGGAAGTGGTCTCGCGTGCTCACGAAACCATCGTGGGTCGCTACTTCGAAGAAGGCGGCATTGGCTTCGTAGTGGCCGATAACCCGAAGATCCAGCAGGAAGTGCTGGTTACGCCGGGTCGCAACGCTGGCGCAAAAATTGGCCAGTTCGTCGAAGTGAAGATCACTCACTGGCCGACGCCGCGCTTCCAGCCGCAAGGTGATGTGCTTGAGGTCGTAGGAAACTACATGGCCCCAGGCATGGAAATCGATATTGCCCTGCGCACGTACGACATTCCCCACGTCTGGCCGGAAGCTGTCCTTAAGGAAGCGGCCCGGTTGAAGCCGGAAGTCGAAGAAAAAGACAAAGAGAAGCGCATCGATCTGCGTCATCTGCCGTTTGTCACCATTGACGGCGAAGATGCCCGCGACTTCGATGATGCGGTTTTCTGTGAAGCCAAGCCTGGCAAGCTGCGCCTGTTCTCCGGTGGCTGGAAGTTGTACGTGGCGATTGCCGACGTTTCCAGCTATGTGAAAATCGGTTCCGCTCTGGATGCCGAAGCGCAGGTTCGCGGTAACTCGGTGTACTTCCCTGAGCGCGTGATCCCGATGCTGCCTGAGCAGCTGTCCAATGGTCTGTGCTCCCTGAACCCGAAAGTCGACCGTTTGGCCATGGTTTGCGAGATGACCATCTCCAAAACCGGCGAAATGACTGATTATCAGTTCTATGAAGCGGTGATTCACTCCCAGGCACGTCTGACCTACAACAAGGTCAGCACCATCCTGGAACAGCCAAAAACCACTGAGGCCAAGCAACTGCGCAGCGAATACGCTGATGTCGTGCCGCACCTCAAGCAGCTTTACTCGCTGTACAAAGTGCTGCTGGCCGCTCGTCATACCCGTGGCGCGATTGATTTTGAAACGCAGGAAACCCGGATCATCTTCGGTACCGAGCGCAAAATCGCTGAAATTCGCCCAACCACCCGTAACGACGCGCACAAGCTGATTGAAGAGTGCATGCTGGCAGCCAACGTGGCCACCGCTGAATTCCTCAAGAAGCACGAAATTCCTGCGTTGTATCGCGTTCACGATGGTCCGCCACCGGAGCGTCTGGAAAAACTGCGCGCCTTTCTGGGTGAGCTGGGCCTGAGCCTGCACAAAGGCAAGGATGGTCCGTCGCCGAAGGACTACCAGGCGCTGCTTGAAACCATCAAGGATCGCCCGGATTTCCACCTGATCCAGACCGTGATGCTGCGTTCGTTGAGTCAGGCGGTGTACAGCGCTGATAACCAGGGCCACTTCGGCCTGAACTATGAAGCCTATACCCACTTCACTTCGCCGATTCGTCGCTACCCGGATCTGTTGACGCACCGTGCAATTCGCAGCGTGATCCATTCCAAAATGGACACCCCGCACGTTCGCCGTGCTGGCGCGATGACCATTCCGAAAGCGCGTATCTATCCGTACGACGAAGCGATTCTGGAGCAGCTCGGCGAGCAGTGCTCGATGAGCGAGCGCCGTGCTGACGAAGCTACGCGTGACGTGACCAACTGGCTCAAATGCGAGTTCATGAAGGATCGCGTCGGCGAGTCGTTCCCGGGTGTGGTGACGGCGGTGACCGGTTTTGGTCTGTTTGTGGAACTGACCGATATCTATGTCGAAGGTCTGGTTCATGTAACCGCCTTGCCGGGTGACTACTATCACTTCGACCCTGTGCATCACCGCCTGGCGGGCGAACGCACCGGTCGTAGTTTCCGCTTGGGCGACACCGTTGAAGTGCGGGTGATGCGCGTCGATCTCGACGAACGCAAGATCGACTTCGAAATGGCGGAAAAAACCCTCAGTGCACCGATTGGTCGTAAAAATCGCACCACTGATGCGCCCAAGGCCAAAAATGCCGGCAAGTCGGGCACCAAGGCCACTGAAAAGCCAGTCGAGCCAGCACCTGCAGCACGACGCAGCGCGCCAGCCAAGGCCGTGAAAAAGACGACCGACGACGCCTATCGCCCTGGTGATGCCGCCGCAAAAAACGCCGAGCTGCGCAAGAGTCGCGAATTGAAACAGGCGCTGTTGGCCGAAGCTAAAAGCGGCGGTCGGACATCGGAGCCGGGAAAGTCGGGTAGGGCAGCACCTGCTAAAGATGCAGGCAAGCCTTCAAAACCGAGTAAACATCGTAAAGGCCCGCCAAAATCGGGCGCCGCTCCTGCTGCCAAAAGCGGTGGGTCGCGCAAACCTAAGGCCAAGTCATGAGTCAGTTGGAAAAAATCTACGGCATCCACGCCGTAGAAGCGTTGCTTCGTCATCATCCCAAGCGCGTAAAGCAAGTGTGGTTGGCCGAGGGTCGTAGCGATCCGCGCGTTCAGACCCTGATCGCGCTGGCTGATGAAAGCCGGGTGCCGGTAGGTAATGCCGAACGTCGCGAGATGGACGTTTGGGTTGAGGGCGTACACCAGGGTGTTGTGGCTGATGTGAGCCCGAGCCAGGTGTGGGGCGAGGCCATGCTCAACGAATTGCTGGATCGCACCGAAGGTGCTCCGCTGATTCTGGTGCTGGACGGTGTGACCGATCCGCACAACCTGGGTGCTTGCCTGCGTACGGCTGATGCCGCCGGCGCCTTGGCGGTTATCGTGCCTAAGGACAAGTCTGCAACGTTGACCCCTACTGTGCGAAAAGTAGCCTGTGGTGCAGCGGAAGTGATTCCGTTGGTTGCAGTTACCAACCTTGCGGCCACGTTGAAGAAGCTTCAGCAGCGCGGTCTGTGGATCGTCGGTACTGCCGGCGAAGCCGAGCAGGAGCTGTACGAGCAAGACCTGACAGGGCCTACCATCCTGATCATGGGTGCCGAAGGCAAAGGCATGCGTCGTCTGACGCGTGAGCATTGCGATTACCTGGTACGCCTGCCGATGGCGGGCAGTGTCAGCAGCCTGAACGTTTCGGTAGCGACAGGCGTTTGCCTGTTCGAAGCCTTGCGTCAGCGCAGCGTCAAAGCCAAGTCCCCTGCGAAAAAGAAGTAACCGCAGACGGATTTAACGGTGGGAGCGGGCTTGCTCGCGATGCGTATCACGCGGTGTGTCTGGATGACCGCGTCGATGCCATCGCGACCCAGTCCGCTCCCATCGTTGTTTGAGGTGTTTGCAATGCAATATTGTTCAAATAATCACCAATTGCCTTGCGCCCCTGTTGTCCCTTCTCTACAATTGCGCCCCTTGCCGTCATGGCGGGCGCATATGTGCCTCTCTAGGCAAGACACACAAGTGTCATTCACTCCTTGTCTGACCGCTTTTTAGTTAGCGGCAGGCTACAACCCGTAAGGAGCATTCATGCGTCATTACGAAATCATCTTTTTGGTCCACCCGGATCAAAGCGAACAAGTCGGCGGCATGGTAGAGCGTTACACCAAGCTGATCGAAGAAGACGGCGGCAAAATCCACCGTCTGGAAGATTGGGGCCGTCGTCAACTGGCCTACGCAATCAACAATGTTCACAAGGCTCACTACGTGATGCTGAACGTTGAGTGCACTGGCAAAGCCCTGGCTGAGCTGGAAGACAACTTCCGTTACAACGATGCTGTGATCCGTAACCTGGTCATCCGTCGCGACGAAGCCGTAACTGGCCAGTCCGAGATGCTCAAGGCTGAAGAAAACCGCAGTGAGCGCCGTGAGCGTCGTGACCGTCCTGAGCATTCTGACAGCGCCGATGGCGATGACAGCGATAACAGCGACGCCAGCGATAACGCTGACGAGTAATCCACGGACCTTTTGAGGAGCCAATTACATGGCACGTTTCTTCCGTCGTCGTAAATTCTGCCGCTTCACAGCAGAAGAAGTGAAAGAGATCGATTACAAGGATCTCAACACTCTGAAAGCTTACGTATCCGAGACCGGCAAAATTGTTCCAAGCCGCATCACCGGTACTAAAGCTCGTTATCAGCGTCAGCTGGCCACCGCTATCAAGCGCGCCCGCTTCCTGGCCCTGCTGGCCTACACCGACAGCCACGGCCGCTGAGACCGGGCAGTCGACAAGTAGTAAAGGATTGAAAGCATGCGCGCCTTAGCTGAGTTCATCATGCGAGGCCGTGTGCAGGCCACGTTAATCGTGGCCGGATGTGCGGCATTGCCGTTCTTGTTCTGGTTGAGTGCTGCTGCAGGTAGCCTTGTGCTCCTGCGGCGCGGTCCGAGAGATGCCTTGAGCATCCTCTCATGGGCTTTACTGCCGGCCTTGGTCTGGTGGTTTCTCGGAGAGCCTCGCACCCTTATGGTGCTGCTTGGAACTCTGGGGTTGGCGTTGATGTTGCGCGCCGAACAGTCCTGGAACCGCGTGCTGCTGGTCAGCGTAGCGTTGGGTGTGGTGTATGGCGTGATCCTGGGTACGGTTTTCCGCGAACCCATTGGTGCGATGGCGCAGGAGTTGGAAAAACTTCTGCCGCAGGTCCTCAATGGTCTCTACGACAAGTTATCTGACGTAGAGCGAGCGCGCCTTGGAGCACTGATTGCACCCGTCCTCACCGGATTGATTGCAGCTTTGATGCAGGTCGTCAGCGTGCTTAGCCTGATGCTTGGGCGTTATTGGCAGGCGTTGTTGTACAACCCGGGCGGTTTTGCCAGCGAATTTCGCAGCATCCGCCTACCGCTGGGACCAGCGCTCGTATTGCTGGCGTGCATGCTTGTAGGACCGAACTTCGGTCCTGAAATGGCCATGCTTACGCCGTTGTGCAGCGTAGCGCTGTTCTTCGCCGGGCTAGCCCTGATTCATGGGCTGGTGGCGCAAAAGCGACTGGCCAGGTTCTGGCTGGTGGGGTTGTACGTCACGCTGTTGCTGTTTATGCAGCTGATCTATCCGTTGCTCGTGGTTTTGGCCATTGTCGACAGCCTGATTGATTTTCGCGGACGTCTGGCACCGAAAAGTGCCGATAAAGACTCTGCGGACGGTGAAGGTTAAAAGTTAAGAGGATTTTCACATGCAACTGATCCTTCTGGAAAAAGTCGCGAACCTGGGCAACCTGGGCGACAAAGTAAATGTTAAGGCCGGTTACGGTCGTAACTATCTGCTGCCGTACGGCAAAGCTACCGCTGCAACCGCTGCCAACCTGGCTGCGTTTGAAGAGCGTCGTGCTGAGCTGGAACAAGCTGCTGCAGACAAGAAAGCTTCGGCTGAAACACGCGCTGCCCAACTGGCTGAGCTGGAAGTGACTATCACTGCCACTGCTGGCGACGAAGGCAAGCTGTTCGGTTCGATCGGCACTCACGACATCGCTGATGCACTGACCGCCTCCGGCGTTGAAGTTGCTAAAAGCGAAGTTCGTCTGCCGAACGGCACTATCCGCAACGTTGGCGAATTCGACGTGGCTGTGCACCTGCACGCCGAAGTTGAAGCAACCGTACGCGTTGTTGTGGTAGCTGCTTAAGCAGTCTTAACTGACTGGCACCTTGTGTGCCGGACGGTTAACATCGGGCACGATCCTGTTTACAGGTCGTGCCCTTTGTCTTTCTGCAGTTTCTGATTTTCATACTTATTCCAAGTGGCCATGAACGATATCTCCGCTCCTGAGCAATACGATCTACAAACCGCAGCCCTGAAGGTGCCTCCGCATTCCATCGAGGCCGAACAGGCTGTGCTCGGTGGTTTGATGCTGGATAACAACGCCTGGGAACGCGTGCTGGATCAGGTCTCGGACGGTGATTTCTATCGGCATGACCACCGCCTGATCTTCCGTGCCATCGCCAAGCTGGCGGACCAGAACTCCCCGATCGACGTCGTGACCCTTGCCGAGCAATTGGACAAGGAAGGTCAGACCTCGCAAGTCGGCGGTCTTGGTTATCTCGGAGAGCTGGCAAAAAACACGCCGTCGGTCGCCAACATCAAGGCCTATGCGCAGATCGTTCGCGAGCGCGCCACCTTGCGCCAGTTGATCGGCATCAGCACCGAGATCGCCGACAGTGCCTTCAACCCCGAAGGCCGTAATGCTGCCGAAATTCTCGACGAGGCCGAGCGCCAGATCTTTGCGATTGCCGAGGCCCGGCCAAAAACCGGCGGCCCGGTCAGCGTCAACGATCTGTTGACCAAAGCCATCGACCGTATCGACACGCTGTTCAATACCGACAACGCCATCACCGGCCTGTCCACCGGCTACACCGACCTGGACGGCATGACCAGCGGCCTGCAGCCTGCCGACTTGATCATCGTCGCGGGTCGTCCATCGATGGGTAAAACCACCTTTGCGATGAACCTCGTTGAAAACGCAGTGCTACGCAGCGAAAAAGCGGTACTGGTTTACTCCCTCGAGATGCCAGGCGAATCGCTGATCATGCGTATGCTGTCGTCCCTTGGGCGTATCGACCAGACCAAGGTCCGGGCCGGTCGCCTCGAAGACGACGATTGGCCGCGCCTGACTTCGGCGGTCAATCTGCTCAATGACCGCAAGCTGTTTATCGACGACACGGCGGGCATCAGCCCATCGGAAATGCGCGCCCGTACCCGACGACTGGTACGTGAGCACGGCGATATCGGCCTGATCATGATCGACTACCTGCAATTGATGCAAATCCCGGGTTCGGGCGGTGACAACCGTACCAACGAGATTTCCGAGATCTCGCGATCCCTCAAGGCGCTGGCCAAGGAATTCAACTGCCCGGTAGTGGCGTTGTCGCAGCTCAACCGTTCCCTTGAGCAACGGCCCAACAAGCGCCCGATCAACTCCGACTTGCGTGAATCCGGAGCCATCGAGCAGGATGCCGACGTCATCATGTTCGTGTACCGGGACGAGGTGTACCACCCCGAAACCGAGCACAAGGGCATTGCCGAGATCATCATCGGCAAGCAGCGTAACGGCCCTATCGGGACGACGCGCCTGGCGTTTATCGGTAAGTACACGCGCTTCGAAAACCTGGCGCCGGGCAGTTACAACTTCGACGACGATTAAGCGCCCGGCGCTTCTCTGTGGGGGCGGGCTTGCCCGCGATTCAAGCGGCTCGGTATCTCTGTCCAGCCGCAGCGATTCCATCGCGAGCAACCCCGCTCCCACAGGTGAGTGATCAATTCCGACCATCGCCGTCGGAATTGATCACTTTTTGTGCTATATTCCGCGCCCGCGAATTTCTTAGTAAATGCCGCGCCCCCATTTTCTGTACTCAACACCGGTCATCGACATGCAAGCAGCCAAGCCTCTATTTGACTATCCGAAGTACTGGGCCGAATGTTTCGGCCCAGCACCATTCCTGCCAATGAGCAGGGAGGAGATGGATCAGCTTGGCTGGGATTCATGCGACATCATCATCGTGACCGGTGATGCCTATGTCGATCATCCCTCGTTCGGCATGGCCATCATTGGTCGCCTGCTGGAGTCCCAGGGCTTTCGCGTGGGCATCATTGCCCAGCCGAACTGGCAGTCCAAAGACGATTTCATGAAGCTGGGCGAGCCCAACCTGTTCTTCGGCGTCGCGGCCGGCAACATGGACTCGATGATCAACCGTTACACCGCTGACAAAAAGATCCGTTCCGATGACGCCTACACCCCTGGTGGCATGGCTGGCAAACGTCCGGATCGCGCCAGCCTGGTGTACAGCCAGCGTTGTAAAGAAGCCTACAAGAATGTGCCGATCGTCCTCGGCGGCATCGAGGCTTCCCTGCGCCGTATCGCGCACTACGACTACTGGCAGGACCGTGTCCGCAACTCGATCCTGATCGACGCCTGCGCCGACATCCTGCTGTACGGCAACGCCGAGCGCGCCATTGTTGAAGTGGCCCAGCGTCTGTCCTATGGCCACAAGATTGAAGACATTACCGATGTGCGCGGCACCGCGTTCATTCGCCGCGATACGCCTAAAGACTGGTATGAAGTCGATTCAACGCGTATCGATCGTCCGGGCAAGGTCGACAAGATCATCAACCCGTACGTCAATACCCAGGACACCCAGGCCTGCGCGATCGAGCAGGAAAAAGGTCCGGTTGAAGACCCGAACGAAGCCAAGGTCGTACAGATCCTGGCCAGCCCGCGCATGACCCGCGACAAGACGGTCATCCGCTTGCCATCGGTCGAGAAAGTGCGTGGCGATGCGGTGCTTTATGCTCACGCCAACCGCGTCTTGCACCTTGAAACCAACCCGGGTAACGCCCGTGCGCTGGTACAAAAGCACGGCGAAGTGGACGTGTGGTTCAACCCGCCACCGATCCCGATGACTACCGAAGAAATGGACTACGTGTTTGGCATGCCTTACGCACGTATTCCGCACCCTGCGTACGGCAAGGAAAAAATCCCTGCCTACGACATGATTCGTTTCTCGGTCAACATCATGCGTGGCTGCTTCGGCGGCTGTACCTTCTGCTCGATTACCGAGCACGAAGGCCGGATCATCCAGAACCGCTCCGAAGAGTCGATCATTCGTGAGATCGAAGAGATCCGCGACAAGGTGCCTGGCTTTACCGGTGTTATTTCCGACCTCGGCGGCCCGACGGCGAACATGTACCGCATCGCCTGCAAAACGCCGGAAATCGAATCCGCGTGCCGCAAGCCGTCTTGCGTGTTCCCGGGCATCTGCCCGAACCTGAACACTGACCACTCGTCGCTGATCCAGCTGTATCGCAGTGCCCGTGCCTTGCCGGGCGTGAAGAAGATCCTGATCGCATCGGGCCTGCGCTACGACCTGGCGGTCGAATCGCCGGAATACGTCAAAGAACTGGTCACCCACCACGTGGGTGGTTATCTGAAGATCGCCCCGGAACACACCGAGGAAGGTCCGCTCAACCAGATGATGAAGCCGGGCATTGGCAGCTATGACAAGTTCAAGCGCATGTTCGAGAAGTACACCAAGGAAGCCGGTAAAGAGCAGTACCTGATTCCGTACTTCATTGCTGCCCACCCGGGCACCAAAGACGAAGACATGATGAACCTGGCCATCTGGCTCAAGACCAACGGTTTCCGTGCCGACCAGGTCCAGGCGTTCTACCCGTCGCCGATGGCCACTGCCACCGCGATGTATCACTCGGGCAAGAACCCGTTGCGCAAGGTCACGTACAAGAGCGACTCGGTGACCATCGTCAAGAGCGAAGAGCAGCGCCGTCTGCACAAGGCGTTCTTGCGTTACCACGACCCGAAAGGCTGGCCGATGTTGCGTGAAGCGTTGACCCGTATGGGGCGCGCCGACCTGATCGGTTCGGGCAAGGATCAACTGATCCCGTTGCACCAGCCTGCGACTGACAGCTACCAGAGTGCGCGCCGCAAAAACTCGACGCCCGCTGGCAGCCACAAGGTTGCCGGGGAAAAGACCACCAAGATCCTGACCCAGCATACCGGCCTGCCGCCGCGTGCCAGCGATGGCGGCAACCCGTGGGACAAGCGTGAACAGGCCAAGGCCGCCGCATTCGCCCGTAACAAACAGGCTGCCAAAGAGCGTCACGAAGCAGCCAAGGGCGGAAAAAGCCAAAAGCCGACCCGCAAGCCCGTAGTGCCGCGCTAAGTATCTGACGGCATTAACGTAACCCCTTGTGGGAGCGGGCTTGCTCGCGATTGCACCACCTCTCTCTGACAGACAGACCGAGTTGGCTGCATCGCGAGCAAGCCCGCTCCCACAAAGTGCCAACGCCAGCCTTCGGGCTGGCGTTGTGCTTTCTGCGCGCTGAGAAGCCTGCCACGGGTTTGTAGGCTGTTCGCTGTCGCAGAGTAAGGGGATGAGGTTTGAAGCGTCTGAGAGGGCAGCAGGCTAACTGCGAGGATCAACAGCCGGGCTGCTGATCCTGATCACAGATCCTGTGGGCCGGGTTGTGGATAACCGGGCCTAGGTAGGGCTCAAGCGGTTGGAGCTTTATCTTCTGTAGCGCCGGTATCTTCTGCGGCGCCTTCATTTTCGGTGTCGACGTCCTGGTCCAGCTCGGTGTCTACGATGCCGCCTTCAGCCGCCGCTTTCTTGCGTGCAGCCTTTTCCTCTTTCTTCTGCTCTTTAGCCAAGTCTCTTTGACGCTTAGCGAAGTTATAGTTTGGTTTGGCCATGGGCGATCCTCTTGGGGTCGAAGGTGAGGTTAAGCGGCGCGTATTCTGCCCTGTATTAGTGCTTAGCCGTTAGCTGGGTTTTTGCAAGGTTGTACTTTGCGCTAAAAATACGACTCTACACCCACCCAAAAGCCTGTTGTGGATTAAATCTCGGAGCAGAGGCGGTCATGGCCGCAAGCGCCACAGGCGTACGTGGCGAGCAAGCTGGTTATCAATGCAGGAAGTCCCATTACTTATTCCCCAATATTCAAAATGATGACCTAAGGTTATAGGCCTGAAGTCCATTTTGGGATGGATTCTCTCGATCGCGGCGATAGACCATGACGCAGATCATATGAATCGAGACAATTTTCAGGCAATCTGTATACAGATTTTAGTTTTTCATACCCTGCCTTGGAGATAGACCATGTTTGCCAAAGTTGTTGCGGTATCCCTTTTGACGCTGGCCAGCGGCCATTTGCTGGCGGCTGAGTGCGCTGTGACTGTCGATTCGACTGACCAAATGTCTTACAACACGAAAGAGATCGTCATCGACAAGTCCTGCAAGACGTTCACCGTTAACCTGACGCACTCCGGCAACTTGCCGAAAAACGTCATGGGCCATAACTGGGTCTTGAGCAAAAAGGCAGACATGCAGGCAGTTTCCACCGACGGTATTGCTGCCGGTCTGGATAAAAACTACCTCAAGGACGGTGACGAGCGCGTAATCGCCCACACCAAAGTGATCGGCGCCGGCGAGAAAGACTCTGTGACCTTCGACGTGGCCAAGCTCAAGGCAGGCGAAGAATATGAATTCTTCTGCACCTTCCCGGGCCACAACTCGATGATGAAAGGCGCTGTGGTTCTTAAATAAGACTCCGCGAGCCCACTAACAGCCCTGACGTGCCATGCGCCGTCAGGGCTGTTTGCATTCAGGCCTTTGAGTCGGTCATCTTGAAAATGCCCTGGGCGTTGCTGCTGTCGAAGTTCAGGTCGATCCGGCCAGTGTCAGGGTCGACTTCGCGCTGGATAAACTCCACAAACGAGCCAGGCACTGCGTGCTCGCGGTAAACCCCTGTTGCATCGACCAGGCCGCGACTGACCGTACAGGCGCGATACGCGGTTTGCATCACTCGCCCCGAGGCCGACACTTCAATGCTGTCTTTCATGGGGCGTTGCAGGTCGCGTTGTTGCGCGACGCAGGCTTGCAGATCCACAACCCGGTCGGTCAGGTGGTTGAAACTGTTGCCCTCAGTGGCAATCCAGGCCATTTCGGCACTTTCATTGAGCAGGCACTGGTAATCCCCTTCATGCACCACCCCATGTTGGCGACCGAATGCCTCATACAGCGCCGGCAATAACGTGTGCGCTTCACTCAGGCTGCAATGGCGGGTGAGGCTAAGGCGTTTGAGGATGCTTTGGTGTTCGGCTTGCAGCGGATCGAGGCTTGCGCCGACCACCCGTGTAACGGCCTGTTGAAACGCCTCGCTAAAACGGCCGGGGTGCAGTTCCGAGACAAAGAACTGGGCGATGTCCTCGGGCAGGTCCATTTGTCTGTAGCCCCAGCCGGTCATGTTCAGTTTGGTCAGTGGATAAGTTCGCACGTCAGTAAAGCCTAGCGGCTCCAGCAAACGCGAAAATGCCTGACGACCACGAGGTAACTCTCCGTTTTCGGGCCAGTCCACCGTGCGAATGGCGCCGTGGTCGAACACCACTTTGCGACCTTGCCGGGCCTGTTCTTCCACATAGCGTCGGCCATCCGGCACGGCCTCTACCAGCTTGTGCAGCAGGCACAGGTTCAGCGCTTCGGCAAGCCAGGCCCGGTGCAGCGCCTGCTCATGCCAACTGAAGCGCAGCAGGCCTTCGGGCACCTCGACATGCTTGCGCAGCCAACCGGATGCCGGTTGACCGAGCAAAGAATCGACAAGTGAGAACAAACCATCGAAAGAAGACATGGGGCAGGGCTCTGGCGACGAAATAGACGCTTATCAAAGCCTTTGAGTGCGGGAGCCACAAGCGAAAAAAAATGCGGGGTTCATTCCGTTTTTTCGTACTGCCTTTGATGAAACCCGGTGGGAGCGGGCTTGCTCGCGATGCAGGCGCCGCGATTTGTCAGGCAAACCGAGGTGATCCTGTCGCGAGCAAGCCTGCTCCTGCAGCGTTTAAGGTGCGAACGGCATCTCACGCTTGTGATGGGTTTTTTCGTACGTACTGCTGATGATCCTGAACGCCTCTTCGCTCACCGGTTGACCATGCAAAAAGGCATCGATCTCGGCATAGGTCACGCCGTGGGAGGCTTCATCAGGCTTGCCCGGCTCCAGGTCTTCAAGGTCGGCAGTCGGGACTTTTTCGACCAGCGATTCCGGGGCTCCAAAATGCCGGGCAATAGCCCGCACCTGATGCTTGACCAGCCCGCTGAGCGGCGCCAGATCGCAGGAACCATCACCGAATTTGGTGAAGAAACCCATCACCGCTTCCGCTGCATGGTCAGTGCCGATCACCAGCCCGCCCGTTGCGCCGGCGATGGTGTACTGCGCCACCATGCGCATCCGCGCCTTGGTATTGCCCAGCACAAAATCAACGGTGGCCGGGGGCTTGCCTTCAAAGGCCGTGACTTCAGCCGCCAGGGCTTTGACCGCAGGGCCGATGTTGACGGTCTGGCGCTCGTCCGGATTGATGAAGTCCACAGCCGCCGTGGCGTCGACTTCGTCGTGCTGCACGCCGTAAGGCAAGCGCACGGCAATGAATCGATAGGACGGGTCGCCGGTCTGCTCGCGCAACTGCTGGACTGCCCGTTGTGCCATCAGCCCTGCGGTCAGTGAATCGACCCCGCCGCTGATGCCCAGCACCAGGGTCTTGAGCCTGGCATTGTGCAGGCAGCACTGAATAAAAGTGATGCGTCGGGCGACCTCGGCCTCAAGGGCCGAGAGGTCTTTAAACGGCGGCTGGACCTTGAGGTCTTCAGCAATCTGACGCTGTACGGCCTGCATGATTCACTCCTTGGAAGACTGTTCAGGAACTTGGAAAACGTGGCGCAAATAGGCGGCGAAGTTTGGGTCCGAGCAATGGGTCTTGCCCGGCTCATCCGAGATCTTGGCCACTGGCGAGCCATTACAGGCGGTCATTTTAAGCACGATGCTCATCGGCTCAACACCCGGAATGTCGCAGGTCAGGTTGGTGCCGATACCGAAGCTGACGTTGATCCTGCCGCGCAGTGCCCGGAAAATCTCCAGCGCGCGGGGCAGGGTCAGGCTGTCGGAGAACACCAGGGTCTTGCTCATCGGATCAATGCCCAGCTTGTGGTAGTGGGCTATGCATTTTTCGGCCCACACCACCGGGTCGCCCGAGTCGTGGCGCAAGCCGTCGAACAGCTTGGCGAAGTACAGATCAAAATCTTTCAGAAAGGCATCGGTGGTGATGCAGTCCGTCAGGGCAATGCCCAGTAGCCCGCGGTACTCGCGCACCCAGCAATCGAGCGCTGCGCTTTGGCTGTCGATCAGCCGTGGACCCAGTTGCTGATGGGCCATGATCCACTCGTGGGCCATGGTGCCCAGGGGCTTCATGCCCAGCTCGCGGGACAAGTTGACGTTGCTGGTACCAACAAAGCGCCCGGGGAAGTCATGCTTGAGCACGTTGACGACTTCTTCCTGCACTCGGTACGAGAAACGTCGACGAGTACCGAAATCGGCGACCTGCAACTCAGACAATTCTTCGGTACTGGCGTTGGCCTGCAGCCAGTCGAACTTGCGATACAGCTGCTCGCGAGCCTGGGACAGCACGGTGCCTGCATAACGCGAGCGGTTACGGACTTCACTGACAATCGCCAGCATCGGCACTTCAAACAAAATCACATGCAGCCACGGCCCACGCAGGCGGATAACCAGCTCGCCGTTTTCGATGCCGGTGTGTACGTAGCGCATATTGAAGCGAAACAGGCCCAGAAAGCGTATGAAGTCGGGCTTCATAAACGTGATTCGCTCCAGGAACCCCAACTGGTCCTGAGTCATGCTCAGCTCGCCCAGGCGTTCGATCTGGTGGCGAATTTCGTTGAGGTACGGGCGTAAATCCTCACTGTTGCGGCAGCGGAATTCCCATTCGACTTCAACGTTGGGGTAGTTGTGCAGCACCGCCTGCATCATGGTCAATTTGTAGAAGTCGGTGTCGAGCAGGTTCTGCACGATGCGATCGGCAAATACACTCTCGCTCATAGCGGCAATCTCCATGCTGCCCGTGCCTTTTTGCCACGGTGTTCAGCTTTTTCAATGAATGGCGCTAGTGGCGCATATCCGCGGGCGGTTTTGCCAGCGGTTTTTAAGAATGAAACGAGGTGGATCTCTGTAGTCGCTGCCGCAGGCTGCGATGGGTTGCGCAGCTACCCTGGTTTTTAAAGGGCTTGCAGCCATTATCGCAGCCTGCGGCAGCGACTACAGGATTACGGGTCATTCAGTTGCTCCATCATCCAGCTCACAAACTCGCGCACCTTGGGCACGCCTGCCGAATGCTCAGGATACGCCAGGTAATACGAGTCGCGACTCGGCATCAGGTGCTGCCAGGCGATGACCAGTTTGCCGTCGGCCAATTCCTCTTCCACCAGAAATCTGGGTAGCAAGGCTACGCCACACCCTACTTGCGCCGCACGGATGCACATATAAAAGGTGTCAAAGCGCGGCCCGTGATAGCTGTGGTCGGTGCAAAAGCCCTGATGCTCAAACCATTCGTGCCAGGCCTGGGGCCGAGAGGCGTTCTGCAGCAGCACCAGATCGGTCAGTTGGGTCGGATCGGTGAGGGCAGTGCTCGGCAGGCTCGCGGGCGCACACACGGCGACCAGTTCTTCACCAAACAGCTTCAGGCTTTCGGTGCCAGGCCGTGAACCCTGGCCGAAATAAAACGCCAGATCGCTGCGCCCTTGAAGCAGATCGTCGCCTTGCTGCTCGTTGCACAGGTCCAGATGGATGTGCGGATGGCGTATGCCCCAGCCCTTGAGTCGTGGCACCAGCCAGCGGGCACCAAAGGTTGATGGCGTCGAGACCCGCAAGACCTCCGTTTCGCCACCATAGGAGCGCAGGGTATGGGTCGACATTTCGATCTGGGTCAGGATTTTTCGGACTTCTACCAGATACAAATCACCTGCGGGCGTCAGTTGCAAACGGCGTCGCACCCGGCGAAACAGCAGGTGCTGCAGCAGCTCCTCCAACTGCGCGACCTGCTTGCTGACCGCGCTCTGGGTCAGGTTCAGTTCTTCGGCGGCGCGGGTGAAGCTCAGATGGCGCGTGACGGCCTCAAAACACTGCAAGGCCGTGATCGAGGGTAGATGGCGCTTGTTGAGCATGAAAGGCCCCTAATTCTTGTTGTCAGGCAAGGTTACCAACCCAGCATGAATTTTCGGAATGATATCTCGCTTAAAGGTCGTTTGTTGCCTTCATGGGA
Organism: Pseudomonas sp. RL_5y_Pfl2_69; assembly: GCF_963970465.1. Lineage (NCBI taxonomy): Bacteria > Pseudomonadati > Pseudomonadota > Gammaproteobacteria > Pseudomonadales > Pseudomonadaceae > Pseudomonas > Pseudomonas sp. RL_5y_Pfl2_69. The sequence continues at coordinate 145,090 of NZ_CAXAOU010000005.1, read as the reverse complement.
CCCAGCTACAACTACTGGCCTGCGAATTATCTTTTTCACGTTCAAGGAGTGCCTTCAATGGTCGCTGCATTACTGGATCGTCTGGGTGTAAACCCCGCGCTGTACCAACAGGGCAATCAGCCGGTTTACACGCCGATTGATGGCAGCCAGATAGGTGCCGTTCACTGGGAAGGTGGTGCCGAAACCGAGCAGCACGTGACCCGCGCCGAGCACGCCTTCGAGGCCTGGCGCAAGGTGCCGGCCCCGCGCCGTGGTGAGCTGGTGCGCCAGTTCGGCGATTTGCTGCGTGAGTACAAGGCTGACCTCGGCGAGCTGGTGTCGTGGGAAGCGGGCAAAATCACCCAGGAAGGCCTGGGCGAAGTGCAGGAAATGATCGACATCTGCGACTTCGCCGTCGGTCTGTCGCGCCAGCTGTACGGTTTGACCATCGCCTCCGAGCGTCCGGGCCACCATATGCGTGAGTCCTGGCATCCGTTGGGTGTGGTTGGGGTGATCAGCGCATTCAACTTCCCGGTGGCCGTCTGGGCGTGGAATACCACGCTGGCGCTGGTGTGCGGCAACGCCGTGATCTGGAAGCCGTCCGAGAAAACCCCGCTCACCGCGCTGGCTTGCCAGGCGTTGTTTGATCGGGTCCTGAATTCATTTACCGACGCCCCCAAGTACCTGGCCCAAGTGATTATCGGCGGTCGTGATGCGGGCCAGGCACTGGTTGAAGACCCGCGCGTAGCACTGATCAGCGCTACTGGCAGCACGCGCATGGGGCGTGAAGTGGCACCCGTAGTCGCAGCCCGCTTTGCCCGCAGCATTCTGGAGCTGGGCGGCAACAACGCAATGATCCTGGCCCCGAGCGCCGATCTGGACATGGCCGTACGCGCCATTTTGTTCAGCGCCGTCGGCACCGCCGGTCAGCGTTGCACCAGCCTGCGCCGGCTGATCGCCCATGAATCGGTCAAGGAAGAAATCGTCACCCGGCTCAAGGCCGCCTATTCCAAAGTCCGAATCGGCCACCCGCTGCAAGGCAACCTGGTGGGGCCGCTGATCGACAAGCACAGCTTTGAAAACATGCAGGACGCACTGGAGCAGGCCTTGAGCGAAGGCGGGCGGGTGTTTGGGGGTGAGCGTCAGCTGGCTGGCCAGTATCCCGGTGCTTATTACGTGGCCCCGGCGATTGTTGAAATGCCGGAGCAGAGCGATGTGGTATGTGACGAAACCTTCGCCCCGATTCTGTACGTCGTCGGTTACAGCGACTTTGCCGAGGCTTTGCGCCTGAACAACGCCGTGCCTCAGGGCCTGTCGTCATGCATTTTCACCACCGATGTGCGTGAAGCCGAGCAATTCATGTCGGCCACTGGCAGTGACTGCGGGATTGCCAACGTCAACATTGGCCCAAGCGGTGCGGAGATTGGCGGTGCCTTTGGTGGCGAGAAAGAAACCGGTGGCGGCCGGGAGTCGGGCTCGGATGCGTGGCGCGGCTACATGCGGCGCCAGACCAATACCGTGAATTACTCGCTGGAACTGCCGTTGGCGCAGGGGATTACCTTCGATTGAGGTAAGCCCTGAGTCACCTGTGGTGGGAGGATACGGTGGGAGCGGGCTTGCTCGCGATAGCATCGCTACGGTCTGCCAGCCAGACCGGGTTGTCTGCATCGCGAGCAAGCCCGCTCCCACACCCGTTGCGCCCATGATTGCATCACCGTTAGGTTTCATTTCTGGAGCTTGGCAATGCCTTTACTCGAACAGTGTTTGTGGGAAAACCTCACCCCACAACGTCCCCAGGCGCCCACTTTCAAGGGCGAACTGAATGTTGATGTGTGTGTGATCGGGGCTGGCATCACCGGACTGTCCGCCGCCATCCATTTGCTTGAACAAGGCAAAAGCGTCTGTGTACTCGAAGCGCATCGCACCGGGCACGGTGGTTCGGGGCGCAACGTGGGGCTGGTTAACGCCGGGATGTGGATCCCTCCGGATGATATCGAAGCCGGTTTCGGCGAAGCCGTGGGCAGTCAGCTCAATCGAATGCTCGGTGCTGCGCCCGCGCTGGTGTTCAGCCTTATCGACAAGTACCGGATCGACTGCCAACTGCGGCGCGAAGGCACGTTGCACATGGCCCATAACGCTCGGGGCGAAGCCGATCTGCGCAGCCGCGAAGCGCAATGGAAGCGTCGTGGAGCCCCGGTTGAACTGCTCACCGGGGCTGCTTGTGAAGCCGCTACCGGCACCCCGAAAATCGCCGCTGCCTTGCTCGACCGGCGCGCTGGGACACTCAACCCGATGGCTTACACCTCGGGCCTGGCCAAGGCTGCGAGTGATCTGGGCGGGCGCCTGTTTGACCATTCTCCAGTCACCGGGTTAGAGCGCCAGGGCACACGCTGGTCAGTGCAGACGGCTCAGGGTGCGGTCAATGCTGAGCAGGTGGTCCTGGCGTCCAATGCCTACACCGAAGGCGAATGGACTGACCTGCGACGTAACTTTTTCCCTGGTTATTACTATCAAGTCGCCTCCAAACCGCTGACCGATGCCACCGCCGAACGCATCCTGCCCGGCGGCCAGGGCTCGTGGGACACCCGCCAGGTATTGAGCAGCATCCGCCGCGATGCTGACGGCCGTTTATTGTTGGGCAGCCTGGGTAATGGCAATCAAAAGCCTGCGTGGTTTCTCAAAGCCTGGGCCGACCGCGTTCAACAGCATTACTTTCCGTACCTCAAGGGTGTGGAGTGGGAGTGCACCTGGACCGGGTGTATCGCGTTTACTCCCGATCACCTGATGCGTTTATTCGAGCCCGCGCCCGGTTTGGTGGCAGTCACGGGTTACAACGGCCGTGGCGTGACCACGGGCAGCGTGGTGGGAAAAGCGTTTGCCGACTACCTGTGCAATGGCGATGCGAAGGCCTTGCCGATTCCTTTTGCGCCGATGCGGCCGCTCTCTGGAACGGGGTTGCGCAGCTGTTTGTACGAAGCGGGTTTCTCGCTGTATCACGCGGGCCAATGTTTGAGAATTGTGATCTGACGGGTTTTTTTTCGGACGGCACAACGTTTCGCCGCGCAGCAGCTAGCCTTTAGTGGTGCGGCCTGTAGCAGTCATGCACCGAGAGTGTGCAGTTCGGTGACGCAAGTGGTTACAGGTCGGTTGCACAATGCAGGGCAACCCGGTTGCAACGTTTGTCGTGAATGGTTGCGCCTGCAAAAACTTAACGGTTTCACCTTCCTCGGTTTAGACGGTTGCACGCCCAATGAAAATGGGCTCGAAACAGTCGATAAAACAACAAAAGAACGACTTTTCCAAGAATAAAAAGCCAATGGCACGCGGCTTGCTCTGAGCTTTAAGTGAAGTCGAAGTGCCATCTAATAAAACCTCAGGAGCACCACCTCATGTCGCAGACGTTCTACAAAAAAGGTTTTCTGGCCCTCGCCGTGGCAGCAGCGCTGGGTGTCTCTTCGTTTGTTCAGGCGGATCTTAAAATCGGTGTGGCGGGCCCCATGACGGGCGCTAACGCGGCATTTGGCGAGCAGTACATGAAGGGTGCGCAGGCGGCTGCGGATGCAATCAACAAGGCGGGCGGGATCAACGGCGAGAAGATCAAGCTGGTTGCCGGCGACGATGCCTGCGAACCCAAGCAGGCCGTAGCCGTGGCCAACCGCCTGGTCGATCAGGACAAAGTGATCGGTGTGGTCGGTCACTTCTGCTCCTCGAATACGATTCCTGCTTCCGAGGTGTATGCCGATGCGGGTGTGATCATGATCACCCCAGGCTCGACCAACCCGCAGGTCACTGAGCGCGGGCTGGATGCGGTGTTCCGTATGTGCGGACGAGATGACCAGCAAGGCATCGTTGCAGGCGACTACATTGTCGACGTGCTCAAGGGCAAGAAAGTAGCGGTCATCAACGACAAGGACACCTACGGTAAAGGTCTGGCCGATGCCACCAGTGCACAGCTGACCAAGCGCGGCGTGAAACCCATCCTGGAAGAAGGCCTGACCCGGGGTGAAAAAGACTTCAGCGCGCTGGTCACAAAAATCCGCGGCGCCGGTGCCGATGTCGTGTACTTCGGCGGTCTGCATCCAGAAGCCGGTCCTCTGGTCCGCCAACTGCGTGAAGCGGGTCTCAAGGATGTGAAATTCATGTCGGACGATGGCATCGTGACCGACGAACTGGTTGCCACTGCCGGTGGCCCGCAGTATGTCGATGGCGTGTACATGACCTTCGGCGCCGACCCGCGCCTGCTGCCGGACAGCAAGGCGGTCGTTGAAGAGTTCCGCAAAGCGGGCACCGAGCCTGAAGGCTACACCCTGTATGCCTACGCTTCGATCCAGGCCCTGGCTGACGCCTTCAATGGCGCCAAATCCAACAAAGGCGAAGACGCCGCCAAGTGGCTCAAGGCCAACCCGGTTAAAACCGTGATGGGTGAAAAAACCTGGGACGGTAAAGGCGACCTGAAAGTCTCTGACTACGTGGTTTATCAGTGGGACAAAGACGGCAAATATCACCAGCTGGAAAAACAGAAGTGAGATGAATCACTCACCTGATGTCAGCTTCGGCGGGCATCAGGTGGGAATGTATCTGCACCACCTGTCTTCTTTTCCAGGAGTCGCACACACCCTGCCACCCAAGCTGTCCTCTGACGGCGTGGATGGCTTGCGTCTGCGCAAAGGCTCCAGTGCGTGAGATTGCGTTATGGATGGTATTTTCCTACAGCAACTGCTGAACGGCCTGACCCTCGGGTCTGTGTACGGCCTGATCGCCATCGGCTACACAATGGTCTACGGCATCATCGGCATGATCAACTTCGCCCACGGCGAGGTGTACATGATCTCTGCTTACCTCGCGGCGATCAGTCTGGCTCTGTTGGCATACTTCGGTATTGAATCCTTCCCGCTGCTGATGTTGGGTACCTTGATTTTCACCGTTGTGGTGACTGGCGTGTATGGCTGGGTCATCGAACGCGTGGCTTACAAACCTCTGAGAAACTCCACACGGCTGGCGCCGCTGATCAGCGCCATCGGTATTTCCCTGATCCTGCAAAACTACGTGCAAATTGCCCAGGGTTCACGCCAACAAGGGGTTCCAACCCTGCTGAGCGGCTCCTGGCGCGTGGACATTGGCACCGGTTTTGTACAACTCACCTACACCAAAGTCTTCATTCTGATCGCGGCCTTCGTGGGGATGGGCCTGCTGACCTACATCATCAAGTACACCAAGCTGGGCCGCATGTGCCGCGCCACCCAGCAAGACCGCAAGATGGCGTCGATCCTGGGGATTAACACCGACCGGGTGATTTCCTACGTGTTTGTGATCGGTGCTGCCATGGCCGCGCTGGCCGGTGTGCTGATCACCATGAACTACGGCACGTTCGACTTTTATGCCGGCTTCATTATCGGCATCAAGGCGTTTACCGCTGCCGTGCTCGGCGGGATTGGATCATTGCCTGGCGCCATGCTCGGCGGGATCATCCTGGGTATTTCCGAGTCACTTTTTGCCGGGTTGGTTAACTCGGATTACAAGGACGTGTTCAGTTTCTCACTGCTGGTGCTGATTCTGATTTTCCGTCCCCAAGGCCTGCTGGGTCGTCCTCTCGTGGCGAAGGTGTAAGTATGTCTGCAGCCATTAACAAACCGATTGATATCAAAAAAAGCGTTATCGATTCGATCCTTGCCGGGTTGATTTCATTGATTGTGTTCGGGCCGATCGTGGGGGTTGTGCTCGACGGCTATAGCTTTAACCTGCAGCCAGCGCGTGTTGGCTGGCTGGTGGCGATTGTGATGGTGGGGCGGTTTGTCCTGAGCCTGTTCCTGCAAACGTCCAAGGGTTTGAAGATCCTTCAGAGCTTTGAGTCCAGCGGTTCTGGTGTACACGTGCTGCCTCCCGATTACAAATCGCGGCTGCGCTGGATCGTGCCACTGCTGATCGTGATTGCCATCGTGTTCCCGTTTTTTGCCAACAAGTACATCCTGACCGTGGTCATCCTCGGCCTGATCTACGTGCTGCTCGGCCTTGGGCTGAACATCGTGGTCGGGTTGGCGGGCTTGCTTGACCTGGGGTACGTGGCCTTCTACGCCATCGGTGCTTATGGCCTGGCGCTGGGTTATCAGTACCTTGGGCTGGGTTTCTGGTCGGTGCTGCCGCTGGCGGCCATTGCGGCGGCGATGGCGGGGTGCATTCTCGGGTTTCCGGTATTGCGAATGCATGGGGATTACCTGGCCATCGTGACCTTGGGCTTTGGTGAAATCATTCGTCTGATCCTCAATAACTGGCTGTCGTTTACCGGTGGGCCCAACGGCATGCCGGTGCCTTCACCGACGTTTCTCGGGCTGGAATTTGGCCGCGTAGCCAAAGAGGGCGGGGTGCCGTTCCACCAGTTTTTCGGCCTGGACTACAACCCCAATATCAAATTCCTGTTTATCTACATCGTGCTGTTTCTGGTGGTGCTGCTGGTGCTGTACATCAAGCACCGCCTGACACGCATGCCGATTGGCCGCGCCTGGGAAGCGCTGCGCGAAGACGAAATCGCCTGTCGCTCCATGGGCCTGAACCACGTGCTGGTCAAACTCTCGGCGTTCACCATCGGTGCTTCCACTGCAGGTCTGGCCGGGGTGTTCTTTGCCAGTTATCAGGGTTTTGTAAACCCGTCCTCGTTTACCTTTTTCGAGTCGGCACTGATCCTCGCCATTGTGGTGCTCGGCGGCATGGGTTCGACGGTGGGCGTGGTGATCGCTGCGTTCGTGCTGACCGTGGCCCCTGAACTGCTGCGCAGCTTTGCCGAATACAGGGTGCTGCTGTTTGGTGTATTGATGGTGTTGATGATGATCTGGCGACCGCGGGGCCTGATCCGCATCAGCCGTGTCGGGGTCACACCACGCAAGGGGGTTGCGCCATGAACGAACCCACTCTGAATGACGACGTGGTGCTCTCGGTCGATAAACTGATGATGCACTTTGGCGGGATCAAGGCCCTGAGCGATGTCAGCCTCAAGGTCAAACGCAACTCGATCTTTGCCCTGATTGGCCCCAACGGTGCCGGTAAAACCACCGTGTTCAACTGCCTGACCGGGTTCTACAAGGCCAGTGGCGGCAAGATCGAACTCAATGCGCGAGGCACACGCACCAACGTCATCAAGTTGTTGGGCGAGCCGTTCAAGTTGACTGACTTCGTATCGCCCAAGGCGTTCGCCAGTCGTCTGTACTACAAAATGTTCGGTGGTACTCATCTGGTCAACCGCTCAGGCCTGGCCCGCACCTTTCAGAACATTCGCCTGTTCAAGGAAATGTCGGTGCTGGAAAACCTGCTGGTGGCCCAGCACATGTGGGTCAACCGCAACATGCTCGCCGGTATCCTCAACACCAAGGGCTACCGCAAGGCCGAAAGCGATGCGCTGGACCACGCGTTCTACTGGCTGGAGGTGGTCGATCTGGTGGACTGCGCCAACCGTTTGGCTGGCGAGTTGTCCTACGGTCAGCAGCGGCGGCTGGAGATTGCGCGGGCCATGTGTACCCGCCCGCAAATCATCTGTCTCGATGAACCGGCGGCTGGCCTCAACCCGCAGGAAACCGAAGCGTTGAGCGCGATGATTCGCCTGTTGCGCGACGAACACGACCTGACCGTGGTGCTGATCGAGCACGACATGGGCATGGTCATGAGTATTTCCGATCACATCGTGGTGCTCGACCACGGGAACGTGATTGCCGAGGGCGGGCCTGACGCTATTCGTAACGACCCGAAAGTGATTGCTGCCTACCTCGGCGCAGACGAAGAGGAGCTGATATGACGAGCACGATCCTCGAACTCAAGGAACTGGATGTTCACTACGGGCCGATCCAGGCGTTGAAAAAAGTGTCGATGCATATTGAAGAGGGCGAGACCGTGAGCCTGATTGGCTCCAACGGCGCGGGCAAATCCACGCTGCTGATGTCGATTTTTGGCCAGCCCCGTGCCAGCGGCGGGCAAATCATCTACCAGGGCGTGGACATCACTCACAAGTCCTCGCACTACATTGCCTCCAACGGCATCGCCCAGTCGCCCGAAGGCCGTCGCGTGTTTCCGGACATGTCTGTGGAAGAAAACCTGCTGATGGGCACCATCCCCATTGGCGACAAGCATGCCGACGAAGACATGCAGCGCATGTTCGAGTTGTTTCCCAGGCTCAAGGAGCGGCGTAACCAGCGGGCCATGACCATGTCGGGCGGCGAGCAGCAAATGCTTGCGATCGCCCGGGCATTGATGAGCCGTCCCAAGTTGTTATTACTGGATGAGCCCAGCCTGGGGTTGGCGCCCATCGTGGTGAAACAGATTTTTGCCACCCTGCGCGAACTGGCCACAACGGGTATGACCATCTTCCTGGTCGAGCAGAACGCCAACCACGCTTTGCGTTTGTCCGATCGCGCCTATGTAATGGTCAACGGTGAAATCCGCCTGACCGGCACCGGCAAGGAGCTGCTGAGTAACGAGGAGGTGCGTAACGCTTATTTGGGCGGGCATTAACAGGCATTTCACACCTCTCTGTGGGAGCGGGCTTGCCCGCGATGGTAGCGCTGCGGTTTTTCTGAAGTACCGCGTCGAGGCCATCGCGAGCAAGCCCGCTCCCACATGTCTTTTGTCAGACAATTTTCTTCCCGCACAACCCCCGCCCCAAATTGTGGAAAACAATATTTCAACTCTGTGAAACCGCGACATAAAGCCGCTGTAATCCCCTGTTTTGTCATCATTTTGACTTGTCCCCGTTTGCTGTGGAGGTGGCTGTGGGTAACGTGGGAGTAGTTGGCTGCAGGCCTTTATTTACAAGGCCTGTGGAGATGTGGTTGTTTTTTGATCAGTGCTTTTTACCTGGCTCCCCAGGTGATTTGTCAACAGGTTTGTTTGGTTATAAAGAGCGACCGGAAATAATGACTAACCTGTGGATAAGTCTGTGGTTAAACTCTGGAAAGAATGCGCTAGGCGGTGTAATTACTGGCCTCTGGCTATCTGCAGGGTTTCCCTGGGTTGCACCTTTTTGGGGCGCCTGCATGTGGGGCGTGTCCAGGTCAAGTCAAAAACACCTTTTCCTGTGCTCTATCCCTTGTGGACTGTGGCTTTGAGTATTTTCGACTTACACCCAAAGACTGTGGACGGGCCTGTGGATAAGGTGAGTGCATATGGCTCCAGCCCTTATGCACAGTGGCTTACCGGCGGCTGATCGTTTTTTGTACAGCTTCGACCTGGATGCACGACGGGTTGCCGCTGAACGTCAGCCGGGGCATTCTGCTCAACGTCCAATTCAACGGCGGCCGATGCCCGCCAGCCAAGGAGAACACGATGACTTCCACCCTGTTTATTACGGGCGCGACTTCCGGATTTGGTGAGGCGTGTGCGCGCAAGTTTGCACAAGCAGGCTGGAAACTGGTGCTGACGGGTCGGCGCGAAGATCGATTGAAAGCCCTGTGCGAAGAGTTGTCCAAGCAGACCGAGGTCCACGGCCTGGTGGTGGACGTGCGTGACCGTGTCGCGATGGAGGCCGCGATTGCCGGTCTGCCGCCTTCGTTCAGCAAGTTGCGCGGGCTTATCAACAATGCGGGCCTGGCCCTGGGCACTGACCCGGCGCCCAAGTGTGACCTCGACGACTGGGAAACCATGGTCGACACCAACATCAAGGGCCTGCTCTACACCACCCGCCTGCTGCTGCCACGACTGATCGCCTACGGCCGCGGTGCCGGGATCGTCAACCTGGGTTCCATCGCCGGCAGCTATCCGTACCCTGGCAGCCACGTGTATGGCGGCACTAAGGCCTTCGTCAAACAGTTCTCCCTGAACCTGCGTTGCGACTTGCAGGGCACGGGTGTGCGGGTCAGCAACGTAGAGCCAGGCCTGTGCGAGAGCGAGTTCTCCATGGTGCGCTTCGGTGGCGACAAGGAACGTTACGATGCGACCTACCAGGGTGCTGAGCCGATTCAGCCCCAAGACATCGCCGAGACCATTTTCTGGGTGCTCAACACCCCGGCCCACATCAACATCAACCGCCTTGAGCTGATGCCCGTCACGCAGTCCTGGAGCGGTTTTGCCATCGAGCGCCACGCCAAGTAGTAAACTCACGCCTGGCAGCCCACCTGCGACCTCCTGAGGGGGTCGCATTCAATCGGGCTGAAAAGGAGTTTTTGTGAGTAACCGTGGTGAGCAGAAACTGCTCAAACAATCGACTGTATTAATGTTCGCGGTGGCCATTGCGGGCATTGCGACGGGTTTTATTTCGGGTTCTGAATCCATCATGTTCGATGGATTCTTCTCTTTGATCGCCACCTTTATCAAAGTACTGATGCTGATTACGGCGCAGCTGATCGCCAAGGAAAGCAACCAGCGTTTCCAGTTCGGCTTCTGGCACCTGGAGCCCATGGTGCTGCTGATCGAAGGCAGCTTCCTGCTGTTGATTGCGATCTATGCCTTTCTGAACGGTGTGTTCGGCATCATCAATGGCGGGCGCGACATCGAGCTGGGGATGGTGATTGTCTACGCAGCGGTGTTTACCGTGATCGAATTTGCGTACTACTTCTGGGTGCGGCGCAAAAACCGCAAGCTCAAGTCCACCCTGATCCAGTTCGACAACATCAGCTGGCTGGTGGACGCCATGCTGTCGGTGGGGCTGTTGATAAGTTTCGTCACGGCGCTGGTGCTCAAGCAGCAGGGTTATGCACAGTGGGCGGCCTACGTTGACCCGGCGATCCTGATTTTGCTGGCCCTGAGCATGCTGGCCCCGGCGTTCAAGATCCTCAAGCCGGCCTTGCGTGACGTCCTGGGGATAGCCCCGGACAGACTCGACGACAAGGTACGCGACGTGCTCGAAGACATGTCGGCACGCCATGGGTTTGAAGGCTACAAAACCTACGTGCAGAAGCATGGACGGGCGCGATTTATCGAGATTCATATCGTGCTGCCAGCGGGTTATCCACTGACCAGCGTGAAGACACTCGATGCGTTGCGCGAAGAAATATCCGAACTACTGGGGGCTGCTGACAGTGCCCGCTGGCTGACCATCAGCTTTACCGGGGATCGCAAGTGGATTGCGTAACCCAAGGCCAGTGACTTTTTGTGGGAGGCGTCAGTTATTAAAGTACTGCGCCAACCCGCTGTAGCACGTCGCCAGGTGATACGGCGTGGTCGACGGCATGTCTTCGCGGCTGACATGCCCTGCGCCATCCCGGCATTCGTACCAGCCACCGGCATGTAAAAAGTGCTGTTGCAGCGCCAGCAACTGGCGTTGCAGACGTGGCTGGCTGTCGGAGCGCAAGGTCAGGGCACGCAGGTATTCGGCTTGCGCCCAGATGCGCTGGGTGCCATCACGCAGGCTGCCATCGGGGGCCAGCATGCCGCAGACCGCGCCACTCTGTGGGTCGACGCCCACCTGCTCGGCAAAGCCGAAAGCACGATCCAGTGACCCGTGCAGCGGTGTCTGGCGTAGCAGTGGTGAAGACTGCAGCAAAAAGAACCACTCAAACTGATGGCCCGGCTCAAACCAGTTATCCACAGCCCCGCGCGGTTTTTCGAGCATGACGTTATGCACAGGCTCGATAAAGCGCTGCTGCATGGCCTCGGCCAGTGCGAGCAGTGCGCCATGCACCGGCGCATCCTCGCGCACCGACAGGGTGGCCAGAAAGGCTTCAGCCAAGTGCATCAACGGGTTTTGCAGGGGGCCGGTGTTCAGTGAAGTCCAGTCGCGATCCAGGCTGGCTTCGTACAGGCCGTTGCCATCACTGAAGCGTTCGGCCACCACCTCCAGCGCCCCATTGAGCGCCGACTCCACCAGCGGCTCGCGTACTTTGGCCCAGTAATGGGCGCACGCGAAGATGATAAAGGCGTGGGTGTAGAGGTCTTTGCGTTGATCCAGCGGCGCGCCGTCAGGGTCGATGCTGTAGAACCAGCCACCGTGTTCGGCGTCGTGAAAATGCTGGTGCAGCGAGCGGAACAGCGCCGCGGCGCGCTCAGTGGCGTCGGGGAACGCCGGGTCATCGATCAGGCTGGCGAACAGGTACAGTTGCCGCGCACAGGCCATGGCGCGATAGCGCTGGGGGGGCAGCGGCCGATGTTCAGGGCTGAGTGCCTCGTAGGGCAGCGCTAGTTCGGCATTCCAGCCGGGGCCTTGCCAGAGCGGCACAATGACCTGGCGAAAATGCTGCTGAACGGCCGCAAACGTGGCGGTCAGTTCTAGCGGGAAGTCGGAGCTGGCTACATCAGGCATCGGCGGGCGTCGTCACGGCTGGGGCGTTTGCGCGACATGATACACCGTGATTCCCTGGATGATCTCAACTCTGAATACGCGAGTGTAAATGTGGGAGCGGGCTTGCTCGCGATGCCATCGCGAGTAAGCCCGCTCCCACGAGTCAAACCAATAAACCCTGACGCTCGATAAACGCCACGATGGCATCCAGGCCAAGCCCGGTCTTTTGGTTGCTGAACACAAACGGCTTTTCGCCGCGCATGCGCCGCGTGTCGCTGTCCATCAGTTCCAGCGAGGCGCCCACCAGCGGCGCCAGGTCGATCTTGTTAATCACCAGCAAGTCGGATTTACAGATCCCCGGTCCCCCCTTGCGTGGCAATTTGTCCCCGGCGGACACGTCGATCACGTAGATCGTCAGGTCGGACAGTTCCGGGCTGAAGGTGGCCGACAAGTTATCCCCACCCGATTCCACCAGAATCAGGTCCAGCCCCGGAAAACGGCGGTTCAACTGATCCACGGCTTCCAGGTTGATCGACGCATCTTCACGAATCGCCGTGTGCGGGCAGCCACCGGTTTCAACCCCGATAATGCGCTCCGGGGCCAGCGCCTCATTGCGCACCAGAAAGTCGGCATCTTCACGGGTATAGATATCGTTGGTGACGACGGCCAGGTTGTACTTTTCACGCAACGCCAGGCACAGGGCCAGGGTGAGCGCGGTTTTGCCGGAGCCCACCGGGCCACCGATGCCAACACGCAAAGGCTGTGTGTTCATTACATTCTCCTAGGAACGAAACAGGCGGCTGTACTGGCGCTCGTGGGCCATGCTCGCCAACGACAGGCCGAAAGCGGCGCTGCCCAAGTGGGATGAGTCGAGGGTGCTGGCGTGTTGCTGTGCCTGTTGCAGGGCGGGCGACAACTCACTGGTCATGCGTTGGGCCGCTTGCTGGCCCAGTGGCAGGGTTTTCATCAGTACCGCCAGTTGGTTTTCCAGCCAGCTCCAGAGCCAGGCGGCCAGCGCGTCTGCAGGACTGATGCCCCAGGCGCGTGCAGCCAATGCCCAGCCAAGGGCCAGATGTGGCTCACGCTGTTGTGCGAGAAACAACCGTGCGGGCTCGTCCAGTTCCGGCAAACCGGTGAGCAACTGTTGCAAGGAATAGCCCATTTGCCGGCTTTCCTGATGCAGTTCGCGGGTTTCACGGCTGGCGCGCTGTTCATCGCACAGCCGCTGCAAGGTGTTCCAGTCCTGGTCGGCCGCCGCCTGGCAATGGGCGAGCAGCAACGGCGCTTCGAAGCGGGCCAGATTGAGCAGCAATTGATCGCTGATCCAGCGCGCGGCCGTCACAGGATCAGTGACACGGCCATTCTCGACGGCCATTTCCAGCCCCTGGGAATAGCTGTAGCCACCGATGGGCAGTTGCGGGCTGGCCAAGCGCAACAGCGCCCAGGCCGGATTCACAGGCGAACGCCAAATTGATGCAGGCGCGGCGCGTAGTTGAAGTCTTCTTCACCCGCACGGGAGTGATGATGGCCGCCGCCATAGGCGCCGTGTTCCGGTTGAAATGGCGCTTCAATGGCCTCGGTGTGTGCACCCAATTGCTCCAGCATGGCCTTGAGCACATAGTCATCGAGCAGGCGCAACCAGCCATCACCCACTTGCAGGGCAACATGGCGGTTGCCCAGGTGATAAGCCGCACGGGTCAGTTCAAAGGCATCGCGGCAGGTGACATGCAGCAGTTTTTCCGGGCTGGCGCACACGCGTACGATTCGTCCGTCCTGGGCCTGGAGAAATTCGCCGTCATTCAAGGGCGCCTGGCCGCGGTCAAGGAACAGTCCCACGTCTTCGCCACTGCTGCTGAAACAGCGCAGGCGGCTTTTGCTCCGGGCTTCGAAGTTGAGGTGTAGCTCGGCGCTCCACACGGGGTGGGGCTGGATTCTGCGATGAATCACCAACATCGGAAGGCATCCTGCAATTGACATTACCCAAGCCAGAGCAAGGGGCTTGCCAACCCGGGTGACGGGTGCAAATACAGGCCCAAAAAGGGTGCAGGACGATGAGGGTGTTCCAAACGGGTGCGCAGGGGGTACGAAGGCGCACCAACACAGTGCGCCTACGATTACTCCGTGCTGCCCAAACCTTTCCAGTGCTTGAGCCCGATGAAGATAAATCGCAGCTGCTGGCTGATTTTGGCCTGGGGTTGCAGGTGATCGGGCAGGGTGTCCGCAGGCGGATCAATCACGTCGGGCAGGGCGGCAAACACGCTTTTGACCACCAGATCGGCGATCACGGTCAGGCCGGCATGGTCCAGGTGCTGCAACTTGGGTTTGGAGCCAAGGTCTGCTGCCAGGTCCGACGTGATGTCTTCACGCAGTGCGCCAATGGCCTGGCGAACCGGTTGGGAACCGCCGTACTGCTCGCGGGCCAAAAACAGAAACTGCGAGCGATTGGCCTCCACCACGTCGAGAAAGATGCGCACCGACGCGTTGATCACGCCGCCCATGAACAGTTCGTTGTGGCGCACCAGGCGAATGGTTTCGCGAAAGGTCTGGCCGACTTCACTGACCAGTGCCAGGCCCAACTGGTCCATGTCGCTGAAGTGACGATAAAAACCGGTAGGCACGATGCCCGCCGTTTTTGCGACTTCGCGCAGGCTCAGGCTGCCAAAGCCGCGACCCGATTCCATCAAGTGGCGGGCAGCATCCATCAGCGCAAGGCGGGTTTGTTGCTTCTGTTCGGCGCGGGGCAGCATCGGGGCTGGTATTCCAGACAAGTACAGCGGCGCACTCTAGCAAATCGGCTTTGATGGCGTCGAACGGTGAAGGCTTCAATCTTCTCTTAGCAGCTGCCGCAAGCTGCGTTCGATGGCGTAGCCGTCGCAAAATCAGGTTCTACGGTGTTTCAGGTAAACCCGTTTCTCAGGATTTACGATTGCTACGCAACCGAACGCAGCCTGCGGCAACTGCTACGAAAGGCTTAGCTCGCACGTTGATTGCGCTCGGCCAGACGATCAGCGCCACCTTCGGCGACAAACTGATTGCTTGGGGTGCGATCGTAGCCATCTTCAGCGACGCGATTTTGCTGATCCAGGGTACGTTGCGCGCCATCTTCAGCCACCGGGTTGAGGGGTTGGCTCAACGTGCTCGATGCAGGTTGTACCATTGGGGTTGGCTCGTCGTCGGCTGGCAGGGCAAAAGCGTTGACGGCAAAAAGTGAAAGGGTAAGGCCAAGCAGTAATGGGCGTTTCATGGTGTGTGCTCCGTAGCAGTGCAACTAAGTAGGTGTTGAGGCAATGCTACGCTTGGCTACCGGATATCAAAGTTCATACGGGCAATGGTGATAATCGACAGAATTGATTGTTCAGATTCGGGGGCTCTAGCCTGAGGCTTCCGAGGTTTTTTACACGAAAGTCGTACCGGGGTTAAACCTTCAGACGTCTTTGCCAGTCGTACATTCAGAGGCGTCGTAACTGGGACGTTGAGTCGAATTCAAGGAGCCGCGACATGACGCGCACCCGTAAAACCCTTGCCTGGACAGGCGGTATTCTCGTGCTGTTGGTGGCTGTGCTGGTGGTGATCCTCGCTACCTTCGACTGGAACCGCATCAAGCCGACCCTCAACACCAAAGTGTCCGAAATCCTTCATCGCCCGTTTGCCATCAACGGTGATCTGGCCGTGCGCTGGCAGCGCGAAGAGGACGAGGGCGGGTGGCGCGCCTGGGTGCCCTGGCCCCATGTGATTGCCCAAGACCTGACCCTGGGCAACCCCGAATGGTCGAAAACGGCGCAAATGGCCAGCCTCAAGAAAGTCGAGCTGCGCCTGTCGCCGCTGGCACTGCTGACCCAAACGGTGGATATCCCGCGCATCAACCTGACCGAGCCCAGCGCCAACCTTGAGCGTCTGGCCGGTGGCCGGGCGAACTGGAACTTCACGTTCGACCCCAAGGACCCGAACGCCGAGCCGTCAGCGTGGACCGTTGATATAGGCGCCATCGGCTTCGACAAGGGCCACGTCACGTTAAATGACCAAACCCTCAAAGCCCGACTGGATGTGCTGATCGACCCACTGGGCAAGCCTATTCCCTTCAGGGAAATCGTCGGCGAAGCGGACGCGAAAAAGGCCCTGGAGAAAGGTGGCCAGGCGCAAGACTATGCCTTCGCTCTCAAGGTCAAAGGCCAGTACCACGACCAGAAACTCAACGGTACGGGCAAGATTGGCGGCCTGCTGGCCTTGCAGGACGCGACCAGGCCTTTCCCGCTGCAAGCCCAGGTCAGCATTGCCGATACACAGGTGGCGCTGGCCGGGACCTTGACCGATCCGCTGAATCTGGGGGCGCTGAACCTGCGCCTGAAGCTGGCCGGTACCAGCCTGAGCAACCTCTATCCGTTGACCGGCGTGACCTTGCCGGATTCACCGCCTTACTCGACCGACGGGCATTTGATCGCCCAATTGCGTGAGCCCGGTGGAGCCACCTTCAGCTATGAAAACTTCAACGGCAAAATCGGTAGCAGTGATATTCACGGCGACCTGAAATACGTGGCCAGCCAGCCGCGGCCAAAGCTGTCTGGCAAGCTGGTGTCCAACCAACTGCTGATGGCTGACCTGGCCCCTTTGATCGGCGCCGACTCCAACACCCAGCAAAAGGCCCGGGGCGGTGAAAGCAAGCAGCCAGCGGGTAAAGTGCTACCGGTCGAAGAGTTCCGCACCGAGCGCTGGCGCGACATGGACGCCGACGTTGAACTCACCGGCAAGCGCATCGTGCAGAGCGCCGAGTTGCCGTTTACCGACCTGTTCACCCATCTGGTACTCAATGACGGTGAGCTGAGCCTTGAGCCGCTGCGCTTTGGCGTGGCGGGCGGCAAACTGGATGCGCAGATCCGCCTCAATGGTCGTGCGACGCCGTTGAAAGGCAGCGCCAAATTGACGGCGCGCAACTTCAAGCTCAAGCAGCTGTTTCCCACGTTTGAACCGATGAAAACCAGCTTCGGTGAACTCAATGGCGATGCCACGATTGCCGGGACCGGCAACTCGGTGGCCAAGTTGTTGGGCACTGCCAATGGTGATTTGAAAATGATCATCAATGATGGCGCCATCAGTCGCAGCCTGATGGAGATAGCTGGCTTGAACGTGGGCAACTACGTGGTGGGCAAGATTTTTGGCGACGAAGACGTCAAAATCAACTGCGCGGCAGCGGACTTCGGGATCAAGAGCGGTCTGGCCAGCTCCCGGCTGTTTGTGTTCGATACCGAGAACGCGATTATCTACATCGACGGTACGGTCAACTTCGCCACCGAACAGCTCGACTTGAAAATCACCCCTGAGTCCAAGGGCCTGCGCTTGTTTTCGCTGCGTTCACCGCTGTATGTGCGCGGCACCTTCGCCAACCCTTCGGCGGGTGTGCAAGCCGTACCGTTGCTGTTGCGCGGTGCCGGCATGGTGGCGCTGGGCGTGATTGCAGGCCCGGCGGCAGGGTTGCTGGCATTGGTTGCGCCAAGTGGCGGCGAACCCAACCAGTGCGCGCCACTGCTGCAGCAAATGCAGCAGGGCAAAGTGCCGAAAACGGTGAAATAAGCCCTGCAGAACGGATGTAGCCGCTGCCACCGCAAGGCCTTTGCCTTGAATGCCAAAGAGGGCCGCTGCGCTGCCCATCGCAGCCTGCGGCAGCGGCCACAGGTTGAGACAGAGCGGTCAGGCTTTGCGAAGTGGCGTAGTCCACCGTTCCGACAGAATCACACCGCCCAGGGTCAGTGCGCCGCCAATCAGGTGGTAGGCATGCAATTGCTCTTTCAACACCACGGCAGCAATCAGTGCCGTAATCAACGGCAACAGATTGAAAAACAGCGTGGTGCGACTCGGGCCCAGGGTGGCGACGGCTTTCATCCAGGCCAAGGGTGCGATCATCGACGCCAGCACACAGGCGTAGAGCACCAGTCCCATGTTGTGAACGGTCGGGCCGACCTTGGGGGAGGCCAGGTACAGCGGGAACAGCACGACAATCGCCACGAGCACCTGCATGTACAGCATTTGCAGTGGTGGCAGGCGCAGCTGCCATTTTTTCAGCAGCGTGCTGTAAATCGCGTAGGCCAGGGTGGCGACCAGCATCATCGCGTCGCCCAGGTTCAGGCCATGATCGAGCAAGGCCGCGAGACTGCCGCTCGACACCACCACCAGTACCCCGACAAACGACACAATGGCGCCCACCAATGCTCCGGCCGTCAGGCGCTGGCCCAGGCTGATGATCGACATCGCAAGCACCATCAATGGCATCAGCGACAGGATAATGCCCATATTGGTGGCCGAGGTCCGGGCTGCCGCGTAGTAGGCCAGGCTTTGGTAAATCGCCATGCCAAGCACGCCGAGTACGAAGATCTTGCCCAGGTTCGCACGGATGACAGGCCAGTTGGCCATGACCGGTTTGAGCATAAAGGGCGTGAACAGCAGGCCGGCCAGCAGCCAGCGGTAAAAGCCGATTTCGGAGGGGAAGATTGCGCCCACTGCCAACTTGTTAATCACGGTATTGCCGGCCCAGATAAAAATGGCCAGTAGCGGGTAAGCGTATTGCATCAGGACAACCACACGATTAATAAGTGGCGATTATCCACTGTCAGCCAGCAAGTCGCGATGTTTGAGCGCCAGAGGGTGCAACGGATAACGATGTAACAGAGTTTGTCTACACTTCAGAGAATTGCGCTGCCACTTGGCGCGTCAACAAGGAGAAAACTCCATGAAGATGTTGCGTGTTCCTCTGCTGCTGATCGGTCTGCTGCTGTGCTCCCAGGGTTTTGCGGCCACTGCCCAGCAGAACAAAATGACCACCTGTAACGCTGACGCCAGTGCCAAAGCCCTCAAGGGGGATGAGCGCAAAGCCTTCATGAGCACCTGCCTCAAAGCCAAACCGGCCACGCAGCAAGACAAAATGAAAACCTGCAACGCCACCGCCGGTACCCAGGACCTCAAGGGCGATGCGCGCAAAGCCTTCATGAGCGATTGCCTGAAGAAAAAATAAAGCCTGCCTGTGTAGTCGCTGAGGAGCGGAGCGAGGCTGCGATCGAGGACGTAGTCCTCGTAAACCCGGAAAACTCGGCAAGTCAGAAAAGCAGAGTGGCTGCATTTACGACGACTACGTCGCCGATCGCAGCCTCGCTCCGCTCCTCAGCGGCTACAAGGGGTGTGTAAATTCTAGTGCTCCCCGCCGAAGGCTGGCAGACTGCCTTTCCTTTCACGCTGTCAGTTTTGAGGCTGTATGCCATCGTTTTCTCAGCGTCACATCGTGTTGGCCAGCTACATCATCATTGCTGGCGGCCTGCTACTGGTCTTTCCGTTGCGTTTGTTGCCCAGCCTGCTGGCAGGGTTGTTGGTGTTCGAACTGGTCAACATGCTCACCCCCCAACTGCAGCGCCTGATTGCCGGGCGTCGTGCGCGGTGGCTGGCAGTGGCGTTGCTGGGCACGCTGATTGTCAGTGTGCTGGCGCTGATTTTTGCCGGGGCCATCAGCTTTTTGCTGCATGAAGCCGAAAACCCTGGGGCCTCACTCAACAAATTCATGGTCGTGGTTGACCGGGCTCGGGGTCAATTGCCGCCGTTTCTGGACAGTTACCTGCCTGCCAGCGCTGCCGAGTTTCGGATTGCCATCGGGCAGTGGATGAACAAGCACCTCAGCGATCTGCAACTGGTGGGCAAAGACGCGGCACACATGTTCGTGACCCTGCTGATCGGCATGGTGCTGGGGGCCATCATGGCCTTGCAGACCATTCCCGATATCAGCCGTCGCAAGCCGCTGTCTGCCGCGCTGTTCGAGCGTCTGCACCTGCTGGTACAGGCGTTTCGCAATATCGTGTTCGCGCAGATCAAGATTGCGCTGCTCAACACCGCGTTTACCGGGGTCTTTCTGGCCGTGATCCTGCCGCTGCTTGGCGTTCACTTGCCGCTGACCAAAACCCTGATCGTGCTGACCTTCCTGCTGGGCTTGCTGCCGGTGATCGGCAACCTGATCTCCAACACGCTGATCACCATAGTCGGCTTGTCGCTGTCGATCTGGGTGGCGGTGGGTGCGTTGGGCTACCTGATTGTTATCCACAAGCTGGAGTACTTTCTCAACGCCAGAATTGTGGGCGGGCAGATCAGCGCCAAATCGTGGGAATTGCTGCTGGCGATGCTGGTATTCGAGGCAGCCTTCGGCCTGCCGGGAGTGGTAGCCGGGCCGATTTATTATGCGTACCTGAAGAGTGAGTTGAAGCAGGTGGGGCTGGTTTAACAGCTTACCCTGACCCTCTCCCGGTGGGAGAGGGTTGGGGTGAGGGTATTAGCCGTAACGCTTTTTAGCTTCAATCGCCAAACCGCTGCCGATGCTGCCGAAGATGTTGCCTTCAACGTGTCGGGCATTGGGCAGCATGGCCGCTACGCTCTGGCGCAATGCCGGAATGCCACTCGAACCCCCGGTGAAGAACACTGTATCCACCTGCTCGACACCCACGCCTGCACTGGTGAGCAGGTTGGTCACGCTGTTGCGGATGCGCTCCAGCTGATTGTCGATGGCGGCTTCGAACATCCCGCGGCTCAAGTCCACGCTCAGTCCCGCTTCAACCCGATCCAGCGGCAAGTGACGGCTGTCGTTGTGGGTCAACTGGATCTTGGTTTCTTCGATTTCCATCGCCAGCCAGTGACCGGCACGCTGCTCGATCAGCTTGAACAGACGGTCGATGCCACCGGTGTCTTCAATGTCGTAGCGCATGCTGCCCAGGGCCAACTGGGATTTTTGCGAGTACACCGAGTTGATGGTGTGCCAGGTCGCCAGGTTCATGTGGTGGCTGGTGGGCATGTAGGCCCCGCTTTTCATGCGGCTGCCGTAGCCGAACAACGGCATCACGCCTTGCAGGCTCAGTTGTTTGTCGAAGTCGGTCCCGCCCACGTGAACACCGCCGGTGGCGAGGATATCGTCCTGGCGGTTGTCCATGCCACGACGCTCGGGCGACAGACGCACCAGCGAGAAGTCGGAAGTACCGCCACCGATGTCGACGATCAGTACCAGCTCTTCGCGTTCGATAGTGGACTCATAGTCGAATGCCGCCGCGATCGGTTCGTACTGGAAGGACACTTCCTTGAACCCGATGGCACGGGCCACGTCGGTCAGGGTGTTTTCGGCTTCCTGGTCGGCCAGGGGATCGTCATCGACGAAAAAAACCGGGCGTCCCAACACCACTTCTTCAAATTCTCGACCGGCGGTCGCTTCGGCGCGTTTTTTAAGCTGGGCGATAAACAGCCCCAGCAAGTCCTTGAACGGCATCGCCGTGCCCAGAACGCTGGTGTCGTGCTTGATCAGCTTGGAACCCAGCAGGCTCTTGAGCGAGCGCATCAGGCGGCCTTCGTAGCCTTCCAGGTACTCATGCAGCGCCAGACGGCCATACACCGGGCGGCGTTCTTCAATATTGAAGAACACCACTGAGGGCAGGGTGATCTTGTCGTCCTCCAGCGCGATGAGGGTTTCCACGCCTGGGCGAAGCCAGCCGACGGTGGAGTTGGACGTGCCGAAGTCGATACCGCAGGCACGTGCTGGAGAGGCGCTTTTCATGTCTTTCATGTTCCGGTTAAAAAACGGCCGCGCAGTGTATGTCAGACCGCTGAAGAATCGAAGGGCGACGATTCGCTAATTCGTAGGTTTTAATCCACTTGAAAGACTATCCTTCACCCCCAAACTTCCAGACATTGGCTTGGTAGTTGTCAGGCGATTGAGTGAAGCCCGTAGGCTGCCGATAAACTTTTGCAGCGGCGTTCCGTCACATGATTGAGACCGGTCAATCGACAGGCCGGTCAGCCAGAGCATTCTGGGTGACCTGGAACGGCGCGATATTGATAACGGATGGTGATCCTTACATGGACTTCAAAGACTATTACAAGATCCTGGGTGTCGAGCCCACGGCTGACGACAAGGCGATCAAGACCGCCTATCGCAAGCTGGCGCGCAAATATCACCCGGATGTCAGCAAGGAAAAGGACGCCGAGAGCAAGTTCAAGGACGTCAACGAAGCGTATGAAGCACTGAAAAGTGCCGAAAAACGCGCCGAATACGATGAGATTCGTAAGTACGGCCAGCATGGCCAGCCCTTCCAGGGGCCGCCGGGCTGGCAGGGTCATTCCAGTGGTGGTTTCGAGAACAACGGCGATTTTTCAGACTTTTTCAGCTCGATCTTCGGTTCGCGCGGTAATGGATTTGGTGGGCAATCGGGCCGCAGTGCGGGCCGTCGCGGGCAGGATGTAGAAATGGAATTGCCGATTTTTCTTGAAGAAACCCTGTCTGGTGAGTCGAAGCAGATCAGCTTCCAGATCGGCGATACCAGCAAGACCCTGAGCGTGAAAATTCCTGCCGGTGTGACCGACGGCGAGCGCATCCGCCTTAAAGGGCAGGGCGCACCGGGCATGGGCGGCGGAGCCAACGGTGATCTGTACCTGATCATCCGTTTTGCGCCGCACCCTAAATTCGATGTCGAAGGCCACGACCTGGTCATCACGGTGCCATTGGCCCCGTGGGAAGCTGCGCTGGGCACCAAGGTGGCGATACCGACCCTGACCAGCAAGGTGATGATGACCATTCGCCCTGACAGCCAGAGCGGTCAGCGCATGCGCATCAAGGGCCACGGCCTGGCGGACAAGCAAGGCCAGCGCGGTGACTTGTATGCCCAATTGAAAGTGGTCATGCCCAAACAGACCGACGAGGCCACCAAAGCACTGTGGCAAGAACTCGCCGACAAAGCTGCATTTGACCCGAGAGAACAATGGAGTAACTGATCATGAGCAGCACCCTGATCGTTCAGCTGGACATGGAAAGGTTCTGCGAAGAGGCCAATATCCCGGCCACTTACGTGATAGAGATTGTCGAACACGGAATTATCGAACCTCAGGGCCGCACGCCTGACGTGTGGCGTTTTGAAGACTACGAATTGGTCATCGCCAGGCGTGCGGCCAAGCTGCGTGATGATCTGCAAATAGAGTGGGAAGGCGTCGCCCTGGCGCTGGACCTGCTCGAAGAAGTGCAGCAGTTGCGGGCCGAAAACCAGCGGCTCAAGCAGCAGTTGGGGCGCTTTGTGACGCAATAGAAGCATGCCCACAGGCTTTGTGGGCGCTGGCTTGCCTGCGATGGTATCGGCGCGATGTTCCTGTTGAACCGCGGCGACTGAATCGCGAGCAAGCCCGCTCCCACAGAGGGCTCAGGTGTTTCTAGGCAACACCACGGTAAACGTCGTGCCCTCGGCTTCGGTCGAGGTCACGTCGATGCTGCCCTTATGGGCGTCCACCACTTCCTTGATGATAAACAGGCCAAGCCCCAGGCTGGTCGACGTGCCCGGCTGGGTGATGTCTTCGCTCGGGCTGCGTACCAGCGGGTCGAACAGGGTGGCAATGGCGTCCTGGGCAATGGGCAGGCCAAGGTTGTGGACGCGCAAGGTCACGTCGCTCGCGTCCCCGCTCAGGCTCAACGTCACTTGGCCTTTGCGGGCGCCGTGCTGCAGCGCATTGCCGATCAGGTTCTGAAGCAGCTGCCCCAGCCTGCGCGGATCCCAATGGCCTTGCACATCGCCTTCAACCTGCAGGCTCGGGGCGCGGTCGGGTTGCCCGGCACAGGCTTCGTCCAGCGCTGCCTGGCAGGCGACGGCCAGATCCATGGGCTTGGGTTCGATCGGCAGGTTGCTGCCCAGTCGGCTGCGCACAAACTCCAGCAGGTCATTGACCATCGTCCCCATATGGCGGGCACCATTCTTGATGGCCAGCACATACGTCAACGCATCGGCGTCGAGCCGGGCTTTGCGCTCCAGCATTTCAGTGGACATGCTCACCGCCTGCAACGGTGCGCGCAGGTCATGGCCGAGGATGGCGAGGAAGATATCCCGCGAACGACTGACCTGTTCGGCGTAGGCCGCCGTTGACTCGGCCAGGGCCTGATCGATGGCCTCGTTGAAACGGATCATGTCCTGCATGTGTGAAAGGGCCGGAGCGTCGATGCTGGCGACCCACAGGCGGATCACGCAGGCGCGCAAATGGCGGAACTCCGAGGTCATCTGTACCAGATCAAACCCCACGGTATGGCGCAGTTCGCCGTGGCTGGCGGCGGCTTCATCCAGGGCAGGGCTGGTCTCGGGGCCTTCGCCCTCGGCCTTGGCCTGCTGTTCGCTGGCCGTTTGCGCAGTGTTCATGTCCCGGGATGCGGCCAGCAGGATCTCTTTGGCATGGTCGCGCAACGCCAGGCTGGTCATGGAGTCGGCAGCCGGTGTGATGGTTTCGGCAAATTGCTCCCATTCATCGACGATACGATCAACATTGTGGACGATGAATTCAGATAGGCGCATGGCCACAAACCTTGCTGCAAGAGCGGCTGTATTGAAAGGTGACGCATCTTAACGCCAAAAGCAGCTTTTCAATACAACCGCCAATCCCCTGCAAACGCAGGGCATCAGAACAGAAAGTAGCGCTGTGCCATCGGCAACACATCAGCCGGTTCACACCACAGCAACACACCGTCGGCCTTGACCTGATAGGTCTGGGGGTCGACTTCGATGTTGGGCAAATAACCGTTGTGAATCAGGTCGGTTTTTTGCACATCACGGCAGCCCTTGACCACCGCGATTTGCTTTTGCAAACCCAGCGCGGCGGGTACGCCTGCGTCGAACGCGGCCTGGCTGATAAAGGTCAGGCAGGTGGCATGGCGCGAGCCGCCGTAGCTGGCGAACATCGGGCGGTAATGCACGGGTTGCGGGGTGGGGATGGAGGCGTTGGGATCACCCATCAGGCTTGCGGCAATGGCGCCACCCTTGAGGATCAGCGTGGGCTTGACCCCAAAAAACGCCGGGCGCCACAGCACCAGATCAGCCCACTTGCCCACCTCGATCGACCCCACTTCATGGCTCACGCCGTGGGTGATGGCCGGGTTGATGGTGTACTTGGCGATGTAGCGTTTGGCGCGGAAGTTATCGTTGCCCACGGCATCTTCGGGCAATGGGCCGCGCTGCTTCTTCATTTTGTCGGCGGTCTGCCAGGTGCGCGTGATGACTTCGCCCACCCGGCCCATCGCCTGGCTGTCGGAGCTGATCATCGAGAACGCGCCCAGGTCATGGAGGATGTCCTCGGCGGCAATGGTTTCGCGGCGAATACGGCTTTCGGCGAAAGCCACGTCCTCGGCGATGCTCGGGTCGAGGTGATGGCACACCATCAACATGTCGAGGTGTTCGTCGATGGTGTTGCGGGTAAAGGGCCGGGTCGGGTTGGTGGAGCTGGGCAGCACATTGACCAGGCCGCAGGCCTTGATGATGTCCGGCGCATGGCCGCCACCGGCCCCTTCGGTGTGATAGGTGTGGATGGTGCGGCCCTTGAAGGCGGCGAGGGTGGTTTCGACAAAGCCCGACTCGTTCAGGGTGTCGCTGTGAATCGCCACTTGCACGTCATACAGGTCGGCGACATTCAGGCAGTTGTCGATGGACGCGGGGGTGGTGCCCCAGTCTTCGTGCAGCTTGAGGCCGATGGCCCCGGCCTCGACCTGTTCGATCAGCGGTTGCGGCAGGCTGGCGTTGCCCTTGCCGGTAAAGCCCATGTTCATCGGGAACGAATCGGCGGCCTGGAGCATGCGCGCCATATGCCAGGGGCCCGGGGTGCAGGTGGTGGCATTGGTGCCGGTGGCCGGGCCGGTGCCGCCGCCGATCATGGTGGTGACGCCGCTGTTGAGCGCTTCTTCGATCTGCTGCGGGCAGATGAAGTGGATATGGGTGTCGATACCGCCTGCGGTGAGGATCATGCCTTCGCCCGCGATCACTTCGGTGCTGGCGCCGATGGCAATGGTCACATTGGGCTGGATATCCGGGTTGCCGGCTTTGCCGATGGCGTGGATGCGACCGTTCTTGAGGCCGACATCGGCCTTGACGATGCCCCAGTGATCGATGATCAGTGCGTTGGTGATCAGGGTGTCGACCACCTCGCTGGCGAGCAACTGGCTTTGGCCCATACCGTCGCGAATCACTTTGCCGCCGCCAAACTTCACTTCTTCGCCATAGGTGGTGAAGTCCTGCTCGACCTCGACCCACAGCTCGGTATCGGCCAAACGAACCTTGTCACCCACGGTGGGGCCGAACATGTCGGCGTAGGCCTGACGGGATATTTTCATGGTCGGTTCCTGTGTGTGATTCACTTTGTAGTCGCTGCCGAAGGCTGCGAGCAGATATGTAAGGGGTCGGGGAAACGGGTTGCGGTGCAACCCTTCGCAGCCTGCGGCAGCGACTACAGCGTGGCGTTGTCCAGATTGCCCATCACCCGCCCGGCAAAGCCGAACACCCGGCGCAGCCCGGCCAGTTCCACCAGTTCCACTTCACGGGTTTGCCCCGGCTCGAATCGCACCGCCGTGCCCGCCGGGATGTTCAGGCGCATGCCGCGGCTGTCACCCCGGTCAAAGATCAGGGCGTCGTTGGTTTCGAAAAAGTGATAGTGCGAACCCACCTGGATCGGCCGGTCGCCACGGTTTGACACGCTCAGGCTCAGGGTGCGCCGACCCACGTTCAGTTCGATCTCGCCCGCCTCGATGTGGTATTGGCCCGGAATCATTGCGGCTCACTCAAGGTTTTGAAGTAGATGGCCGTCGGGCTGTAATGGCCGCTGGGGCTTTGGCAGTAGTTGGGCAGTTCGCCCACGCGGGTATAACCCAGGGCACTGTAGAAGTTCTCGGCCGGTGAGCCCGCTTCGGTGTCCAGGTGCAGCAAGCCACGCTTGAGTTCCCGTGCGCCTTGTTCCAGCGCGTGGATCAGCACCTGGCCCAGCCCGCGGCGCCGAACTTCGTTGAGCACCAGCAACTTTTGGACTTCGGCGCGGTTCAGGCCGTTGGCCTTTTGGCACAGGATCAGTTGCACGCTGGCCAGCACGCGCTGGTCTTCAACCAGTACCCACAACAGCAGATTGCCTTGCTCCAGTTGGGCGTGAACTTCATTGAAGTAGCGGCTGGCCTGGGGCAGGTCGAGGTCGTTCATGAACCCCACCGATGCGCCGTGTTTGACGGCGTCGAGCAGCAGCACAATCAAGTCTTCACGGTAGTGGGCAAAATTCTGCGCCGTGACGCGCACCAGTTGTTCGGTCTTCATTGTGCGGGTTCCTTGGGGGGCAGTGCGCCGGGGTTGAGCATCAGTTGCATAAACGTCAGGTCGAGCCAGCGGCCGAACTTAATCCCCACCTGCGGCATGCGCCCGCTGGTGACAAAACCCAGTTGTTTGTGCACGTGGATCGAAGCCGCATTGGCGCTTTCGATGGCCGCCACCATGACGTGCTTGTCGCAGGCCCGGGCACGTTTGATCAATTCCGCCAGCAACTGCGGGCCCAGGCGTTTGCCCCGTTGCTCTGGATGGACATACACCGAATGCTCCACCGTGTGGCGGAACCCTTCAAACGGACGCCAGTCGCCAAACGAGGCATAGCCCAGGGCGATGTTGGCGTCGTCGACGATCACCAGAATCGGATAGCCCTGGGCCTGGCGGGCGTTGAACCATTGCTGGCGGTTGTCCAGATCGACCGTCTGCTCATTCCAGATGGCGAGCGTGTTGAGCACCGCATCGTTGTAGATATCGCGAATCGCCGGCAGGTCCGCCGCGACAGCATCACGAATGACGTAAGACATGGCGCGGCCTCAGGCGATGGGTTGGTGGACAGTGACCAGTTTGGTGCCATCCGGGAAGGTGGCCTCGACCTGGATGTCGGGGATCATTTCCGGGATGCCTTCCATCACCTGATCGCGGGTCAGCAGGGTGGTGCCGTAGTGCATCAGTTCGGCCACGGTGCGGCCATCGCGGGCGCCTTCGAGCAGGGCGGCCGAGATATAGGCGATGGTTTCCGGGTAATTGAGCATCACACCGCGGGCCAGTCGACGTTCCGCCAGCAGGCCGGCGGTGAAGATCAGCATCTTGTCTTTTTCGCGAGGGGTCAGGTCCATGATCGGGTCCGTGTTCGGCAGTTTAAAAATGTTGAGTGTGGGAGCGGGCTTGCTCGCGATGGCATCACCGCGAACTCACTGGCAGACCGGGGCGTCTGCATCGCGAGCAAGCCCGCTCTCACAGGGTTATTCAAGTACTCCAGATTCTGGGTGCCAGCGCTTCTCGCCCCAGCAGCGCCGGACGCAACAGACGCCATAAATCAATCAGCCAGGCCCGTGCCTGCAAGGCTTCACCCGCCAGGCAGCGGGCTACCAGCAAGCCCGGTAACTGGGTCAAGTCGCCGCGCACCGGGTTGGGCAGCGAGCGACAGGTTTCCAGTAATTGGGCGCTGATCTCGCCCGTCACCAGCAACGTGGCAAACACCGGGTTGCCGTCCAGGCCAATGGGCGAATCCAGCAGCCCGTCGCCGCCCACAATGCGCTGGCGCTCATGCCAGAGCAGTTGACCGTCGCGGCGCAGATCCAGCCGCGACTGGAAGTGCCCGTGCTCGAAACGCTCGCCACTGGCCAGTCGACCCAGCGCCACCATGTCCCAGTAAAACAACCGGGCGTCGCCCTCAAGTTCGATACGGGTCGAGAGTTCGGCCTGGGCCGCGCTGAAGACGATGGTTTCTTGTGGCAGCCATTCCAGGGTCGCGCCGGGTGCGACCTTCAAGGTCAGGTTCTGACAGGCCGGCCCGGCAGCGCGATACCATTTGGCCGCACCGGGGCTGGTCAGTTGTGCCCAGGCATCCGGGCCGACGCTGGCACTGATGTTGAGTTGATCGCCACCGGCAATCCCGCCCGGTGGATGGACGATGATGTGCTGGCAAACCTGCGGCCCTTCGGCGTACAGGTGCTTTTGCACCCGCAACGGGCCGACATGACGACGCAGGGTAGGGCGCGTGCTATCGCCAAAACGGCCATAGCCCAGCTCCAGCTCGGCGTGCCAGCTGGGGGTGAACAATGGAGCGTTGGCAGGCAGGTTCATATGTAGGACTTTTCACTAAATAGAGACGCAGATTAAATCGTTACCAGCCCGCGTACACCTTCTGTTTGCATATTTTCGCCACGACCTTGCTGCACGATTTCGCCCCGTGACATCACCAGATACTGGTCAGCCAGTTCCTCGGCAAAATCATAAAACTGCTCCACCAGCAAAATCGCCATATCCCCCCGTGCGGCGAGCATTTTGATCACGGCCCCGATCTCCTTGATCACCGAAGGCTGGATGCCTTCAGTCGGCTCATCGAGGATCAGCAAGCGCGGACGGCTGGCCAGCGCGCGGCCAATGGCCAATTGTTGCTGCTGGCCACCGGACAAATCGCCGCCGCGTCGATGCTTCATTTGCAGCAATACCGGGAACAGCTCGTAGATAAACGCCGGAACCTCCCCGGCCTCGGAACCGGGGAATCGCGAGAGGCCCATGAGCAGGTTTTCCTCGACCGTCAGGCGCCCGAAAATCTCCCGGCCCTGGGGCACGTAAGCGATACCGGAGTGGACCCGCTGGTGGGTTTTGAGCGTGGTGATGGTTTTACCTTCCCACTGCACATCGCCTTCCTTGACCGGCAGCAAGCCCATCAGGCATTTGAGCAATGTGGTTTTGCCCACGCCATTGCGGCCCAGCAGGCAAGTGACCTCGCCGACTTTTACTTCAAACGACAGACCGCGCAGGATGTGGCTGCCGCCGTAGTATTGATGCAGTTTGCGGACTTCCAGCATATTCAAAATCTCCCCATGCCCCTGTGGGAGCGGGCTTGCTCGCGATAGCATCACCGCGTATTGACTTACAGAGCGCGTCGCCTGATTCGCGAGCAAGCCCGCTCCCACCCAAGGCAGGCATTCAGCGGCCCAGATACACCTCGATGACCCGCTCATTCGCCTGAACCTGTTCCAGCGAGCCCTCGGCCAACACGCTGCCTTGGTGCAGCACGGTCACATGGTCGGCAATCGAGCCGACAAACCCCATGTCGTGTTCCACCACCATCAGCGAATGCTTGCCCGCCAGGCTCTTGAACAGTTCGGCGGTGAACTCGGTTTCGGCGTCGGTCATGCCCGCCACCGGTTCGTCGAGCAGCAACAGTTGCGGGTCTTGCATCAACAGCATGCCGATTTCCAGAAACTGCTTCTGGCCGTGGGACAACAACCCGGCAGGTCGATGGGCCGAGCCGCTCAGGCGGATGGTGTGCAGCACTTCGCCGATGCGGTCCTTCTGCTCGCCGCTCAGCGTTGCCCGCAGGCTGGCCCACACCGACTTGTCGGTCTTTTGCGCCAGCTCCAGGTTTTCAAACACGCTCAAGGCTTCGAACACCGTGGGCTTCTGGAACTTGCGCCCGATCCCGGCCTGGGCAATTTGCACTTCGCTCATCTGGCGCAGGTCCAGGGTTTCGCCGAACCAGGCCTGCCCTTCGCTGGGCCGGGTCTTGCCGGTGATCACGTCCATCATGGTGGTCTTGCCCGCGCCATTGGGGCCGATGATGCAGCGCAATTCACCAACGCCGATGTACAGGTTGAGGTTGTTCAGCGCCTTGAAGCCATCGAAGCTGACGCTGATGTCTTCCAGGGTCAGGATGGTGCCGTGGCGGGTGTTCAGGCCCGGTTCAACGCGCTGGCCAAAGCTGATGGCGTCACGGCTGCTGCCCGCGTCTTTGTTGGGGTCGAGGATAGGTTCGAGCATGACATTCCTCATTGGTCGGCCTTTTTCTTCAACAGGCCGATCACGCCTTTGGGCAGGTACAGGGTCACGATGATGAACAGCGCCCCCAGGAAGAACAGCCAGTATTCGGGGAAGGCCACGGTGAACCAGCTTTTCATGCCGTTGACCACGCCTGCACCCAGCAGCGGGCCGATCAGGGTGCCGCGTCCACCCAGGGCTACCCACACGGCGGCTTCGATGGAATTGGTCGGCGACATTTCGCCGGGGTTGATGATGCCGACTTGCGGCACATACAAGGCACCGGCCAGACCGCACAGCACAGCGCTCAACACCCACACAAACAGCTTGAAGCCACGGGGGTCGTAGCCGCAGAACATCAGGCGGTTTTCCGCATCGCGCAGCGCGGTCAGTACGCGGCCAAACTTGCTGCGCGCCAGCCGCCAGCCGAGAAACAGACTGACCACCAGCAACAGCACCGTGGCGAAGAACAGCGCGGCACGGGTGCCGGGTTCGGTGATGCCAAAGCCCAGGATGCTGCGAAAGTTGGTGAAGCCGTTGTTGCCGCCAAACCCGGTTTCGTTGCGGAAAAACAGCAGCATCCCGGCGAAGGTCAGGGCCTGGGTCATGATCGAGAAATACACGCCTTTGATTCGCGAGCGGAAGGCGAAAAAGCCGAACACCAGTGCCAGCAAGCCGGGAGCCAGTACCACCAGGCACATGGCCCACCAGAAGTGTTCGGTGCCGACCCAGTACCAGGGCAGTTCAGTCCACGACAAAAAGGTCATGAAGGCGGGCAATTCATCGCCCGAGGCCTGGCGCATCAGGTACATGCCCATCGCGTAGCCACCCAGGGCGAAGAACAAACCGTGACCCAGGGACAGCAGCCCGGCGTAGCCCCAGACCAGATCCAGCGCCAGCGCGACAATGGCGTAGCAGAGGATCTTGCCCACCAGCGTGAGGGTGTAGGCCGAGACCTGAAACGGGCTGTCGGCAGGCAACAGGGAGAGCAGCGGCAAGGCCAGCAATACCAGCAGGACCAGGCCACCCACCAGGGTTGTAACGGTGGGCCCGGCTTTTTGTGCCGCAGTGACCATCAGAGGCTGATTCATCAGTCGATCACCCGTCCTTTCAGCGCGAAGAGCCCTTGCGGACGCTTCTGGATAAACAGAATGATCAGCCCCAGGATCAGGATTTTGCCGAGTACGGCGCCGATCTGCGGTTCAAGAATCTTGTTGGCGATGCCCAGGCCAAAGGCCGCGTAAACAGTGCCTGCCAGTTGCCCGACACCGCCCAGCACCACCACCAGGAACGAATCGATGATGTAGCCCTGGCCCAGGTCCGGGCCGACGTTGCCGACCTGGCTCAAGGCTACGCCGCCGAGCCCGGCAATCCCCGAGCCGAGGCCGAAGGCGAGCATGTCCACACGCCCGGTGGGTACGCCGCAGCAGGCGGCCATGTTGCGGTTCTGGGTGACGGCGCGAACATTGAGGCCCAGGCGGGTCTTGTTCAGCAGCAGCCAGGTCAGTACCACCACGGCCAATGCGAAGACGATGATCACCAGGCGGTTGTACGGCAGTACAAGGTTGGGCAGCACTTGCAGCCCGCCCGACAGCCATGCCGGGTTGGCCACTTCAACGTTTTGTGCACCGAACAGGACGCGTACCAGCTGGATCAGGATCAGGCTGATGCCCCAGGTGGCGAGCAGGGTTTCCAGTGGGCGGCCATAGAGGTGACGAATGATCGTGCGCTCCAGCACCATGCCCACGGCAGCGGTGACAAAGAACGCGACCGGCAATGCCAGCAAGGGGTAGAACTCGATGGCGCCAGGAGCAAAGCGCTGGAACAGCAACTGCACGCAGTACGTGGAATAGGCACCGAGCATCAGCATCTCGCCGTGGGCCATATTGATCACGCCCAGCAGGCCGAAGGTAATGGCCAGTCCGAGTGCCGCCAGCAGCAGAATCGACCCCAGGGACAAACCACTGAACGCCTGCCCCAGCAGGTCGCCGATCAGCAGTTTGCGCTTGACCTGGGACAGGCTGGTTTCGGCGGCGGTGTGTACCGTGGCATCGGTTTCGACGCCAGGTTGCAGCAGGGTTTCAAGACGGGTGCGGGCCAGCGGTTCGCCGGTTTCTCCGAGCAGGCGCACGGCGGCCAGACGCACGGCAGGGTCGGGGTCGACCAGTTGCAGATTGGCCAGCGCCAGGCTCAGGGCGGTGTGTACATCGCTGTCGGTTTCGCCAGCCAGTTGCCGGTCGAGGAATGAGAGTTGTGCAGGGCTTGCGGATTTTTGCAGGTGTTGCGCCGCACTCAGGCGCAGCTTGGGATCGCTGGCAAGCAACTGATGGCTGGCCAATGCCGTGTCGATCAGCCCGCGCAGACGGTTGTTCAGGCGCAGGGTTTTGGTCTGGCCGTCTACCGTGAGCTGACCTTGTTGCAGGCTGTTGATCAGTTCGACGCGGGCAGGGGCGGGTTGCGCGGCCCAGCGTTCGAGCAGTTGAGCCTGCTGTGAATTGTTGGCAGCGGCGAAGTCGCTGGCGTCATCGGCCTGTGCGGCCAGGGGCAGCAACAGCAGTAGCGCGACGATAACGCGGTAAAGGGCAGTGGGCATAGTTATGGCCTTGCACAGATAGAAGCAATTCAACACACCTGTGGGAGCGGGCTTGCTTGCGATTCAGGCAACGCGGTCTTTCAGTGAAACCGTGTTGATTGCATCGCGAGCAAGCCCGCTCCCACAAAAGCACAACGATGAGGCTGGCCTCAGTTACCCTTCACCGCGTAATCCGGCTTTTTGTCGTTGCCCGAGATGTAAGGGCTCCACGGCTGGGCGCGGATCGGGCCTTCGGTCTGCCACACCACGCTGAACTGACCGTCAGGCTGGATCTCGCCGATCATCACCGGCTTGTGCAGGTGGTGGTTGGTCTTGTCCATCGTCAGGGTGTAGCCCGACGGCGCGGCAAACGTCTGGCCGGCCAGGGCTTCGCGCACTTTATCCACGTCGGTGGACTTGGCTTTTTCGGCGGCCTGGGCCCACATGTGAATACCCACGTAGGTGGCTTCCATCGGGTCGTTGGTCACGGCTTTGTCGGCGCCCGGCAGGTTGTGTTTCTTGGCGTAGGCTTTCCAGTCGGCGACGAACTTATCGTTGGCCGGGTTCTCTACCGACTGGAAGTAGTTCCAGGCGGCCAGGTTGCCCACCAGCGGTTTGGTGTCGATGCCGCGCAGTTCCTCTTCACCCACCGAGAACGCGATCACCGGAACGTCGGTGGCTTTCAGGCCCTGGTTGGCCAGTTCTTTATAGAACGGCACGTTGGAGTCGCCGTTGACCGTGGAGATCACCGCCGTTTTGCCGCCTGCCGAGAACTTTTTGATGTTGGACACGATGGTCTGGTAATCGCTGTGACCAAATGGGGTGTAGACCTCTTCGATGTCCTTATCGGCCACGCCTTTGGAGTGCAGGAACGCGCGCAGGATCTTGTTGGTGGTGCGCGGGTATACGTAGTCGGTGCCCAGCAACACAAAGCGCTTGGCACTGCCGCCGTCTTCGCTCATCAGGTATTCAACGGCCGGAATGGCCTGCTGGTTAGGGGCTGCACCGGTGTAGAACACGTTG
The DNA here is from genome assembly GCF_963970465.1 of Pseudomonas sp. RL_5y_Pfl2_69. Taxonomy (NCBI): domain Bacteria; kingdom Pseudomonadati; phylum Pseudomonadota; class Gammaproteobacteria; order Pseudomonadales; family Pseudomonadaceae; genus Pseudomonas; species Pseudomonas sp. RL_5y_Pfl2_69. The sequence goes on along the minus strand of NZ_CAXAOU010000005.1, from coordinate 110,730 downwards.
GGCGACATCTCTTCGCCTTCGTATTGCACCGGGTAAAACAGCAGGCCGTTGAGTTCTTCAAACACCGGCAATACCGATTTGCGCGACACCGACGTCCAGCAACCGAATACCACGGCCACTTTGTCCTGGGTCAGCAACTGGCGGCCCTTTTCGGCAAACAGAGGCCAGTTGGAGGCCGGGTCCACCACCACCGCTTCGAGCATCTTGCCGTTGACGCCGCCCTTGGCATTGATCTCGTCAATGGTCATCAGCGCCATGTCTTTGAGCGAGGTTTCGGAGATCGCCATGGTTCCGGACAGGGAATGCAAAATCCCCACCTTGATGGTCTCGGCGGCTTGCACCGTCCAGGTCATGCCCATTGCCGCGATGGAGGCGGTCAGGGTGAAAGCCTTGATCAAGCTGCGACGCTTCATGGTGCGATCTCCAGGTATCTGATTTTTAGAGGATTGATCTGAACACTGAGAAGGTCTTAGCAAGGGCTGTGCCGGAGTTGAAATAAGGCTCTGCAACGGGGCTTTGCGCGAAAATCGGGCGTCATGGCGCACCAGTTGGGGGCTTGAGTGCGCTGCCTTGGTGCCAGGCAGGCATAAATCGCCTGCCCGGGGCCGTTCGCCCCAGGAGGGGGCGGTTTCGCAGGGCAACTTAACTATTTACCGCCCGTTCAGCCCACGGCTCTTGATGATGAAAGGAGATCTGGCCTTGGCCGATCTCCCTTCTTTGATCAAGGATGCCATTGCTATGGACTACACCGACAACCGTGAAAAGCGCAACGCACATCCCAATGTGCGAACCGTATTGCCGACATTAAGCCCGGCCTTTATCAATGCCGATGATGCCGCCCGCTTTGCCCACCAATTGATCGCGGACTACCGCACCGTCGAGTACGGTGGCGCTATCCTCCAAGACACTCAGGGACGCTATTTCGCAACGCGCCCGGTTAGAGGAAAACAAAGCTCGTTTGATCCGACATTGGTCATTTCAACCGATGCCAAAGGTATGTTCATCACCCCCCCCGGTTTTACCTGCGTGGCCTTGTACCATTCGCACCCGGCGAACTACGACAAGCTGCAAGGTGTTTTAAAATCATGGCCACCCCAGGACATTCAAACCGCCATCAACAGCTTTTCTACTGCGGACATGGTGCTCAATCGGCTCAATGCCTATTTTGCTGTTGCCCATTATTTGTCGGGGGTCAATGGCTCGCTGCTCAAATACATCGCCAGCGGATCGCCCCTGGAAGAAGCGCTCACAGAGCGAATTGCCCTCGATACCAGCGAGGGGAAACTGACATTTCCCACCATCGCCCAATACGTCCAGGCGGCCGCCAGGGTCGGGACGTTACGGGTGCTTCAATCCACTGAAATATGGGGCGCAAAGCCGGGGCTGTTGCGGGGGGACTTCAAGGTGTTCACGCCGTCAAAATCCCTGGATATTGCCCCGGTGATCGTGCAGCAGCCTGCGTTTGGGCCGATCAGTGAAAGCATCGAGCAGGCCGTCAAAGAGATGCGGGCGCGGGTCAATCAAACCAGTGACAGCGTGTACGGGATCATCCTCGAACACAAAGGCCAGCCCGTGTTTGTCGCTTCGGAACCGGTTTCGGGGGAGCTGGATTTCTCGCTGTCGAAGATTTTCCCCTCGACGGCCTCCACTCCGGGTCTCATACCCCCTTATTACGAGGTGGCAGGCTTGTATTGCCGCGACGGTTTTTACCGCGACCCGAGCCTGGTGCCCGTGCAAGAGCCTTCGGTATTCAAGAATTTCCTGTTTCCCCAGGCCCTGGCCAATGGGGTCAAGGCTGCCCAGGCATTGGCCGGGCCATCGGCCGCGCGCGCAGTGCCGCTGTTTATCTGCACCACCGATGGCGCTGTCCTGAAATACGTCTCGACGTTGACCCCGGCCGAGCACACCTTGCTGGCGCCGCTCACCCAGGGTGAGGGGCTGGCGATCACGCGGGAGCTGCTCAGCGGGGTGACGCTCACCAGCGCGTTTATTCGCGAGCTTTCCCGTGTGGGTGAGTTAAGCGTGCTGCACACCAGTGACTTGTGGAGCAGGGAGGGGCGCGTGACACCCGCCTGGCAACCCTATGATGGCTTTTACCGGCGGGCCATGAGCCCGTCTTTCATCTCGGCTGATGATGCAGCGCGTTACGCCCACGAACAGATTGCCGGGCGAGTTGACAAGGTCTACGGCGGCCTGATCTATCAGCGGCTGGACAATCGCTTTGTCGCCACTGAGCCCCTGGCCTGCCATAACGAGAGCTTCGATCCCGCCTGCGTGCTGCCACCTGAACTCATCGCCCTCACCCCCCACGGGTGTGCCGTGGTGGCGGTTTATCACACCCACCGTGTGCATCCGTTGTGGCTGTGGCGTTCAGCCTCGCAGGAACAGCTGTGGCGCAACATGCTTGAACCCCACGAACTCAATGCGGCCATCCGGGATCGTGAGTGGGCCAGCATCCGCTATTTTTCGGCGCGTAACGGCACCTTGCTCAAGTACACCCCCAGCGACTCGCCCCTTGAACGGGCGCTGCGCACGCAGATCGCGCCGCCTGTGGAGCATCCCGAAAATGTTCGGCGCAACGCGATGCACATGACCCTGCGGGCCAACTCGATCAAACCCGTGGACTACGTTCGTCAGGTCGCTCAGGCGGGGGATTTGCAGGTTGTGGTGGGCAGTGCGTTGTGGGGGCAGCCCGGCAAGGTAGCGGCGGACTTCACGCCGGGTGCCGTGCCAGCTGCGACAGAGGCGCCACGGCCTCTGGCTTGCAGCCCGGTATTTACTCAATTGGAGGATGCCGTGCGCTATGTGCACAACGGCCTGACGTTTGCGCACACGTCTCAATACGGAGTGATACTCGCCAGCCTCCACGGGGACGAATACGTAGCGACCCTGCCACTGGAAGGCGGGGCATTTACCCTGGACCGATTGTTTGCCCGTGATGCGGTGACCGACCTGCACCAACTGCCCCCGGGTTTCAAGCTCCAGGCCGTCTATGTGGCAGCCCCCAGGGAGGCGGCAGGCGTGGAGGGGTTGGACACCAGGCGCATTTATGAGGCATTTGTGTCGCCGGTGGATTTCGCCCGGGCACTGGCGCTCAGTGACAGTATCAAGGCGCAAATTGGTTTGGTGCCTGCGGCTGCGGTGCTTTATCTGTCCAGCAGCGACGGCGCGCTGTTGCGCTATATCGACAGGTCATCGCAGGTGCAGTTGGCCAGCGGTGTATTCAAGGAGGGCGGCCAGGCCACGCTTGATCAACTGACAGCCCTGCGGCTCACCCCGCTGGACTATGTGCGCAAAGTGGCGATGGCGGGTGATTTGCAAGTGATCAAAACCAACCCGGTCTGGACCCGTGCGGGGCGTGTCAGCGCGGGCTGGCAACCTTATGGTCTGGAATTGCCCGCTGCGACGGCCAGCAACATCCGGTTCTTTGCCTTGGGCCCCGTGTTCAGTCACCCCGACGATGCGGCGCGGTATGAGCATCAACACCTCAAGCATCCGCGCGTGGCCAATATGATGGGGGGCGTGTTGCGTCACCCCGATTACGACACTTACGTGGCCCTGCAATTGATGGAAAACGATGAGCCGGTGAATGTGGCGCAGATGATTCTGGGTACGCACTTGTCGCTGCCGAACGTGCCGGCTGCCAGAACGGTGTTGCCCGGTGGCTATGCCATCAAATCCCTGCATTTCGCCCGTGAGGTCAGCGGGCAGGTGGCGGGCACTGCGCTTGAAACCAACCTGCTGAAAAACATGTTTTGGCCGGTCGACATTTGCTACGCCACCCGAACACTTCACCGGGAGTTGAGCGACGTCAGTGTTGATTTTCTGTACCTCTCGACCGATGACGGTGGGTTGTTGAGGTACTGGCGCGGTGACAAAGAGGCCAATGACCGGCTGTGTGAATATGTGAGCGGCGCCAGTGTCACCTACGAGCGTTACTTCTTTGAAAACAGCAGCCCGACCCGAACCCCGGCGCTGCCCAGCGATACCCTGACCCGTGTGCTCAACGCAGGAGGTCTGAGGGTACTGGAACCGAGCAGCACCTGGCCGCGAACCGGGGCGGTCAACACCCGCCTTACCGTGTCGACGCAACCTGTGGCGTTTGACTATGAAGGCACGACCCCGGGTATGCCGGTGGTGCAGTTGAAAGTGGGGCCGGTGCGCGATGAGCTTTAGCGTTTACGCATCAAGCCAATAAAGAACAGCCCGCCTATCGCTGCCGTGGCCACGCCGATGGGCAGGTCCTCGGGAGCGATCAGGGTACGGGCCGCCACATCGACCCACACCAGAAACACGCTGCCCAGCAGCGCCGACACCGGCAACAAACGCCGGTGTTCGGCGCCCACCAAACGCCGCGCAATGTGCGGGATCATCAGGCCGACAAAGCCGATCGAACCGCTGATAGCCACCAGTACGCCGGTCATCAGCGAGGCGATCAAAAACACCCGCAGGCGTACGTTGCGCGCATTCAGGCCCAGGGTCACGGCGGTCTGTTCGCCAGCCATCAGGGCGTTCAACGGGCGGGCCATGCCCAGCAGCAACACCAGCCCCAGCAGCACGCTGGCGCTGGGGATGGCCAGCAGTTCCCAGCGCGCCAGGCCCAGCCCGCCGAGCATCCAGAACAGCACGGCGGAGCTGGCGCGATGGTCGCCCAAAAACAGTAGCGTGTTGGCCACAGCCATCATCACAAATGACACCGCGACCCCGCATAACAGCAGGCGGTCACTGTCCAGGCGGCCATGACGGCTGGCGATCGCCAGTACCAGCAGCATGCTCAACAAGGCCCCGATAAACGCGGCGATGGGCAGGGTCAGCAGGCCGACGATTTCGCCCACATGCAGCACCACAATCACAGCACCCAGGGTGGCGCCACTGGTGACGCCGAGCAGGTGCGGGTCAGCCAGCGGGTTGCGGGTGACCGCTTGCAGCACGGCACCGATCAATGCCAGCCCGGCGCCCACCAGCGCTCCCAGGAGCATGCGCGGCACCCGGATCAGCCACACGATGTGCTCCTGGCCCGGGCTCCAGCTCACGTCGCCAAGGCCGAACAGCTTGTTCAGCAAAATGTGCCACACCACGTCCACCGGCACCCGCGCCGGGCCAAAACCCAGCGACACCACGCACGACACCAGCAGCAGTGCGCCGAGGCCGATCAGCAACAGGGCGTAGCGACGAGCCATCATTGTGGGTGAAAGCCTTTGGCCAGAGTTTCGATGGCGAGCACGTTGTCGATACCCGGCGTGGCTTGCACATAAGGGATGACGATAAAGCGCTTGTTACGGATGGCGTCCACCGATTGCAGGGCCGGGTTGGTTTCCAGGAAACGTTGTTTCTGCTCGGCCGTGACTTCGCTGTAGTCGACGATCACGATCACCTCGGGGTTGCGCTCGACCACGGTTTCCCAGTTGATGCGGGTCCAGCTGGCGTCGATGTCGCTGAGGATGTCATTGCCGCCTGCCGCTTCGATCAGGGCGTGGGGGATGCCCAGCTTGCCCGAGGTCATGGCGCGGTCTTCGCCGCTGTCATACAGAAACACCCGGGGTTTTGTGGCGGGCAAGGAGGCTTGCACCTCGGCGATTTTTTGCTGCATGTGCACGACCACCTCATGGGCGCGGTCTTGCACGTTGAAGATCTTGCCCAGGTTGAGCAAGTCGTCGTAGGTGTCTTGCAGGCTGGCAGGCGGGCGCTTCATCACGAAAGCGCAGGACTCGGTCAGCTCATACACATTGATGCCCAGCGGAGTCAGGGTTTGCGGGGTCAGGTCGCCGCCTACGCGCATGCCGTAATCCCAGCCGGCGAAGAAGAAGTCGACGTTGGCATTGAGCAGGGTTTCCACCGACGGGTATTTGCTGGCCAGTTCCGGCAGGCCGTCGAGGATCACGTTCATCTCGGGCGTCACGGCCTTCCAGCCACTGATGCCGCTGTAGCCGGCCATGCGCGGCTTGAGGCCCAGGGCGAGCATCATCTGGGTCATGTTGATGTCGTGGCTGACCGCGTGCTTCGGGGCCTGGGTAAAGGTCACGTCGCGGTTGCAGCTCTTGATCGTCAGCGGGTACTGCGTGGTCTCAGCGTGGGCCAGTTGGGCACCCAATACGGCGCAAAGGCCGAGTGCGAGGCGGATCAGCTTCATGGTTGGGTTATCCAGGTAATGCGCGGGTAGCCGGACAGCGGGTGGTCGTCGATCAATGCCGCTACGCCAAAGACATCGCGCAACAGTTCGACGGTCAGCACTTCGCGCGGGGTGCCGCTGGCGATGATCTTGCCGTGGTTGATCACGTACAGCCGGTCGCAAAACGCGGCGGCCAGGTTGAGGTCATGAATGCTGGCCAGGGTGCCGATCTTCAGGCGCTTGACCAGTTGCAGCAGCTCCAGCTGATAGCGCGGGTCGAGGTGATTGGTCGGCTCGTCGAGGATCAACAGTTCGGGTTGCTGGGTCAGGGCCCGGGCGAGGATCACACGCTGTTTTTCACCCCCCGAGAGGGTGGCGAAGGCGTGGTCTTCAAAGCCGTTGAGGCCGACTGACTGGAGAGCGTTTTTGGCCAGTTCACGGTCGGCTTCGGTGTCGCCGTCGAACAGGCCCTTGTGCGGGGTACGGCCCATGGCGACGACTTCATCGACGGTCAGGCCAAAGGCATCGGGAAATTCCTGCAACACCACCGCAATGCGCCGGGCGCACCAGCGTGGCGATTGCTGCCAGAGGTTGTGCGGGCCCAGATGGACCTCGCCCGACTCGGGTTTGCTGAAGCGATAAGCGCAGCGCAACAGGCTGGTCTTGCCGCTGCCGTTCGGGCCGATCAACCCCACGAACTCACCTGCCGCGACGTGCAGGTTGGCATCACGCAGTTTGAACTGGTGATGACAATGGCCGTGGCCCAAAGGGGTCCAGGCGAGTTGGGTGAGGGTGAGGCGGGTCATAAAAATCCGAGTTGGCCAATATTGAGAAAGATCCCTGTAGTCGCTGACGAGGTACGAGGCTGCGATCGAGTGCGAAGCGCTCGTAAAACCTGAGGTCTCAATGCAACTGATACCCCGAGGCGCCTGGTTTGCGACTGCTTCGCACTCGATCGCAGCCTCGTCCCTCGTCAGCGACTACAGATTCGGTCAGAAGGCGTAGTCTGCGGTCACGAAGAGCGAGCGCGGCTCGCCCATGATCCATTGCTGGCCGTTATTGTATTGGGTTACGGCGTACTGGCGGTTGAACAAATTGTTCAGGCGCAGCCCCAGGGTAGTTCCAGGCAACGCTTTCCAGCTGACGGTGGCGTCTACCACGGTGTAGCTCGGCAGCTCGACGTTGTTGGCCATGTCGGCATAACGCGAGTCGACATAGCGCACGCCAGCCCCTGCGTTCACGTCATCGGTAACGGCCTTGCTCAACCACAGGTTGGCAGTGCGACGGGGTACGTCGGTGGGGCGATTGCCCTTGCGCGATACCCCTTCGTCATCGAATGTGTCGTATTGCGCCCGCACCACCGAGGCATTGGCCTGCAACTGCCAGCGGTGGGGCAGTTGCAGATCAAGGTTGGCTTCCAGGCCACTGGAGGACTGCTCGCCGACTTGCTGTGATTTGCCCGGATTGTTCGGGTCGGACGTGATCAGGTCTTTCTTGACGATGTGATACGCCGCCACTGTCCATTCGCCGCGCTGGTCCCAGAACATCTGCTTGAAGCCGATTTCGGTCTGGCGGGCGCGGGCCAGGTCGAAGACCTGCTCGTCCGGGTACAGGCTGATCAGCCCGGCCACCCCATCAACGCTGGTGGCCTGCTGGGCATAGATCGACATGTCCGGCGTCAACTCATACACCAGCCCGACTTTCCAGCTGTTGGCCGACAGGCTGCGGTCGCTGCGCGTGTCGTTGACCAGGTCATTGTTGTCCAGGTGCACGATGTCGCGGCGTACTCCCGTCACCAACGACAACTGATCCGTCAGCTCGGTGCGGTTTTCGGCAAACAGCGAGACCTGCTGCGTGGTGGTCTTGAACTGGTCGAGGTACGGCGAGCGGCTTTCGAACTGGCCACGATCCGGGTGGTACAGGTCGATTGGCTGGCCGTTTTCGGTCACATCTTCATAGGGCGAGTTGCTGTGCAGGTTGAAGTGGATACGGTTGTAGTCCGCGCCCACCAGGGTTCTGCTTTTGAGGCCGAACAGGTCGTGGTTGAGGGTAAAGGTCTGGCGGTCGCCGACCTGTTCCTGCTCATGTTTGATGCTGAAGTAACCGCTGCGCAGCAAGGTCTGGCGGTCTTCATTCCAGGCATGGCGCTCGGCGTTCTGCCAGCGGCGCTGGGCCTTGAGGTAATAAAGCTCGTTGCTGGCGCTGAGGTCGTCGCTGATCTGCCATTCGGTGTTCAGGCGCGTCCACTGGTCGTTGTAATGCAGCTTGGCATCGCGCACGTTGTAGTTCTTGTCGCGCAGGCTCTTGTGATAACGGCCATTGATCAGCGGCACACCGAAGTCGTTCTGCGGCTCCTGGTCGCCGTAGTCGTGGCTCAGGGTGAATGCCAGGTCGTCGTTGGCCTGCCAGCGCAGGGCGGCACTGATAAAGGTGTTTTCGGAGTCGCCGTGGTCGATCCAGCCATTGCTCTGTGTGTGGTTGATGTTCAACCGGTAGCTCAGGGTGTCGGTGAGCGAGCCGCCGCTGTCCAGCGCCTGTTGGCGGGCATCGTAGGAGCCGTAGCCCAGGCGGACATGGTTCTCGATTTCACCGCTGAAGGGTTTTTTCGGGATCACGTTGATCACCGCGCCGGTGGCACCTTCGCCATACAGCACCGAGGCCGGGCCGCGGAGCACGTCGATGCGCTCCACCGACCAGTCGTCCACCGGGAACGTCACGGTGCCTGCGCCGCTGTACATGCGAATCCCGTCATACAACTGCATCACCGAACCCTGGCCCACAAAGCCCCGGGCCGAGTACGACGAACCGCCGTTGCCCGGTGTGCCGGTGTTGCTGATGCCGGTGGTACGGGTCACGGCGTCCTGCACACTGCGGTCACCACGGGCACGGATTTGCGCACCGGTCAGGCTTTCGACGCTGGCCGGTGTCTGGAGGCTGTTGAGGTTCAGGCGCGAACCGGCACTGGTGGCGGTCTTGAGGTCGATGCTTTCACGATCGACTTCAGGGGCGGTAATACTCGCGGCTGGCAATATCAGGGAAGGGGCACTGTCATCGGCCTGGGCGCTGTTCATCGCCAGCAGGCAGAGGCTGGAAAAAAGGTACGTGTTCATCGGGGCAGTGAGTCGCTTATTTCAAGAGGTGTCCCCGCTGCCTCCTGGCGGCGGGTGATGGAGCTTAAATTAATTTGTTATACAGTAACACTTATTTCGGGTGTGATACTGGCGTTCCATTATAGCAATGGCTCTGGAATGCGCCTCTCGGATGCCTCATGCACATTATGAGAGGTGCTCACGTGGGCGTTTATTGCGGATCAACAGCAGCAAACGATCAAGCACCCACACGGCAACCAGGGAAGCGGCTACCAGCGGGAACACAATTGCCAGGGCGAGCATGATGACCATGCCGGTTTTCCAGGTCGGCAAATCATGACGCAACGGCGGTACGCCCAGGCGGCCTTGGGGCCTGCGCTTCCACCAGATCACCAGACCGCTGACCGAGCTGAGCAGGATCATCAGGCACACCACCAGGATTGCGATCTGGTTCAGCGAGCCGAAGAGTTTGCCCTCGTGCAGCATCACGCCCATTTCAGTGGCGCGGGCGACAGGGCCGTAGTGCTGCCAGCGCACATCCGCCAGCACCTGGCCGGTGTATTGATCAACATGCAGGGTGGCATCGTTGCGCGGGTCGTCGGCGAAGACGGCCACGGTAAAGACGCCGGTGGCGGTGGTTGGCAGCGTGATGCTGTAGCCGGGTTCGACCTTGCGTTCGATGGCAGTGTTGACCACGTCCTGCAACGTGATGCCCGGTGCCGCAGGACCGCTTGGCATGGCGCCGTGGCCCATGTGTTCGGCGTGGGACCCGGAGACCGGCATCGGCGTATTTTCCAGCGCCCAGGGCACGGTTTGTCGAGTGGCGGTGTTGAGGCTGCGGGCCTCAACATCTGACGTGGGTACGTTGTTCCACATCGCTGCCGGGAACTGGTTCCACACGTCGGCGTATTGCTTGCCCCAGAAGCCGGTCCAGGTCATGCCGCTGATCAGCATGAACAGCAGCAGGGCAGCGCCCCAGAAACCGGTCACGGCATGAAAGTCGCGCCACAGCACGCGTCCGCGACGGCTCAGGCGTGGCCACAGTATCCCGGCGGCCGACTGCCCCCTTGGCCACCACAGGTACAGACCGGAAACCACCAGCACCACGCCCCAGCCTGCAGCCAGCTCCACCAGCCGGTCGCCGAGGGTGCCGATCATCAGCTCGCCATGCAGCGCCCGGGCCACGGCTTGCAGGTTGAGCTTGGCGTCTTGCTCGCCCCGTATGGCGCCGCTGTACGGGTTGATAAACACGTTGAGCTCACGCCCGCCGTTGTGGAGTACGAACTGAGCACTGCGTTCAGGATTGATCGGCGGCAGGTACTGGCTGATGTGGCCTTGTGGATACGCGGCTTTCACGCGGTTGAGCTGCTCATCGGCGCTGAGGCTGTGATGGGCCGGGGTGACGTTGAGCAGATGGTCGTACATCAGGGAGTCAAGTTGGGGCTTGAACAGGTAGATAATCCCGGTCAGCGCCAGCAGGATCATGAAGGGGGCGACAAACAGCCCGGCATAGAAATGCCAGCGCCAGGCCAGGTTGTAGAAAGACGGTGTTGGTTGGCTCATGTGAGCGGCTCCGCAAGGTTGCATTGTTTATTTTTTAGTGTGGGAGCGGGCTTGCTCGTGATGCCGGCAGCGCGGTCGGTCTGGCTGACCGCGATGATGCAATCGCGAGCAAGCCCGCTCCCACAGTGGGTGGCGACTTGCGTCAGAAACTCACATCCACCTTGGTCCACAGCGTGCGGCCCGGTTCATTGATCGCCCTCGGGTCATTGGCCGGGTAGCCGTAACCGGCGTTGCCCGCCATGTTCAGGTGCTCGCTGTAGTTTTTATCCAGCAGGTTGTCGACGCCGGCGCTGACCTTGAGGTTTTTGTTGATGCGGTAGGCGCCATTGAGCGAGAACACGCCAAAACCTGCGCTTTTGTCGAAATCCTTGCCCACTACGTTGCCCGCATTGCGGTCGATACGGCCCTGGGGTGCCACTACCCGCCACAAGGCGCCTGCACTCCAGTCAGCTTCGCTGTAGGTCAGGCCCAGACGGGTATCCAGCGGCGGCATTTGAGGCAATGCCTTGCCATCGCTGGTGTTCTTTCCCCAAGCGTAGGCCAGGGTTGCGTCGGCTTTCCAGTTGGAGGTCAGTTGATAAGCCGCACCCACTTCACCGCCCATGATCCGGGCGTTGATGTTTTGCGCCTGAGAGTAGCCCTGGGCGTAGTCGAACAAGATGTAGTCCTGGACTATGCCCGCGTAGGCCGATGCCCAAGCTTCCAGATTCTGGGTTTTGTATTGCAGGCCCACGTCCAGCTGGGTGGTTTTTTCGGGCTTGATGGCATCGAACGCGTTCACCGAACCGGCCGGGCCCGAGCTTGGGGAAAACAGTTCCCAATAATCCGGGAAGCGTTGGGTGTGGCCCAGACCTGCGTACAGCGTGGTCGGGCTGTCGGCCAGGTCGTGCTCATAGCGTACAAAACCGCTGGGCAGGGTGTCGGCTCGGGTTTTGTCCAGGGTCGGGTTGGGTTTGCTCATCATCCCCGAGCCCAAGCGCGCCCGGTAATCCTTGGCAGAAGCTCGGTCCAGGCGGGCGCCGCCGATTACCCGGTCACGCTCGGCGGCGTACCAGGTCAGTTCGCCAAAAGCACCGTAGTTGTGGAAGTCGGCGTCTTTGCTCCAGTTCTGATCCTTGTAGGTGTCGATGCCCATGCCAGAGCGTTTGCGGTGTTCGTTGGTTTGCGCATCGATACCGCTGATCAACTGGTAGTCAGCCCAGCGCCAGGTGGCCTTGACCCGTGCGCCAAGGGTTCGGCGGTCGACGTTGGACGCCATCGGGCCCGCCATCATGCCGGTGCCCGACGGGGTGCGCAGGGTGTAGTTGTCCATCACATGGTCGGCGTAGTTGTAGTAGACCTGAGCTTCGATCTTGTCGAGAACGTCGCCGATATTGGACTTCTCAAAGCGCAGCCCCAGGCTTTCCCGCTTGTACTGGCTGCCATCCATGCCGCGGCCTGCAGAGCGGGCTTCGCCATCGCCCTTGCCGGCGGTCAGTTCCAGCAGGGTGTCGGCGTCCGGGGTCCAGCCGAGGGCGATATCGCCGTTCCACTTGTCGTAGCGCGAGGGCACGGTGTCGCCATTGCCGTCTTTGTAGTCGTCGGCATGGGCGGTGTTGCCGATCACCCGCACATAACCCAGCGGCCCCCCGGCGGCGGCATCGATGGTTTTGTCGAAGCGGCCGTTGGAACCGGCCAGCAGGCTGGCGTTGACCCGTGTGCCCAGTTCGCCGAAGTGCTCGGGCTCACGTTCGAACAGGATGGTGCCCGCGGATGCGCCAGGGCCCCAAAGCACTGTTTGCGGGCCTTTGATCACGGTGAGCTTGTCGTAGGTTTCGGGGGAGATATAGGACGTTGGCGCGTCCATGCGGCCGGGGCAGGCACCGAGCATCATGCCGCCGTTGGTGAGGATGTTCAGGCGCGAACCGAACATGCCGCGCAACACCGGGTCGCCATTGGTGCCGCCGTTGCGGATCAGGGCGAAGCCGGGGATGGTTTTCAGGTAATCACCGCCATCGCTGGCGGGCACCGGCTGGCGCGGATCTTTGGGGTTGGTGACGACGGTCAGGGGCGAACTGGGCGCGACGGCGGTGATCACCAGCGGGCTCAATTCATGGGTGTGCCCGGCCTGTTCGTCGGCCACGGCGGTGGACGCCAGAATTGCGCAGCTCAGGGTGCCAAGGGCAAAAGGTAAACGGGAGGCAGCAGTAAAACGGGACATAAGCATTCCAATATTCAAGCGAATACAACACGGCCACGCACCTGCGGCTGTCTAAGCAGCGCCTGCAGGTTGGCCGGATGAAGAGTTGTGTCGGTGCTTAAAGGAATACAGGCGGTGCGCGGGAGCGGGCACCGGGGAAGACCGGTTGCCGGGCATGGCCCAGGCGGGGGTTGGCAGCCAGATAGCTGTTGGGTGTTGGCGCGCTGTGAAGGGCCAGGTCGGGCGTGCTGGGCAGTGCCGGGCAACTGAACAGCAACGTGCAGTAGCCGCACTTTGCCCAGATGGCATGGTGGTCGGTGGAGGGTTGTTTATGTTCGGCGTGCGCAGACATGTCCATGCCCATATCCATCGACATGGGCATTGGCATGGAGTCGTGATGATCCATCGGCATCGACTGGGAAATCAGCGGGCCGATAAAGATCATCAACATGGCAAACAGGCTCAGCCAGCTGCCGCGAATAGGCGGCATGGTGTGCCTGGCGCGAGGTTCGCGCACGGGGTTCAGAAACCTTGGCCGTTAGTGGGCGTGCATGTGTTCCATGCTGTCGGCCGGGGCCTGCTTCTGCACATTGACCTCAACTGGTACGGCGCCTGCCTTTTCAAAATGCAGGGTCAGCGGGAAGTGCTTGCCGTCCTGCAGCAGGCTACGGTCCTTGAGGCCGAACATCATCACGTGGTACGCCATGGGCGCAAACGTGACGGTGCCACCGGGCGGCACGTCGACGCTGGCCACGGGCAGCATTTTCATCAAGTCGCCCTCCATCACGTGCTGATGCAGTTCGGCTTTATCGGCAATGGGCGTGTCGACGCTGACCAGGCGGTCGGCGCTGCTGCCGGTGTTGTGAATGACGAAATAGGCAGCCACGGTCGGGGCGTTGGGCGGCAGCTCTTGCGACCAGGGGTGGGCGATTTCAAGGTCGCCGCTTTTGTATTCATGGGCGTTGGCAAAACAGGCAGGCAGCAACACAGCCGCCGCGATCACGACGTGCTTGAACAGGGAAAGGTTCAACATGGCAATTCTCCGGAACGATTCAAAACGCAAAGGGGTTGCGAGGATGAAGATCAGACCAGGGGTGAGGCGCGGGGGTTGAGGCTCGGCCATTGCTGGCGCGGGGTGGGGCGTTTGAGGTGATCGGGGACCAGGCTGTGGCCGTGCTCGATGGCTGCAAAATACAGCGAGGGAACATGCGCGGGCAACGCCACCAGCGGGGCTGCGCCTGAACAGCACCAGCAATGCTGCATGGTGGAGTGTTCGTCTTTCTGGCTGTCGCCGGCGTCAAGCTTGCCCAGGGAAACGGCGACCATCTTGGTGCCGGTGGAGGTGCAAAAGCTGCTCCACATGAATTGCTCGGTTGCAGCGTTTTTGACGTCACCCATCGCGCCGGCCGTCGACATGGCGAGCATGTTGAACAGCACTGCAAAGCAGGCGATCCAGGCAAATGCAAACCGTTGTCGGGACATGAGCAATTCCATGAGTGAAGCGATCAGGCGGCTATTTAGCCTGAATGATCGGCGTAAGTAAAAAGAGCAGGTGTGGCGAAGTGTCGCTGATCAATGGATTAATCGGCAGTTATGAACGCCTGGACTAATGCTTGAAGGGTGAAATGGGCCAACTCACGCTCTCCATTAGTGAATAGAGTAGCGGCCTCATCCAGTAACGCTTGCGCAAATTCTGGGTCATGGCCGAATCTTTCATAAAGTGTTTGTTTGAAACTTGTAGTCAGTGCGTTTTGGATCAGGCTGCCATCACCCGGGTCACTTTCTACGCATGCCTCAAGGTAAGCCGCTATGTCTTTGGGTGTTTTTAGATAATCAGCGATGTCGAAACGGACAAGTTGCTCAATCATGGGAAGTCCTCACAGATCAAGCGGCGAAGCTTATGCTTGAGCTAAATAGCATCGCCAGCGATTACACATTCACAAATAACTTCCCCGCGCCAACGCCTCCAGCACGTCCTTGGTCGTCAAAAACTCCCGATCCACCTGTGGCAACTCCGGCCGCTTGAGGATCAACACGGGCACCCCGCGTTCACGGGCCACTTCCAGCTTGGGCTCGGTGGCGCTGCTGCCGCTGTTCTTGCTGATCAACACATCGATCCGGCGCTGCTCGAACAAGGCGCGCTCTTCGTCGATCAGGAACGGGCCCCGTGCGCCGATTACTTCGCAACGCTCATTGCCCGGATAGACGTCGAGGGCGCGCAAGGTCCAAAACTGCTGTTCGGGGATCTCATGCACATGCTCCAGCGGCTCGCGGCCCAAGGTGAACAGCGGGCGCTTGAAAGGCTTGAGGGCTTGGACCAGTTCGCTCCAGTGCGCCACTTCGCGCCAGTCATCATCCGGTTGCGCAACCCACGCGGGGCGGCGCAAGGCCCAGCACGGGATAGTGCTGGCGGCCGCGGCGAGGGCCGCGTTCTGGCTGATTTGCGCGGCGTAGGGGTGAGTGGCGTCCAGCAGTAAATCGATACCCTCGTCGCGAATATACCGGGCCAGACCTTCAGCGCCGCCATAACCGCCCACCCGTACCTCGCAGGTCAGGTCCGTCGGCACCCGGCCTACACCGGCCAGGCTGTAGACATGTTGCGGGCCCAGGGTGCGGGCGATGGCCAGCGCTTCGGTGACGCCACCGAGCAACAGTATCCGTTTCATGCAAAGGCTCCTGCGTGGCCAACGATCCCGCCCTGACGGTCGATGGCAAACACTTCAACCTGCACCTGGGCAGGCACCACGCTGCGGGCAAAATCCAGTGCGTGCTGGCACACCGCATCACCCAGCGCGATACCTGCCGCGCTGGCCATCGCCAGGGCTTGCTGGCTGGTGTTGGCCTGACGAATCGCCTCTTGCAGCGCCTGGTCTGCACCTATGTCGGCGGCCCACCGGGCCAGTTGTGGCAGGTCGATGCTGGAGTGACGGCTGTGCAAGTCCATATGCCCGGCAGCCAGCTTGCTGATTTTTCCGAAGCCGCCGCAAATGCTCAACTTATCCACAGGGACTTTGCGCAGGTGCTTGAGTACCGCGCCGACGAAGTCACCCATTTCGATCAGGGCGATTTCCGGCAGGTTGTACACCCGGCGCATGGTGTCTTCGCTGGCATTGCCGGTGCAGGCGGCGATATGCAGGTAGCCATTGGTTTTGGCCACGTCGATGCCTTGATGGATCGAGGCGATATAGGCTGCGCAGGAAAACGGGCGGACGATGCCGCTGGTGCCCAGGATCGACAACCCGCCGAGAATGCCCAGGCGCGGATTCATGGTTTTCAGGGCCAGGGCTTCGCCGTCCTGCACGTTGACTGTTACTTCAAAGCCGCCGTTGTAATTCAGCTCGCTGGCCAGTTGCTGCAAATGGTCGGAGATCATCTTGCGCGGCACCGGATTGATCGCCGGCTCGCCCACGTTCAGCACCAGCCCCGGACGGGTCACGGTGCCGACACCGCGTCCGGCGACAAAACCGATACCCGGTTCCGGGCGCAGGCGCACCCGCGAGTACAGCAGTGCGCCGTGGGTGACGTCCGGGTCGTCGCCCGCATCCTTGATGGTGCCCGCTTCGGCGCCGTCTTCGCTCAGGCGGCAGAACTCCAGGCGCATCTGCACCTTTTTACCCTTGGGCAAGGTGATTTCCACCGCGTCGTGGCTGGCGCCGCCCAGCAGCAACCGGGCAGCGGCCAGGCTGGTGGCGGTGGCGCAGCTGCCGGTGGTCAGGCCACTGCGCAGCGGAGCGGGTTGTTCGCCGGTTTCGTCACGCATCGAGGGGTTTGGTCACGTCTAGAAGAGTAATGGGCAACGCCTGGCGCCAGGTGTCGAACTCGCCCAAGGGTTGTGCCTGGGCGATGTGGACCCGCGTCAGCTCACCGCCGTGGCGCTCACGCCAGCTCATCAAGAGCATTTCACTTTGCAGGGTGACGGCATTGGCCACCAGTCGCCCGCCGGGCTTGAGCTGCTGCCAGCACGTGTCGAGCACACCTTCGCGGGTGACGCCTCCGCCGATAAAAATCGCGTCCGGGCGCTCCAGCCCTTCAAGGGCTTGCGGGGCCTTGCCACGAATCAGTTGCAAGCCGGGTACGCCCAGGGCATCGCGGTTGTGTTCAATCAATTGCTGGCGTCCGGTATCCGCTTCAATCGCCAGGGTGCGGCAGCTGGGCCAGGTGCGCATCCACTCGATGCCAATCGAGCCGCTGCCCGCGCCCACGTCCCAGAGCAATTGGCCGGGCAAGGGGGCAAGGCGGGCAAGGGTGATGGCGCGCACATCGCGCTTGGTCAGCTGGCCGTCATGGGCAAAGGCGCTGTCGGGGAGCCCGCCGGTGCGTGACAGCGGCTGGGCGCTGTCGTCGGCCAGGCAGTCGATGGCAATCAAGTTAAGGGCGGCGATGGGCGGGTCGCTCCAGTCATTGGCACTGGCTTCTACCCGCCGTTCCGCCGGGCCGCCCACGTGTTCCAGCACATGCAGGCGGCTGGGGCCAAAGCCGCGTTCGCGCAGCAGCGCGGCGATGGCGGCCGGGCTTTTACCGTCATTGCTCAAGACCAGCAGGCGTACGCCGCTGTGCAGGTGCGCGTTGAGGGCCGCCACCGGGCGAGCCACCACAGACAACGTGACCACGTCCTGCAGTGGCCAACTCAGGCGAGCGGCCGCCAGCGAGAAGGATGACGGTGACGACAGCACTTGCATCTCATCGCTGGCAATCACTCGCGCCAGGCTGGCGCCGACCCCAAACAGCATCGGGTCGCCGCTGGCCAGAACGCAGACCGGCTGGCCGCGCAATGCCAGCACCGGCGCCAGGGAAAAGGGACTTGGCCACGCTTGGCGTTCGGCGCGAATACAGGCGGGCAGCAGGTTGAGTTGACGCTGGGCGCCGAACACCGTGCCTGCGCCGAGCAAGGTGCGACGCGCATTTTTGCCCAGCCCGCTAAAGCCGTCTTCACCGATTCCCACAATTGTTAGCCAGGGCGACATGCCAATCCTCTTGTTCAACGCCAAATGTTCCATCCGCCAGCGGGTCTGCATGGCCCGTGGAATCAGGCCGCATGATAGCGCGCCTTGGCCCGCAGGTGCCTTGTGCATACGCCCCACTTGGCGGGTGGTGCATAGGTAGCGCCAGTGTCAGCGGTTTGTGCGCCAAGTTTTGCGCCTACTTCACGGCAAGGATCAGGAGCAGACCATGGACGATGCCACGCCCACCGACGATTGGGCCGCAGTGTTGCAAGAGCGTTTTTTGAGCGATCTGGCGCGGGTTGAGGCCAGCGAGCAGTTGACGCCCGGGGAGCGGGCCTGTTTGCAGGAGGTCATGGAGCTGCAACCCAGGGAAGTCCACCGGCTGATGATTGCCGCACAAGGGGGCCCGGCAGCGGATCTGGCCGGTTTTTTTATCGTGCTCCAGGCCAATAACAAGGCATTGAGTGTGTTCATGTTTTCACCCGTGGCGGGGCTGGAAAAATTTGCCAACGCCCCGGCCTTGCGCGCGGCACTGGAGCAGCGTCTGGCGGCCCTGGCATTGCGTGAAGACATCCTGCGCTTTGTACCGATCGAGGTGCGCGAGAGCCTGACCCTGGGGCATCCCTTGAATACCTGTTATCGCTGCCGGACGATTGAAGAGCTGCGCAGAAAGTTTGTCAGTGATCCGGTGTTGCGCTCGGACGTGATCTTGATGAATGCCGATTCCGTGGCCTTGCTCATCACCTGCATAGCTATGTAGTGCCTGTTCTTGTCGAGTGCGCGATAGCGTTCCAGCTCATTGCCTGGGTGCCCGCAGGGTTGCCCGTCACCCTACCGAGATCAGCCATGAACGCGACTACTCGACCGTTTTATGCGGCGCACGCCGTGCAAGATCTGTTTATCAAATGCCTGTCAGAGGCTGAGTCCTCGGGAGACATCAGCGGTGCAGAAAAACACTGGTTGAGCGGGGTGTTGCTGGACGACGCCGCACGCCTGGCCGCGCCGGTCCCCTTGCATGTCGACCAGATGTTCCTGTCCCGTCACCAGAGCCGCCCAGTGCTCTGGGCAGGTGCTCTTGTGCTCAGGCAAGACCTGGCGCCGGGCAGTGAAGTGTTCGTGTTCACCCTGGCAGGCAAGCTTGAACGGTTCGCCAGCGAAGCGCAGTTGTGTCAGGCACTTGAGCAACAGCTGGGCGAGCCCTCACACCAGGACGCGGTATTGCGCTTCACCCCGGTGCACGTGCGCGCACAGTTGCGGCAAACCGGCGCGCTGACCCTCGAATGTCGACGCCTGGCATCGCCCGTGATGCAGGGCGTCAGCCAGGCCGTGAGCGATTTTTTAACCCGTTGCCAAGAAGAGACACTGGCCAGCCTGGTGAGCATGCCGTCGTTGCGTTCGGTCCTGGATACTCAACTGGGCATGGCGTTGGCGCTTGAATTCAAGGTCCAGGAGCTGGATGCCCACAGCATTCAAGTGCGCAGCACCCGGATCGATGCAATGCCTGTGCAGGAGGGCGATGTCACCACCCTGAGCTTGAGTGCAGTGGCGCTGGATTTTTACCAGAAGGGCCAGCTGCCTGCCGGGTACAGACGAGAGTTTTTGGGCCTGCCTGCCAATGACTCCGCGCCAGTTTCCAGCGCCAGTGAGGTCCAAAGGCGCATCACGCAGGTCATGACACACGCCTCGGAGCACCTGTCGAGCCGTTTTCAGCAGGCCCTTCACGCCTATTGGCACGAGGTGCAGGGGGCTAGCCCCAGCCTTCATGACTACTGCGTTGCGCGCCTTGGCGATCTGTTCTTTCAACAAGGGTTACAGGCGCTCTGTGACGGTGATCTGACGACTGAACAATTCGAACGGCTGAAGGCGGTAGGCAAGCGTAATGAATGGGCACAAGCCGCACGCCTGTCGGTGTTTGATGCCAACCTCGGTGAGGTGGCGCTGACGGGGCTGTTTTGTGTGTTCACGCCGGGGCTGAGCACGGCGGTATTTTTGTTTGGCGGTGCGTTGGGGCTGAAAAAACAGGACACGCGGCCCCGGCTCAAGACCTGGTTGCTGTCAGCGCTAAGGGCGCCCGCGACCTTTGACACCGTGGCCCGGCATGCCGCCCTTGATCAGCATGGGTTCCTGGCCGGGATGTCGCAGCCCAGGCTCAGTGTCGAGAATATCGACCACGATGTGTTCGATCAGTGCGTGCAGTTGATCCGTGCCACGCAGTTGAGGAATTTCAACTTCTTGCTGCAGCAATGGCGGGCCGGGCGTTCGGTGCTGGCGAGCATTGATCATGGGCTCGACGTGCGTGAACAGGTGGATCACGGCCTGTTGGCGCTGAGCAGTAAGGGGCGCTGGAGCAGCCGCTTTGTGTCACAGGGCAATGGCTTGACGCTGACCCATCGTGGCAACGGTGGGCAACTGGATCTGCTGGGTCTGAAACTGCCGGTTATTCAGGCCCAGCTCGATATTCTGCTGCGTCATTGGCCAGGCCCGCGCTCGTTTGCCAAGGCCCGACTGCGGGAGTCCCTGAGCCGTGTGCGCCACGGTTTGCTGGGTATCGACAGTCTGGCGGTGCAGGTGTTTGACCAGGAACCCGAGCAAACAGGTGAGCCAGTGCGTTCGGTTGCGCTGGTTGATGCGCTGCTGGATCGGGTCACGGGCAACCAGCCATTACCGGGCAACCCCGCGCATCTTCGGCTGGGCATCACCTCCAAAGTCAGTGAAGAAATAAAACCACTGAAGACCTTTGGCGGCACCAAATTGCTGACGGTTCTGGATCATGCCGCGCAGGATTTCGTTGCGCGGTTCAAACAGCAACTGCACGATTTTCTCGTTGAGCCCTACAGTGCCCTGAACCCCGATTCGCTGCTGCTACGCCTGGCCACGTTGCGCCTGGTCATGCTGCGTGCCGAGTTGCGGCTGGCGGGTCATCTTGAGCCGTCCGATAGCGGGCTGCTGCGCACTGTGCTGGATTATCCGGTTAGCGCCCGGCGCCCGGCTGTCGAGCAATTTGTGCCCGAGGTATTCGCGGTGTTTTTGTCGTTGAGCGATGTTTTGGGCGTGATCAACCTGGTCAGTTGCCTGTTGTTTACCGAGCGTGGCGGGCTTGAGTCGGCGAATGCCGGCCGTGCCATTCTCTGGACCCCGGCGCTGGGGTTTGAACGGTTCGACTCACTGGACCAATGCACTGAGCGACTCGAAGCGCGATTGATGGACAAGGCGCTGCGCTGGGATTTGCTGGCCAACGTGAGCATGGGCGAACAACCCCGGATCGTCACCTTTCTGAACGACACGCGGCCCTGGAAAGTACCCGGGCACAACCAATGGTTTTACTTTGAACCCATTGAGCAGGACTTTACCCGGCACTGTCAGAGAGCGGCGTTGAACAAGTTGCTGGTGGATGTGCAGTTCGCCTGCAATCTGGCGCGTTCAACGCCACTGTCGGCGCAAGGTTTTGAAAACAGCCTGCAAAGTGTATGGCGTCAGGTCAGCGCCGGGGTGGTGCCGGATCGGGTGGCAGAGCGGGCCCGTCTTCACGTGTTCAGGGCGAGCCTGCCCGGTTGGCTCAAGAACGCTTCGCCCGCCGACCAGCTCGAATACGCCAACCTGCTTCAGCGCTTTGAACGGGCAGGTCAGGCCGATCAAGATTACTTGCACGACATCCCCGACATCACCGCGTACTCGCGCTCGCAGCTCAAGGCCCGCCTGTTGGCGGACTTTCCCGGCCAGGCCCTGGATCCGGACGCCATTGAAGTCACCCTGCACACCTATATCGGCGCCCCGGTGCCGGTCGGGAACACGCCGTCATTTCTGGCCGCGTCGACGTCTGTCTCAACCCAAACCCTGACCCAGTTTGCGTTAAACGGTTTTTACCGGCTCAACGCGGGCGCTGTCTTCGTGCGCACCAAAGGTGACGGTCAATTGCCGGGAGCATTGGGCGCCGAGTATGTGCGCCAGCTCACCCGGCAACTGAATATTGGCGCGCACTTTCAAGCGCTGCTCAAAACCCGGCTGGCCCCGGGCAATGCAGGTGTTGCCTTGCGCCAGCAGCAGTTTGCCGAGCATCTGTGGTTGCAGGTGATGGAGCAGGCCTTGAGAGAACAACTGACAGATCCCCGGTGTGAAACGGCGTATCGCTACCTGCGTCACGTCATGGACAGGCCCGATGGTACTGCCCGCGAACCCTTGAATGGGGTGGCAATCATCATTCGGCCTCTGGAGCTTGTTGCCGACGCGGGGCGCGAGCCGGACCGGGTCAGTGGCGTGTATCTGATCGGGCCACAAGCGCCGCAGGCTGGTCCTCACATTCTGTGGGTCAACTACAGTGCGCGCTTCTCACTCATGACTTTCGCCAGCGAAGCGCAGGTACTGGAGCAGTTGCGTACCGACGCTGATTTACAGGCCCTGGTCGTGCAACGAATCGCGCCCCTTGAGCGTAAAACCTATGCCGAGGGCGGCTTCATTGAGCCCCACTTGCCACGGTTCGAGAGCGGCGCTGTCGGGAGTTTTTGGCCCGCCGCCGGGCCAGTGACCCTGGCCAATCGTCCCATCGCGGGCAACCTGTTCAATGAGATGTACAAGGACAATTACCACTTGCTGCTGGACATGGCGGCCCAGCAGGCAAAAACCACCCAGGAGCAGGACTGGGAGTCGCTCAAGTACTTGTTGTCGTTACTGGTGGAGACGGCGCTGATGTTCTTGCCGGGCAGACTCAGTATTCCCCTGGTGGTCTGGCAAGGTTTGGGGGCGCTCAGCCAAGGGGTTGAAGCCGCGCGCAAAGGGGCATGGGGTGAGTCGGTGGACGAATTTGCCGTGGCGCTGATGTTGATGGCCACCCATCGACGCCAGGCCACCCAGACCATCGAAATCGCGGCACAGGAGCCTGCGACAGCGCCTGGGACCGTTCCCCTTACCCCGGAGCAAGAGGCCGGGCTCATGCCATTCCAGGCCAATGAAGTGGCCCTGGTCGACTTGCGCAAAGACCCGCTCACCCAGCTTTACCGCGACCCGCGCACGGGCTTCGATTATGTGCAGCTGGCCGGTCGGGTCTTTCGTTTGCAGGCCTGGCGAGAACGCTGGCGTATTTATATCGGCGAGCAGCGTGAGGGGCCGTTGGTGAAGCTTGGCGCCGGGCAGCAGTGGGTGCTGGACCTCGAAGAACCACTGTTGGGTGGAGGCCCGGTGCTCTCCAGAACCATCATGGGCTCCCATGCCCTGGCCTATGAAATGAACGCCATTGGCATGGACAGCATTCAACGGCGTTTTCCCGACAAGGCCCTGCAAATACGAGAGGCCCAGGGGCAGGCAAACACCTACCTGCAACGCTGCCAAAGCGCACTGCACACACTGAACGACCCCGGTGCGCAAAATGCCGACAACCGCGAATACCTGGAAGACTTTTTTGACGTGGAGCGGGTGGAACAGGACGTGCTCGACCGTCTGCAGGCGGTGATAGAACCCATGCACACGCGGTTTTTACACCCCGACCTGTCCCCCCTGACGTCAGACAAGTACGTGGTGTGCACATCCCGGTTTACGGATAACACCGTCGCCTTTATCAACCGCGCCGATCCGCTCAAGCGGGTGTTTCTGACCGACAAGTTCTTCACCACCGTATTTGATCAGCCCTATGCGTCGAGCCACCCCTACTTGAAGTCGACCGTTCCACCGTTCGAGGTCAACACTCATTACCGTGCCTGCTTTATGTTGCACGAGGTCAGCCATCAATTATTGGACACCGAAGACATCAATTATTGGACACCGAAGACATCATTTACTTGAACCCGGGTTTCCCTTACACCGATCTGCTGGATGAGAAGACGCCTTACGGCAGCCAACTTAAAAACTTCACTGAAACCATCCAGAACTGCCACTCACCCTACGTGGGCGCGGAGAATTTGTTTCAGCAATTCGATTCAAATACCCAAAGCTGGAGGGATATCCCCAGCGGTCCGGCCAAGCAATTGGTTAAAAAAATCGCCGGAGCAAGCACCCTGGCCCAAGCCCGTTCGGTGTTCACCCATGACCCCTTGAAACGTGTTGATCTGATGCTGGCCAATGCCGATACCCTGGTCTTGCTGATCACCGGTCTTGGGCGTGAGCATCCGATGTCACCAGGGGCATTGATGGCAATGTAGGCATTCCGTCCGGCAGGCTTTTCATGCACTCGTCCAAAGCAGGCATAATGCGCCACCTGCAATAGCGAATTGCCTGCTCTGGATAACCCTTTGATTTTGCCACCTGAACCTTCTGTCACGACGCCTGTGCGCCCTTCGGCGTGCCCGGGGTTACTGCGCATTGTCCAGGCGATGGATGGCGGTATCTGTCGGGTCAAGCTGGACGGCGGCTCTATAACGGCCGCACAGGCGCGCGCGGTGGCTGATGTTAGCCAGCGCTATGCCAGTGGTGTGATCGAGGCGACTAACCGGGGCAACCTGCAAATTCGAGGGGTTGGCCCGCAGCATGCTGCGCTGATCGGTCCCTTGCTGGACGCAGGGCTGGGGCCCGCCACGGCTGCCAGCGATGATGTGCGCAACCTGATGCTCAGCCCCACGGCAGGGATCGACCGGGATCTGTTGATCGATACCTGGCCTCTGGCCCATCAGGTCCTCGACAGCCTGCAAAACACCGCGCGTTTTGCCGAGTTGTCCGCCAAGTTCGCCGTACAACTGGACGGCGGTGAAGCGCTGGCGATGCTTGAACATCATCACGACCTTTGGTTGTCAGCCGTTGACCTAAATGGCCAGACGCTACTGGCCTTTGGTCTGGCAGGCTGCCCGGCACACGATCCTGCCCTGGCTGGCGTGCCCGTCGAGCACGGGCATGCAGTGGTGCTGGCGGTACTTACGCTGTTCCTCGACCTGGCCCGCCCCGAGCACATTCGCATGCGCCACCTGCTCAAAGAGCTGGCGGTCGAGACGTTTATGGCGCAGTTGGCACAGCGCCTGCCGGTACCGCTCATTGCGCTTTCGAGCTGGCGCCGGGAGCCCGGCGCGGCGTCCTTGCACATCGGGACGTACCCACAACGCGATACGGACCGGGTCTATATCGGCGCCGCTCCGCCGCTGGGACGGCTGAGTGCGACCATGCTTGAGGGGTTGGCGCATCTGGCCCGGGAGTATGGTGATGGCACGCTGCGGTTTACCCCGTGGCAAAGTGTGCTGCTGCCCAACCTGCGGGCGGGCGACGCGCCGACAGTCACGCGCCAGTTACACGGGCTGGGGTTGAGCTGTGATGCGACCCTGCCACTGGCGCACCTGATCGCCTGCACCGGCTCCAGCGCCTGCGCCAAAGGCCTGGCCGACACCAAACAGGATGCCCGCCAGTTGGCCGGGCTGTTGAATGCGCCCAAGACGATCCATTTGACCGGCTGCCTGCGTTCTTGCGCGGCAGCCCATGTCGCGCCGGTCACATTGCTGGCCGTGGCGCCCGGTCATTACGACCTTTATTTACGTGCCCCAGAGCAGCCGGGATTCGGTGTTCTGCGTGAGCGCAACCTTACTATTGAAGCGGCAGGCGCCTGGCTTGAGGCCCGCCAACGGAGCAACACCGATGATTGATTACATCCGCGATGGTCAAGAGATCTATCGCAACTCGTTCGCCATTATTCGTGCCGAGGCCAACCTGGACAGCATCCCGGCGGATCTGGAAAAACTCGCGGTGCGGGTGATTCATGCCTGCGGCATGGTCGACGCCATTGAAGACCTGCGCTTTTCTCCGGGTGCAGGCAAGGCCGGGCGCGATGCCCTGGCCGCTGGCGCTGCAATTTTGTGCGATGCGCGCATGGTCTCCGAAGGCGTTACCCGTACCCGCTTGCCGGCCAACAACCCGGTGATTTGTACCCTGCGTGAAGAAGGCGTGCCCGAACTGGCGCTGGAGAAGGGCAACACCCGTTCGGCCGTGGCCCTTGAGCTGTGGCGCCCGTATCTGGAAGGCAGCGTGGTGGTGATCGGCAACGCGCCCACCGCGCTGTTTTACCTGCTGGAAATGATCGACGCAGGCGCGCCCAAACCGGCGCTGATCCTGGGCTTCCCGGTGGGGTTTGTTGGCGCGGCTGAGTCCAAGGCCATGCTGGCGGCAGACAGTCGCGGCGTGCCGTTTGTGATCATGCAGGGCCGCCGTGGCGGCAGCGCGATGGCCGCCGCCGCGGTCAATGCACTGGCAACGGAGATCGAATAATGACGCAGCCAGGACGTTTGATCGGTCTGGGCGTTGGCCCCGGCGACCCGGAGCTGATTACCGTTAAAGCCTTGCGCCTGCTGCGTGAGTCGCCGGTGGTGGCGTACTTCGTCGCCAAGGGCAAAAAGGGCAATGCCTTCGGCATCATCGAAGCCCACCTGCAAGCGGAGCAAACCCAGATGCCGCTGGTGTATCCAGTGACCACTGAGGTGTTGCCCGAGCCATTGTCGTACGAGCAAGTGATCAGCGATTTCTACGATCAGGCTGCCGTCGAAGTGGCCGTGCATCTGGACGCCGGTCGCGATGTGGCGGTGATCTGCGAAGGCGATCCGTTCTTCTATGGTTCCTACATGTACCTGCACGACCGTCTGGCCCAGCGTTTTGAAGCCCAGGTAGTGCCGGGCGTGTGCTCGATGCTGGGTGGCGCTTCGGTGCTGGGCGTGCCGCTGGTGTATCGCAATCAGAGCCTGTCGGTGCTCTCGGGCGTGCTGCCCCATGACGAACTCAAGTCGCGCCTGGCGGTTGCCGATGCGGCGGTGATCATGAAACTGGGCCGCAACTTTCATAAGGTGCGTGAAGTACTGGGTGAACTGGGGCTGGCCGAGCGTGCGCTGTATGTCGAGCGCGCCACCATGAGCAATCAGAAAATCGTCCCGCTCAACGAAGTGGAACCGATGTCTTCGCCGTACTTCTCGCTGATCATCGTGCCCGGCGAACGGTGGCAGGGATGAGTCGTCCAGCGCCAGCCATTGTCATTCTGGGCAATGGCAGCCTGAATACCGCGCAGCGTATTCAACAGTGCTATCCCGAGGCGCTGATCTACGGTCTTGCAGGGCGGGTTGAGGACGTTGATCGCGGTTACAGCGATTTTGGCGCCACCCTGCGTGAGCTGTATCAACAGGGCACACCGATTATTGCGCTGTGCGCGGCGGGGATTGTGATCCGCACGCTGGCGCCGTTGTTGCTGGAGAAGGGCGCCGAGCCGCCGGTACTGGCCGTGGCCGAAGACGCCAGCGCGGTGGTGCCGCTGCTGGGCGGGCTGGGTGGCGTGAATGATATGGCCCGCACCATCGCTGCCGGCCTGGGTATTGCCCCGGCAATTACCACCAGTGGTGAACTGCGTTTTGGCACCTGCCTGCTCAATCCGCCAGCGGGTTATGCGCTGGGTGATCTTGAGCTGGGCAAGCGCTTTGTCTCGGACCTGCTGGCGGGTGAGTCGGTACGGATCGAAGGGGAGGCGCCATGGCTGGCCAGCGCGCAACTGCCTGAAAGTCAGCAGGCACGGCTGGCCATTCATATTGGCAGTGCCGAACGTGAACCGGCCGCCGACGAACTGCTGATCTATCCCCGTAATGTGCTGGTGAAAGTGGCTGCTGAAGTGTCGCCACAGGCCATACGCGAGGCCTTGCATGACGCGAAGCTGGCGTGGCAATCACTGGCGTGCATCGTCGCCGACGATACCTTGATGGCCAGCGCGTCGTTGCGTGAAACAGCCCTCGAACTGGCGGTGCCCCTGCGCTTTGTCAGCGCGGGTGAGCCGGCAGTGCCTGCTGTCTGGCGCGAGGTGGGCAATGACATGTCCCTGGGCGTTGCCCCCGCGCCATTGGACCCGTTGCAGCTGGGTCGGGCCCGTGGCCGTCTGGCCGTCATTGGCCTGGGCCCTGGCGCCGCCGAGTTGATGGTGCCTGCGGTCAAGGCCGAGCTGGCGCGGGCCAATGATGTGTTGGGCTATGAGACGTATGTGCGCATGGCCGGTCCGTTTCGCGACGATCAGGTGATGCATTGCACCGACAACCGCGAAGAAATGCAGCGCGCTCGCCATGCGTTTGAGCTGGCGGCCCAGGGCCGTTCGGTGGTGGTGGTGTCTTCGGGTGATCCGGGGGTGTTTGCCATGGCGGCGGCCGTGCTTGAGGCCTTGCACGAGTCCACGGACCCGCAGTGGCACAGCGTTGACCTGGAGATGTTGCCGGGGGTGTCGGCCTCGCTGGCAACGGCGGCGCAGGCGGGAGCGCCGCTGGGGCATGACTTCTGCGTAATGTCGCTGTCGGACAACCTCAAACCGTGGAGCATCATTGAAAAGCGCCTGGACCTGGCCGCTGAGGCGGATCTGGCGCTGGCGTTCTACAACCCGATTTCCCGTTCGCGCCCGTGGCAGCTGGGCGTGGCGCTGGATATCGTCAGGCGCCATCGCACGGCGCAAACACCGGTGGTGCTGGGACGCGATATCGGTCGTCCGGGGCAGACCCTGCGGGTGACTACGCTGGGTGAGTTGACGCCGGATCAGGTGGATATGCGCACGATGGTGCTGGTGGGGTCGTCGACCACCTGCACATTCCCGCGGGTCGATGGCACGCAGTGGGTGTACACACCGCGCTGGTATGGCGAGAAACCCTGACAAAAGCCTGTAGTCGCTGAGGAGCGGAGCGAGGCTGCGAGGGGGGTGCGCAGCGACCCTGCTTGAAGGTCCTTCGGCCCTTATCGCAGCCTGCGGCAGCGACTACACGTGGTGTTCAGGCCTTGGAAATCAGTCATTTCGTACGACGTTTCGCTTTCATTCTCGTGAAACATCCGAGAAGATTCCGCTCGCTTGCGCCTGTCCATTTCGGGGAATAGTCTCGGCCAATCGCTGTCAATCAGCGGTTGGGTTTAGTCGCCCGACGATGTGATCAGGCGCAAGGCGCCACCATAGTGAGGCGCTTTTTTTTCGGCCCCGCTTTATGGTGGTCGTGCGCAGGGCGCCTTCGAGCGCGCCGGGTTTCCTGATCACCGGTCGACTAACCTGCGTACGGCTGCCACCCATTCGTTTAGTCGCGACAGGTGACAGCTCCTTTAAGTTGGTCAGGAGTTTTAACCATGAAAAAAATCACCCCCGATCCCCCTGCTTTACCCCTCGATGCTGCTGACAGTCACGACCCGTTGCTGGACCGTGCCGCCGTCGAACGTGCGCTCAATTACTACCTGCAAAACCATAAGCCTCAACGCCCCATAGGCACGGCCATGCTGGCCATCCCGAACAGTGTCAATTCAGAAGCGGCTTTGGCCCAGGCGTCAGACTTGTTGCGCTGTGCGGGTGCCTGCGCGAATGAGGCGGGGAATGGCTTGAGCGGGCCTGCGCGCGATTTGGTGTTGTCGGTCATGCACCTGGTAGAGCTGGCCAAGGGGTATGTCGACAAGTCGCTGGATACGCTGGCAACGCACTGAAGCAGCACGCGCCTGATTGGCGACAGGCGCGTCATTGTCAGGGAACCATGTAGCCCCGGATCCCGGTGAAGATGATCTGGGCCGCCAGGGCGCAGACAAACAGGCCCATCAGACGACTGACGATCTGCAGCCCCTGTTCGCCCAGGATCCGTTCGATTCGGTTGGAGAGGTAAAGCACCACGCCAACCGTGAGGCTCGCCAGCGCAATACTGGTGATCGCCATCAGCTTGTCGTCCCAATGGGGCTGGCTGACCCCCATGACCAGCAACGCACCAATGGTGCCGGGGCCGACGGTCAGCGGAATGGTCAGCGGAACTATGGTCACGTCTTGCTGCACGTTGTCGGTCTGGACCGCCGATTTACCCTGGGCCATGCCCAGTGCCGAAATAAACAGCACGCTGCCGGCACCGATGCGGAAGGCGTCGACGGTAATGCCAAACACATTGAAGATCGCGCGTCCAAACAGGTACAGCAGTACGCTGGAGATCAGCGTTGCCAGCGCCACCTTCCAGGCCAGGCGACGGCGTTCCTTGTTCGAGTAACCCCGGGTCAGGCTGATAAAGCACGACAGCACGAAAAACGGGCTGTAGAGCACCAGCATCTTCAAATACACACTGAACAGCATATGAAGCATGGTCTTGGCTCATATCGAAGGGGGGGCGCCCGAAAGTCTATCAGGGGATCGGCTGTCTGTTAGGACAGTTGTGCCGTGGATTGACGCAACTCACGTTGTTCAACCCAAAACTCCACCAGTTCTCGCAGTTGCGACAGTTCTACGGGTTTGGACATGTGGCCGTCCATGCCGGCCTGGCGGGCGCGTTCCTTGTGTTCGGTGAGGATGTGCGCGGTCAATGCGACCACCGGGGTGCGTATGCGCTGATGGCTGACTTCCCAGGCGCGCAATTGCTCCGTGGCCGAGAAACCGTCCAGCACGGGCATTTCACAGTCCATCAGCACCAGATCGTATTGCCGGGCTTTCATGGCTTTGAGTGCTTCTTCACCGTTGCAGGCGGTGTCCGGGTTCAGGTTGAGCTTGCCCAGCATGCCGCGAATGACCTTGGTGGAGATGTTGTTGTCTTCGGCCACCAGGATGCGAAAGTCGCTGGGCACTGAAACTGGCACGGCGGCGGGGCCGTTGGCGGTGGTGTGCGCGGTGGCATGGCCCTTGTTGCGTTGGGTCAGCTCATCGGCCAGGGTGGTTTTGAGGGTGTAGCCGGCCACCGGTTTGGCGAGGATGCGTTTGATCCCGCAGTTGCGCGCAATGATCTTGCTCGGCGCGTTGCTGATCCCCGTAAGCATGACCAGCAGGATGTCGTGGTTCAGGCTCGGGTCTTCCTTGATTTTGGCGGCCAGTTGCATGCCGGTCATGCCGGGCATGTTCTGGTCCAGCAGCACAATGTCGAAGTAATCACGCAAGTGGGCCTTGGTGCGCAGCAAGGCCAGGGCTTCCTTGCCCGATGCCGCAGCACTGACATTCAAACCCCAGGCGCAACATTGCTGCACCAGTACTTTGCGGCAGGTGTCATTGTCGTCGACCACCAGCACCCGTGCGCCCTTGAGCGGGCTGTCCAGGTCGGAAGTCGGGTGCTCAAGGTGTTGCGGGTCCAGGGGCAGTGTCAGCCACAGGTTGCTGCCGGTGGTTTGTCCGGGCTTTATGCCGAATTCACCGCCCATCAACATGATCAGCTGGCGAGCGATCACCAGGCCCAGATGGCCCCCCAGACGGGTCGCGGCGAGGAAGTTCTTGCTGTGCAATTCGGCATGCAACAGGGCATCACGCTCCTGTTCATCCATCGGCTGGCCAGAGTCCTGAATGGCAATGCGCAGTCGCGGCGGGCCACTGCGTTCCTCCAGTGCGACAACGATGAGGATCTCGCCCTCGTCAGTCTTTTTCAGGGAGCTTTCGAGCAGGCTCAGCAGTGTTTGGCGCAAGCGCGTAGGGTCACCGCTGATGACCCGTGGCACTTGTGGCTGGATAAAACTGATGAGTTCGACGTTCTGCTGTTCGGCCTTGGTGCGAAAAATACTCAGGCAGTCTTCGATCAGGGCATTGAGATCGAATTGCACGTCATCAAGCTCGATTTGCCCCGATTCGAGCTTGGAAATATCGAGAATTTCGTTAATCAGTGTCAGCAGTTCGTTACCCGCACTGTGGATGGTCTGGACGTAGTCCCGTTGCTTGACCGACAGCGGCGTGCCCAACAGTAGCTCGGTCATGCCCAGTACCCCGTTCATGGGGGTGCGGATTTCATGGCTGATCTTGGCCAGAAACTCGGCCTTGGCATTCACTTCGGCAGTACTGGCGGCCAGCTCGCGGCTAATACTGAATTGGGCCTGGGTAATGCTGCGGTTGCGCTCGCTCAGGGCGATGCTCATCAACAACCCGCTGATGCAGATGATCACCATCAGGGACAGGACCAGCTCCTGCGGCGCGATAAGGGTCAAACCCAGCAACGCTGGGAGAATCACCAGGGTGCCGATGTTGAAAATCACCATCGCCATGACAAACATGCGCGCGGGCCGATAGCCCTTTTGCCAGTGGTAGACCGAGACGGCCAGGATGCTGACGCTTGCCAGTCCGACCAGGGCGTAGGTCATCACGTTCAGCGGCAGATTATCGATAAACAGGAGCAACAGGCCGCCGAGGCCGATGATCAGGATGTCCAGCAGCAGCAGCTTGTGCAGCCGGTGAGCACCACGGGTCGAGAAAAAGCTGTAGGTAAACATCAGCCCGCAAGGGGCTGTCAGCAGCAGCGTCAGGTACGCGCCGGGGGTCTGAATGGCGTGCCAGTCAGGGAGCCAGGGGTCCAGCAGGTTCAGGAACAGCGCCGAACTGGCCATCAGCAGGATTTCACAGATGGCCAGCCACAGGCTGCTGGGCGAACGGCTGTAGGCGAAGCGAATAAGGTTGTGCAGCAACAGCATCGCCATGCAGCCCAGCAGCAAGCCATAGAGCAAGGGCTTGGTCTGGTTGGCAGCCAGCATGACGGCAGTGTCGAGGGTAATGTGGGGGCGCAACTGATGGTCCGAGACCATGCGCAGGTAGACATCCAGAGGTTGTGAGCTTTGGGGCAGGGGCAGCAGGTAGTCGCTGCTGGGCACAGGCTTGCTGTTGATGGGCAATGCCGTGCCGGTGTTGGTCTGGCTGATCAGTTTTTGATCATCGAAGACATACATGTCGAGGTTTGCCAGATCGGGGGCGAATACCCGCAGGATCTGTTCATGCTTGTCGGGTTGCAGGTGTACCCGCAGCCACAGGGCTTCGCCGGGTTCTGCAGCGGCAATTCGGTCGAGTTCGACAGGGCTGAACTGGCTGGATAGCCGGGGTGAGCGCACATCACTCAGTTGCAGGGTAGCCTGAGGGTCTGGCAATACAGACCAGCTGGTACCTGATGCAGCCTGCACAGGCATCATGCCGAGCACAGAGCCCAGCAACGTGATGGTAAAAGCTATGGCGATCCTGAGCCAGCGCACGGCGAAATCCCTTCGTAAAGTGAAGCCAGATGATAACTATGCGCGGGCCTGGAATAGTTAGGCAAGGGCCGACAGCCCCCGCCTATCTATGTGGATTGCTTATTCCTGGTCGTCACCGCGTTCGCGTGCAATGGCTCGGTAGCCAATATCGTTACGGTAGAAGCAACCTTCCCACTCGATGGCCTTGGCCAGTTCGTAGGCCTGGTGTTGCGCCGCTTCAACGGTGTCACCCATTGCGGTTGCGCACAGTACACGGCCACCCGAGGTTACGACTTCACCGGCTTGATTAAGTGCCGTACCTGCATGGAAAACCTTGCCTTCCAGCTTGGCCGCGGCATCCAGACCGTGGATGACCGTGCCCTTGGCGTAATCGCCAGGGTAGCCACCGGCCGCCAGGACGATGCCCAGGCTTGGGCGCGGATCCCATTGCGCTTCAACCTTGTCCAGCGCCTGGGCCAGTGCGGCCTCAACCAGCAGCACCAGGCTCGATTGCAGACGCAGCATCACCGGTTGGGTTTCAGGGTCGCCGAAGCGGCAGTTGAACTCGATGACTTTCGGGTTGCCGGCTTTGTCGATCATCAGGCCTGCGTACAGGAAGCCGGTGTAAACGTTGCCTTCGTCAGCCATGCCGCGCACGGTAGGCCAGATCACCAGATCCATCACGCGCTGGTGAACGTCGGCGGTCACGACCGGGGCAGGGGAGTAAGCGCCCATGCCGCCGGTGTTCGGGCCGGTGTCGCCATCGCCAACACGTTTGTGGTCCTGGCTGGTGGCCATTGGCAGAACGTTCTTGCCGTCGACCATCACGATGAAGCTGGCTTCTTCGCCGTCGAGGAACTCTTCGATCACGACCCGTGAACCGGCTTCGCCAAAGGCGTTGCCTGCGAGCATGTCGCGTACGGCGTCTTCGGCTTCGGTCAGGGTCATGGCGACGATCACGCCTTTACCTGCGGCCAGGCCGTCGGCCTTGATCACGATCGGCGCGCCGACTTTCTGCAGGTAAGCCAGAGCCGGTTCGATTTCAGTGAAATTCTGGTAATCGGCGGTCGGGATCTTGTGGCGTGCCAGGAAGTCCTTGGTGAACGCCTTGGAGCCTTCCAGCTGAGCAGCGCCGGCGGTAGGGCCGAAGCAGTCCAGGCCACGGGCGCGGAACAGATCCACAACACCGGCTACCAGGGGTACTTCCGGACCCACGATGGTCAGGGAGACATTCTTCTCGGCGAAATCTGCCAGTTGCTCAAGGGCCAGCACGTCGATGGCGACGTTCTCGCATTTGGCTTCAATGGCGGTGCCGGCGTTGCCCGGGGCAACGAATACTTTAGCGACACGTGGGTCCTGAGCTACTTTCCAGGCCAGTGCGTGTTCGCGGCCACCGCTGCCAATGATCAAAACATTCATTTCAAAAACCTCGGATGACGCTGAATTCTGGTGAGCACCGCAACCTGAGCCTGTAGTCGCTGCCGAAGGCTGCGAAGGGTTGCGAAGCAACCCGTTATCTCAGGCTCCCTGCAAATCCCATCGCAGCCTTCGGCAGCGACTACAGGGTTGCGGTGCGCTCAAAAGTGATTAGTGACGGAAGTGGCGCATGCCGGTGAACACCATGGCAATACCGGCTTCGTCTGCAGCTGCAATCACTTCGTTGTCACGCATCGAGCCGCCCGGCTGGATCACCGCAGTGATACCGGCCTTGGCCGCGTTGTCGATGCCGTCACGGAACGGGAAGAAGGCGTCCGATGCCATGACGGCACCCTGTACTTGCAGACCGGCGTGCTCAGCCTTGATCGCGGCAATACGGGCCGAGTTTACGCGGCTCATCTGGCCCGCGCCGACACCGATGGTCTGACGGCCCTTGGCGTAGACGATGGCGTTGGACTTCACGTACTTGGCTACTTTCCAGGCGAAGATCAGGTCGTTGATCTCTTGCTCGGTCGGTGCGCGCTTGGTCACGACTTTCAGGTCTTCGCTGCCGATCATCTCGATGTCACGGCTTTGAACCAGCAGGCCGCCATTGACGCGCTTGAAGTCCCAGGCCGGGGCGCGATCTTCGCTCCACTGGCCGCAGGCCAGCAGGCGCACGTTGGCTTTGGCCGCGACGATGGCGCGGGCTTCCTCGCTCACGGACGGGGCGATGATCACTTCAACGAACTGACGCTCAACAATGGCCTTGGCCGTTTCGGCGTCCAGTTCACGGTTGAAGGCGATGATGCCGCCGAACGCCGATTCGGTATCCGTGGCGTAAGCCAGTTCGTAAGCCTGGCGGATGCCGCCTTCAGCGTCCGGGCTCACGGCTACGCCGCACGGGTTGGCGTGCTTGACGATCACGCAAGCCGGTTTGACGAAGCTTTTTACGCATTCCAGCGCGGCGTCGGTGTCGGCCACGTTGTTGAACGACAGTTCCTTGCCTTGCAGCTGGGTTGCCGTCGCGATGCTGACTTCGGTCGGCTTGGCTTCAACGTAGAACGCCGCTTTCTGGTGCGGGTTCTCGCCGTAGCGCATTTCCTGGGCCTTGATGAACTGGCTGTTGAAGGTGCGCGGGAACAGGCCGCGGTCTTCGGTGCTCAGTACTTCAGCGGCCTGGTTCACGGTGCCCAGGTAGTTGGCGATCATGCCGTCGTAGGCAGCGGTGTGTTCAAACGCCTTGAGCATCAGGTCGAAACGCTGTGCGTAGGTCAGGCCACCGGCCTTGAGGTTTTCCAGAACGTTGGCGTAATCGCTGGCATTGACCACGATGGCCACGTCTTTGTGGTTTTTTGCAGCCGAACGGACCATGGTCGGGCCGCCGATGTCGATGTTCTCGATGGCGGTCGGCAGGTCGCAGCCTGGCTTGGAGATGGTGGCTTCGAACGGGTAGAGGTTAACGGCTACCAGGTCGATCGGCTTGATGCCGTGCTCGCTCATGATGTCGTCGTCGATGCCGCGACGGCCCAGAATGCCACCGTGGATTTTCGGGTGCAGGGTTTTCACCCGACCGTCCATCATTTCTGCAAAGCCGGTGTAGTCCGCCACTTCAACGGCGGCTACGCCGTTGTCTTGCAGCAGCTTGAACGTACCGCCAGTGGACAGGATCTCGACGCCGAGGGCTTCCAGTTCACGGGCGAAATCAAGGATTCCGGTTTTGTCGGAAACGCTGATTAGAGCGCGGCGGATCGGCAGGCGGGTAGTCTGATCGGTCATCTCGATTTCCATCAAAAGCAAAGGAGTCAGCAAAAAAGGCGGCCTGTTTTATCAGGACGCCTTTCAGGTTTGATTGAATGCTTACAGCAGATCGTACTGTTTGAGCTTTTTGCGCAAGGTGCCGCGATTGAGGCCCAGCAGCTCGGAGGCCTTGGTCTGGTTGCCCTTGACGTAGTTCATGACGCACTCGAGAAGGGGAGCCTCGACTTCGGAAAGTACCAGGTTGTAGACGTCCGTGACTTCAGCGCCCTCCAGGTGGGCGAAATAATTGTGCAGCGCCTTTTCGACACTCCCGCGAAGGGTCTGGCCTTCTTCGCTCGGTGTATTGAGGTGCTGTTTCAAGTTGACGTTGTCGCTCACGGGCGTTGTTCCACTCACTAATGTCTCGGTCATCATCGTCATGCGGCCACCCATCCTTCGTCCCCTGTTACCAGGCTCTTGTGTCGTTCGGCGAAAAACGCCTGAACGTTGGCGCATTGTGCTTCCGTATCTTCTAAACGATTGAAGTGGGCGCGAAACTCCTTGGCGCCCGGCAAGGTTGCCAGATACCAGCCGACATGCTTGCGGGCAATGCGTACGCCCAGCACCTCCCCATAGAAGGTATGCAATGCAGTCAGATGCTCTAGCAGAATACGTTCCACTTCACTCAATTGCGGTGCCGGCATCAGTTGCCCGGTGCGCAGAAAGTGATCAATTTCGCGGAAAATCCAGGGCCGCCCTTGAGCCGCCCTGCCTATCAATAGTCCGTCAGCCCCGGTCGCGTTCAACACGTGCAGGGCCTTGTGGGGTGAATCAATGTCGCCGTTGGCAAAGACCGGTATCGACACCGCCTGCTTGATCGCGGCAATGGTGTCGTACTCGGCTTCGCCGGTGTACAGGTCGGCACGGGTTCTGCCGTGCACCGCCAGAGCGGTAATGCCGGCCTGTTCGGCGATCTTTGCCACCGTAATGCCGTTCTTGTTGTCCCGGTCCCAGCCGGTACGGATCTTCAGGGTAACCGGCACATCAACCGCAGCCACGACGGCCTGCAGGATCTCGTTTACCAGTGCTTCATCTTTTAGCAACGCGGAGCCGGCGGCCTTGTTGCAGACCTTTTTTGCCGGGCAACCCATGTTGATGTCAATTATCTGTGCGCCCAGTTCCACATTGGCCCTGGCGGCGTCTGCCAGCATTTGCGCGTCACCGCCGGCGATCTGTACCGAGCGCGGCTCGGGATCACCGTCGTGAATCATGCGCAGGCGCGATTTGCGGCTGTTCCAGAGACTCATGTCACTGGTGACCATTTCCGAAACAACCAGGCCTGCACCCATCCGTCGACAAAGCTGACGAAAGGGCTGGTCGGTGACACCCGCCATAGGGGCGAGAATCAAACCGTTGTGCAATGTATATGGGCCGATGCGTACCGCCGACATAGGACTTCCCTGTTGTGGGGCCGGATCTTGGGAGTTCGAAAAAGGGTTGGCATGATACCCGCTCTCGATGACTGGTTAAAGACGCAATTGGATGAATTTTGAACAATTAGCCGCAAGACACAAACCGCAAGCGGCAAGTGGGGGGCGAAGAGCCCGGCACTTGCCGCTTGCGGTTTGTCACTCAAAGCGTAGCGCGGTTATTCGGGCGAGTGAAAACTCAGGCTGTAGTTCACGGCCTTGGGACCCGGGTCGAGGATGTCCAGCGCAATATGGATGGGGGTTTGCGGGGGCATTTCGGCTTTTGACAAATCCCCGGTCAGGTATTCGCCGGGTTTAAACCGACGACTGGCAATCATTTTGCCGTTCAGGTCGGCAAAACGCAGTTCCAGTAACGGGAAGGGCTGGGAGAACGGTGCGCGGTTGTAGAGGATGGCATCCACCACCAGCGCTCCGGTGAACTCGGGATGGCTGCGCACCACCAGATTGCTGCTTTTGATGCGGTCGATATCGACTTTGGACGGCACCGTGCAGCCGATCTGCGGGCACAGTTGCTGGAAGATCGGACGGTATTGATCCTGGCGTGCCAGCTCGTCGAAGTGGTTGGCAATGTACTGCCCGGCCAATGCCGCCGCGGCCAGCAATACCAGCAAGGTCCAGAGCAGGCGCTTGCCCCAGGGGGTACGGCGCTTCTGCCAGTCCAGGTGCAGCGGATCGTCGACCAGATCCATCAACGGATCTTCGCGCATGGCTGGCTCGCTGCGCTTGCGCTTGTCTTTGCTGACCGGTGCAGGTTCAGGGAGCTCGTCGTCATCGTCATCGGTCGCCGACAGGCGCTCGCCCGGCAACGGCGGCTCAAGGTCGTCGTCCAGCGAAAGCTGGAGCGGCGGTGTGTCGTCCGGTTCGTCGAGGTCCAATGACACTGACGGTTCGGTACGCCCTGTCTTGGCGAGCTCTACGGCCTTTTCGGCATCCTTGGCCGTCTCGGCGCGGTCGGCTGCAGATTCACTGAACAGGCTGTCAGACCATTCGTTTTCTTCAGCGTCATTGCTTTCGCGACGAGCACTCAGTGAGCTGCTTTTGGGCGTGTGGGGCTGGCCGAAGCTTTTGCTGGGCTGTATTTCACGCTCTTCGAGCTTGGCCAGCTCTTCGTCCAGATCCAGATGGTCGAGGTCCATCGCGTTGGCCTGCCACGGTGCCGGGCTGGCCGGCACAGGTGTGGCAGGGGCCTGGACGGGTGTCGGCTCGATGACTTCGGGCGCGGCAACGGCAGGTGTCACCACGGCGGGCGGCTGCTCTGTGTCAGTGCTCTGGTTCAGCAGTTGCTGTGCGGCATTGAACACTTGCAGGCAGGCGCCGCAGCGCACCACTCCGCGAGCCATGCCCAATTGGGCGTGGCGCACGCGAAAGCTGGTTTGGCAATGTGGGCACTGGGTAACGAAGCTATCGTTCATGCGGCCATCCGGATTGAGCAGGCGTGCATTCTAGCGCCGACGGCCACTGATGCGCACCCAGCCATCGCGATTGGCAATCGGATCCAGATCGAAGTCCTTGGCGTACGCCGCAGCCACTTCTTCGCCCTGTTCGGCGAGGATGCCCGACAGTGCCAGGCGACCACCCGGCTTGACCAGGCTCGACAATTGCGGGGCGAGGGATACCAGCGGGCCTGCCAGGATGTTGGCAACCACCACGTCGGCCTGAACCTGTGGCAGGTCTTCAGGCAGATACAACGGGAACAGTGCTTCGGCGACATTGTTGCGCCCGGCGTTATCGCGGGAGGCTTCCAGCGCCTGCACGTCGATATCGGTGCCGATGGCTTCCCTGGCGCCCAGCAGCAGGGCGGCAATGGCCAGAATCCCCGAGCCGCAGCCGAAGTCCAGCACGTTGCAGTCTTTCAAATCCTGGCCGTCGAGCCATTCCAGGCACAGTGCGGTGGTCGGGTGGGTGCCGGTGCCGAACGCCAGGCCCGGATCGAGCAGCAGGTTGACCGCATCAGGTTCCGGGGCTGCGTGCCAGCTTGGCACGATCCACAGGCGCTGGCCGAAGCGCATCGGATGGAAGTTGTCCATCCAGCTGCGCTCCCAGTCCTGGTCTTCGATGACTTCGGCGTGGTGCTCAGGCAGTGGCGAGCCGGTGAGCAGTTCCAGATGGGACAGCACGAGGTCGGCTTCGGTGCCGCCTTCGAACAATGCCAGCAAATGGGTGTGCGACCACAGGGGGGTGGTGTTGAGTTCAGGTTCGAAAATCGGTTGATCTTCGGCGTCCATGAACGTCACAGAAACGGCACCGACTTCGAGGAACGCGTCTTCGTAGGTTTCGGCTTGTTCCGGGCTGATGGCGAGGCGTACTTGCAGCCAAGGCATGGCGGGCACCTTTGAAAAATAGAAGTGTGCAGCCGGTCGGGCTGCGAGAAGCGCGCAAGTTTACGCGAGCGGGCAGGCAGGGGGGTAATCAAAAACGATGAAAAGCGATCACGGCTGCGGTTGTAGTCGCTGACGAGGTACGAGGCTGCGATGTGAGCCGCAGGACCACCGGTTGGGGCCGCTGCGCACCCCATCGCAGCCTCGTACCTCGTCAGCGACTACAGGTATTGCAAACTCAGAAACAACAAAGCCGCTCGAAAGCGGCTTTGTTGATCGGATGACAAACTTACTGGTTAGCCAGTTTGTGTTCCAGGTAGTGAATGTTGACGCCGCCTTTGCAGAAGCCTTCGTCATTCACCAGGTCGCGGTGCAGCGGGATGTTGGTCTTGATACCGTCGACCACGATTTCGTCCAGGGCATTGCGCATGCGCGCCATGGCTTCGTCACGGGTCGAACCCCAGGTGATCAGCTTGCCGATCAGGGAGTCGTAGTTGGACGGAACCTTGTAGCCGCTGTACAGGTGCGAATCGACGCGAACGCCGTTGCCGCCCGGAGCGTGGAAGTGCTTGACCATGCCAGGGCTCGGCATGAACGTCGCAGGGTCTTCAGCGTTGATCCGGCACTCCAGCGAGTGACCGTGAATGTTCACGTCAGCCTGGGTGAAGGACAGCTTGTTACCGGCTGCGATGCTCAACATCTCTTTCAGGATGTCGATGCCAGTGACCATTTCAGACACCGGGTGCTCTACTTGCACACGAGTGTTCATCTCGATGAAGTAGAAACGGCCGTTTTCGTACAGGAACTCGAAAGTGCCCGCGCCACGGTAGTTGATGTCGACACAGGCTTTTACGCAGCGAGCCAGAACTTCAGCGCGTGCGGTTTCGTCGATGCCCGGTGCCGGTGCTTCTTCCAGCACTTTCTGGTGACGACGTTGCAGCGAGCAATCGCGGTCGCCCAGGTGGATCGCGTTACCCTGGCCATCGGAAATGACCTGAACTTCCACGTGACGTGGGTTGGTCAGGTATTTTTCGAGGTAGACCATCGGGTTGCTGAACCAGGCGCCGGCTTCTTCGCGGGTCTGCTTGGCAGCTTCGATCAGGTCTTCTTCACGGTGTACAACGCGCATGCCACGGCCACCGCCGCCGCCTGCTGCCTTGATGATCACCGGGTAGCCGACTTCACGGCCGATGCGCAGTGCGGTTTCTTCGTCTTCAGGCAACGGGCCGTCAGAACCTGGAACCGTAGGTACGCCTGCAGCGATCATGGCGTGCTTGGCCGAAACCTTGTCGCCCATCAGGCGAATGGTGTCGGCTTTCGGGCCGATGAAGGCAAAGCCGGATTTCTCGACTTGCTCGGCGAAATCGGCGTTTTCAGCCAAAAAGCCGTAGCCCGGGTGAATCGCCGTGGCGCCGGTCACTTCAGCGGCCGCGATGATGGCCGGAATGTGCAGGTAAGACAGGTTGGCCGGTGCCGGGCCGATGCAGACGGTTTCGTCTGCCAGACCCAGGTGCATCAGCTCTTTGTCGGCGGTGGAGTACACCGCGACGGTCTTGATCCCCATTTCCTTGCACGCCCGCAGGATGCGCAAAGCAATCTCGCCACGGTTGGCGATCAGGACTTTTTCCAGCTTCTGAGGCTTCAGCATCGTTGGCTCCCCGCGGTTCAAACGATGGTGAACAGCGGTTGGTCGAACTCAACCGGCTGACCGTTCTCGACCAGGATGGATTCGATAACGCCGGCTTTTTCAGCCGTGATGTGGTTCATCATTTTCATCGCTTCAACGATGCAAATGGTGTCGCCAACCTTGACGGTCTGGCCAACTTCAACGAAGGCAGGCGAGGTTGGAGCCGGGGTGCGGTAGAACGTACCGACCATTGGCGACTTGACCACAAAACCGTTCAGTTTTGGTGCAGCAGGCGCTTCGGTCACGGTGGCAACCGGAGCAACAGCAACGGGAGCCGCGGCTGGAGCTTGTTGCATTGGTGCCGGTGCGTAGAACTGCTGAGCTGGAGTCTTGCTGTGACGGCTGATGCGTACGGACTCTTCGCCTTCTTTAATTTCCAGCTCGTCGATGCCGGACTCTTCCAGCAGTTCGATCAGCTTCTTAACTTTACGGATATCCATGAATCGTCAACTCCCAATGGGTCTGTCAGGGGCGTTTAGCTTGTAGTTCAAGCTGTTCCAGGGCGGCCTCCAAGGCCAGTCGATAACCGCTGGCGCCAAGGCCGCAGATCACACCTACCGCAACGTCGGAGAAGTAGGAGTGATGGCGGAAAGGTTCGCGTTTGTGCACGTTAGACAAATGCACTTCGATGAATGGGATGCTCACCGCCAGCAGCGCGTCACGTAATGCCACGCTGGTGTGGGTAAAAGCAGCCGGGTTGATCAGAATAAAGTCCACGCCTTCGTTGCGGGCAGCGTGTACGCGGTCGATCAATTCATACTCGGCATTGCTTTGCAGGTAGAGCAAATGGTGGCCGGCATCACGGGCTCTCTGTTCCAGATCCTGATTGATTTGCGCCAGGGTAGTTGCGCCGTAGACGCCCGGCTCGCGGGTGCCAAGCAGGTTCAGGTTGGGGCCGTGCAGTACCAGAAAAGTCGCCATCTGCTGTTCCTTATTATCTATGTGCAGTTGTCAGTGCCGGGCGACTATGCCGAAAAGCGGATTCGCTGTCCAGTTAACTGCAATAGCCAGCACGATGACCGATGTTCGCGAAAAGTTTGTGACTGGCGCTCTAGATCTGGTCATTCGCGATA
This sequence comes from Pseudomonas sp. RL_5y_Pfl2_69, assembly GCF_963970465.1. Classification (NCBI taxonomy): domain Bacteria; kingdom Pseudomonadati; phylum Pseudomonadota; class Gammaproteobacteria; order Pseudomonadales; family Pseudomonadaceae; genus Pseudomonas; species Pseudomonas sp. RL_5y_Pfl2_69. The sequence goes on along the minus strand of NZ_CAXAOU010000005.1, from coordinate 68,300 downwards.
GCGACACGTTCGGCGAAGTCTGCGGCATTGATCTCGCCGATGACCCGCTGGTCACTTTTTTCGGCGCCGTTTTTTCCGAAGAACATCAGCGCTGGCGGGCCGAACAATGAGTAGTGATCGAGCAGGGCACGTTGCTCGGCATTGCTGGCAGTGATATCGAAACGCACCAGCCGATAACCCTTGAGCAGATCGACCACGCGGGGGTTGTTCAACACTTCGTGCTCGATCACTTTGCAGCTGATGCACCAGTCGGCGTACCAGTCCAGCAACAGGGGCTGACCAGCGGCCTTGGCCTGAGCCAGTGCGCTGTCCAGTTCGGCCGGGGTGCTGACGGTCAGCCACTGGTCGGCCGGTTGGGCGCTGGCGGTCACTGCCGTGTTTGCGGATTGCGACTGGCCGATGGGGTTGAACGGATCACTTTGACCGCTCAGGGCGCCGTACCAGCAGGCCAGTCCATAGACCAGCAAAAACAGCCCGAGTAACTGGGCCAGACGCTGGCGCGGGGCTTTAGCGGTAAATTCCAGGGTGCCGAGAAACACGCTCACACCCGCCGCCAGCGCACCGATCAGAAGCAAAGTCACGGGCCCCGGCAATACGCGGCTGAGCAAGCCAATGGCCAGGCCGAGCAGCAGCACGCCAATGGCGTTTTTCACATTGACCAGCCAAGGCCCGCTTTTCGGCAGCCAGGCCGCGCCACCGGTGGCGACCAGCAGCAGCGGCGCGCCCATGCCCAGGCCGAGGGCGAACAGCTTCAGGCCACCCCCCAGCGCATCGCCACTGGCACTGATATAGAGCAAGGCCCCGGCCAGCGGAGCCGACACGCAAGGTGACACCAGCAGGCTGGAAACCACGCCCAGCACGGCGGCTCCCCACAGCGAACCACCCTGAGTGCGATTGGCCACGCGATCGAGGCGATTGCTGATGGCTTGCGGCAATTTCAGCTCAAACACGCCAAACATCGCGAGGGCAAAAACCCCGAAAAACAGAGCGAATGGCACCAGCACCCACACCGATTGCAGGCGTGCCTGCAGATTGAGCTGAGCCCCGAACAGGCCCATCAGGGCGCCCAGCAAGGCAAAGCACGCGGCCATCGGCAGCACGTAGGCCAGTGACAGGCTGAAACCGCGCAAGCCGCCGACCTGGCCCCGCAAGACCACGCCGGACAGAATCGGCAGCATCGGCAAGACGCAGGGGGTGAATGTCAGGCCAATACCGGCGAGGAAAAACAGAGCCAGCTCGCGCCAGTTCCACGATTTTTCGGGTTGGCCGGTGGCAGGGGGGGCGGTGCCCTCGATGGTCAGTCGCTCGGTTTCAGGCGGGTAGCACAGGCCCTTGTCGGCGCAGCCCTGGTAGGTAACCACGAGGGTGAAAGGGCGCGAATCGTTGGCCGGGCGCGGGATATCCACATCGAGAATGCCGTGATAGACCTCGACGTTGCCAAAGTATTCGTCGTGTTTTGCTTCGCCGGGAGGCAGTTGCGCGGCGCCCAGGGCGATGTCGGCGGGTTCGGTCTTGAAGGCGAACTTGTGCCGATACAGGTAGTAGCCTTCGGTGGGGACAAAGCGCAGCTTTATCGACTCGGGTGTACTGCTGATCAGGTTGAGCTTGAACGCTTCGCGAACCGGCAAAAAGTCGCTGCTGTTATTGATTGCACCCAGGGTCGCACTGGGTCGGTTATCCAGTAACCCCGCGCCCAGGGCGGGCACGGCAAACAGCAAACACAGAAGCAGAAACAGGCGGCGCATAGGAATCTCGCAAGTCGAACGTGCGGGCATGATAGCGCGGTGCATGGGTATGTGGGGGTGTGGGAGCGGGCTTGCTCGCGATTGCAGCACCGTAGTCATGCAGGTAGACCGAGTCGTCTGCATCGCGAGCAAGCCCGCTCCCACAAGGGGGGCGGGTTACACCCGAAACGCCTGCACCGCGGTGTTGAGTTCTGAGCCCAGGGTCAGTAGTTGCTGGCTCTGGTCGCGGGCAATGCCGATGCGTTGCAGGTTTTCGTCCCCCAGCACGTGAATGCGCTCGCTGTGATCGCGAATCTCGCTGACGGCGCCCGTTTGTTGTGCCGTGACGTCGGCAATGCGCACGGCGGTGTCTGAGATGGTTGCAATCGCCCCGACAATCTCATCCAGCGCACCGTCCGCGTCCTGGGCTTGCTGGGCGGTGGCCTGGGCGTGGGTCACTTGCGCACGGATGCCCTCGACCGATTGGCGGGCGGCCAGTTGCAGCCCGCCAATGAGTACCTGTATTTCGTTGGTCGCACCCGCAGTACGTTGCGCCAGGGAACGCACCTCTTCGGCGACCACCGCAAAGCCACGGCCCATTTCACCGGCGCGGGCAGCCTCGATGGCGGCGTTGAGCGCCAGCAGATTGGTCTGGTCCGCAATGGAGCGAATCACGGTCAGAACCCCGCCGATGGTGGCCGATTCTTCTGCAAGACGTTCGATGGTCTGCGCATTGCCTTGCACTTCTCCCACCAGGGCGTGCAGCCCGGTCAGGCTCTGGCCGATCACCCGTTGCCCTTGTGCCACGGCCAGCCCCGCGCTGCGGCTGGCGTCGGCGGCCTGGCTGGCATCGCCAGCCACCTGAGAAATGGTGGCCTCCAGCTCGCCCAGTGCGTCGCGGATTTGCGCGGTATCACCTGCCTGGCGTTGTGCGCCGCTGTGCAGGCCCGTGCTCAGTTCGGCCAGGGTCTGGCTGCTGCCGGCCACCTGCTCGGCATTCAGGCGCAGGGTGCCCACCAGATTCACCAGATAGCTGCGCAGCCGGTTGAGTGATGATTCGATGTCGCGCAATTCCCGGTTGGTTTTGCCCAGCTGAATGTCGCGGCTGAAGTCACCCTCGGCCCATGTCGAAAGCAGCGGGGCCAAGTACGTCAGCACCCGCGCCAGTTTGCGTTGCAGGGTGTCGATCAGCAGCGCAATCAGCAGGATCAGGCCAATCATCAGTCCCTGAATCAACCGCACTTCGTTCTGGATCTGCCCGTGTTCGGCGCGCACCACCGGCTCCAGCCCGGCGATGGCCTGCTGCACTGCATCGAGTTTCAGGTGGGTGGCGGCGCTGAGTTGAGCGCGTTGTTCTATCTGGTTCCGGGTGCGCTTGAGCTCCGCCGGGTAGCGGCTCAGCAGGCTGTTGAGTTCGCGCTTGAGGCCAATTCCGGCGTCTTCGGCCTGGGTTGTGGCGGTGGATTCCAGTCCCATCATCGCGGCAAAGTCGTCGGTGTCCGAAGCGCTTTTGCTGCTGACCCCCAGCAGGGGCAAGGCGTCGATTTGCCGGACCTGGCGCTCAATGCCGTCCAGCTCACGCGCCACGTCGCCCGCCAGCTCACTGCGCCCGCTACTGACCAGCTTGTCGCGAGCAAGAGACAGCTTGGCCAAATGTTGCGAGGCGCCAAGCAACCAGGGCAGGTAGGCGCGGGCCTCGGGTGAGGCGGCATCGCTGGCGTACTGGCTGAGTTGTTCGAGGCTGGCGCCCAGCTCGCGTTCGGCTTGCAGCAGCAAGGCCTGGGGATCACCGGCCAATTTGCCGGCAGCCAGCAACTGGGTATTGCTGTAGGTGCTCAGGTCTTCAAGGCTGGGGCGCAGCGCATCGGCCAGCGCCACAGGTAATGGCTTGAGTTCGTCCTTGAGCGTGTCGAGGGCGCTGTTGGCATCGCTCAGACGCAGGGCATCGCCGCTGGCCAGGTAGTCCTCGATATTGCGTGCCACCTTATTCTGGAACTGCTGCGAGAGGCTCAGGTAGCGCTCCATCAACAGGAAGGGCCGTTCCAGTGCCTGTTGTGACCACCACAAGGTTGCGCCAAGGGCGAGGCACACGGCGACCAGCAACAGTGTGTTGAGATTGGTTAGCAGCTTCAGGCGCATGTGGGATTTTGCCTACAACACAGTCAGAAGCGGCAGAAGTTATTGCACTTAAGTTACAGCGGTATGACGGAAAACAGGGGTTACGAGCAAATAGTGGCAATTGGCCTTGTCTGGGTGAAGCGCTGCACCTGATTGCGGCCGCTGTTCTTGGCCCGGTAAAGGGCTTCGTCTGCCTGTGAGGCCATCAGCAGGCTGTCAGCCTCGTCCTGCATTTGCACCACGCCGGCGCTGAACGAGCACGACAGATCGGTCGGCTGGGCGGGGTAGTGAATCTCCGAAAAACGTTGGCGAATCTGATTGAGCACCTTGTAAGCCGACTCTTGGTCCGTATCGGGCATCACAATCGCAAACTCTTCGCCGCCGTATCGGCCAATAAAGTCGGTTTTACGCAGGCGCTGCTTGAGAAACAGCGCCAGGCTTTTAATCACCCGATCGCCCATTGGGTGGCCGTAGCCATCGTTGACGTGTTTGAAGTGGTCCAGGTCGAGCATCGCAAAGCTCAATGGACGATTTTCACGGCGCGCGCGAAAGGTGCAGTCTTCGAGCAGTTGCAGGATATGGGTGTGGTTATACAGACCGGTCAGGCTGTCGCGCACCATGCGCGCCTTGAGGTGGCGGGCACGGGCGGCCCGATTGCGTACGGTGGTAATCAGATGGCGCGGCTGGATGGGTTTGGTCAGGAAGTCATCGCCGCCTTCGCTCATGGCGTCGAGTTGCTTGTCCATGTCGTCTTCGGCTGACAGATAAATGATGGGCACACTCACATAGCGATCGTTGTGGCGGATGACCTTGGCCAGTTCGGTGCCCGTACAGCTGGGCATGTACATGTCGAGGATGATCAGGTCCGGCTGGAAGTCTGCAAGCTGGGCCATGGTCTGAATCGGATCGGTCAGGGTGCGGGTGACAATTCCCGCGCTGTTGAGCAGGCGCTCGGTAAGCAACGTCTGGGCCCGGGAGTCGTCAATGATCAGCACTTTGTAAGGTTCGTACTGAGCGACACAGGTCAGCACTTCGACCTTTTCCATCAGGATGGACGCTTCGAGGGTGCCGGTCATAAACGCTTGCCCCCCTGCGCGCACGGCGGCCAGGCGCGTCGGGGTGTCGGTTTCATGCAGGCTGAAAAACAGCAGCGGCAGTTTTTGCTCAAGGCCTACCTGGGCTTCGGCGGCCAGTTCCAGGCCAAGGCCCGGACCGCCGAAATCAACGTCCATCACAATCGCGGCCGGATGGCGCTCGGCCATGGCGTGGCGAAAGCTCATCGGGTTGCTGAAGGCCTGGACGCTGAGTTCAAAAAACTCCAGTTGCCTGGCCAGGCGGTCCGCCCGCTCCAGATCCTGCAGCAAGATATACACAGGCTTGCGCAGCGGCGGCAGGCGGATGTTGGCGTCTACGTCGCCCTGGCGCAGGCCGGTGCGCGACAGGCGCTGCATCAAACGGTTGAGCTCGGTGATGAGCTGGCTGCTCAGGCGACTTTGATTGGCGGCCATGTCTTGCAACGCAACGTTGATCGCCCGAGCCAGTTCGGTGTGCTCCGGTTGTTCAAAGCGCTTGGCAAAACGCAACAGGCGCAGGTTGGCGTCGTCGAGTTCGGCCAGGCTTGCGGGTGACCATTCATTGGCTTGTAAACGCTGCCACAGCTCAAGGAGCTGACGTGCCTGGTGGGTGACCCGCTGGGCAAAGTGGTGTTTCAGGCGTTCGCGACTGGGGTCTTCTAGCTCTGTCATATCCTGGCTGCTGGTAAGTGAGCATGCTGAAATGGAATGGTGGCTCTATGCTAGCAGCTCGTTTCAAATGTACGAGTTTCTACTTGAAATTAACGGGTGGGTAGCCATTTTGCCCATCGCCCGCGTGCTTGTTCTATAGTGCCGGGCGTAAATGGCCCCTGCGATACGGCAGGAAGCCCGGCCCCGATTTAAAAGCGTGCACCCAAGGCACGATGGGTTAGGGTTATGGTCGAACCGTTGAATCAAGCAGATGAAAGGACATAGCCATGCTGGACTGGAAAAAACGTGAGGGCAGTGCCCGCGAATCGGTCAAAGAGACGAAAACACAGTCGCGTGGCTATTTCAAAAGCATTCTGCTGAGCCGCTCCATCGCCGTGCTCGTGGCGATTTTCGTGGTGGTGAACCTGGGGCTTGGCTGGTACTGGAGCCAGGAACCGGACCTGTTCCCTGTGCAACAAAACGCCCAGCTGGCGGCCGAGAAAGAAGGCAAACAGATGGTGCCGGGCTTCACCACCGTCGAAACCCTCAAGACCGTGGCCGGTACGTTGCTCAACAAGCCGGGCGGGTATCTGTCCAATGACCGTCTTCCACCGGGCATCTTTTTGGACAATATCCCGAGTTGGGAATACGGCGTTCTGGTGCAGGTACGGGACCTGACCCGCGCCCTGCGCAAAGACTTCGCACGCTCGCAATCGCAATCGGCCGAAGATGCGGATCTGGCCAAGGCCGAGCCGCGCTTCAACTTTGACAACAAGAGCTGGATGCTGCCGTCCAGCGAATCCGAATACCAGGAAGGCATCAACTCCCTGAGCCGCTATCAGGCGCGCCTGTCTGATCCGAATCAGAAAAATGCACTGTTCTATGCACGTGCCGATAACCTCAACAACTGGCTGGGTGATGTAGGGACCCGTCTGGGTTCGCTGTCGCAACGCCTGTCGGCCAGTGTCGGGCGGGTAAAGCTCAATAGCGCACTGAAGACCGAATCTCTGCAGCCGGGCCAGGTGCCGGTGGTTGACGAAGAAGTGGTCGAAACGCCGTGGATGCAGATCGACAACGTGTTCTACGAAGCGCGGGGTCAAGCCTGGGCCTTATCGCACTTGCTGCGTGCCATCGAAGTTGACTTCGCCGACGTGCTGGCCAAAAAGAACGCCACGGTGAGCGTGCGCCAGATCATTCGCGAGCTGGAAGCGGCTCAGGAACCGGTCTGGAGCCCCATGATCCTCAATGGCAGCGGCTATGGCGTCCTGGCTAACCACTCGCTGGTCATGGCCAACTATATTTCCCGCGCCAACGCGGCGGTCATGGACCTTCGTCAATTGCTGTCCCAAGGCTAAGCGATGGCTATTTCAGCTTTGGAGGCCGCACACCGTGCGGCCTCTGATGTCGAGCAAGTTGCCTGGGTCGATCGCGATGATTGCTTGCTGGGCGCCCTGGCGCGCCATGAATTGCGCGAGCGGGGCCTGATCGGTCGCGGTACGTTCATCCTTTTATTCAATTCTGCCGGGGAACTGTGCGTGCATCAGCGCACCCTCAGCAAAGCGCTGTACCCGGGTTTTTGGGATGTGGCGGCAGGTGGAATGGTGGGTGTGGACGAAACCTACGCCGAGTCGGCTGCCCGGGAACTGGCCGAGGAGCTTGGGGTCAGTGGCGTGGCGCTGACGGCCCATGAGCGGTTTTACTTCGAAGGCCCGCAGAACCACCTGTGGTGCGCGGTGTTTTCGGCGGTGTGGGATGGCCCCTTGCAGGTGCAGCCCGAAGAAGTTCAGCAGGCCTGCTTCATGCCGGTGCACGAGGCACTGCGCTTGAGTACGCACCTGGACTACTGCCCAGACTCACTGGATGCGCTCAAGCGTTATCTGGCCCAGAGCTGACGTTGATTTCCCCTGTGGGAGCGGGCTTGCTCGCGATTCAGGCGACCCGGTTTTTCAGTTGCACCGCTGCGATCCCGTCGCGAGCAAGCCCGCTCCCACAAGTTCGTGGCTGGCGCTTTAAAAAATGCCGCCGATTGGCTATTGGGCAGCAGCGATTTTGTCGTTACACTGCGCGACCTTTTTCAGGCTCAGGCGGTTTTCCCGCCTGAGTTGCGCTGCCCCTGCCAGAGTGGGGCTTCGCGGTCGGTATCCCTTGGCGCAACAGCGTCATGCACCGGCCAATTATTTGTCCTCCGAATGAGGATTGCCGGTGGCCAAAAAAGCCGCATCCTTCGCCGCCCTTGGTGGCCTGGTATTTTCCACCGACGCAGGTCGTCACTGTCCGGACTGTCGCCAGCCGGTGGACGCCTGTACCTGCAAACAAACCCTGATCCCCGAAGGTGATGGCATTGCCCGCGTGCGTCGCGAAAGCAAAGGCCGTGGCGGCAAGACGGTGACCACCATCACCGGCGTGCCGCTGGCTGAAGACGCGCTCAAGGAACTGGCCACGACGTTGAAAAAACGCTGTGGCACCGGTGGTGCGTTGAAAGACGGCATCATCGAAATCCAGGGCGATCACGTCGAACTGTTGCTTGGCGAGTTGATCAAGCACGGGTTCAAAGCCAAGAAATCCGGCGGCTAGCAGCCTCTGTGAAAACCACCGCACAGCCGATCTGGCGCCTCTGAAGGGCTGGCCAGATTGTGCTTGCCATGGTTTTCACAGAGCCTGTTATCACGGGTTTCTAAACTCGGCGCTGTTGTCAGGGTCTGACTAATCGTCACGTTCACACTTTAGACTGCGCCAGCCTGCTTTCAGGCTGGGCTATTTGACTTATTTATAGGGGACTTCGATGTCCGTACGACGCACACGCAAAGACGATGGCAGCCAATGGACAGTTGCGGACAGCCGCAGCGTTTATGGGATTCGCCATTGGGGGGCCGGGTATTTCGCGATCAATGAAGCCGGTCGCGTAGAAGTCCGTCCGAACGGCCCGAACAGCTCGCCCATCGATCTGTACGAGCAGGTCGACGAATTGCGCAAAAACAGTGGCTTGTCCTTGCCGTTGCTGGTGCGGTTCCCGGATATCCTGCAAGACCGTGTACGCCAGTTGACCGGCGCTTTCGATGCCAATATCGAGCGCCTGGAATACCAGAGCAAGTACACCGCGCTGTACCCGATCAAGGTAAACCAGCAAGAAGCGGTGATCGAAAACATCATCGCCACCAAAGATGTGTCCATTGGCCTTGAAGCCGGCTCCAAGCCTGAGCTGCTGGCCGTGCTGGCGCTGGCCCCCAAGGGCGGCACCATCGTCTGCAACGGTTACAAGGACCGCGAGTTCATCCGTCTGGCACTGATGGGCCAGAAGCTGGGTCACAACGTCTTTATCGTGATCGAGAAAGAATCCGAAGTAGACCTGGTGATCGAAGAAGCGGCCTCGCTGAAGGTCAAACCTCAGGTGGGTCTGCGCGTACGTCTGTCGTCCCTGGCATCGAGCAAGTGGGCTGACACGGGCGGCGAGAAATCCAAGTTTGGTTTGTCTGCCGCGCAATTGCTGTCGGTGGTTGAGCGTTTCCGTGTGGCCGGCCTGGATCAGGGCATCCGCCTGTTGCACTTCCATATGGGCTCGCAGATCGCCAACCTGGCGGACTACCAGCACGGCTTCAAGGAAGCGATTCGTTACTACGGCGAACTGCGCAACCTGGGCCTGCCGGTTGACCACATCGACGTGGGCGGCGGTCTGGGCGTGGACTACGACGGTACGCACTCGCGCAACGCCAGCTCGATCAACTACGACATGGACGATTACGCCGGTGTGGTAGTGGGCATGCTCAAAGAGTTCTGCGACGCGCAGAGCCTGCCGCATCCGCACATTTTCTCCGAGAGCGGCCGTTCCCTGACTGCGCACCACGCCATGCTGGTGGTGCAAGTGACCGACGTCGAGAAACACAACGACGACGTGCCGGTGATCGAGAACAAGGAAAGCCTGCCCGAGACCGTGCAATGGCTGGTTGACCTGCTGGGTCCGACCGACATTGAAATGGTCACCGAAACCTACTGGCGTGCCACGCACTACATGAGCGACATCGCTGCCCAGTACGCCGACGGCAAAATCAACCTGGCTGAAAAAGCCCTGGCCGAGCAGTGCTACTTCGCCGTATGCCGTCGCCTGCACAACTCGCTCAAAGCGCGTCAGCGTTCCCACCGTCAGGTGCTGGACGAACTCAACGACAAGCTGGCCGACAAGTACATCTGCAACTTCTCGGTGTTCCAGAGCCTGCCGGACACCTGGGCGATTGGCCAGGTCCTGCCGATCCTGCCGCTGCACCGTCTCAACGAAGAGCCGCTGCGTCGCGCCGTGCTGCAAGACCTGACCTGCGACTCCGACGGCAAGATCAAGCAATACGTCGACGAGCAGAGCATCGAAACCAGCCTGCCGGTTCACGGGCTGAACGAAGGCGAAGACTACCTGCTGGGTATCTTCCTGGTGGGCGCTTACCAGGAAATCCTGGGTGACATGCACAACCTGTTTGGTGACACCGATTCGGTGAACATCTACCAGAACGAAGACGGCAGCGTTTATCACGCCGGTATCGAGACCCACGACACCATCGAAGACATGCTGCGCTACGTGCACTTGTCGCCCGAAGAGCTGATGAACCACTACCGCGACAAAGTGGCCAGCGCCAACATCAGCGTCAAGGAGCGTACCCAGTATCTGGACGCGCTGCGTCTTGGCCTGACCCGTTCGTCGTACCTGTCGAGCCACTGATTGCCCGACATAGTCCTCGCTGACTGAACTACGCTGACCTGTGCATTGCAGGGGTCAGCGTTTTTTTTTGCCCAGAGGTCGCAGGCATGTCCAATACCTTCAAACGCGTCATCGGGCTGGCCTGTGCGGGACTGATGGGCTGGCTGCTCAGCGCCTGCTCACCGGTGCGGGTCATCAACGGCCTGACACCCACCAGCAGCTTCGACAAAACCAGCGACATTGCCTACGGCGCAGACCCACGGCAAACCCTCGATATCTACCGCCCCAAGCAGCCTGCACCCGGCGCGCCGGTGGTGGTGTTCTTCTATGGCGGCAGCTGGAACAGCGGCTCGCGCAGTGACTATCTGTTTGTGGGCGAAGCCCTGGCTTCGCGGGGGATCACCACGGTGATTGCCGATTACCGGCTTTATCCACAGGTGCGATATCCGGAGTTTCTGGTGGACGGCGCGCAGGCGGTGGGCTGGACGTATCGGCACATTGGCGAGTACGGCGGCAATCCCCAGCGTCTGTACTTGATGGGCCACAGCGCCGGGGCCTACAACGTCGCGATGCTGGCCCTCGATGCGCAATGGTTGAAGGCGGTAGGCCTGAGCCCGGCCAATGTCCGCGGCTGGATTGGTCTGGCTGGGCCATACGACTTTTTGCCGATCAAGGATGAGGCCGTCAGGCCGGTATTTTTCTATCCGGACTCACCGCCCGAGTCGCAGCCGATTCGTCATGTCAGCCACGCGTCGCCGCCGACGTTATTGATGGCGGCCGCGACGGATACGTTGGTCAATCCGACCCGAAACACAGGCGGCCTGGCCAATGCACTGCGCGAGGCGCAGGTGCCGGTGCAGGAACTGTACTTTTCGCGCACCAGTCACGTGACGCTGGTGGCGGCGCTTTCACGGCCGCTGCGCTGGCTGGCACCGGTGCTGGACAACGTCAGCGAGTTTGTCACCGCAACCCCGTAGGCGCAGGTTGTGGGGTCAGGTTGCAGCCTTGGGCGTAAACCACTCGTCCCGGCGCTGCATGCGCAACGCATAAACCGCCAGGGTCAGGCTGCGCAGCACCATAAACAGCAGAAAACTTATCCACAGCCCGTGGTTGCCATAACCGTGCAGTGCCCAGGCGACAGGGAGCGCGATAATCACGCTGATGACCATTGCATCCCGCATTTCCCGGGCGCGGGTGGCGCCAATGAACAGCCCGTCGAGCAAATAGCTCCACACTGCAATCAGCGGCAGCAGAGCCAGATAAGGCAGGTACTGGAAGGCGGTTTCGCGCACCGCAGGGATGTCGGTCTGCATTTGCACAAACAGATGGCCGCCGAACATGAACAACAGCGCAAACCCCACGCTGGCCAGCAACGACCAGCCACAGGCCACCACCATCGAACGGCGTAACGCATTGCGATCCCGTGCACCGATAGCATGCCCGCACAGTGCCTCGACAGCATGGGCCAGGCCGTCCAGGGCATGGGCCGCGAGCAGCAGGCCATTGAGCAGCAGCGCATTGGCCGCCACCGTGGCGTCACCCAGACGGGCGCCTTGCAGGGTGATGGAGAAAAACACCAGTTGCAGCATCAGGCTGCGGATAAAAATATCGCGATTGACCCCCAGCAACGGCTTCCAGTTGTTCCAGATGCGTAACCCGGCCCATGCCAGGGTGCCTGGAAACGTGCGCAGGGCGCCGCGGGTTAGCCATAAACCGAGGAGGGCGCCGCTCCACTCGGCAATCACCGAAGCCCGCGCCGAACCGACCACGCCCCAGTCCAGGCCGAGTACAAACCACAGGTTAAGGGCGATATTGACCAGATTGGTGGTCAGCAGGATCGCCAGTGGCGCGCGGGCGTTCTGCGTCCCCAGGAACCAGCCCACCAGGGCATAACTGGCCAGGGCAGCGGGCAAGCCAAACAGGCGGATATGGAAAAAATCCAGGGTCAGGGCGTGCAGCTCGGACGAGGGTTGCATCACGCTTAAGGCTATCCCGCTGAACGGAATCGCAATGGCCCCCAGCAGCATCGACAGCAACGCACTGAGCAACAAGCCCTGCACCAGAATTTGTCGCAGTGCGGTGCCATCGCCACGACCTGCGGCCTGCGCGGAGAACCCGGTGGTGCCCATGCGCAAAAAGCCCATCATCCAGGCCAGGAAGATGTACATGCTGGCGCCCACCGCCACTGCGCCCAGCTGATGGGCGTGAGGCAAATGGCCAATGACCGTGCTGTCGACCAGCGCCACCAGGGGCACGGAAATATTCGACAAAATCATGGGCGCCGCCAGCGCCCATACCCGGCGATGGGTTGGGCGATCGCGCCAGTCGGCTGATAGAGAAGATGACATGCAGGCTCCTTTGGGGCCGCGATTGTAACCTGTGGGAGCGGGCTTGCTCGCGCTGCAGGCAGCACGGTGTGTCAGGCCAGTCGCAGTGATGCCCTCGCGAGCAAGCCCGCTCCCACAATCAGACCAGTGCGCCTGTGGTTCCCCACCGGCTGTTATATAGTCGCCCTTTATCTGCCCAGTTAACGAGAACACCATGCTTAACAAAGGATTGTTCCTGGCCTGCACGCTGGCGCTGTTGAGCGCTTGCGATTCTTCGAGCGTCGACAAGCCTGCTGCGCCGACCGTTGCCGCGAGCCAGCCCGCCAAGCCGGTGCAGGACGTCAAGGCCCTGGCCCAGCGTTACGCCGGGCGTGAGTTAAGTGTGGTGGATGTGTCCGAGGTGCAACTGGACGGAGCCAGCACCTTGTCCGTGAGTTTTTCGGTGCCGCTCCATCCTGAGCAGAATTTTGCAGACAAGCTGCACCTGGTCGATGCCAAAACCGGCAAGGTCGATGGCGCATGGGAGCTGTCGGATAACCTGATGGAACTGCGCCTGCGCCATCTTGAGCCTCAGCGCAAACTGATCCTCACCGTTGACCCCGGCCTGCGTGCCGTCAACGACGCCACGTTGGCCGCCGAGTACATCAGCCGCCTTGAAACCCGTGACCTGCAGCCCACGGTCGGTTTTGCCAGTCGTGGCAACTTGCTGCCCACCCGCCTGGCCGAAGGCTTGCCGGTGATCGCGCTGAACGTCGACAAGGTGGATGTTGAGTTCTTCCGGGTCAAACCCGAGTCCCTGCCAGCGTTTCTCAGTCAATGGGGTCGCAACAGCAGCCTGCAAAGCTACGAAGCCAAGGATCTGCTGAGCATGGCCGAGCTGGTGTACGGCGGCCGTTTTGACTTGAACCCGGCGCGCAATACCCGTGAAACCCTGATCTTGCCGACGTCCGGAATCAAGCCTTTGCAGCAGCCGGGCGTGTATCTGGCGGTGATGACGGCGACGGGCAGCTACAACTATTCGACCCCTGCCACCTTGTTCACCCTCAGCGATATCGGCCTTTCGGTACACCGCTATCAGAAGCGTCTGGATGTGTTCACCCAGGCCCTTGAAGGCGGCAGCGCCCTGGCGGGTGTCGAGCTGGAATTGCTCGACGGCAAAGGCCAGATGCTGGGCCAGGGTAAAACCGGTAAAGACGGTCACGCCGAACTGGCGCTGCCCCCCAAGGCCGAAGTGCTGGTTGCGCGCCAAGGCGATCAAACCAGCTTGCTGCGCCTGAACACGGCGGCGCTGGACCTGGCCGAATTCGATATTGGCGGCCCCCAGGGGCATCCGCTGCAGTTCTTTGTGTTTGGCCCTCGTGACCTGTATCGCCCCGGCGAAACCGTATTGCTCAATGCCTTGTTGCGCGACCGCGATGGCAACCCGGTCAAGCCGCAGCCGGTCAGCGTTGAAGTCCGTCGTCCGGACGAGCAGGTCAGCCGCAAGTTTGTGTGGTCGCCGGACGCTTCAGGGTTGTATCAGTACCCGTTGCAACTGGCCGCTGAAGCCCCGACCGGGCGCTGGCAGCTGGTGTTCGACTTCGGTGACGGCAAGCCGCAGCTGTACGAGTTTTTGGTCGAGGACTTCCTGCCCGAGCGTTTGGCGCTGGAGCTAAAGGGTAGCGATACGCCGCTGAGCCCTGAGCAAACCGCTGAAATCCAGGTCAATGGCCGCTACTTGTATGGCGCTCCGGCGGCGGGTAATCGCTTGAGTGGTCAAGTCTATGTGCGGCCATTGCGCGAGGCCGTCAGCACCTTGCCGGGCTATGAGTTCGGATCGGTGACAGAACCCGAGCTGACTCAGGACCTGGAACTGGACGAAAGCGTTCTGGATGCCGAAGGCAAGGAAACCATCAGCCTCGAAAGCCAGTGGAGTGATGCTAAATCTCCGTTGCAACTGATTGTGCAGGCCAGTCTGCAAGAGTCGGGCGGGCGGCCGATTACCCGGCGTCTGGTGCAGGCGGTGTGGCCAGCGGATCGTCTGCCGGGCATTCGCGGCCTGTTTGACGGCACTGAAACCGACGGTGATGGCCCGGTTGAATTCGAGCTGCTGGTTGCCGACAGCCAGGGCAACAAGCTGGCCGCCGACGACCTCAAGGTGCGCTTGGTGCGCGAGCGCCGTGACTATTACTGGAACTACTCGGACAGCGACGGCTGGAGCTACCACTACAACGAGAAGTTTCTGAACCTCAACGAAGAAACCCTCAGCCTCAAGGCGGGCGAAACCGCCAAGGTCAGCTTCCCGGTCGAGTGGGGGCCGTATCGCGTTGAAGTTGAAGACCCGAAAACCGGCTTGATCAGCAGCCTGCGCTTCTGGGCCGGTTATCGCGCCCAGGACAACGCCGAAGGCGGCGCCGTGCGCCCCGATCAGGTCAAGCTGGCGCTGGACAAGGCTGCCTATGCCGATGGCGACACGGCCAGGGTAACGGTCACGCCGCCAGCGGCAGGTAAAGGCTATTTGCTGGTTGAAGGCAGCGACGGCCCGTTGAGGTGGGAAGAAATCGAGGTGCCTGCCGAGGGCAAGGTCTTCGACGTCAAGCTTGACCCACGCTGGGCGCGGCATGACTTGTACATCAGCGCCCTGGTGATTCGCCCGGGTGAGCGCAAGACCAACATCACTCCCAAGCGTGCCGTGGGCGTGCTGCATTTGCCGATCGATCGCAGCCAGCGCAAGTTGGCACTCACTCTCGATGCCCCTGAGAAAATGCGCCCCAAGCAGCCATTGACGGTGAAAATCCACGCTAAGAACGCCGATGGCAGCATCCCCAAGCAAGCCCATGTGCTGCTGGCCGCCGTGGATGTGGGCGTGCTCAACATTACCGACTACCCGACTCCCGATCCATTTGCCAGTCTGTTTGGGCGCAAGGCCTATGGCGCGGATCAGCTGGACATCTACGGGCAATTGATCGAAACCGGGCAAGGCCGTTTGGCCAGCCTGGCGTTCGGTGGCGATGCAGCGCTGGCCAAAGGCGGCAAGCGGCCTGCCACCAGTGTGACGATCGTGGCACTGCAAAGCGCACCCGTGACCCTGAACGAGCAGGGCGAAGGTGAAGTCAGTGTGGATATCCCTGACTTCAATGGCGAGCTGCGCCTGATGGCTCAAGCCTGGACCGATGATCGCTACGGCATGGCCGAGGCCAAAACCGTAGTCGCCGCGCCCTTGGTGGCCGAACTGGCGGCACCGCGCTTTTTGGCCGGTGGCGACGAAACACGGCTGGCGCTGGACGTGTCCAACCTCACCGACACGCCGCAAACGCTGCACGTGAACCTCAACACCGAGGGGCAACTGAGCCTGCTGGGTGACGCGACACAGAACCTGACACTCAGCCCCGGCCAGCGCAGTACCTTGCAGGTTCCGGTCAAGGCGCTAGGCGGGTATGGCACCGGTGTGGTCAAGGTGACGGTCAATGGCCTGGACCTGCCGGGTGAAACCCTGGCGCCGTTCACCCGCGAATGGACGCTGGGCGTGCGCCCGGCGTATCCCGCATTGCTCAAGCATTACCGTGCCGTGCTCAACGACCAGCCCTGGAGCCTGCCCGAGGGCGAGCTGCAAGCCTTTGAGCCGGCCGGGCGTGAAGCCTTGCTCAGCCTGTCGAGCCGTCCGCCGCTGAACCTGGGCGAGCAGATCCGGGCGCTCAAGGCCTACCCCTACGGCTGCTCCGAGCAGACCACCAGCGGCCTTTACCCGGCGCTGTATGCCGATGCGGCCCTGCTCAAACGCCTGGGCCTGGAAGGCGAACCGGACAGCGAGCGCAAACGCAAAATCGAGTTGGGTATCGAGCGCCTGCTGGGCATGCAGCGTTACAACGGCAGCTTTGGCCTGTGGGGCGCGGACGGTCAGGAAGAGTATTGGCTCACCGCCTATGTCACCGATTTCTTGCTGCGTGCCCGGGATCAAGGCTATGCCGTGCCGCCCGAAGCGCTTAAAAAGGCCAGCGAGCGTTTGCTGCGCTATGTGCAGGAGCGCAACCTGATCGAGGCCGATTACAGCGAAAACCTCGAACACACCCGCTTTGCCGTGCAGGCCTATGCGGCGATGGTCCTGGCCCGTAGTCAGCAAGCACCGCTGGGTGCATTGCGCAGCATTTTCGAGCGGCGCAGCGATGCCCGTTCCGGCCTGCCGTTGGTGCAGTTGTCGATTGCCTTGCAGAAGATGGGCGACCAACCACGGGCTGATCAGGCGCTGGTGGCGGGCCTGGCAGTGACCCGTACAGCCGATCAATGGCTGGGCGATTACGGTAGCCCGCTGCGCGATCAGGCTCTGATTCTGGCCTTGCTGGAAGAAAACAACTTGATGGCCGGCCAGCGCGAGCAACGGGTGTTCGACCTGTCCGATCAGCTGGCGGCGAGCCAGTGGCTGTCGACCCAGGAGCGCAACGCGCTGTTCCTTGCCGGTCGCGATCTGTTGAGCCAGCCTGAAGCCAAGTGGTCGGTGCAGCTTGCCAGTGGCGACCAGACCCGCGAGCTGAACAATGCCCAGTCGGGCCTCAAGCTCGACGGGCCGCTGCTGGCCTCGCCACTGACCTTGCGCAACGAAGGCAGTGCGCCGGTTTACCAACAACTGACGATTTCAGGTTATCCACAACAAGCCCCGGCGGCGGGCGGCGAGAACATGAGCATTCGCCGTGACTACCTGGGCATGAACGGGGAGCCGTTGAACCTCAAGGCCCTGAAAAGTGGTGATCTGGTGCTGGTGCACCTGGCCGTGACGGCCAAGCAGCAGGTGCCGGATGCGCTGGTGGTCGATTTGCTGCCAGCGGGTCTGGAGCTTGAAAACCAGAACCTGGGCCAAAGCGCCGCCAGCCTTGAAAACGCCAGCACCCAGGTCAAGCAATGGCGCGAGTCGATGCAGAACGCCAGCGTGCAGCACCAGGAATATCGGGATGATCGGTATGTGGCAGCGTTGAAACTGGATGGCTACGGCACCACGCACCTGCTGTACCTGGCCCGTGCCGTGACTCCTGGCACCTACCGCGTCCCGCCGCCGCAAGTGGAGTCGATGTACCGCCCCAACTGGCAGGCCGTGGGCGAAACACCGGGGGACATGGTGATCAAGGGCCGCTGACCGGTGTGGGAGCGGGCTTGCTCGCGATGGCGATGACGCGGTGTAACAGACAAACCGCGGCGACTCTTTCGCAAGCAAGTCCGCTCTCACAGGCGTGAGGGGGATGGCTGCTCAGTTGATGATCCAGCTCAGCACCCACAGGCCCAGCAGCAGCCAGATCACGCCACCGATGACCGAGGCGCGCATGAAGGCGCGCACGGCGTTGTACAGAAACAGCAAGCCGATGATCAGTACCGCAATGCTGATGATCGAGGTGTCCATACCCAACGCGCGCGCCATGCCTTCGACAAAGCTGCTGCCTGCGTCTGTGATGGCGCCAAACAGGCCGTTCAGGCTCTCCACGATAAAACGAACCAGTGTGCCCAGCCAGAGGCCAAGATTTCCGATAAAACTTTCGACGTGCATGGTCATGTTCCGATGAGTAAGGTGGCCACTGTGCCAGATTAGGCATCCATCCATGCCGCAAGTTGCGTAGAGAGTGAGAGTCAGTGGGGGCAAGGATCAAAAAAATAGTGGGCTGGACGCTCGCCGGTCTGCTGCTGGCGTGCGCATTGCTGTGGCTGGCCGACAGGATCTGGCCGTTGCCCTTGCCCCGGGATGATCTGGCCCGCGTGGTATTGGCCGAAGACGGCACGCCCCTGTGGCGGTTTGCCGATGCCAATGGCGTGTGGCGCTATCCGGTGCAAACCGGTGAAGTATCGCCGTTGTACCTGGACGCTTTGCTGACCTACGAAGACCGCTGGTTTTTTCAGCACCCCGGAATCAATCCCTTGGCGTTGGGCCGCGCGGCCTGGCAAAACCTGACGGGCGGGCGGGTGTTGTCAGGCGGCAGTACGTTGTCGATGCAGGTGGCGCGTTTGCTCGATCCCCATGAGCGCACGCTGCCCGGCAAACTGCGCCAGTTGTGGCGTACGGCGCAGCTGGAATGGCACTTGTCCAAGGACCAGATTCTTGCGCTGTACCTCAACCGGGCTCCGTTCGGCGGCACGTTACAGGGGGTCGCGGCGGCCAGTTGGGCTTATCTGGGCAAGTCGCCGCTCCAGCTCACCCATTCCGAGGCGGCGCTGCTCGCTGTGTTGCCCCAGGCGCCGAGCCGCTTGCGTCCCGACCGTCATCCGGGGCGGGCACAAGTGGCGCGGGACAAGGTGTTGCGCCGCTTGGCCGAATACCGGGTGTGGCCGCAATCGGCGGTTGACGAGGCGCAGGAAGAACCGCTGTTACTGGCGCCGCGCCTGGAACCGAGCCTGGCGCCGTTGCTGGCACGACGGCTCAACCGCCCGGACAGCCCGCCGCTGATCCGCACCACGATCGATGCCAGCCTGCAGCGCCGTCTCGAAGACTTGCTGCTGGGCTGGCGCGCCCGTTTACCCGATCACACGTCGGCCGCCATCGTGGTAGTCGAGACTGAGAGCATGGCAGTACGCGCCTATCTGGGGTCGGTGGATATCAACGATGCGCGCCGCTTTGGTCATGTCGACATGATCACTGCCATGCGCTCGCCGGGCTCCACCCTCAAGCCGTTTTTGTATGGCATGGCAATGGATGCGGGGCTGATCCACTCCGAGTCGTTGCTGCAGGATGTGCCCCGGCGCTATGGCGACTATCGACCGGGTAATTTCTCCACGGGGTTTAGCGGGCCGGTATCGGCCAGTGCAGCGCTGGTGACTTCCCTTAACTTGCCCGCCGTGCAGTTGCTGGAAGCGTATGGCCCCAAGCGTTTTGCCGCCGATATGCGCAATGGCGGCGTGCCGTTGAGCCTGCCGGCTCTCGCGCAACCCAATCTGGCGCTGATTCTGGGCGGCGCCGGCAGTCGCCTGGAGGATCTGGTCAGTGGCTACAGCGCACTGGCGCGAGAAGGGCGCAGCGCCAATTTACGTCTGCAACCGAGTGACGAATTACGCGAGCGCCCCATGCTGTCCCCAGGTGCGGCGTGGATCATCCGGCGCATTCTCAGCGGCCAGGCGCGCCCGGATCGTGACCCCCATGCCGATCTGGTGCAGCGCCCGCAATTGGCCTGGAAGACCGGCACCAGCTATGGCTTTCGCGATGCGCTGGCGATCGGGGTTGGCCCGCGTTATCTGATCGGCGTGTGGATAGGCCGCCCGGATGGCACGCCCGTGCCGGGGCAGTTTGGCCTGGCGTCGGCGGCGCCCTTGATGCTGCAAGTCCACGATGTGCTGAGTAACCGCGACAGCCAGCGCGGCATTGTGGCGCCGGTGCAGGCCGTACCTGACAGCGTCGGTGTGGCTGCGATCTGCTGGCCATTGGGCCAACCCATGAATAAGAGTGACCCCAATTGCCGTCGTCAACGCTTTGCCTGGACGTTGGATCACACCACTCCCCCGACCTTGCTTGCGGCGGACCAGCCGTTGGGGGTGGGGCTCAAGGAAACCATCCGGGTCAATTCCCGGGGCCTGCGCGTGGGTGCGCAATGCCCGGATGCGCAAGTCCGTGAGGTGGCATTGTGGCCTGCACCGCTTGAACCGTGGCTACCCCGTGTTGAACGGCGTGAGGCGCGACTGCCAGACGCCTCACGCCAATGCCCGCCACCGCCCTTGAGTGCAGTGACGCCGCTGTCGATTGCGGGCGTGCGCGAAGGCGACCGCCTGCGCCGCCCGGCTGCGAGCCAGGCGCTGTTGCGGCTGGCATTGACGACCCTGGGCGGAGAGGGGCGGCGGTGGTGGTTTATCAACGGCGCCCCTTTGGGGGACAGCCTGCCACTGGAGGTATTCAGCACCACCCTGGAACACGTGGGGCGTTATGAGCTCAGTGTGCTGGACGAAAGCGGGCAAACCGCCCGTGTCGAGTTCAGTGTGGTGGAGTGAGGTAATCAAAGCGGTTTGGCGGGTTAAAGCGCTTATAAAACGCTGTTAATTGTATATATAACTAAAGTTTGGTGATGGGTTTTTTACTTTGGCAGGCAGACCCTGTCCTTGATAAATAACGCTTTTTAATACGTTCTTAACGCTAAAGTATTAGTTCTCAAGCAGGGTGTCGGCCTTTTTATATAAGGGGTTAATACCAAGTTGTGAATTGTTTGATAAGGCCCTTGAGGTTGTTATGTACCCAACGGATGAATGTATCCCTGACGCAGAGCAGGGAACTTCGAACTCAGGCGTAACAGGTGCAAGGGAATTAATCATGAACACTCAACTGTGGTTTAAAACCAGTACAGCATTATTGTTGGTCATGACTGTCAGCCTGGCAGGCTGCAGCAGTGGTGGTGGCGGCTCCAAAAGCTATGTGACCTCAACTAACAGTGGCTCAGGCGGCGGCACCGGTACCGGCGGCGGTACTGATGGTGGAACCGGTGGTGGTACTGGCGGTGGTACTGGTGGCGGAACCGGCGGTGGTACTGGCGGCGGAACTGGCAGCACGCCTCTGGTTACAGGTCAGGTGGTAGGTCAAGTCGGTACTGCCCTGGGTGGCGTAGGCACCACTGTCAGTGGTCTGGGCACTGCCCTGACCCCGGTGCCGGTAGTCGGCACCCTGGGTGGCGGCCTGGTGGTCAAAACCGGCGATGCCGTGAGCTCCGTCACCACTGGCCTGACTAATGGCTTGGGCACGTTGGGCACAGACAAGAATTCCCTGGGCATCACCGTAGCGGGTGCGACCAATGCGGTCAGCGAGCTGGGTAAAGGCGTTTCGTCCGTCGGTACGGGCTTGAGCACGGTGCTCGATAACACGCCAATCAGCCAGATCCCGTTGGCCGGTGGCCTGGTGGGCAAAGTGACTGACACCACAGGTGGGCTGGTCAACAAAGTCGGTACAACCGTGACCATGCTCGGTGACACACTGACCACCAATGTGAACAGTGGCCAACTGGGCAAGGTGACCGGGGGCGTGAATGACAAGGTCCTGGTACCGGTCATTTCCCTGGCAGAAAACGTCACGGGCAAAGTGGGTACCACCACAGGCCTCGGAGCCCCGGTGGATGGGCTGCTGACCAAAGTCGGTGGCACCGTGAGCGGTCTTGGCACCAAGGTGTCTACAACCGGCGACAAAAACCCGGTGACCTCGCTGGTAGGTGGCGTGCTGGTGGGCGTGGGCGGTGCGGTCGACAAGGCGGGCGGCCTGCTGAACCCGGCTGCAAACACGGGCACAGGCTCGGGTCTGGGTGGCGCTCTTGGCGGCCTGCTGGGTGCGGGTGCAAGCACGGGTAATGGTTCAGGTGCCGGTGCCGGTGCCGGTGCAGGCATTGGCGGCGGTCTTGGCGGCCTGTTGGGTGCAGGTGCAAGCACAAGTGGCGGTGCAAGTGCCGGTTTGGGTCTTGGCGGTCTGTTGGGAGTGGGCGCAAGCACGGGTGGCAGTACCGGTGCAGGCGCAGGTCTGAGCGGCGGTATCGGCGGCTTGTTGGGTGCAGGCGCTGGTACAGGTAGTAACACGGGTGCCAATACAGGTACAGGTCTGGGTGGTGTTCTTGGGGGAGTGCTGGGTGGGCTGGGCAATCTGGGCAAGAAAAACTGACGATTAATTGCACCTGGCCGGTTCGACGGCCTTACCTACAGCGCCTACGCTTGGTTGGGACGAGAGATTCAGATGAGTCTCTCGTCTTTTTTCATGTGCAGTTTTTAGGACTGATGCTCGGGTAGCTTCACGGCGCAATCAAAGATGAAGCCCCCTCGTTATGCCGCTGTAGTTGAACATGGAGTGTCATATGCGTAATTGCGTTCCCTTTTTGTTATTGGCCCTGGCCCCGTACGCGGGTGCCGAGTCCCTTCCGCGCTTTCTCAATAGCAACGACAGCATGCAAACCTTGCCCACGCCCAACTTGCCGGTGGATGCCTATCGCCCGCCGGCGCCTGCGCTGGAATTGCCCAAACCGGCAGCCGGGGAGGCTCAGCCACTGGTCATGGGCACGCGCCTGACCATTCGCAAGTTGCAGATCGAAGGTGGCACGATTTACCCGCTGCCCGAGTTGGGTGCGGTGTTCAAGCCGCTGCTGGGCCATGAAATCACCCTGGGTGAATTGATCGAGGCCACGCGCGGCATCACCAAGCGTTACCAGGACGATGGCTATTTATTGTCGTATGCGTTTTTGCCTCAACAGGACTTCGATCAAGGCCTGGTGCGTGTTGTGCTGGTCGAAGGCTATGTCAGCAATTACGAGATCGATGGGGATATAGGGCGGGTCAAGGGGTATATCGATGAACTGGTAGACAAGCTCAAGGGAGAGCGCCCGCTGACCCGTAAAACATTTGATCGCTACAGCACGCTGATGAGCCGGATTCCCGGTGTGACCTTGCAGGCGCAAGTGCCGCCACCGGGCACCACCGACGGTGCTTCGACACTGCGTGTGAGTGCCAGTCGCAAACCGTTCACCACCAGCATGAGCCTTGTCGAGGGCAGCCGTAACAGTACCCAGGCACTGTTCGGGGTCAGCAGTAACTCGCAAACGGCCATGGCGGAGCAGTTGACCCTGAGCGGGTTGTTTCCGCCGGGTCGCGACAAGGAGCACTACTACCGTCTCGATTACAGCCAGTACCTGAATGCCGAAGGCACGCAACTGAGCCTGTATGGCTCCAGTTATCGCAGTGATCCGAGCACCAGCATTGCTACCGATGACGGGTTTGAACTCAAGCCTCACCGTGAGAATGACCGCTTCTCGATTGGCGTCAGCCACCCGCTGATTGCCGCGCCGGATCAATGGCTCAGCGCCGGTGCCCGGTTGTATGGCGTCAACGACAATACCGACTACGAGGTGGCAGGCTTCGGCCAGACCATCAGCGAAAAAACCAACGTGCGCGCACTGGCGTTTGAAGGTGACTGGCGCAAGTCCGATGCCAGGCAGTTGCGTATTGTCAGTGCCGGTATGTATCAGGGCATGGACGCGATGGGTGCCAAGAGCGAAACCACCCTGACTGGCAGCCGTTATGACCTGGACTTCTTCCGATTGCGTTTGTCGGGTGTGCAGAGTGACGGCTACTTCGATAACTGGCAGGGCGTGGTGTCGGGTGCGTTGTACTGGAGTGATGACACGTTGCCTGACAGCGAGCGGGCAGTGTTTGGCGGGCAGAACTTCGGTCGTGGTTATCCGGATGACCAGGCGTCGGGGGACAAGGGCTGGGGCGTGGCCTATGAGCTCAACTACAGCTATAACCGCGACGGTGACTGGGTCAAGTTGCTGCAGCCTTATGCGATCGTGGACAGGGCCAAGGCCTGGTACAACGAACTGCCATTAAAAGGCTCGGACATGTCCTCCGCAGCACTGGGGTTGCGTTTTGGTGACAAGCGTTACTACAACATTGCCCTGGAAGTTGCCAAGCCCATGTCTGATATAGCGTTGGACAGTTTTAATCGCAGGCCGCGCTATACACTAAGTTTTAGTTATCAGTTGTAAGCGTTATATATAAAAACCCCGCAGCGCCAACTCAGGCTGCGGGGTTTTTATGGGGCGGGTTTTATGTTCTGGCCAGTTGTAGCTGTGGGGGTTTTGGAAAGAGATTGTCGAGGGTGTCGAGCAGGCGCACGTGGTAGATGGGTTTGCGAAACAGGTCCAGTACCTGCAACCGCAGCAAGTCGCTGACATCGCTCATGTCGGCGTGCCCCGAGATGACAATCACCGGTAAATGCTGGCGCGAGGTATGCTCACGCAGGCGCCTGATCAGCGCAATCCCGCTTTCCTCTGGCATGCGCAGGTCAGTGATGACCAGCGCAATATCCGGATGCTGGGTCAGCTGCGAAAGGGCGAGTGTGACTGATGTTGCCGTAAAGCAACAAAAGTCCTCGCCCTCAAGCAGCTCGGCCAACTCCAGCAGTGCGTCCTCTTCGTCATCCACCAGAAGCAGTTGTTGCCGTGATGGGGAGAGGGGCATGCAAAGGGCTCCTTTTGTTAGTGAATTAAGTTGTTGCCAGACCACCTTTGATCTTAGTGAATACATTGGTTACTGCTGTTTGTACATCAGGTGAAAGTCCAGCAATAACCACTGCTACCATCGCCGCAATAATCGCATATTCAATACCCGATGCACCTTCTGTCCTTTTAATAAATAACTTGGTCTGGCGCGCCAGGAATACCTGTGCAGGTACATACACTTTCAGAACAGTATTTAACATCATCTGACTTCTCCTTGAGTGCGCCGGGTCGGGCACTGCGTAACAATGGTGCAGGTTGATCTCCATCTGCCATCATAGGATTGGCAATAAATCACTTCCTTACAACTGTAACAATGGACTAATCATAAAGTATTAGTCCAAATGGTCATTCTAAAAAATGTGTGCTAAATCAAACTATTCACAATTAATTAGAGCTTTTTATTGTCACTAATGGCATTTTGCTTCGACTGGGCTATTTTAAATAGCGAATGGTTGCAACAGCAATATCGATTCATAGCTGCCTGATTGTGAATGGGTTTTTTAGTCTGCCGTGCGCAGTGGAAAAGGGAGTTTGTGCATGAACAATCGACGCAGTTTAATACTGGCCGCCATATTATTTGTAGGGGCAATTGCCGCCGGTTATTGGGGGTTGGTATTGAGTCGGCAGCAGCCGGTTGCTGAAGTTCCGGTGACACAGGTTGTGGAGCAAGGGGTAGCAGCCGCTGAGGACACGACCCGTCAGTCGGTGGTGGTGCTGGCCCGCGATGTACCCCCGAATGTGGCCTTGACGGCAGAAGATGTGACTCTGGAAAAACTGCGTACCGCGCCTGCTGGCAGCCTTTCAACCATTGATCAGGCGGTAGGACGTACTCCTTGGCGCAGCATGAGTGCAGGTACCTGGCTCAATGAGAAAAGCTTTGAAATGGGCGGGCCACTGGCCCGCATGATCCGCCCTGATGAGCGCGCACTGGCAGTCTCGATCGACGAGGTGGCCGGGGCGGGAGGTCAGCTGACTCCGGGTGATTACGTCGACATTCTGCTGTTCCTGCGTCAGGACACGGGCAATCCCCAGCAATCGGCCCAAGTGGTGTTGCCAGCGGTACGGGTTCTTAGCGTGGGGACTGAGTTGGGTATGACCAGTGATGGTCAGTTGGCCAGCCCACCGAAAAATGCCGAAGAAGCACTCAAGCAAGAGCAGGGTCGTATCAATGCGCGCACCGCCGTGCTGGCGGTGCCTGAAGTGCTGCTTAATCAACTGATGCTCGCGACCCAGGCCGGCACGCTGCGCCTTGCAGTGCGCAGCGCCGATGAACAGCGGTTGAGCAAATACTGGGCGGGTGAGCAAGAGTCCCCGACCAACCTCGAGAACGCCAGGCGCAGCCTGTACCAGTTCAACCAGCTATCCATGGCCAGCCCGGCCAGGGCGCCTGTCAGCAGTCCCGCTGGTGCTCCCCGTGTGCGCGGCATTGAAGTGATTCGTGGCAACCAAACGGCTCAGCAATCGGCCCAATAAAAAGTCTTATCTGCAAGGACATAGCATATGAGCCATCGTTGCGCTCCCCTTTTCAAACGTGCGGTATGGACGCTGCTCCTGAGCAGCTTGCCCCTGGAAATGGCCTTGGCCGCTGCTGACAATTGCGCCGCATTCAACGCATTGCCATCGGTACTGGAAGTGCCCCAGGGGGCCCAGAAGGCCATGAGCTTCCCGGTCAACATTTCTCGCATCGCTGTGGGTGATCCCACGGTTGCCGATGTCCGCACCAATGGCCAAAACGCCTTTTTGCTGACCGGCGTTGCGTCGGGCACTACCAGTCTGATGGTCTGGAGCGCCTGTTCGAAAGAGCCACACCAGACCATGCTGTTCGTCAAAGGCAAGGCCACTTCGGGTTTGACCGGTACGTCGTTGTCGCCGACCGAAGACCCGACGTTGCCCATTCAGGTGCAAACGGACATTCGTTTCGTCGAGGTCAGCCGCACCAAGCTGCAAGAGGCCAGCACCTCGATCTTCGGCATGGGCAGCAACTTTCTGTTTGGCTCGCCGGGTTCATTCCTCAGCACTGCTGAAGGGGTGATCACAGGCGGTCCGGTTGCCAACAGCAAGTACTTCAACATCGGTTTTGGCGGCGGCAAGGTCAAAGCGATGATCAATGCCCTGGAAGGCAGCGGTTTTGCCTACACCCTTGCACGACCAAGCCTGGTGGCCATGAGCGGGCAGAGTGCAACCTTCCTCGCGGGTGGTGAAGTGCCGATCCCGGTACCCAGCAGCGGCAGCGACAACGTATCGATCGAGTACAAGGAGTTCGGTATCCGTCTGACCCTGACCCCTACCGTGGTTGGGCGTGATCGCATCATGTTGAAAGTGGCACCTGAGGTGAGTGAGCTGGATTACACCAATGCGGTGAATATCGCCGGGACTTTGGTGCCGGGCCTGACGGTTCGTCGCACCGACACCAGCATTTCCCTGGCCGATGGCGAAAGTTTTGTGATCAGTGGCTTGATCAGTTCGCGCAACAGCTCACAGGTCAACAAGTTTCCTGGCTTGGGGGATATCCCGATTCTTGGCGCGTTCTTCCGCGACTCTAATATCAGCCGCGAAGAAAAAGAACTGTTGATGATCGTGACCCCGCATCTGGTTCAGCCATTGGCTGCCAATGCGCCATTGCCATCGATGCCCGGGGAGAAACTGCGTAACTACGACCCTAACTGGTATCGCCTGTATTTCCTGGAAAACGGCAAATTCAACAGCCGTAGCGGGTTATCCCAATGAGCCAAAGCCTGAGCCAGACATTTCTCGCGCTGACGCGCAACAACACCGATCTTGAATGGTTGCAAGGTGCCTTGGCGCCGTTGGGTCAAGTGGTGGGTGCAGGCACCAGTAGCCTGGATGAACTGCTGGCCCTGGTTGACGTGACGTTTGCCGGTTTGATCTTTGTGGGCCTGGACCGGGACAAGGTGGTCAACCAGTGCGCGCTGATTGAAGGCGCGCTGGAAGCCAAGCCCATGCTGGCCATTGTTGCCCTGGGCGACGGTATGGATAACCAGCTGGTGCTCAACGCCATGCGCGCCGGGGCAAGGGATTTTGTCGCCTACGGTTCGCGCTCCAGTGAAGTGGCAGGGCTGGTTCGCCGTCTGAGCAAACGCTTGCCGCCGGTGGCGCCCAACGCCGAGCTGGGCGGGTTGAGCGTGTTGTTCAGCGCCCAATGCAATGCCGATGGCGCGCTGGTTGCCAGCCACCTTGGGCTGGTCGTGCAAAAACACGATCAAAAAACCCTGTTTCTGGACCTGGGCGTACCCCGTGGCGATGGTCTTGCCGTGCTGGGGCTTGAGAGTACGTTCTTTTTTGGTGATGCCCTGCGCCATTTACGACGCCTGGACAGCACCTTGATTGACAGTGCCTTTACCAAGACAGCAAGTGGTTTGCGGGTATTGGCCCACAGCGAAAGTGATGAGCCGCTGGAGCAAACCAGCGCCGCCGAGTTGTATATGTTGCTCAGCGCCTTGCGTCAGCATTTTCAGCACATTGTGGTCAACCTCACGGGGCAGCCAGACAGTGAAGCGCTGCGCACCTTTGCCACCCATTGTGACAGTTTGCTGTGGTACACCGACCAGAGCGTGCTTGATTGCCGCCGCAACCTGGAGGTGCTAGCTCGCTGGCGGGCCAAGGGCATGAAGTTTGAGCATACGGGGTTGTTGATCGATCGTTACATGGGGGGCGTTGCCCCGAATGCCGATGCCCTGGGCAAGAGCTTTGGCCTGCCGGTGATGGCGACACTGGCGCTCAGCCCTGAGCTACGCATCAATGCCAAGAATCAGGCCACCACCCTGTTTGATCTGGCTCCGCGGGAAGCCCTGAGCCTGGCGTTAAAAAAACTGGGTGAGCGATTGACCAAGCGCTCGCAGTCGTCCGAGCAAACGGTTTCCAAGTCTGGCGCGTGGTTAAACCGCCTGTGGGGGGCCAAATGAACAACGAACAGTTGTTTGGCTCCGGCCTGTACAAGGACGGGCGTGCGGACCATGACGGTCTTAAGCTGGTACTGCATCGCTACATCATCGATGCCATTGAAGAGACCGGGGTTAACCTGCTGGAAGGCTCCCGTGTGTCCCTGGCCCAGTTTGTCACCGAGCGGGTGGCTGAATATGTATCGCGCCTGCACCTGGCCATTTCCCGTTATGAAATGGAGCGTCTGGCTGAAGAAATCGTCGACGAGCTGACGGGGTTCGGCCCGCTTGAAGTCTTGCTGCGAGATCCTGCCGTCACGGAAATTTTGGTCAACGGCCCCCATCGCGTGTTTGTTGAACGCGAGGGTCTGCTTAGTCAGAGCGATTTGCGTTTTATCGACGATCATCACGTTGAACGGGTCATGCAGCGCATTCTGGCGCCGCTGGGTCGGCGCCTGGATGAGTCTTCGCCGATGGTGGATGCACGCCTGCCGGATGGCAGCCGGGTCAACGCGATCATTCCGCCCATTGCACTGGACGGGCCGTGCCTGTCGATTCGGAAGTTTCGCAAGGACATGCTCCAGAGCAGCGATCTGGTGGCGATGCAAACCATCGACCAGGCGATCTTTGAGTTTTTTCAGGAGTCGGTGGGCAAGCGCTGCAATATCTTGATCAGCGGCGGTACCGGTACGGGTAAAACCACGCTGCTCAATATCTTGAGTCAGTTGATCAACCCCCACGAACGCTTGGTCACCATCGAAGACGTGGCCGAGCTGCAGCTGGGGCACCCCCATGTGGTGCGCCTGGAAACACGCCCGCCCAATGCCGAAGGGCATGGTGAAGTGAAGTCCAGCGACCTGATTCGCAACGCCCTGCGGATGCGTCCGGACCGCATCATCCTCGGCGAAATTCGTGGGGTGGAAGTGCTCGACGTATTGACCGCGATGAACACCGGTCACGATGGTTCGATGAGCACCGTTCACGCCAACACGGCACAGGATGCATTGCTGCGTCTGGAAACCCTGGTCGGCCTGACGGGCCGCACCGTGGCGGAAAAAACCCTGCGCCAGATGATTTGCGCTGCACTGGACGTGATTATTCAGCTCACGCGCATGCCTGATGGTCGCCGTTGCGTCAGTGAAGTACTGGAAGTGGTCGGGGTGCGTGACGATGTGTACGTGACCAACACCCTGTTCCGCCTGGACAAGCGCACCGGTTTTGGTTTTATGCGCGAAGCCTTGAACCCGGCAGGCGACAAGTTGCGTCGTGACCCCATTTTGAATGCCCACGGCTGAGGCGCTGATCATGATCCCGGCCTTACTGCTTTTTACCATCAGTTTTCTTATGTTCGTGCTATCGCTGAGTCTGGTGTATCGGGCTCTGACGGATCCGACAACCAGTCGCGTGCTGGACCGTTTGGGGGAGGGGCAGCCGCAGTTCTCGGAAAAAATAAAGGGTGTGGCGTGGATCGACCGGGCTTTCTTGCAGGCGGGGTTGGGGCGTCCTTCTGAGCGCCTGGGTTTATGGCTGTCGCTGTGGGCGGGAGCAGTGGTGTTGGCTGGCCTGATCGGGGGCTGGGTATTTTTTCTCGCGCTGCTGGTGCTGCCGCCACTGTTGCTCAAGCTGTTTGTCAGTTGGCGTTACCACCGTCGGGTACGGCGCATGGTTGAGCAACTGCCGCTCTTGCTTGATCACAGCGTTCGCAGCCTGAAGGCGGGACGGACCTTGGCCGATGCAGTACTGACCGCGATCGAAGCTTCCAGTGACCCGCTCAAGAGCAGCATAAGCCGTGTGTCACGCAATGTTCAGATGGGGGTGAGTTTGCCGGAGGCCGTGAATGACTTTGCCGAGCTGTATGAGCGCGACGAGTTTCGCATGTTCGCCCTCGGCCTGAAGGTGAACCATCGCTACGGCGGCAACGCCAGTGAGCTGCTGGAAAACCTGATCGTGCTGATTCGCGAGCGTGAACAGGGGGCTCGCAGATTGAGAGCCATGACCGGTGAAACCCGCATGACCGCTTTGGTACTGGGCATGTTGCCGATATTTGTGGTGGGTTTTTTCATGTCTACCAACCCCGATTACATGCTCAAAATGTGGCAGGACGGAGGTGGGCAACACATGCTGCTTACGGCGTTGTCGATGCAAATAATTGGCAGCGTTGCGTTATGGCGCATGGTTCGGAGCGTATGACATGGCCTATCTGATTTGTGCAGTTTTACTGCTGGGCGCCATGGCGCTGCTGATCAATAACGTGGTTCAGGACCGTTTGGCTCAGCAGCGGGTGATGCAGCGCCTGGACGGTGACAAGAGCGGCCCGGGCAAGCTCAGTCTCTGGATGCGGATGGTGGGCAACAGCAAGTTTGGCCAGCGTTCGATCACGATGGACAGCGAAACCCAAACGCTGCTCAACCGCCTTGGCTGGCGTACCGCCAGTCAGCGTTCGCTGTTTGCCGCGTTTCAGATCGGTACGCCGTTTGCGTTTGCCGGGCTGGTGTTTTTGGGGCATGAGTTGTTCTTTCCCAGGTCCGGCAATCTATTGGTTGTTTTGTTGTTCTCACTGGCGCTGGGGTATCTGATCCCCAAGCGAATGCTGGCCTACGCTGCAAAGCGGCGGCAACAAGAAGTGGCGGTGGAGGTGTCTACCTTTATCCCGTTGCTGCGCATTCTGTTTGAGTCCGGCATGGCGGTTGAACAGGCGTTACGGGTGCTGAGCCAGGATGCCAGGGAGCTGCTGCCAGTGCTTACAGGCGAGTTGCGGGTAGTGCTGTCGCGGGTTGATTCGGGGTTGGAGTTGAGCCAGGAACTGAGCAAAACCGCAAGCTTGCTGGACGTGGACGAATTCAATGACACCTGCGTGATTCTTCAGCAATTGATTCAGCAGGGCGGTGGCGCGATGAAGTCATTGCAGGCACTTAAAGAGCTGCTTGATGACCGTCGCCTGACTCGCATGGAAGAGTACATCTCCAAAATGTCCGCCAAGATGTCGGTAGTGATGATGGTGTTTCTGTTCCCGGCGCTAATGATTGTCTTGGCCGGGCCGAGCTTTGTCGCTATCTCGCGAGCCTTTCTCTCTTGATCAGGGGTATGAACATGAAAGCTGTCATCGTCTTGTGTGGGCTGCTGATGCTGGGCGGCTGCGCGACAGGAGGCCAGAGCAATCCGCCGTGGATGGCCATGGGCGGCAGTTGTACAAAATTGAGTGCTGATCAGGATCTGTCGCTGAACCTGGCCGATGACATGGCCAAGGAGGGCAAGCTGCACGCCAGCCTGGCCAACCTGCAAAACCTGCCGGAACGATCCGCGCAGGTGCAACTGCGCAAGGCGCGGATCTACCGTCAGTTGGGGCGCAGTGAGGCCGAGCCATTGTTCCAGGGGCTATTGGGGTCGTGTCTGGCCGCAGAAGGGGAGCATGGCCTGGGCCAGTTGGCCGCCGGGCGTGGCGACAACGCATTGGCGACAGCCCACCTTGAGCGTGCGGCGAAACTGGCGCCGACCGATGCCAAGATTCGCAATGACCTGGGCGTGGTGTATCTCAACCAGCGCCGTGACGATGATGCCCGGTTCGAGTTTTTGACTGCGCTGGAACTCAAACAGGATGACTCGTTGGCGGCGCTGAACCTGGTGACCTTGCTGATTTATCAGGACCAGTGGACCCAGGCGGCCGAACTGGTCACCCGCGCCGAATTAACGCCCGATCAAGTGAGTGATGCCCAGTCCCGGGCGCAAGCGCTGAAGGCTCAAGCCAAGGCAGCCAGCAACCAGGTGGCTGTCATCAAATAATGCGTTGGAGGTTTGCAATGACTTTTTCTATTCGTGTGGGGGTGTTGCTGGCCCTGATCCCGCTGGGTGCGGTGGCCATCGAGCCCGGTCCCACGCCAAAAAACCAGCAGGAAACCGAAAACTGGCTGCAGCTTCAGGTCAGTGGCAGCGTGCAGTCGCCGATACGCCAAACGGCGACTCCGGCCGAGCGTGAGCTCAGCCTGCAGCGTTGGCTGGACAGCTACAAGCATGAGATCCCTGAGTACTACAAACAGGATGAGGGCGGCACGGCCAAGCAGAACTGAATGAGCTGATCTTGTCGCGGGCTAGCCTGTTATTCACAGGTGTTGCCAGCGATTAAGGTGAGGCAGGATCAGCGATTAATGCGCACTCTGGCGATGTTGTGCTGGGGCGTTAGGGGACAGCGCGAGGGCCAGTTGAGTGCGGTTGTTCATGTGGGTCAGGCGCAGAACCTGGGACACGTAAAGCTTTACCGTGTTTTCGGTTATGCCCAGATCGCAGGCGATCTGATAGTTGGTCTGGCCTTTGCTCACCAGCTTGGCAACGTCCAGTTGACGGGGCGACAGCTGTTTGAAAATCGTCGGGATCTGCTGCCAGGGGCCCTCGTTTGAGTCCTGCGGGTTTGAAGGTTGAGTGGCCGACTGAGGGGGGCGTCTAGCGGACTCCATGTCCTGATACAGGTCGTCAATGGATTCGGCCAGGAACTGCAACTTCTGGTTCAGGTGGCCCAACTGATCGCTCTTGTGCTTTTCGCGCAAGATGGCTTCCTGGCGCTGGATGCCCTCAAGCAGTTCATTGAGGTCAACCGGCTTTTGATAGTAATCGGCAATGCCGATACGCAGGGCCTTGATCACATCCTGCTTGTCTGCTCGACCGGTCAACAAAATGCTTTCAAAGGAGCGGTGCTTACCGGCGATTTTTTGCAAGTGTTGAGTCAGTTCGATGCCGTTCATCTCGGGCATGTGCAGGTCGCACAGCACCAGGCCAATCTCTGGATCGGCGATGAAAGCACTGATGGCTTCACGTGTTGAATGGCAGGGCACACAACGGTAGCCGCTGCTTTCAAGAAATTCGCACAGTTCTTCGACAATCAACGACTGGTCGTCGACCACGAGGACTTTTATCAGGGGGGTGGATGTATGCACGCGGTTCTCCTTCCTGGTAAACCAATCAGGGACTTCTGGGTCCACTTGGTTACTGCGTTTGAGTTAAACGTAGACCTACTTTACGACTATGTACAAGGTGTTAATCCCCTCAAACGATTAGCGAAGGAGCGCCATTGTCAGGGTAAACCCGCCCAACAGGAAGGGTGCAAATGGAAGCTTTTTTGACACTGGGACGTGATTGGCAAGTGAAGGGGTCTTAACTCGTTGATTCATTGACGGCAGGATTTTTGACGCAAATAGCCACCAAGCGCCAGTACAAAGGCCTGCACCGATGATGGTACCAAGAATTGTCGGACGATCGGTTGCCAGTGCCAGGGCCATCAACAGCTTTACGTCGCCGGCTCCAAGCTTGTTGAGTGCATAGCCGGGCAGTGTCAGTGCCAGCGCGACCAGCAATGCCCAGCCGCCTTCGGCT
Source organism: Pseudomonas sp. RL_5y_Pfl2_69 (assembly GCF_963970465.1). Taxonomy (NCBI): domain Bacteria; kingdom Pseudomonadati; phylum Pseudomonadota; class Gammaproteobacteria; order Pseudomonadales; family Pseudomonadaceae; genus Pseudomonas; species Pseudomonas sp. RL_5y_Pfl2_69. The sequence goes on along the minus strand of NZ_CAXAOU010000005.1, from coordinate 34,506 downwards.
GCGCTTGCGCCGAGCCAGGTGTGGCCTGTCCACAGCAGATACAGCAATGCCAGCGCCGCCGCGCCAAAGGTCAGGATATTGGAGATATGACGTTGGAGAAGATCTTGAATGGAACACGCAGCAAACCACACGAACACAACACATAACTGGATCACGTAAAGAACCTCCCTTTTTTACCAATGATTCTATGATGATATTACTGTCGACAGTCAGGGTAGACACCGTCATGAAAACAAGGCTTCCCAAAAAGCAGAAAGGCGCCGCGGCGATTGAGTTCGCGCTGGTGTTTGTGATTTTTTTCGCAGTGCTTTACGGCGTCGTCAGCTACAGCTTGCCGCTGTTGCTGGTGCAGTCCTTCAATAATGCGACGTCCGAAGCGGTGCGCCGAAGCATGGCGGTGGACCCGACGGCGGCCAACTATGGGGCAGCGGTGCAGACATTGGCCGTTAGCGTTTTGAACGACAAGCTGACCTGGGTGCCATCGGCTGTGAGAAGCAAGGTTGTCCCGGCCGCGACCTATAACGCCACAACAAAAGTGCTGACAGCCAGCGTCACGCTGCCGTCCAAGGATTTGAGCGCGATCATGCCGGTGCTCAAATTGGGAAGCATCACCGTGCCGGACTTGCCAGCCAACCTGACTGCCACATCGAGCGCTCAACTTGTCCCCTAGTGAAAGGCTGTTCGGGCGCTTGTTGGGACGGACCGACGAGCGCTTGCCTGAATCCAATGATCCGCAATTGAACATCCATGCGGGCATCCAATTGATGCTCGATCAACACGGCTACGTCACCGACATTCACGGCCTGCAGCGTTATGGTCTGGCGCGCTCTAGCGGCGACGGCGCACCGCGCTTGCTGCTGAGCTACATGGTGCCGGGCAGCACGCTGGCGCTCGAAGGCGTCCCGGCAGACTGGGTGGGCCACAGCCTCGACCTGGACTTTCAATGCGCCGGGCTGCGCGTGGTGCATACCCGAGGCTGGGTTCAGCCCCAGGGTGATGGCTGGCTTTTACAGCTGCTGGATATCAGTGACTTGCGCCTTGGCAGCGAGCAGGCGCGCAACCGTGAGCGCTGCACGCAACTGACCCTCAGCCTGGGCGAGCAATTGCGTCAGTGCAGTGTGCAGCGCCTGCCGGAAGTGATGCACGAAGCGCTGCGCAGCGTGGCCCAGCATGGTCGTGTGCCCTGCATGGCGCTGGCCGTGCGTGATGATGCGCAGTCCTCCTGGTACATGCACAGCACCTATCACTCGTTTGATGCACCGCAACTCTGGTTGCCAGAGCAAAACCTGGGCAGCCTGCTCGACCCGCTGGGCGGCAACTCGCCCCAGCGTGTCGAGCGCGACGGCAACCCGCGGCTGAACGATTTGTTTGGCAATGCCGACGGCGTACTGGTGCCGTACAGCGACCAGCAAGGCCTGTGTGCCTGGTTGATGCTGGGGTTTTACCCGGCATCCCTGCACGGACCGCAGATGAGTGAAAGCGACTGGATGCAGGTGTGCGCGGCATTGGCCGCGCCCCTGCTGGATCGCTTGCGCGAGCAACAGCACCTGCAGCAGCGCGAGCGCATGGAAGCCCTTCAAGGCTTGCTGGGCACGGGGTGGTGGGAGTGGTCGATCACCCACGAACTGATGCAACTGGCCCCGCAACTGGCCGCCAACCTGACTGAGGTCATCGAGCCGCAGTCTATGACCCGCGAGGCATGGCTGGCGTTGTTTCATCCTGCCGATCGGGATGAGCTCTGTGGCCGTTTTAATGAATTGCTGGAGCATGGCAAGGAGTTGTTGCTGTTTGCGCGGGTGCATCAACCCCAAAGCACTCAGCCTGCCCAGTGGTATCGAGTCCAGGGCCAGATGCTGGGGACCGGCACCCGGCGGCGTATCGTGGGTTTTATGCTGGATGTCAGCGACATCAAGAATCAACAGCAGCAAGTTGCAGCCGCTCATGCGCGGCTGGACAACCTTATCGCCAGTTCGCCTGCGGTGATTTACGTGCAGCGTTATGTCGAAGGCGCGCTGTTGCCCGCGTTTTTCAGTGACAGCCTCAAGCCCTTGCTGGGCTGGACGCTGGAGGAGTGCACGAGCGCGACCTTGATCGAGTGGGTTCACCCCGATGATCGGGAGCACTATTTTGAGCGCACCCGCCAGTTGCTGCGCGAAGGCAGCACCCGGCGTCGCTATCGTCTTCGCGATCGAGGCGGTGATTACCACTGGCTGCTGGATGAAGCCAAGTTGCTACGTGATGACCTGGGTTTGCCGGTTGAAGTCGTCGGGTTGTGGCTGGACATCACCGAGGCCACCGAAGCGGCCGAGCGGGTCAAGAGCAGCGAAGAACGCTATCGAATCCTGGTCGAAGATTCACCCGCCATGATCTGCCGTTACCTGCCCGACCTGACCCTGACCTTTGGCAATCAGCCCCTGGCCAGCTACCTGGAGTGCACGACCGGGCAGTTGCCGGGCATCAATCTGAGCAGTTGGCTGTCCGACGAGCAGCGTGAAGCCTTTGTGCAGCGTATTGCGGGTTTGACTCCACAGTCTCCGGTGAGCTCCGCTGAAATCAGCCTGCAACTGCCGGGTCGCGAATATGCCTGGTGGGTGTGGTCGGACCGGGGGATTTTCGACGAACAGGGCAACTTGCTGGAAGTACAAGCCGTTGGCCGCGACAACACCGAGGTGCGTCGCTCGCAGCAGCAACTGACCCACAGTGCGAAAATGGCCACCCTTGGCGAAATGGCCACGGGGCTGGCCCACGAAATCAACCAGCCGTTGAACGTCATGCGCATGGCCGTGGCGAACGTGCTCAAGCGTCTGAGCAACGGCGATGCACAGATCGAGTACCTGCAGGAAAAGCTTGCCCGTATCGACGGGCAAGTCCAGCGTGCGGCGCGGGTGGTGGACCACTTGCGGGTGTTTGGTCGTCGCTCGGAAATCGAACAGCAAGTGTTCAACCCTTCACAGGCGATGGAAGGCTCCGTGGCCTTGCTCAGCGAAGGCCTGCGCGGTAAAGGCGTCGAATTGCGCAGTGAAGGCCAGGTGTGTGATGTGCAAGTGCGTGGCCATGTCGACCAGCTTGAGCAAGTGCTGATCAACCTGATGGTCAATGCCCGTGATGCGCTGATGAGCAAGCGAGAAACCGATCGCGACTTTGAGCCCTGGATTGCCCTGAGTATCGAGTCCGATGCACAGCATGTGTGCCTGAGAGTGGACGACAACGCAGGCGGTATTGACCCGCGTCTGCTGGAGCGGATCTTCGAACCTTTCTTCACTACCAAGCCCATTGGTCTTGGCACGGGACTGGGGTTGTCCGTGAGCTACGGCATCATCGACAACATGGGCGGGCGGTTGAGCGTCAGCAACACCGAGCACGGCGCCCGGTTTTGCGTGGAGTTGCCGGTGGTTGAAGTGCAGGAGTGAAGTGCTGCGATATCTGTAGATACTCTGTTGCCGGTCAAACGCGCTCCTCTAGTGGTTGCGCGCAAAAGGGTACTCGCGATCCGTAGCAGCTGACGAGTAGAACGAGGCTGCGTCCTGCGTCCTGCGTGATGCGGCACCCCGACGTAGCCGTCGTAAAAAATCAGCTTTCACGGCTTATCAGGCATACCGTGTCTACCGGTTTTGCGACCGCTCCGCGATCGAACGTAGCCTCGTTCTACTCGTCAACTGCTACGACGCGCAGTTGACGACGAAATCTGTAGCCGCTGAGGAGCGAAGCGAGGCTGCGATCGGCTGCGCAGCAGTCGTAAGACCATGAGGCCCGGTGTATCTGATACACCGGGCCTTCTGCGTTCAAGGGGTAGTTAAAGAACCAACTGGGCGCGGCCACCTTGGTTACAGGAGAGGTTGGCACCGACTACGGTGTCCATTAGGTCAACGCCTAATAAAGACAAAATATTATTGATGAGCGGATCCAAGAGGCTGCTTAAAATATTAATGATCAGTGGTAAAATGATCCCTAATATTGCATTGAGCGCTTGAGTTACGGCGGTGCTGACCGAGGTTAAAATATTATTTAATATGCCCGTGTTATCAATGGGGCCGTAAAGTTGTATTGATATCCCGGATAAGGTGTTTTTGAGGCTCGCAATAATGTCTCCGGTAGGTTTTATATGGAGTTCTGCAGGCTTTTGTTTAAGGTTTGTAGGTGCGTCAGCCTTTGTAAATAAAAGATCTTGCGGTGTTCTCTGTGCAACATAGCTGTTGACCGTAAGAGCAATGCCACCGCCGCCGAAAGGCTTTCTCTCGCACAGAAAGCACCTTGTGCCAATGTCGACGAGTGGAAGAGGGGTCATGCTAACAAGGTCTTTGGAGGTGAAAACGGCGGCAGGGTTAGTGATTTTGCCTACTTTTATATTGGCAATAGACGACTCTGAACGTGCGGTTAAGCTTTTGTTGTCAGGGGCACAATTATAATCGACTAAATAGCTACTTGCTCCTCCGGTGTCAAGATTGACGTATATAGAAATTGGTGGCGGAAGAAGTATAACGTCAACAGATTCAGAGCATAGTCCAAGACCGCAAAGAAGCCCTGTTACAAGGTTTGTGATAGGACTCAAAATACCATTTACCGCATTGAGTAAACCAGTAACGAGGCTCAGCTTTCCAAGTTCAATGGTAATGAGCGTTCTGATTTGGGCTGTGCGAACGAAAATTTTGTTTTCTCCCAACGGTGCTGCTTTGGCTAAAGCAGGGTTGCCTATGGCAGAAAATTGTGGCGGTTCAATAATTTTGATCTGTGTTGTAATGCTTGCAACTCCGGGCAAGTTCAGAGGTAATGATGCAGAGAGAACATTGTTTTTGTTAGAAACTTGGATGAATGCCTGAAGTATCTGCATTAACTGGACATTTGCATCTAGACCGGCTGATGTGGTTCCGGTTTGCAATTTTAGTAAGTCTCCGACCTTTAAGGGGACTTTATTTAATGCCGCTAGCTTGAGTTGTCCTAGGTTCGTAACTATGTCGGCGGTTGCTCCATTGATCTCTGCGGCTTTGATGGCAGCCTGAATAAGCTGTGTGACCGTGGCGTCAGTGGCAAGAAGTTTAGTGTAGTCTCCAGCGGTTACGTTAAGCACAATAGCTAGCTGGTTTAAATATTGAAGAAGGTTGATGTCGGCTTTGGCCAGTCCTTCCCAACCCAAGGCCGAAATATTAACGTTTCCGCCCAGTAGCTTTGTAAATAGATCATTAAGCAGTAAGGACTTTGCAGTATCTACTTTGAGTAGGGTGGTTCGAATACTTAACTGAGCCAAGGTCGGCCCCGGCGTTGCCCCCACGGCACTCGCCGTCAAATTCGTCTTGGTGCTAAACCCGTCTTTGGAAAATAGGCTCCACAATCCTCCGGCCACGCTAGTGGGAACAGTGGTGGTGGCAATCACGCGAATGGCATCTGAACTGTTCTTGTTCTCAGTGAAGACACGAATCTGGTCATCATTGGTTTTTAACGTGCCGCAAACGGCGCTTATTTGTTGATCGTCACCTGGGGTGAAATTGTTGATCTTGGCGTTCTGGTTTGCATAATCCTGTGCCGTTGTTGGGGTTGTGAGGCAATTTCCCCCACGACTCACCGCCTCCAACACCGCCATATCCGCCACCCGTTGCAATTTGCGTTGCTCCAGGTACAAACGCCCGCTATCGACCACCAACAACATGAACAACAGCACCATGCCGAGGGTCACGGCAGCCATCAAGCCGATTGCGCCACGCTGTTGCTGTGGACCCGTAAAACCAATACCGCGTAGATGGGGAGACATCGAGCACTCCTGTTGCTGGAACATAGCCCAGCGCTAACTCTCCAAAGTTTGATCGAGTGTAGCCAGAAAGTGATCGTCGCGCTGGCCAGTTGCCAGTTTTATAGGCGTGATGTGAACAGTTAATCAAAAGCCAATGATAAATAGCCGAAAGTCGAGTGTGGAAACTAACTTGCTCACGAAAGTATTAATACCAACTTACATATATACAGTGTGAGCAAGTGAGTGCCCTGAAACTTACTTCGGTGGATAGGCGCTCAAGATTTTCGTGACCGCCTCCTGAATTGCCGCGCTGCGTTCGGCCGGAGTAGGGCTGGTGTCGACGACTTTTTCAGCACTGCCGCGCCACACCAGTTTCCCGTCCTTGGCATCGATCAGGTCGATTTGCAGCGTGCCAACCTGATAGACCACGTTGCGTACTTCGTTATACATCGGTGGGCCCCAGTAACCTTCCCACGGGCCACCCCAGTAACCCCCCCACGGTCCGCCCCAAGGGCCGCCGTAGCCGTAGTTGGTCACGACCTGCTCCTGGCGGTTGGCAACGATCAACCAGGCTTGCACGAGCAAGTCCGGCTTGCTGCCTGCCGCAACCGGGCGCAGGCCCCGTTGGTCCAGCTGGCCACTGATGGCCTGAACGATCCGTTGCTCGGTCAGGCTGCTTCGCAGCATCGGGTTATTGGGGTGATATTGCACGGCAGGGTCTTTCCAGGCCCAGGACTGGAACTTGGCGAAATCGACCGCAGGGTTGTAATCGCTGCTGACCTGCATGGTTTCGCAAGCACTGAGCAGCAGGGCGATGCCCAGTAATGCCAGGCGACGTAGCATGATGATTTCTCCGCTTCAACAATAAGTCTTAATGGGGAGGATAAGCCTGTACTGCCTTGTTCAGTGATTCGCGCAGAGCATCACTGCGTTCGCCCAGGCTGCCTTTACTGCTGGTTTCTGCACTGGAACTCCACACCGGTTGACCGGTTTTGCCGTCATACAGATTGAGTCGCACCACCATGACCTCAACTTCGTAGGTGCGCACCACGGGCACAGAGTTGTACATCCCGTACTGGCTGCCGTAACGGCCATAGCCGCTGCCGTAGCCCGCTCCGTAACCATAGTCGTCCTGAACCTGACGCAAGCGTTTTTCGGTATGTAAGTCGGCACTGACCCACAGATCCGCTGGACGGTTGGGCTGCGCCGGGCGCAAGCCCCGCTGGTCCAGTGCATTGTTCACCGCTTCGGCGATCTGGGCAGAGTCGGCCCACGCGGTCCCGACCGGCAGACGACCATTGAGCCAGGCCCAGCTCTGGTAGCGCCCGTAATCGCGAGGCGGCGCCGGGTAGGCGCTCAAGTCCAGGCTATTGGCTGCTTGTGCCGGGGCTGGCGGCATGGGCAGGGCACTCGGGGTGTAAGGGTTGGGGCTTTGGCAAGCGCCCAGCCCCAGGCTTAAAACGACTAAGGCAACGCGGCGATACATGATGGTCTCCCCCGCAGGGCGATTCAAACCGGGCGGCACACCCAATGCAGATAACGTCCAAGCCCGGCAAAGGCTGGATGGCGACGATGGGCCAGTTCCATTTCAACCAGTGCCTCAAGCTCGGCTCGGGCCTGGAACTCAACGGGCATGTAGTCGTGAAACACTCGCACACCGCTTTGGGTTTGGACCTGCCACAGGCCTTCGAGTGCCGTGGCCAGTTCCCGAGGGTCGAGTGGTTGTTGAGGGGTGAGGCTCTGTTTTTCGCCGGCCATGTCGTTCTTGCGCATTTTGCGGAAGTGGCCCTTGAGCAGGTTGCGATAGATCAACGCGTCGCGGTTGTAGAACGCCAGGGACAACCAGCCGTCCTTGGCGGTCAACTGATGCAGCACCGGCAGGATCGCGTGGGGTTCCGCCAGCCATTCCAGCACGGCGTGGCACAGCACCAGATCGTAGGGTTCGGTCAGTTGCCCCAGCAGCTCTTGCCACGGCGCCTGGATAAAGGTGCCGGTCTGGCCTGCCTCGGCAAAACGCTGGCGGGCGCCTTCAAGCATTGGCGCGGCCGGTTCGGCCAGGGTCACATCATGACCTTGCTGGGCCAGCCATAACGACATATGACCCAGGCCTGCACCGATATCCAGTACTCGTAACGGGCGTTTTGGCAGTGATTCTTCAAGGTCGGCCTGAAGCACGGCCAGACGAATGGCACCCTTGGCGCCGCCGTAGATTTTTTCGGCGAAACGGGTGGCCAGTTGATCGAAGTGACGGTCACTCATGGGTTGAAACGCCTTTCATTGTCAGCCAATTTGCTGCGCACCACTTCGTTCATGTCCAACCCCAGTTCGGCGCACAGCAACACCAGATACAGCACGATATCGCCTACCTCCTGGCCTGCGTGGGCGAGCTTGTCGGCGGGGAGCTGGCGGGACTGGTCCTCGCTTAGCCACTGAAAGATTTCCACCAGCTCAGCCATTTCGACACTGGCGGCCATGGCCAGGTTTTTCGGGCTGTGGAATTGTTTCCAGTCGTTGTTATCGCGGATGCGGTGCATGCGTTGCGTGAGTTCGTCGAGGTTCATCGAGGGTGTGCTCTCCAGAAGGCGCAAAGCTTGCGACTGAACGGCTTTTGGCGCAAGCGAAAGGCACATTTGGCAGGCATCACACACCTTGTGGGAGCGTGGCTTGCCCGCGATGGCAGCAGCACGGTTTGCCTGTCACCGCGCAGCGTCTGCATCGCGAGCAAGCCCGCTCCCACAGGTCTTTGGACAGCAGACGCTAGCTGATCGGTCGCCAATTACCGGTCATGTGCACCAGATCGCCATGCCCGTTCAGCTGGAAATCACCACTGGAACCCGCTTCGCTGCAGCGCAAAATCACTTCGCTGGGCAGACGTACCGGCTTTTTGAACGCGACAAAGATCTCGACATTGGCGGCTGGCAGGTGCGAATTCAATGCCGCCAGGGCACGGGTTTTTATCCACAGGCCATGGGCGATGGCGCTGGGCAGGCCAAACAGTTTGGCGCTGGCCGCACTGAGGTGAATGGGGTTGTAGTCGCCCGACACCTTGGCGTAGCGGCGGCCAATGTCGGTGGGGGCGTACCAGCGGGTCAGCTCGTTCAGCACCACCGGCCCGGGGGCGGCGGTTTCAGGGGGTTCCCCCGGCAGCTCGACGCCTTTGCACAGCAGCGTGCTTTCGGCCTCCCACAGCGGCCCGAGCATGTCGTCCACCTGGGTGACCACCTCAAAGGTCGCCCCCTTGGGGTGCTTTTGCAGGTTGTGCACAAACACGCCGATACGCAGCTGCGTCACGCTGCCCATGGGCCGCAGCAACCGTACCCGATTGGTCAGATGAATCAGCCCAAGCAGTGGGAAGGGGAAGTCCTTGCTGGTCAGTAATTGCATTTGCAGCCCGAAGGCCAGGATATGGGGGTAGGTGGGCGGGAGTAGTGGGCTTGGCGCCAGGGCGCACACCTCCCTGAAGGCTGCCAGTGCCGTGGGCTCAACTTCCACCCAGCAGCGCAAACCCTGCTCCGGCAAGATGCTGCCGGTGATTTTGCGCCGGGTGGCGGCGTGGGCGTACAGCGCGGGCAAGTGCGGTGGGCTGGCGAGGTCGAGCCACTTCACGGTCATGGTTCATGCTCCCAGAATGCTTTGTCCGCACACCCGCAGCGCTTGACCGCTGACGGCGCCCGACCCCGGCTGCCCGAGCCAGGCCACGGCTTCGGCCACGTCTTGCGGCAGGCCGCCCTGGCCCAGGGAGCTCATGCGTCGACCCGCTTCACGCAAGGCGAAGGGAATATGCGCAGTCATCTGGGTTTCGATAAACCCGGGGGCCACGGCGTTGATGCTGATGCCGCGTTCGCCCAGCAAGGGGGCCCAGGCTTGAGCCAGGCCAATCAGCCCGGCCTTGCTGGCGGCGTAGTTGGTCTGACCGCGATTACCGGCGATACCGCTGATGGAGGCGAGCAGAATCACCCGGCCGTTATCGCGCAAAGTGCCACTGTCGAGCAGGGCTTTGGTCAGCACCTGCGGGGCGTTGAGGTTGACCGCGAGCACGGAGTCCCAGAACTCGGGCGTCATGTTGGCCAAGGTCTTGTCACGGGTGATGCCTGCGTTGTGCACCACGATGTCGACACCGTCAGCCAGGTGCTCGACCAGTTCTTCAGCGGCATTGGCGGCACAGATATCCAGCGCGATGCTGTGTCCGCCCAAACGGGCGGCCAGCGCATCCAGGTCGGCCTTGGCGGATGGCACGTCGAGCAGGATCAAGTGGGCGCCATCCCGGGCCAGGGTTTCGGCAATCGAGGCGCCAATTCCTCGGGCCGCCCCGGTCACCAATGCCTTGCACCCGGCCAGGGGGCGGGTCCAGTCCTGTACCTGGGAGGCGCAGGCCGTGAGGCGAAGCACTTGCCCACTGATAAATGCACTTTTGGGCGAAAGGAAAAACCGCAGTGCGCCTTCAAGTTGATCTTCAGCACCTTCACCGACATACAGCAGTTGCAGGGTGCTGGCGTTGCGCAGTTCTTTAGCCAGTGACCGGCTGAAACCCTCAAGCGCACGCTGGGCGCTGGCAGCAAATGGGTCACTTAATGTTTCAGGTGCACGGCCCAGAATCACCATATGGGTGCTGTGTTCCAGACTGCGCAGCAGTGGCTGGAAAAACTCGCGCAGTTGCTTGAGTTGGTCGGTGTGCAGCAGCTCGCTGGCGTCGAACACCACGGCCTTGAGTTTTGGTCCCTGGCCAGGAATCCAGGGGGTTGCGAGCAACGGTTCGGGGCCGTAGCTGTAGACGGCGTCGGTGAGTTTGCTGGCAAAACGGTTCACCTGTTCGGCCAGTGCCCCGCCGCCAATCAATAGCGGGCCTTCGACGGGGCGCAGGCGCCCGGCTTGCCAGCGTTCCAGTCGTCCCGGTGACGGCAGCCCCAACGCGCCGACCAGACGCTGGCCGAGGGATGAGTTGACGAAGTCGATATAACGGTCTGACATGGAACACTCTCCGACAGATGGGGTTCAAAGGGTTGACCACAAACAGGCCGTGGTCGTTCGTTATCAGCGATAAGACCTACGCTTGTAACGATTAATGGATTCAAAAGAATAGGGGCAATCGTATGAGTCTGCGTCGTGTAGCAATTATTGGTGGTAACCGAATCCCGTTTGCCCGCTCCAACGGGCCGTATGCGACCGCCAGTAATCAGGACATGTTGACGGCCGCGCTGGAGGGGTTGATCGAGCGTTACAACCTGCACGGGCTGCGCATGGGGGAGGTCGTGGCCGGGGCGGTGCTCAAGGATTCTCGGGATTTCAGCATGACCCGTGAGTGCGTACTGGGCTCACGGCTGTCGCCGAAAACACCGGCCTATGACCTGCAGCAGGCCTGCGGGATGGGGCTTGAAGCGGTATTGCTGGTGGCCAACAAGATTGCCCTGGGGCAGATCGACTGTGCGATTGCCGGGGGAGTGGACACCACATCCGATGCGCCGATTGGCCTTAATGACGGCCTGCGTAAATGGTTGCTGCAGTTCAATCGCACCAAGGCGCCTCTGGATAAGCTCAAGACCTTGCTGCAATTGCGTCCGGGTTTTCTGAAACCCGAGTTTCCCCGTAATGGCGAGCCCCGCACCGGGCTGTCGATGGGCCAGCACTGCGAACTGATGGCGCAAGCCTGGAGCATCCCAAGGCTTGAACAGGACGAACTGGCGCTGCACAGCCATCAGGCGTTGACGGCGGCCTATCACGCAGGCTGGGAAGATGACTTGCTCACGCCTTTCCGGGGTTTGAGCCGCGATAACAACCTGCGTGCCGACTTGACCCTGGAGAAGCTGGCCGCCCTTAAGCCTGTGTTCGAGCGCAGTGCCAAAGGCACGTTGACGGCGGGCAACTCCACGCCACTGACCGATGGCGCTGCCGTGGTGCTGTTGGGCAGCGAAGAGTGGGCCAGGGAGCGCGGCCTGCCGATTTTGGCGTATTTGCGTGATGGCGAAACTGCTGCTGTTGATTTCGTGCATGGAGCGGAAGGTTTGCTCATGGCGCCGGTGTATGCAGTCCCACGGCTGCTGGCGCGCAATGGCCTGACTTTGCAGGATTTTGACTACTACGAAATTCACGAGGCTTTTGCTGCGCAGGTGCTGTGTACGTTGAAGGCCTGGGAGGATGCGGCCTACTGCAAAAGCCGGCTCGACCTGGATGCACCGCTGGGCTCGATTGATCGCAGCAAGCTCAACGTCAAGGGCAGCTCGCTGGCGGTGGGGCATCCGTTTGCGGCGACAGGAGGGCGGATCGTGACCAATATGTCCAAGCTGCTCGCCACTGCCGGGCAGGGGCGAGGGCTGATCTCGATCTGCGCGGCAGGTGGGCAGGGCGTTACCGCAATCCTTGAGCGGTAGCCGCATGTGGGTGGCAGCGGGCTTGCTCGCGATGGCATCACCGCGGTGTGGCTGTTACACCGCGGCGTCTGCATCGCGAGCAAGCCCGCTTCCACTCGTGTTGTATTTGCGAGTGGCGTAGCTTTCTGCCATCACCGAGCACACGATCAACTGCAGCGGGTGGTAGATCATGATCGGCAGCAAAATCAGGCCCAGGCCAGGGTTGGCGCCAAAGATCAGGGCGGCCATCGGCGCGCCGGCAGCCAGGGATTTTTTGCTGGCGCAGAACACGGCGGCAATTTCATCGCTGGTGCTGAACTTCAAGGCACGGGCAGTGCGGGTGGTCATCCACAGGATGACGGCGAGCAGGACGGCACTACCGATCACGGCGCTGATAATCACCGAGGTGCCTTGTTGTTGCCACATGCCCGAGACCATCGAGTTGCAGAACGCTGCGTAAACCAGCAGCAGAATCACCACTTTGTCGCAGATGTTGGTGTAGCGCTTGTGGCGGGCGAAAAAACGTCCGAACAGCGGGCGTACCAGTTGGCCAAGGACCAGGGGCAACAGGAGCATGGCGCACAGATCGAGCAGGGTTGAGCCCAGGTCGATGCCGCCCGCGCCGCTGCCAACCACCAGGCTGACGAGCAATGGGGTGATGAAAATCCCCAGTACGCTGGACAGGCTGGCGTTGAGAATCGCCGCCGGTACGTTGCCGCCTGCGCTGCCGGTGAGTGCGACCGAGGAGGAGATGGTCGAAGGCAATGCGCACAGGTAGAAGAAGCCCAGCATCAGCAGCGGTGGAACATGGGTGCCCAGCAGCTTGTCGGCGATGACCCAGATCAGCGGGAAAACGATGAAGGTGAAGCCCTGAACCATGAAGTGCAGGCGGATGTTTTTCAGGCCGTGGCGGATTTGCTCGCTGGACAGGTTGACCCCGTGCAGGAAAAACACCAGGAACACACCGATGTTGATTACCCACTCAGCGTGCATCCCGCCGCCAGTACTGCCGAAATGCGGAAACACATAGGCCAGAAATGTCGCTAGCAGCATGCCGCACAGAAACCAGTCGGTGAACATTCGTTTGAGATGTTTAAGCACAGGCATCGTGGGCACCGGGACATTGTAAGAATTAGTGACTTAGCCTAACGTCGCAGGTATCTGACGTCTTGCGATATAAGGCCAATCAATGCCGCCAAACGGACAACGTGGACTCCAGCGCGCCATTCCAGTGCTTGATGCACTGCCACGGCCGCTGTATGCCCGGGCCGAAAGCCTGGGCGCAGGTTCCTGGACGCCACGTCATCGGCATGATTGGGTGCAGTTTTCATACGCGATCAGTGGCGTGTTGGGGGTGCATACCGACGAGGGCAGCTTTTTTGCACCGCCGCAGTGGGGGATCTGGATTCCCGCCGGGCTGGAGCATGAGGTCATCACCTCGATGCGTGCCGAAATGCGCAGCCTGTATGTACGTCGTGAGGATTGCCTTTGGGCGCCCGGCCAGTGCCGGGTGCTGGAGGTCACGCCGCTGGCACGGGAGCTGATCAAAGGTTTTTGTGCATTGCCCGCCGAATACCCCGAGGGCGGCAGCCCTGAGCAAAGGTTGGTGGCGGTGTTGCTGGATCAATTGGCGAGCCTGCCTGAGGTGGGTTTTTCGCTACCGCTGCCACGCCATGGGCGTTTGCTGGTGCTGTGCAATGAATTGATCGAAACCCCCGATGCCGACGTCAGCCTGAGCCTGTGGTCGGATCGTCTGGGCATGTCTGAAAAAACCCTGATGCGGTTGTTCCTGCGTGAAACGGGCTTGAGTTTTCGCAGTTGGCGTCAGCGGGTACGACTGCTGTCTTCGTTGCAGGTGCTGGAGGAGGGTGGTCATGTCACGCGTGCGGCGTTGTCGTGCGGGTATGAGTCGACGTCGGCATTCATCGCGGCATTTAAAAAGATGTTCGGCTATACGCCCGGCGAGTTATTTCGCCAGGGCTAGGCAGCGGGCCCATTAGTCGGTGCTCTTGACGGATTGCTCGTCTATCATTCAAATCGTTTGCCCTCTCCCCGTGGTGAGTGGATTGCCGTATAACGAGTGACATTCGCGTGTTTGGTAATAAAGGACCCACAATAAAAGCTGATGAAGACTCCAAAACGCTTAGAACCCCTGATCGAGGACGGTCTGATCGACGAGGTGCTGCGCCCACTCATGAGTGGCAAAGAAGCAGCTGTGTACGTAGTCCGCTGCGGCAATGAGCTGCGATGCGCCAAGGTTTATAAGGAGGCTAACAAACGAAGTTTCCGCCAGGCCGCCGAATATCAGGAGGGTCGCAAGGTTCGCAACAGCCGTCAGGCCCGAGCGATGGCCAAGGGCTCCAAGTTCGGTCGTAAAGAAACCGAGGATGCCTGGCAAAACGCCGAAGTGGCTGCGCTGTTTCGTCTGGCGGGCGCCGGTGTTCGGGTTCCAAAACCGTTCGACTTCCTTGAAGGCGTGCTGTTGATGGAACTGGTGGCGGATGAGTACGGCGATGCAGCCCCACGACTCAATGACGTGGTGCTGGAACCGGACCAGGCTCGCGAGTATCACGCGTTCCTGATTCAGCAGATTGTGCTGATGCTGTGTACCGGTCTGGTCCACGGAGATTTGTCCGAGTTCAACGTACTGCTGACGCCGACCGGCCCGGTGATTATTGATCTGCCACAGGCTGTCGATGCCGCGGGTAACAACCACGCATTCAGCATGCTGGAACGTGACGTGGGCAACATGGCTTCTTACTTCGGGCGTTTTGCGCCGGAACTTAAAGGAACCAAATACGCCAAGGAAATGTGGGCGCTTTACGAAGCTGCCACCTTGCACCCTGGCAGCGTGTTGACGGGCGAGTTTGACGAGCCGGACGAGCTGGCCGATGTGGGCGGTGTCATGCGCGAGATCGAAGCTGCCCGTCTGGACGAAGCGTTCCGTCAGGCCGTGCGTGCTGCAGATGACGCGCCACCGAGCAAGTCTGAAGAGCCGCCTCCACCGTGGATGCAGTGATTGGCTAAATAAAAAATCCGGCTCAGGCCGGATTTTTTTTACTTCAATGCAGCCCTGTGGGAGCAGGCTTGTTGTGGGAGCGGGCTTGCTCGCGATGGCATCACTGTGGTCATACCGGTAGACCGCGTTCTCTGCATCGCGAGCAAGCCCGCTCCCACACGCACAGTAATTGTGTGGCTAAAAACGGTTCAGCGGCACCTTCAGGCTGCACAGGCCGGTTTCATCGGCGGGCGGCAGGTTACCGGCCCGAATGTTGATTTGAATGGCCGGAATCAGCAGTGCCGGAACCCCCAGCGTCGCGTCGCGAGCGGTGCGCATCTCGACGAAGCCCGTCAGGTCGATGCTGTCGTTGACATGAATATTGTTGGCTCGCTGCTCACCCACCGTGGTTGACCATGTGGCCTCACGCCCTGCTGGCGGATAGTCATGGCACATGAACAGTCGGGTCTGGACCGGAAAGGCCAGCAGACGCTTGATCGATTGGTACAACTGGTGCGCATCGCCTCCCGGGAAGTCGCAGCGGGCCGTGCCAACGTCGGGCATAAACAATGTGTCGCCCACAAAC
This sequence comes from Pseudomonas sp. RL_5y_Pfl2_69, assembly GCF_963970465.1. Lineage (NCBI taxonomy): Bacteria > Pseudomonadati > Pseudomonadota > Gammaproteobacteria > Pseudomonadales > Pseudomonadaceae > Pseudomonas > Pseudomonas sp. RL_5y_Pfl2_69. The sequence continues at coordinate 18,856 of NZ_CAXAOU010000005.1, read as the reverse complement.
AGACAGTCGCCCTCAACCTGATACGCCATGTCGGCCGGGGTGTGCCCCGGCACGTGCAGTGCGCGTACCTGTAGCCGTCCAATGTGGAACAGCTCGTCCGGTTCCAGCAGCCGGTCGAACTGCGAACCGTCGAGCTTGAACTCGGGCTCAAGGTTGTAGATGTCGCGAAACACCCCTTGTACCTGGGTGATTGCCGCGCCAATACCAATCTGTCCGCCCAGTTTTCGCTTCAGGTAAGCGCTGGCAGACAGGTGATCGGCGTGGGCGTGGGTTTCCAATAGCCATTGCACCTTCAGGCCCTGTGCCTGCACGTAAGCAGCAATGATGTCTGCACCGGTGGTACTGATGCGCCCGGCGGCGGCATCGTAGTCGAGCACCGGATCGATGATTGCGCACTCGCTGGCGCCAGCTTCATGAACCACGTAGCTCACGGTCGACGTTGCAGGGTCGAAAAATCCTTGAATTTCGGGGTGCATGACGGGCCTCGTGTTTGTCAAAAAATACTCAATATATTGAAACATATATTATCGGGTCGTAGACTGTCGACTATCACGTCCCGGAGCTTTTCATGACTGCTCAGTTAACCAGCGAAGAAATCGGACTTCTGCGCGACTCTGCATCCAAAGCCTGCACCCTTCTCAAAGCCCTGGCCAATGAAGACCGACTGCTGTTGCTCTGCCAGTTGACCCAAGGTGAGCGCAATGTCGGCGAACTTGAAGCCCTGACGGGCATCCGGCAGCCCACTCTTTCGCAACAGCTTGGTGTGTTGCGCGATGAGGGCATGGTCAATACCCGAAGGATGGGGAAGTACATTTTCTATTCCCTTGCCAGCTTTGAAGTGGTGTCTGTGATGCAAACCCTGTCAGGCCTGTATTGCGGCCAGGCGCTTAAAAAATAGCGCAACCTCATTCCCCTGGCTGACATCGCCCAACCTATTCCATTCATTTTTGTTGTGCCTGGAGTGCTCAATGGAGCAAAGCATCAAGCGAATCGACACGTCATTTTCTGTGGCCGGTCAAATCGGGCAGTCTGATCTCCAGTCTTTGGCAGCACTGGGTTTTGCCAGTGTGATCTGTAACCGTCCGGATCATGAAGGCGGCCCAGACCAACCCGGGCACGCATCGATACAGCAGGCGGCGCAGGCCCTGGGGCTGAGCTTTGCTTACCTGCCGGTACTCAGCACGGGTGCGACCCCTGAGCAGGCGCAGCAGTTGCGTCATTTGCTCAATGAGCTGCCAAAACCCGTTCTGGCGTATTGCCGCACAGGCAATCGCTCATCAAAGCTCTATCAGGCGGCGACTCAAGCCCCGCGTGAGGCCAGGCTGTACGATGTTGTCGTGGTCGGTGGTGGCTCGGCCGGTATCTCGGTGTCGGCCAGCTTGCTCAAGCGCAACGCGTCATTGCGCATCGCCGTGATCGAACCCAATACAGAGCACTACTACCAGCCCGCGTGGACGCTGGTTGGCGGCGGTGCCTTTGATGTCAAGGACACGGTTCGCCCGACTGCAGCCGTAATGCCCAAAGGTGGTGTCTGGATCAAGGCGTCGCTGTGCGCCTTCGCCCCGCAACGCAAGGTTGTGCTGCTCAGTGATGGTACTGAACTGGGGTATCAGCAATTGATCGTTTGCCCGGGGTTGCAACTGGCCTGGGAGCATATCGAGGGCCTTGAAGAGACCTTGGGCAAGAACGGCGTGACGTCCAACTATCGCCATGACCTGGCGCCCTATACCTGGGAGCTGGTGCGCACCCTGAAGGGCGGCAAAGCGCTGTTCACCCAGCCGGGAATGCCGATCAAGTGCGCGGGGGCTCCACAAAAAGCCATGTACTTGTCCTGTGATCATTGGCGCAAGCGTGGCGTTCTGGATTCGATGGCCGTTGAGTTCAATCTGGCGGGGGCGGTGCTGTTTGGCGTGCCGACCTTCGTCCCTCCACTGATGAAATACGTTGAGGCCTATAAGGCCCAATTGGCCTTCCAGTCCAATCTGGTCAAGGTCGACGGGCCAGGCAAGACCGCCTGGTTTGATGTAACCGACGCAGACGGTGGCGTGACCCGCGTTGAGAAAGCGTTCGACATGTTGCATGTGGTGCCACCCCAGCAAGCGCCCGACGTTATCCGTCGCAGCGAGTTGGCGGACAAAGCGGGCTGGTTCGAGACCGATCCGGCAACACTGCAACACCCACGCTACCCCGACATTTTCGCCCTTGGCGATGTCTGCAACACACCCAATGCCAAAACCGCGGCAGCGACTCGCAAGCAAGTGGTCGTGGTGGCCGAGAACCTGCTCGCCCTGCGCAAGGGGGCGGCTTTGCCCAAGCGCTACGATGGCTATGGCTCATGCCCGCTGACCGTCGAAAACGGCAAGGTCATCCTGGCCGAATTTGGTTATGGCGCAAAACTGCTGCCCACCTTTGCCCTGGACCCGACCGTGGCCCGCAAGTCGGCCTGGTGGCTCAAGGCAACGTTTCTGCCCTGGTTCTACTGGCAAGGCATGCTGAAAGGGCGCGAGTGGTTCACTGACTGCAAACCGGACTGAACCTGACCATGTTGATTATTCTGTTAGGCATGTTGGTGGGTGTCGTGCTGGGTTTGACGGGGGCCGGTGGCGGTATTCTGGCCATACCGGCGTTGACCCTGGGCCTGGGGTGGACACTGGCGCAAGCCACGCCGGTGGCATTGCTGGCGGTCGGTACGGCAGCGGCACTGGGCGCGCTGGACGGGCTGCGCAAAGGCCTGGTGCGCTACAAGGCCGCCGCGTTGATGGCGATTGTGGGTTCGATGACTTCGCCGATCGGGCTGCACCTCGCCAGATTGATCCCCGCCAGGGCGCTGGTGTTGATGTTCAGCGGGGTCATGATGTTCGTCTCCGTGCGTATGTTTTTGCAGGCCAGAGCTGATGCGCGCGAGAGTGGCAGCCTGGGGGCAATAGAAAAAAACTGCATGCTCAATCCTGCTACCGGGCGGCTGACCTGGAATGCCCGCTGCAGCATGACGCTGGTATCGATTGGTGCCACCTCGGGTTTGCTGACGGGGTTGTTGAGTGTGGGGGGCGGATTCCTGATCGTACCTGCGTTTCGAAAATTCAGTGACGTGCGCATTCATGCCGTGGTCTCCACCTCGCTGATGGTGGTGGCACTGGTATCGCTGGGCACCTTGGGCAATCTGATGAGCCAGGGTGTGAGCTTGTCGAGCGAAGGCGTGATGTTCATCGGCGCCACCCTGACCGGCATGATTGCCGGTCGGGTGATTGCCCCCAGGGTTTCGGCCCAATGGCTACAGCAAGGCTTCGCGACGTTATGTGCGGTGATAGGCCTGTTGATGCTCGCCAAGGCAGTCCTGACGTAAGCCCCGAACTTTCGTAGCAGCTGCCGAAGGAACGAGGCTGCGTCCGATTGCGAAGCAATCGTAAAATCAGCGTGCACTTTTTAACTGAAACACCGCGTTGCCTGAATTTACGACGGCTTTGCCGCCGGACGCAGCCTCGTTCCTTCGGCAGCTGCTACGGGGCTTTTTGTTCAGCCGACACAACAAGCACTCTCAAGATCCTTGAGAATCGGGCAGTCAGGGCGATGGTCGCCCTGACAGCTCTCGACCAGTTCGTGCAACGTATCGCGCAGGCTGGTCAGTTCGGCGATTTTTTGATTCAACTCATCAATGTGCTGACGCGCCAGCGCCTTCACATCGCCGCTGGCGCGCTGGCGGTCTTGCCAGAGTGTCAGCAGCTTGCCGACTTCTTCCAGTGAAAACCCAAGGTCACGGGAGCGTTTGATAAACGCCAGGGTGTGCAGGTCGTCACTGCTGTAGAGGCGGTAGCCGCTGTCGCTGCGGCTGGCGGGTTTGAGCAGGCCGATGGACTCGTAATAACGAATCATCTTGGCGCTCAAGCCGCTTTGTTTGGCGGCTTGGCCAATATTCATGGGGTTGCCTCCTTATTCAAGATCCTTGGGCTTCCAGAATTTAAGCAGCAATGCGTTGCTGACCACACTGACGCTGGAAAATGCCATGGCCGCACCCGCCAGTACCGGGTTCAAAAAGCCGAAGGCGGCCAGTGGAATACCGATCACGTTATAGATAAACGCCCAGAACAGGTTTTGACGAATCTTGGCGTAGGTCTTGCGGCTGATCTCCAGTGCGGCCGGCACCAGTCGCGGGTCGCCGCGCATCAGGGTGATACCCGCTGCATGCATGGCCACGTCGGTGCCGCCACCCATGGCGATGCCAATGTCGGCGGCGGCAAGTGCCGGGGCGTCGTTGATGCCGTCGCCAACCATGGCCACCACGCCGGTTTTTTTCAGTTCAGTTACCGTTGCGGCCTTGTCAGCGGGCAACACTTCGGCGTGAACATCGGTAATTCCCAGCGCCTCGGCAACCACTTTCGCGCTGCCACGGTTGTCGCCTGTCAGCAGATGGCTACTGATGTGGCGTGCACTGAGCTGCTGGATCGCCGAGAGGGCGCCGGTTTTCAGTGTGTCACCAAAGGCAAAGAGGCCCAGCACTTGGGGCTGCGGGCTTTGCTCTATCAGCCAGGACAGCGTGCGGCCTTCGGTTTCCCAGGCCTTGGCGGACTCGGCGAGCGAACCCGGACTGAGGCCGGTTTCTTCCAGCAGGCGGCGGTTGCCCAGCGCCAGGCGACGGCCTAGCAGGGTGCCAGCAATACCTCGCCCGGTAAGCGATTGGCTGTCCATGACATCCGGTACCTTCAGGTTGCGTGCGGCGCAGGCATCCAGAACGGCTTTGGCAAGCGGGTGTTCGCTACCGCGTTGCAGGGCGCCAGCGGCTTGCAACAACTGCGCTTCATCGCCGTCCAGTGCGCTGAAGTGGGCAATTTGCGGGGTGCCAGAGGTCAGGGTGCCGGTTTTGTCGAAAACCACGGCGCTGACTTCATGGGCGCGTTCGAGGGCTTCGGCATCCTTGATCAAAATCCCGTAACGGGCCGCAACGCCAGTGCCGGCCATGATCGCAGTGGGCGTTGCCAGGCCCAGGGCACAAGGGCAGGCGATAACCAGCACAGCCACGGCGTTGATCAACGCAGTTTCAATCGGCGCGCCATAAAGCCACCAGCCGAGCAGTGTCGCGAGGGCAATCAGCAGGACCACGGGTACGAACACCTGGCTGACTTTATCCACCAGTTTCTGGATCGGGGCTTTCGCGGACTGAGCGTCTTCGACCAGGCGGATAATGCGCGCCAGTACGGTTTCAGTGCCCAGGGCCAGGGTTTTAATGATCAACCGGCCCTCGCCGTTAATGGCGCCTCCGGTGACTTTATCCCCAGGCTGTTTGGGGACTGGCAGGCTTTCACCGCTGATCAGGGCTTCGTCGGCATGGCTTTGGCCTTCAACCACTTCGCCATCTACGGGAAAGCGCTCACCAGGTTTGACCAGGACCCAATCATTCAGGCGCAGGTCACTGATGGCGACGTCTTGCTCCTGCCCGTCGACCACACGCAGGGCGCGCTCTGGTCGCAAGGCTTCCAGGGCGCGGATGGCGCTGGCAGTCTGGCGTTTGGCGCGGCTTTCGAGGTATTTGCCCAGCAGCACCAGTGCAATCACCACCGCCGAAGCTTCGAAATACAGATGGGGCATGCTGCCGGGCTCGGCAATCGCCCACTCGTAAAGGCTCAGGCCATAACCGGCACTGGTGCCCAGTGCCACCAGCAGGTCCATATTGCCGGCACCGGCTTTGACGGCTTTCCAGGCGGCCACGTAGAAGCGTGCGCCGAGGATAAATTGTACCGGGGTGGCGAGGACGAACTGGGCCCAGGCGGGCAGCATCCAGTGCACGCCCAATGGTGCGAGCAACATCGGCAATACCAGCGGCAACGCCAGCACAATGGCCAGTGTCAGCGCCCAGCGCTCGCGGTGCAGACGTTTTTGCTGATCATCCTCGCTCGCTTTGGCAGTGTGGTGAACGCTGGCGCCATAACCGGCCTGACTGACAGCGTTTATCAGCAGGGCGGTATCGACTTGGCCGAGCAGCTCGACATGGGCACGTTCGCTGGCGAGGTTAACGCTGACGCTCTTGACTCCCGGCACCCTGGCCAGGGCTTTTTCGACGCGGCCTGCGCAAGAGGCGCACGTCATGCCGCTGATATCCAGTTCCAGGCTGTGGGCGGGTACGCTGTAACCTGCCTGTTTCACGGCCTCGACCAATGCCGGCAAACTGTCCACAGGCGCCTCGATGCGGGCCTGTTCAGTGGCCAGGTTGACGCTTGCCGAACGCACGCCGGGTACTTTGGTCAGGGCTTTTTCCACACGCCCCGCGCAACTGGCGCAAGTCATGCCATCAATCGGCAGATCGAATTGGGTGGGCACGAGCAGTCCTCCTCAAGAAGTTATCTATCCATAGAATCGACCTTGACCCCATGGGAAGGTCAAGGGCTCTTGCTGTTCGTCAGGTTTTCCTTTGTGCCGCGCTCAATATTCCAGTTTGGCGGGCTTGAGGTACATGCCTTGCTTGCCAAGGGCGATACGGTATTTGCGCACGTCCCCGGCCTTCAGGGTGAATTGCTGCGCGGGCGGTACCAGCATGCCGGGCAAGCAACCGGGGGCTTGTCCGGGTAGAAGTTTGAGGCGGATATCAACGCTGGCCGCCGGCAAGTTGAAAGCCAGCGCTTGTTCCTGAAACAGTCGACCGGCCAGTTGATCATCGATGTACACACCGACCTCGCAGTTGGTCGGCACTTCAAGGCGCTCGCGGGAAATGATCAATACACCGTAGTCCTGATCGGCATTTACCCACAGCGGCAAACTGGCGAGACCCAAAAGGCTGACTAGGCTCAAAGCGGTCCGGCGCATGACTAAGTATCCTGTTTTATATCCCGAGGCTTGCAGCTTGGCCGAGCAGGGCATGGATTGCCAGTCAGCGCGTGAAACAACGGGCTTGACCTTGCCACGATGGAAAAGTTGAAGCTGTAGCCATATCTCAGACAGGAGGCGTGATCATGCAAACGTTCAAAGTAGAGGGTATGACCTGTGGCGGCTGTGTTGGTGCAGTGACCCGTGCGGTTCAGGCTGTGGATAAAGACGCGAAGGTCGAAGTGGATCTGGCGGGCAAAACCGTAAAGGTAGACAGCAAGGTGTCCCCTTTGCAGATTATTGATGTGATCACCAATGCAGGTTTTGAAGCGCGTACAGCGCATTGAAATGCAGGTGATCACCCGATTGCGGGGTAGCGGTATTCCGACAAGGCCAAGGCAGTTTATTAGCTAGCTGGCTATCTTTATGTTCAAGTTCGGTATCCACGGCTAGACTATCGGGCTGCGCTAATTGCAGCCCGATCTGGATACCTGATGAACCTTCGAACAATCTTGATTCTTGGTGCCCTGAGCGCCTTCGGTCCCCTGGCGATCGATTTCTACCTGCCCGGGTTTCCGGCAATGGCTCAAGCCTTTGCGACAGATGAAACTCAAATTCAACTCACTCTGGCGGTGTACTTCCTGGGCCTGTCTATCGGGCAACTGGCGTATGGACCTGTGGCAGACCGCTTTGGGCGGCGCGTGCCACTGCTGGTGGGTGTTGGCCTGTTCACGGTTGCATCGCTGGCGTGCGCCTTTGCCCCGACATTGGAGTGGCTGATTGGCGCGCGGTTTGTCCAGGCACTCGGCGGCTGTGCTGGCATGGTGCTCTCACGGGCAATTGTCAGTGACAAATGCGATGCCGTGCAGTCGGCCAAAGTGTTTTCGCAATTGATGTTGGTGATGGGCCTGGCGCCGATCCTGGCGCCGATGCTGGGCGGATTGCTGGTCAACCTGTATGGCTGGCAGTCGATTTTCCTGGTGTTGACGGTGTTCAGTGCGTTGGCGGCAACAGCCGTAGCGCTGGGCCTGCCTGAAAGCCTTCCTGCCAACGTGCCGCGCCAGCCGCTGTCCGGCGCATTGCGTCAATACGGGCGGTTGCTCAAGGACCGCGAGTTCCTGGGGCATGCGCTGACCGGGGGGATCGCAATGGCCGGGATGTTTGCCTACATCGCAGGTTCGCCTTTCGTCTTTATCAAACTGTATGGCGTACCCGCCGAGCATTACGGCTGGCTGTTTGGTACCAACGCAGCCGGTTTTATTCTGGTGGCGCAACTGAACGCCCGCCTGTTGGCCAAGCGTGGCCCGGCCTTTTTGCTGGCGCGCATGGTGTGGGTGTATCTGGCGGCCGGGCTGGTCTTGCTGGGTGTCAGCACCTTGCATACCGCGCAACTGTGGCCGTTACTGATCCCGTTGTTTATCTGTATCGCCAGTTTGGGCTGCATCATTCCCAACGCTTCGGCCTGCGCCATGAGCGGGCAGGGTGCCCGAGCCGGCAGTGCATCGGCGATGCTGGGTTGTCTGCAGTTCAGCGTAGCGGCGGGAGCAGCGTCATTGGTGGGGGTATTGCACGATGGCAGCGCGATGCCGATGGCGATTGTCATCACCTTGTGCGGAGTGCTGGCGGTCGGGCTGGCGATGGCGACCCGGCGCCTGTACACCGCCCGGATCGCCGCCCAGCAGTCGATCTGATTCAGCCTGCCAAACGTGCAGGCAGGATATGCGGGGCTTGCAGGCGAGATTGCAACGTGTCCACAAAGGCTCGGGCCTCGGACTCGCTGCGAAAATTGACGGCTTGTTGGTCGATTTGAACCTGCCATTGGCAGTTACGGGATCTTGCTAACGCTCGTATCAGGATTTTCATGACTGGCCTCCTTCGGTTCGCAAAGGAGGCCAGTGTATGCCGAAATACTTGGGTAAATATGTCCGGGGTCAAGTCTCTGACTGACGGTTGAAAGTTGGCCGCATCAGTCCCGTGTCGCCTTAATCAGAACCCTTCGAGCACAATTTTGCCTTTGGATTTGCCGCTTTCAAGCAGCGTATGGGCGCGACGCAGGTTGGCGGCGTTGATGGTGCCGAAGTGCTCGCCGACGGTGGTGCGCAGGATACCTGCATCGATCAGGTCGGCGACCCGATTGAGCAAGTGATGCTGCTCGATCATGTCCGCGGTTTCGAACAGTGAGCGGGTGTACATGAACTCCCAGTGCAGTGACAGGCTCTTGCGCTTGAGCTTGGTAACGTCAAGCGCCTTGGGATCGTCAATCAGTGCCAGCTTGCCTTGAGGTGCCAGGGCTTCGACCAACTGATCCAGATGCTGGTCAGTCTGGGTCAGGCTGGCGACGTGGGTGACGGCATTGATGCCGTGGCGCTTGAGTTCCTCGCTCAGTGCCTGGCTATGGTCGACAACGATGTCGGCGCCCAGCTCGCGGACCCAGGCTTGGGTTTCGGGGCGCGATGCGCTGCCAATCACCTTGAGTGCGGTCAGTTTGCTGGCCAGTTGCGTGAGGATCGAGCCTACCCCGCCTGCTGCGCCGACAATCAGCAGGCTCTGCTGCTCATCATTTCCACCTTCGGCCACACCCAGTCGCTCAAACAACAGCTCCCATGCGGTGATGGCGGTCAGCGGCAGCGCGGCTGCCTGGGCAAAGTCGAGGCTTTTTGGCATGTGCCCCACAATTCGCTCATCGACCACATGGCGCTCGCTGTTGGCCCCGGCCCGGGCGATGGACCCGGCGTAAAACACCTTGTCGCCAACCTTGAATAGGCTGACGTCACTGCCCACCGCCTTGACGACCCCGGCCACATCCCACCCCAGAACTTTGGCAGCGTCGGCTTCTGGCTGTACGTTCTGACGGACCTTGGTGTCCACCGGGTTGACGGAGATGGCTTTGACCTCGACCAGCAAGTCCCTTGGGCCGGCGACCGGCTCAGGCAATTCAATGTCTTGCAGGGCCAGCGGGTCTTGAATGGGCAGCGAATTGTAGTAAGCGACAGCTTTCATCGGACATGTCCTGAAGAGGGGTAAGAATCTGGTAGTGATAATTCGCTATTTCGCAGCACGATAAAACCGGCTAAAAGAGCAGTCTCTTTCAATATTTTTTTGATAATGGCCGAGTGAACCCTGGATGCTGCGTTTTGATGATCTGCAATTGTTCGTTCGCGCGGCTGATTTGGGCAGCCTGTCGGCCGCTGCCCGAGTGATGGACATGTCGCCTGCGGTGGCCAGCGCGGCACTCAAGCGGATAGAGGCGCAATTGGGCGCTCGATTGCTGGCGCGCTCAACTCGCAGTTTGCGTCTGACGGCCGAAGGCGAAGGCTTTCTCGAATATGCCCGTACGGCATTGAGCAGTCTTGACGAAGGGCGGCGCTTGTTGGCGCGTGGGCAAGATCAAGTCAGCGGTGTGTTGCAGTTGTCGGCCCCTTCGGATTTTGGACGTAATCTGTTGCTGCCCTGGCTGGATGAGTTTCAACGTGAGCATCCGCAACTGACTGTGCGCCTGTTATTGGGCGACCGGATTGCCGATCTGTTTCGCCAGCCTGTGGACATCGCTTTGCGTTACGGCGAACCGGAAGACTCCAGCCTGGTGGCACTGCCAGTTGCCCCGGACAATCGGCGGGTGCTGTGTGCATCGCCCGACTACCTGGCGCGCAAGGGGGAACCGCGTCAGCTCGAACAACTGCTGCAACACAATTGCCTGTTGTACATGCTCGGCACGCGGGTCCACGACCATTGGCAATTCAATGATGGCAAGCGTGAGCTGGGGCTGACCGTAACCGGCAATCGTTTTAGCGATGATGCTGACGTGGTGCGTTTGTGGGCAGTCGCCGGGGAGGGCATTGCCTACAAGTCATGGCTGGATGTGGCGGGCGATGTAACTGCGGGCAGGCTCAGGGTGCTATTGCCTGAGTTGGTGTGCGAACGGGCGCCGCTCAATCTGCTGTGTGGTCATCGTGCACAGTTGAGCAAGCCGGTGCGTTTGTTGCGCGACATGCTCAGTGAAAGGTGTGCGGTGTTGAGCAAGTTGTACCCGGGAAAACAGTAAAACTGTTGTGGTACTGACGGTGATGCAGTTTCAGATGTCTGTGGGAGCGGGCTTGCCCGCGATGGCATCAACTCGATCAGGCAGACACACCTGATGGTCAGCATCGCGAGCAAGCCCGCTCCCACAGGGGGTGTTACGGCTTGACCAGCCGCGCATCCAGGCCGTTTTGCGCCAGGCGTTTGGCCTGGTCCTGGGTCATGCCTAGGTCGGTGTAGAGCGCGTGGAAGTTCTCGGTCATGTAACCGCCGAAGTAGGCCGGGTCATCGGAGTTGACCGTGACTTTCACGCCGCGCTCAAGCATGTCGAGAATGTTGTGCTGCGACATGTGATCAAACACGCAGAGCTTGGTGTTGGACAGCGGGCACACGGTCAACGGGATTTGCTCGTCGATAATGCGCTGCATCAAGCGTTCATCTTCAATGGCGCGGACGCCGTGATCGATGCGCTGAATTTTCAGCAGGTCGAGGGCTTCCCAGATGTACTCCGGTGGACCTTCTTCACCGGCGTGGGCGACAGTCAGGAAGCCTTCGTGGCGTGCCCGGTCGAATACGCGCTGGAACTTGCTGGGCGGGTGGCCCATTTCTGAACTGTCGAGACCAACGGCGACAAATGCATCGCGAAACGGCAGTGCCTGGTCGAGGGTTTTTTCTGCTTCTTCTTCGCTCAAATGGCGCAGGAAGCTCAGGATCAGGCCGCTGGTGATGCCCAGTTGCTGTTCGCCATCCTTGAGTGCGCTGGCAATGCCATTGAGCACGACTTCGAACGGAACACCACGGTCGGTGTGGGTTTGCGGGTCGAAGAACGGTTCGGTGTGAATGACGTTCTGTGCCTTGCAGCGCAACAGGTAGGCCCAGGTCAGGTCGTAGAAGTCCTGAGAGGTGCGCAGTACGTCGGCGCCTTTGTAGTAAAGGTCGAGGAATTCTTGCAGGTTGTTGAAGGCATACGCCTTGCGCAAGGTTTCGACGTCGTTCCAAGGCAAGGCGATTTTGTTGCGCTCTGCCAGCGAGAACAGCAACTCTGGCTCTAAAGAGCCCTCAAGGTGCATGTGCAGTTCAGCTTTCGGCAGGGCATTGAGCCAGTCATACATAAAAGGTTTTCTCATCAAATCGGGTGCAGATGGCGTCATTCTACAGGCGGGAGGCGACGTAACTCGTAAAAAACCTCCCGCCATTTGTCGCAGGCGGCTTACCAGGGAATCGTCTGGCCCTTGTAATCGACAAAGTGATGACCGCCTTTGCCGGCAAACGCCTTGACCTGTTCGACCAGGCCGCGAGTGCTGGTCTGGACGTCAATGTCCGCGCCTTCGCCCCCCATATCGGTTTTCACCCAGCCCGGATGCATGGACAGCACGGTTGGGTTGTTGTCGCCCAGTTCGTAGCGCACAAACGTATTGGTCATAGAGTTGAGTGCCGCTTTGCTGGCCTTGTAGAGGGCCAACTCAGGGGCGTCAGGATGAGTGACGCTGCCGAGCACAGAACTCATAAAGGCCAGTACCCCACTGTCTTTACGGACCTTGCTGACAAACTCGCGGGCCAGATTGATCGGCGCCACGCTGTTGGTGAAAAACAGCTGCCCCACCTCGGCCAGCGTCGCGTTGCCCGACAGTTGATCGTCCGGGCCTTTGACACCGGCGTTCACAAACAGCAGGTCGAAGACTTCGTTGCTCAACGTGTTGCTCAATGCCTTGATGGCTTGCTGGCTGTCCATGTCCAGTCGCTCTATGCGGACTGGACCCAGGGCTTTCAGGGCTTCCGCTTTTTTGGGATCGCGAACAGTCGCAGTGACGGTCCAGCCATCAGCGAGCAACTCTTTGACCAGACCCAGGCCCAGGCCACGTGAAGCTCCGATGATCAGTGCATGTTTTGCCGTCATGAGTAGCGTCCTATAGAAAGGTGATAAGAGTTGGCTAAAAAGCGTACAAGTGCTTGAAACCTATGGTGTGTAAGGGCTGCAGCGCTATGTGCTCAGGTTATCCACAGGCGGGTGCACAGTGAATGTGGGCAACTATGGATGCAGGAAAGTAGCACTTTTACTCGTCAGCTTTGAAGGTGTGGCGCTGCAGTAAAATTCTGCCGCGGCTGAGGCCAGCCAGTTGTAGCTGTGCAGGGGCAATCTGTTCTTCGGCCAGCGCCAGTTGCAGGTCAACGCCATTGGCGGTGAATGTTTCATCGATGATCAGGCCGTTCAGTTCGCAGATGCGCAGTTTGACCAGAGCAAGCTCACTGAAACTGCAGGCGCAGGAGAGGGCTACTCGACTGACCAGGGGCAGCTTTTCGGCGCTTTGCAGGCATTTGTTAGCGCCACCGCCATAGGCGCGAGCCAGTCCGCCGGTGCCCAACTGAATTCCGCCATACCAGCGGATGACCAGCACCGCGACCTGGTCGCAGTCCTGAGCCTCAATGGCTGAGAGTATCGGGCGACCGGCTGTACCGCCTGGCTCGCCATCATCGCTGCTTCGGTATTGGTCCCCGAGCTTCCAGGCCCAGCAATTGTGCGACGCATCAAGATCGCTGTATTGCTCGATAAAATCGAAGGCTTGCTGGGCACTGGTGATGGGCGCAGCGAAGGTAATAAAGCGGCTTTTACGGATTTCTTCGCGGTACTCGCAAAGTCCCGTCAGGGTCGAAGGCATGTCGGTTCCAGGCTTAGACAGTGGGCGTCAGGCCGCAGCCTTTGAGAATGATACGAATCAGGTTGTCGCTGGCCGCTTGCATGTCCTGTTTGCTCAGGTGTGTGCGGCCTGATACACGGCAAATCTGTGTCGAAAAATCAGCGTAATGCTGCGTACTGCCCCATAACAGGAAAATCAGGTGCACGGGATCCACCGGGTCCATTTTTCCCGCATCGATCCAGGCTTGAAACACGGCGGCCCTGCCTTGAAACCAGGCTCTGTAGTCTTGAGTGAAGTACTCGGTCAGGCAGGCGCCACCGCTGATGATTTCCATGGCAAATACACGGGAGGCCTGGGGCTGTCGGCGGGAAAACTCCATCTTGGCGCGGATGTACTGTGTCAGGGCTTGAGCGGGGTCGTCTTCAGCGGTCAGGGCATTAAAGGTGCTGTCCCATAACTCGATGATATTGCTGAGAACCGCGATATACAGGCCCAACTTGTTAGTGAAGTAATAGTGCAGGTTGGCCTTTGGCAGCCCGGCGCTGAGTGCGATGGCGTTCATGCTGGTGCCTTTGAAACCGTGGCGGGCAAACTCGTCCTCAGCGGCCTTGAGAATGGCCTCTTCGTTTTTTTGTCGAATGCGGCTGGGAGGCTTGCCATCGTGGGCAGGGACGTCAAAGGTCATAGGTGTTCCAGGCTATCTGTGTGGGAGCATTCTGCACCGTAGCGAGACTTTTCACGTTAACGCGTCGCCTCAAGGCTCTCAAGGAAACTTTCCAGTACAAGATGCGGGCGACGCCCCTTACGCGTGACGGATGCGAGGCTCAGATCGTAGAAGCGTGTTTTTGCCTTCAGCGCCCGTAACCGGCCTTGCTGAACCCACAGGCTGGCGTAGTGATCGGGCAGATAACCGATGTAGCGTCCGGTCAAAATCAAAAAGGCCATGCCTTCGCGGTCCGACGCACTGGCGGTGCAGTTGAGCGCTTGGTAGTGAGCCTGAATATCGGAGGGCAGGCGAAAGGTGGGAGCGATGGCATCTTGATCATTAAGCCGCGCATCCGCCAATTGCCGGTCATCGACATAAAACAACGGATGGCCAACGGCGCAGTACAGCAAGGAGCGCTCGCTGTAGAGCGGTTGATATTCCAGTCCGGACAACGTGCTGGCCTGGGGCACGACGCCCACGTGCAGGCGCCCGTCGAGTACTCCCTGTTCCACTTCGTGGGGCGAAATCATGCGGATATGGATTTGCACATCCGGGCCGCGCTCTTTGAGTTGGGCCAGGGCATGGGTGATGCGCATATGGGGCAGGGTGACGAGGTTGTCTGTGAGGCCAATGGTCAGTTCGCCGCGCAAGTGCTGGTGCAGGCCGTTGACCTCTGTGCGAAAACTTTCAAGTGCCCCCAATAACTGTAGAGCCGACTGATAGACCTCTCGTCCTTCTTCTGTCAGCGAGAACCCCGCGCGACCACGCTGGCAAAGGCGCAAACCCAGGCGTTGCTCAAGGTCGCTCATTTGCTGACTGATGGCCGAGCGCCCGATACCCAGCACGGTCTCTGCCGCCGAGAACCCGCCGCACTCAACTACGCTGCGAAAAATGCGCAGCAATCGAATATCAAAGTCGCTGACTTGGGCCAGTGCATCGGGACGACGGCTGCTCATAGTTTAGTGCGCGCCTAACTAAAGGTTAGAAGAGTTGGATTTCATCGACTTTATAGGCGTGGCAATTTAGGTGCAACAACGCTTTCAACATCCGACGCCGCTTTCGCCTTGCGAGGTTTTGCTGATGAACATGCCCGAGAATGCCGAATTGAACCTGACCAGCCAGCTCAAACTGGATGCTCACTGGATGCCTTACACCGCCAACCGTAACTTCCATCGCGATCCGCGTTTTATCGTGGCCGCCAAAGGCAGTTATCTGACGGACGATAAGGGTCGGCAAATCTACGATTCGCTGTCAGGTTTGTGGACTTGTGGCGCAGGGCATACCCGCACAGAAATCCAGGAAGCCGTTGCCAAGCAATTGGGCACCCTCGATTACTCCCCGGCGTTCCAGTACGGCCACCCGCTGTCCTTCAAGTTGGCAGAAAAGATCACCGAACTGACACCGGGCAATCTCAATCACGTGTTCTTCACTGACTCGGGTTCGGAGTGTGCGGATACAGCGGTCAAGATGGTGCGTGCCTACTGGCGCCTGAAAGGTCAGTCGACCAAGACCAAAATGATTGGCCGTGCGCGTGGCTATCACGGTGTGAACATCGCCGGTACCAGCCTGGGTGGGGTAAACGGCAACCGTAAAATGTTTGGCCAGGCGATGATGGATGTCGATCACTTGCCGCACACATTGCTGGCAAGCAACGCGTTTTCTCGCGGCATGCCGGAGCTGGGCGGGATCGCCTTGGCTGATGAATTGCTCAAGTTGATCGAACTGCACGATGCCTCGAACATTGCGGCGGTGTTTGTGGAGCCTATGGCCGGTTCGGCCGGTGTGCTGGTTCCGCCTCAGGGGTATCTGAAACGCCTGCGTGAAATCTGCGATCAGCACAACATCCTGTTGGTGTTCGATGAGGTGATTACCGGGTTTGGTCGTACAGGTTCGATGTTCGGAGCTGACAGCTTCGGTGTAACGCCTGACTTGATGTGTATTGCCAAGCAAGTGACTAACGGTGCGATCCCTATGGGCGCAGTGATTGCCACCAGCGAGATTTATCACACATTCATGAATCAGCCGACGCCTGAGTATGCGGTTGAATTCCCTCATGGCTATACCTATTCGGCTCACCCTGTGGCCTGTGCAGCAGGTCTTGCAGCGCTCGATCTGCTGCAAAAAGAAAACCTGGTGCAGAGCGTGGCTGAAGTGGCACCGCATTTTGAGAACGCACTGCACGGTTTGAAGGGTGTGAAGAACGTCATTGATATCCGTAACTATGGTCTGGCGGGTGCAATTCAGATTGCACCGCGTGATGGCGATGCGATTGTGCGTCCGTTCGATGCTGCGATGAAGCTGTGGAAAGCCGGCTTCTACGTACGCTTTGGCGGTGACACCCTGCAGTTCGGGCCAACCTTCAACAGCAAGCCGCAAGACCTGGATCGTTTGTTCGATGCGGTCGGCGAAGCACTGAATCAGATCGACTGATCGCTTCTATATAGAAGCGACACTAATTGCACTCACCCAGGCGCGCAGCGTTCGCGCCTGTGGACAACTTTTCTGGAGTATCCATGAGCACCATTCAACACTTGATCAATGGCGAGTTGCTGAACGATTCCGGTCGCACCGCTGATGTGTTTAACCCGTCCACCGGTAAAGTGATTCATCAGGTTCCGTTGGCCAGTCGCGAGACAATTCAGCAAGCCATTGATGCGGCGAAAGCAGCCTTCCCGGCGTGGCGTAACACTCCGCCTGCCAAGCGTGCCCAGGTGATGTTCCGCTTCAAGCAATTGCTGGAGCAGAACGAAGCACGTATCTCCCAGTTGATCAGCGAAGAGCACGGCAAGACGCTGGAAGATGCTGCAGGTGAATTGAAGCGTGGGATCGAAAACGTTGAGTACGCCTGTTCAGCTCCTGAAATCCTGAAGGGTGAGTACAGCCGCAACGTAGGACCTAATATTGATGCCTGGTCGGATTTTCAGCCGCTGGGTGTGGTTGCAGGGATTACGCCTTTCAACTTCCCGGCCATGGTTCCTCTATGGATGTATCCATTGGCGATCGTGTGCGGTAACTGTTTCATTCTGAAGCCGTCGGAGCGTGATCCAAGCTCGACACTGCTGATCGCCCAGTTGTTGCAGGAAGCCGGTCTGCCTAAAGGCGTCATGAACGTGGTTCACGGAGACAAGTCTGCCGTTGACGCACTGATCGAGGCGCCGGAAGTTAAAGCGTTGAGCTTTGTGGGTTCAACTCCGATTGCCGAGTACATCTATGCGGAAGGCACCAAGCGTGGCAAGCGCGTTCAGGCACTGGGCGGGGCGAAGAACCATGCGGTACTGATGCCGGATGCGGATCTTGATAACGCGGTCAGTGCACTGATGGGTGCCGCTTATGGTTCGTGCGGCGAACGCTGCATGGCTATTTCGGTAGCGGTGTGTGTGGGCGATCAAGTGGCAGATGCCCTGGTAGCCAAGCTGGTTCCACAAATCAAGGCGCTTAAAATCGGTGCGGGTACTTCCTGCGGTCTGGACATGGGGCCATTGGTTACAGGGCAGGCGCGTGACAAAGTGAGCGGTTATGTCGACGATGGCGTGGCGGCGGGCGCCGAGCTGGTGGTTGATGGTCGCGGCCTGAGCATTAAGGGTCACGAAGAAGGCTTCTTCCTGGGAGGTTGCCTGTTTGATCGCGTGACGCCTGAGATGCGTATCTATAAAGAAGAAATCTTCGGTCCGGTGTTGTGCATCGTGCGGGTCAAGAGCCTGGAAGAGGCAATGCAACTGATCAATGATCACGAGTACGGCAACGGCACCTGTATCTTCACTCGCGATGGCGAGGCGGCTCGCTTGTTCTGCGATGAAATTGAAGTCGGCATGGTGGGGGTGAACGTTCCGTTGCCTGTGCCGGTTGCCTATCACAGCTTCGGCGGCTGGAAGCGTTCGCTGTTTGGCGATTTGCATGCTTATGGCCCGGACGGTGTGCGCTTTTACACGCGTCGCAAGGCAATCACCCAGCGCTGGCCGCAGCGGGCCAGCCATGAGGCATCGCAGTTTGCCTTTCCGAGCCTGTAAGGCTGGCGGTAGCTCTATATAGAAGAAGAGAGGCCAGCCGTCAGGCTGGCCTCTGCTTTTAGGGGCTTTAAAGGTTATATGACAGAAATGTGAAACAAGTGCTTGACCCAGAATTGTGACGGCCTATAATGCGCCCACTTCCGGCGCAGTCGAAACGTAAAACTCCTTGAGTTTCAATGAGTTGGATTGGTTTTCGGCAGTGTCAGCTTCAAGTCATCGAAGCAGGAAATGAGGTGTTGACAGCAGCGTGTAACGCTGTAGAATTCGCCTCCCGCTAACGAGAGATCGAAAGCGCAAGTGGTTGATGTTACAGAGGAAACTTTGAAAACATCTTAAAATAACCGCTTGACAGCAACAGAGGCTGCTGTAGAATGCGCGCCTCGGTTCAGCGAAAGCTAACCAACCGCTCTTTAACAACTGAATCAAGCAATTCGTGTGGGTGCTTGTGGAGTCAGACTGATAGTCAACAAGATTATCAGCATCACAAGTTACTCCGCGAGAAATCAAAGATGTAACCAACGATTGCTGAGCCAAGTTTAGGGTTTCTTAAAAACCCAAAGATGTTTGAACTGAAGAGTTTGATCATGGCTCAGATTGAACGCTGGCGGCAGGCCTAACACATGCAAGTCGAGCGGTAGAGAGAAGCTTGCTTCTCTTGAGAGCGGCGGACGGGTGAGTAATACCTAGGAATCTGCCTG